>NZ_JBEYYB010000002.1:0-630445 GCF_040645335.1 Streptomyces sp. NPDC046821 | reverse complement strand
CCAGGCTCCTCGTCCGGTTCGGACGGGGAGCCTGGAGTGGGCCGGGTGCGGCCGGGTCAATGTGATGTCGTCGCGGTTCCGGTCTTCGCGTCGTTCTCTGCGGGGCCCCCGAGTGCGGTCTCGGAGGCGGGGCGCAGCTCGTCGGGCCGGACTCCGCGAGGGCCGTGACCAGGCTCCTCGTCCGGTTCGGACGGGGAGCCTGGAGTGGGCCGGGTGCGGCCGGGTCAATGTGATGTCGTCGCGGTTCCGGTCTTCGCGTCGTTTTCCGCGGGGCCGCCCAGCGCGGTCTCCGCGGCGGCGCGTAGGTCGTCGGGGCGTACTCCGCTGAAGGCCGTGACCAGGTGGCCGTCCGGGCGGATGAGGAGGACGGAGTGGGCCGGGGCGCCCGGGTAGCTCTCCGCGACAAGGAGTTCCGCCTCGTGCGGCAGCGCCGTCACCGCCGCCGCGAGTCGGGGCATGACGCCTGCCCCGACCCAGTGCCGCCGCTCCCACACCCCCGTACCGGGAGCGATGAGGACGACGAGCAGGTGTCCGAGGCCGAGCCGTTCGCGTAGCTGGACGAAGGACCCGTCGGGGGCCGTGACCCGGACGTCCTCGACGGGCGCGCCCGGAGGTGTGCCCACGGCGACCTCCGACTCGACGGGTTCCGGCGCGAGGGGCGAGTCGGCGTACGAGCCCGGCGCGCCAAGGGCTCCCTGCCCCAGATGACCGTCCGTGAGCAGCGCGTCATGGCCGCGAGCCGAACCCGCCACGTACGACCGCAGCCCACCGCCGCCGCGCAGTATCGGCAGCGCCTGGTCGGCGGCGCGCAGCCGGCCGGCGACGACCGCCCGGCGCTCGGCCTGATAGCTGTCGAGGAGCGCCTCGCGCGGGCCCTCGTGCCAGGCGGCGGCGAGCTTCCAGGCGAGGTTGTCCGCGTCGCGAAGCCCCTCGTCGAGCCCCTGCGTGCCGAGCGCGCCGAGCAGGTGCGCCGCGTCTCCGGCGAGGAAGACCCGGCCGACGCGCCAGCGCCGGGCCAGGCGGTGGTGCACCGTGTGGACGCCCGTGTCGAGCAGCTCGTACGGCGGGGTGGCGCCGCCGGACCAGCCGGCCAGCGTCTCCCGGACGCGGGTCACCAGGATGTCGGGTGTGACCAGCTCGCTGCGGGGCGGCAGCAGCCAGTCGAGGCGCCAGACACCGCCGGCGAGGGGACGGCCAACTACCTCGCCGCCCGAGGCGCCGGAGGTCCGCCAGGGCAGGCTCCGATGGAGCAACGCCTCGCCGGGCCAAGGGAGTTCCGTGCGCAGCGCGGCGACGGCGTGCCGTTCGACGGCGGTGCGGCCGGGGAAGCGGATGTCGAGGAGTTTGCGGACCGTGGAACGCGGACCGTCGCAGCCCACCAGGAAGCTGCCGCGCCACCAGGTGCCCTGCGGGCCTCGGGTGTGCGCGGTCAGCCCTGCGGCCTCCTGCTCGACCGCGTCGAGGCGGCTGTTCACGGCGAGTTTGATCAGGCGCTCGCCGGCGACGGCCTTGCGCAGCGCGCCCGTCACCTCGTGCTGGGCCACGTGCAGCGGCGACGGCAGCTGTTCACCGAAGGTGAGCTCCCGCATCACCTGTTTCCGGCGCAGCGAGCGCCAGCCGGTCCAGCGGGTGCCCGTCGCGTCGAACGTCGTACCGGCGAGCCGCTCGACGAGGGCGGCGGTGTCCTCGCGGAGGACCACCGTGCGGGCGGGGCGTTGTTCGTCCTTGCCGGGGCCCTCGTCCAGGACCACGGAAGGCACGCCCTGACGGGCGAGTGAGAGGGAGAGCGTGAGCCCGACGGGGCCGGCGCCGACGACGATCACCGGATCCACGGCGCGGCTCCTCCTGCCCAGGTGAGTGCTGTGGGAGTCGTACAGGAAAGGGCAGTTGGAGCGGGGTGCGCGATCACAGAACGTATGCAACCCATTGCGGGTGCTTGCGTCAAGTGACGGAGGCAGTGGCGATCATGCCACTGCCTCCGTCGGCTCACATCTCGTCAGTTTCTGCGCCCGGCGGCGCAGTTCCGGCTCAGTCGGCGGTCGCCTCCGCGACGGCCGGCTCCGCGTCGGTCGCGCTGGCGGATGCCACGGCGATACCGGTCTTCGCACGCCGGCCGCGCTTCTCGATCCAGGTGGCCAGTCCGGCCAGCGCCAGACACATCGCCACGTAGATGGCACCGACGACGATGACGACCGCGGTGATCGGGTTCTCGCCGTTGACGATGATGTTGCTGGCCATGGTGCGGGCGGCGAACAGCAGCTCGTTGTACGTGATGATGTAGCCGAGCGAGGTGTCCTTGAGGGTCACCACGAGCTGGCTGATCATCGTCGGCAGCATCGAGCGCACGGCCTGCGGCAGCAGCAGCATCGTCATGACCTGCGACTTGCGCAGTCCAAGGGCGTACGCGGCCTCGACCTGTCCGCGCGGCACAGCGTTGACGCCCGCCCGGATCACCTCGGCCTGGACGCAGCCGTTGTAGACGGTCAGACCGATGACGAGCGCCCAGAAGGCGGTGTTGTCGCCGATGACGCCGAGGCTGTCCTTGTAGGTCAGGAACAGCACCCACAGGGCGTAGATCGTGATCAGCAGCGGGATCGCGCGGAACAGTTCGATGAAGCCCGCGGTGACACGGCTGACGGCCTTGTGGTCCGAGAGGCGCGCGACGGCGAGGAGCACGCCGAGCACCAGGGAGAGCACGCCGGCGACGGCGAACACCTTCAGGGTGGTGAGCACACCGTCGCGGATGCTGCTCCGCACACCGGCGTTGTTGAAGATGTTCCAGACCTCGGGCTCCAGCTGGCCCTTGACGTTCATCCGGTACAGGGTGAACGCGATCAGGCCGAGCACGGCGAGGGCGCCGAGGACGGTGTAGATGCGGTTGCGCGTACGGGCCTTGGGACCCGGCGCGTCGTACAGGACGCTCGAACTCATCGTGCGACCCCCATGCGCCGCTCGAGCAGCCGGAAGAGACCGCTGATGGTGAAGGTGATGACCAGGTAGCCGAGCGCCACCCAGAGGAAGATCCAGGCGATGGCGAAGCCCTGGTCGCTGAGCAGCTTCTGCACGCCGAACAGCTCGGTGACGCTGAACGCGCCCGCGATCGCGGAGTTCTTCGTCAGCGCGATGAAGATCGAGCTCAGCGGCGGCAGAACGGTCCGGGTAGCCTGCGGCAGGACGATCATGCGCAGGGTCTGGAAGAACGTCATGCCGATCGACCGCGCGGCCTCGGCCTGTCCCAGCGGCACCGTACTGATGCCGGACCTGACGGCCTCGCACACGAACGCCGACGTGTAGCAGCCGAGCGCCATGAGCGCCTTGGCCCACGGGCTCAGACCCGGCATGAAGACGACCGGGATGACGAACCACGCCACAAGGAAGAGCAGGGTCAGCGGGGTGTTCCTGAAGAGCGTGACCCAGGCGGTGCCGAAGAAGCGCAGCGGGGGCACGGGAGAGACACGGAACCCGGCGATGATGACACCCAGGACCATCGCGAGGAGCCCGCTGGCCAGGGTCAGCAGGACGGTGCCTATGAACCCCTCGCGGAATTCCGCGAGATGGTCGAGCAATACGTTCACGGGGATGTCCTCGTGGGCGGCGGCGGACAAGCGGCGGCGGACAGGCGGCGCGGGCCGCGCCACGGGCGCCCAGTGCGGGTGCGCCCGTGGCGGGCGGCTCACGACGGAGGATCGGGCGGTGCGGAGCCGGGGCTTGCACCGCAGGGGTGGTGTCCGCCCGATCGGGGCCGGACACCACCCGGCGCGTCAGTAGCGCTCGACAGCCGGCGGCGCGGTGTACGCGGACTTGGACAGGCCGAGCGTCGCGTCGTACGCCTTCTTGTAGTCGCCGTTCTTCTCGTGCGCCTCGATGGCGTTGTCGACCGCGTCGCGTAGGGCCTTGTCGTCCTTGTTCATGCCGATGCCGTACGGCTCCTTGGTGAACGGCTTGCCGACGACCTTGAGCTTGGTCGGACGCTGCGCCGCGTAGCCCTTGAGGATGGCGTCGTCGGTCGTGACGGCGTCGACCTCGTTGTTGAGGAGCTGCTGCACGCACTCGGAGTACTTGGACAGCTCGACGGTCTTGGCGCCGTACTTGGGCTTCTTGATCTCCTGGAGCGGGGTCGAGCCCTTGATGGAGCAGACCGTCTTGCCCTTGAGGGAGTCGGGGCCAGTGATGCCCTTCTCGTCGCTGCGGACGAGGAGGTCGGCGCCGGCCATGAAGTACGGACCGGCGAAGCCGACCTGCTTCTTGCGCTCGTCGTTGATCGTGTACGTGCCGACGTAGAGGTCGACCTCGCCCTTCGAGATCGTCGTCTCACGGACGTTCGAGTCCACCGTCTTGAACTCGATCTGGTCGGGCTTGAAGCCGAGGTCGGCGGCGACCATCTTGGCGATCTCGATGTCGAAGCCCGAGCGCTTGCCGTCGGTGTCCTGGAAACCGAGGAACGGCTGGTCGTTCTTGGCGCCGATGACGATCTTGCCGGCCTTCTGCGCCCGCTTCAGCGTCGCGGAGTCCAGCTTCACACCCGAGGCGACCGTGTATTCCGGCAGCTTCGGCTGGTCCTTGCCGCCGGCGGCACCGGCGGGCTTGTCACCGGCGTTGCCGGACTGGCCGCCGCAGGCGGTGGCGGTCAGGGCGAGCGCGGCGACGACGGCGGCGGCCGCGGCGGACTTACGGAGCTTCATGTGAACATCCTTCGTTTCGGCGGTTTTCGGCCGTGAAAAAAGTCGGACGCCGGTGTGCGCGTCCCGGGTCGGAGTCAGTGGTGCAGGATCTTCGACAGGAAGTCCTTGGCCCGGTCGCTGCGCGGGTTGCTGAAGAACTGGTCGGGGGTGGCCTCTTCGACGATCCGTCCGTCCGCCATGAAGACCACGCGGTTGGCCGCCGAGCGCGCGAAGCCCATCTCGTGGGTCACCACGATCATGGTCATGCCGTCGCGGGCGAGCTGCTGCATGACCTCGAGGACCTCGTTGATCATCTCCGGGTCAAGAGCCGAGGTCGGCTCGTCGAAGAGCATGACCTTCGGGTCCATCGCCAGCGCCCGCGCGATCGCGACGCGCTGCTGCTGCCCGCCCGAGAGCTGCGCGGGGTACTTGTCCGCCTGCGTGCCGACGCCCACCCGGTCGAGGAGGGCGCGCGCCTTCTCCTCGGCCACCTTCTTGTCGGCCTTGCGGACCTTGATCTGACCCAGCATCACATTCTCGAGCACGGTCTTGTGCGCGAAGAGGTTGAAGGACTGGAAGACCATGCCCACGTCCGCGCGGAGGCGGGCGAGCTCCCGGCCCTCCTGCGGCAGCGGCTTGCCGTCGATCGTGATCGCGCCCGTGTCGACGGTCTCCAGGCGGTTGATCGTGCGGCACAGCGTCGACTTGCCGGAGCCGGAAGGCCCGATGACGACGACGACCTCACCGCGCGCGATGGTCAGGTCGATGTCCTGGAGCACGTGCAGCGCGCCGAAGTGCTTGTTGACTTGGTTCAGTACGACCAGCTCGTCGGCCGCGGGAATGGCGTCCTTGGTCACCGATACATCGCTCATCGGGGTCTTGCTCCATCCTCCTCGGTTGCGGAGGACAGTAGTGACGTCGTACGACCAACGTCATTACATCTGAGCGGAAATTGAGCATAACGATCCGGCTGCGGACGGACACTATGGGTGAAGGGGATGGCCGTCCGCGTACCGGCTGGATAACGGAAGGCTTCCGTAACCGGAACGCTCTTGACGGCGTCCTTACGTATCGGAGTGGATGCCCTGGTGCGCTTCACGCGCGCGTGCACGGCAGCGTCCCGACGGCGGGCCGCGGCCACTCCACCGACGAGCCGAAGGGGGCCCTGATGAGACTGCTGCTCGTCGAGGACGACGACCATGTCGCCGCAGCTCTGTCGGCGGTTCTCGCCCGGCACGGCTTCATCGTGGCGCACGCGCGCAGCGGCGAGGAAGCGCTCCGGGCCCTGGTCCCCGAACCCGACGCCTTCGGAGTCGTACTCCTCGACCTCGGCCTGCCCGACCAGGACGGCTACGAGGTGTGCGGCAAGATCCGCAAGCGCACCGCGACCCCCGTCATCATGGTGACCGCCCGCTCCGACGTACGGTCCCGCATCCACGGCCTCAACCTCGGCGCCGACGACTACGTCGTGAAGCCGTACGACACCGGTGAACTGCTCGCCCGTATCCACGCGGTGAGCCGGCGCAGTCTGCCGGAGGAGCTCGCCGCGCCGGCCGAGGACGGGCTGCGGCTCGGGGCCGTGCGCATCGAACTGCCCACCCGCCAGGTCAGCGTGGACGGTTCCGTCGTCCAGCTGACCCGCAAGGAGTTCGACCTCCTCGCGCTCCTCGCCCAGCGGCCCGGCGTCGTGTTCCGCCGGGAACAGATCATCAGCGAGGTCTGGCGCACCAGTTGGGAGGGCACGGGCCGCACCCTGGAGGTGCACGTCGCGTCGCTGCGCTCCAAGCTGCGGATGCCGGCCCTCATCGAGACCGTGCGCGGCGTCGGGTACCGGCTCGTCGCGCCGGCCGCCTAGAGGCCGCGGGTGCGCGCCCGGCTCCTCCCGCTGCTCATCGTCCTGATGGCGGGCGTGCTGCTCGCGCTCGGCTTCCCGCTCGCCGCGAGCGTGGCCGCCGCCGAGCAGCAGAAGGTCGTCGTCGACCGCATCGACGACACCGCCCGTTTCGCCGCCCTCGCCCAGTTCGTCACCAAGCGCACGACCGGCTCCCGCGTACGCGTCACGGACGAACGCCAGCAGACCCTCCAGACCGAACTCACCCGCTACTACGAGGTGTACGGGATCCGCGCGGGCGTCTTCTACCGCGGCAGCGAACCCATGGCGCACGCCCCGGGCGACTGGCGGCTGCCCGCTCGCGGCGCCGTGCGCGACGCATTCGCCGAGGCGCTGTTCTCGCGCGGCAGCCACGACCCGCACCAGGTGTGGCCCTGGCAGCGCGGCGGCCGGCTCGTCGTCGCGTCGCCCGTCATCAGCGACGGTGACGTCGTCGCGGTCGTCGTCACTGAGTCACCCACCGGCGCGATGCGCTCCCGCACGCTCCGGGGCTGGCTGTTCATCGGGACGGGCGAGTTCGCCGCGATGCTGCTCGCCGTCGGCGCCGCGCTGCGCCTGACCGGATGGGTCCTGAAGCCCGTACGGGTCCTCGACGCGACCACCCACGACATCGCGACCGGACGCCTCAAGTCCCGCGTCGCCTCTGCCGGCGGACCGCCGGAACTCCGGCGCCTGGCCCGGTCGTTCAACGAGATGGCCGACAACGTCGAGGACGTCCTGGAGCAGCAGCGCGCCTTCGTCGCCGACGCCTCCCACCAGCTGCGCAACCCGCTCGCCGCCCTGCTCCTGCGCATCGAGCTCCTCGCCTTCGAACTGCCCGAGGGGAACGAGGAGATCGCCTCCGTGCGCACCGAGGGCAAGCGGCTCGCCCAGGTCCTCGACGACCTGCTCGACCTGGCCCTCGCCGAGCACACCGAGGCGGACCTGCGGCTCACGGACATCGGCGAGCTGGTGAGCGAACGCGTGGGCGCCTGGCGGCCCGTCGCCGACGAGAAGGGCGTACGGCTGGCCGAGAACTGCCCCGCGGTCACCGGCTGGGCGGACCCCGTGGCCCTGTCCAGCGCGCTCGACGCGGTGATCGACAACGCCCTGAAGTTCACCCCCGCCGGCGAGGAGGTCACGGTGTCCGTCGCCCGCAACGGCGAGTCCACCGAGATCGTCGTCGCGGACCGGGGGCCGGGCCTGCGCGAGGACGAACTCGCCCGGATCGGCGACCGGTTCTGGCGCAGCGCCGGCCACCAGAACGTCAAGGGCTCGGGCCTCGGCCTGTCCATCTCACGGGTACTGCTCGCGGCCGGCGGCGGCACCATCGCGTACGCCCCGCACGAACCGCACGGGCTGCGCGTGACGGTCGCGGTGCCGCGGACGCACCGGGAGGGCTGAGCGCGTTCCCCTGCGGTGCCCAAGCCGTTCTGGACCGCCCCTAAAACCCGTCGCGCCGGCGTGACTTGACCGGTACGGTCGCCTGCGGGTGCCCTCCGAGGGGCGCCGGAGCCCCCGACGAAAGCAGGCTGCCCGTGGCATGTCGTATCAGTGAACTCGTGCTCGGTTGCCGGGAACCCGAGGTGCTTGCACGGTTCTGGTGCGAGGTCCTGGACTTCGTCGTGCTCGACCGCGAAGGCGACGACTGCATCGAGATCGGGGCGCGCGACGGGTTCGGCGGCTCGCAGCCGACGATCATCCTCAGCCGCCGCGACGAGCCGGAGCCGGGGAAGTCCCGGCTGCACATCGACGTCAACGCCACCGACCGCGACCAGGACGCCGAGCTCGAACGCCTCCTGAAGCTCGGGGCGCGCCCGGCCGACATCGGCCAGACCGGCGACGAGCAGTGGCACGTGCTCGCCGACCCCGAGGGCAACGAGTTCTGCCTGCTCAAGGCCCGCCTCAACCCGATCTGACGGGCCGGCGGAGCCTAGGGCTTGACCGAGCGGTAGTAGCGCCGGGCGCCCTCGTGGAGGGGCAGAGGGTCCGTGTAGAGCGCGGTGCGCAGGTCCACGAGCTGGGCCGCGTGCACCTTGGTGCCGATGTGGTCGCGGCTGTCGATCACCGTGCGCGTCACCGCCTCGGTCAGCCTGGGGTCGGCGCGGTCCGTCGTGACCAGCAGGTTCGCCACGGCGAGGGTGGGGACGGCCACGCCCTCCTGGGCGTCCGGGTACGCGTCCGCGGGCATCACGGCGGCCCGGTAGTAACGGGACGCCCCGCCCTGCCGGTGCAGCGCGTCCACCAGGTTGCCCAGCTCCACGAGCCGGATCGGGTAGCTCTGCGACAGCTCGCGCACATGGTCCGTCGGCAGGCCGCCCGACCAGAAGAACGCGTCGATGTCCCCGCGCTTCAGCGCCCGCGGCATGTCGTCGATGCCCGTGGCGACGGGCGTCAGGTCCTTCTCCAGGTCGAGCCCGGCGGCCTTGGCCACGCGCTCGGCGATGAGCCGGACCCCGGACCCCGGACCGCCCACGGCGACCCGGTGGTGCCGCAGGTCAGCGACCGACCGGATCGACGACGAGCGGGGCACGACCAGCTGCACGTAGTCGTCGTAGAGGCGGGCGCAGCCGCGCAGCCGGTCCGCGCCCGCGCCGCCGTCCAGCTGGTACTTCTCGACGGCGTCGGCGGCCGCGATGGTGAAGTCGGCCTTGCCGGTGGCGACCCGCTCGACGTTCTCCTGGGACCCCTCGCTGTTGGTCAGGCGTACGTCGAGGTCCGGCAGGTCGTGGCCGAGCGCGGTCCGCAGGAGCTTGCCGTAGAGCTCGTACACCCCGGTCCGCTGGCCCGTGCTGATGGTGACGCTGCCGGTCGGCGCCGCCGCGTGCAGCGGCAGCAGCCACCACAGGAGCAGCCCGACGACCACGACGACGACGGCCGAGCCTTCGAGGACGTGCCGCCTGCGGATACGGGGGAGGGCCTGGGACATGCGGGCGATCCTGCCATCGCACTCCCCGTCAGGGCCAGGGGCGCCGGACCGGCACCGCGAGCGCTCCTCCAGTGCCGCTGCAGCCGCGCCCGGCAGGCTGGTGGTGACGACGGGCGGCCGTGAGGGCCGCCGCGAAGGGAGTTCGCCATGTCTCAGTCCGTCGGGACCCTCCGTCAGCAGGTCACGGGTGACCTGTACGCCGAGGTGCAGACGTTCTACGCCCAGCAGATGCGACGGGTCGACGCCCTGGACATCGAGGGCTTCGCCGACACGTTCACCGAGGACGGGGAGGTCGTCCACGCGGGCGGGCAGCGCCAGAGCGGGCGCGAGGAGATGCTCGCCGGGATGCGCGCCAATCTGCCCCGCTACAAGGACATCGCCGTCCGGCACTGGTTCGGTCACCTGCTCATAGAGGCCGACCCGCAGGACGAGGACACGGTGCGGGTCTCGTACTACACGCTGGTCACCCAGACCTCCCGGGAGGGGAAGGTGTCCTTCCAGCCGACGTTCACCGTCGACGACGTCCTCGTGCGCCGGGACGGCCGGCTGTTCACCCGCTCCCGGGTCATCCACCGCGACAGCCCGGCGGCCTGATCGGGATCTGCTCCTGGATGTCCGGCACATGGCCGAGGGGCCCCCGCAACAGGGGCCCCTCGGCCATGTGCCGGGCGCGCGTTCAGTCGATGCCCCGGCAGATGTGCGGCTCGCTCCCGTCGTCGTCCAGCTCCCCGGCGAGCAGCAGCGGGATCCGGCACGGCACGCCGTGGAACTCCAGGTGCGACGGCAGTGCCCCTTGCGTCTCGCGGTCCAGCAGAATCGTCTCCATCGAGGACTCCTCTCGGTCAGGCGTGGCAGCAGGGCAGCGCCCCGTGGAAGGCGACCATCTCCTTGAAGGACGCCCCGACGTCGATACGGGCACCCGGCGCGAGCCCCTCCAGTTCGGCGTACGCGCGGTGCAGGTTTCCGACCAGGCGCTCGGAGTCCAGGAGCCCGGCGAACGCGCCGAGGTCCGCCTCCCGGGCCGCCTCCAGCGGGCTCAGGCCGCGCCGCAGCCCGTCCCGCGCAAGGTCCTGGAGCCGGCGGACGTACGCCTCCGTCGCGTCGATCAGCTCGGGCCCGCCGACCGGACCGTGACCCGGGACGACCACGCCGGCGCCCAGCGCGCGCATCCGTTCCAGGGCCCGCAGCGAGCCGGTGACCGAGCCCATCAGGAGGTACGGGGTCACGCCCGACCACACCACGTCACCGGTGAACAGCACGCCGCGCTCCGGCACCCACGCGATCACGTCGTTCGCGGTGTGGGCCGGGCCCACGTGGAGCAGCTCGGTGCGCGGGCCGCCGTCGGCGTGCAGGGTGAGCTCGTCCCGGAACGTGAGCGTGGGCAGCGTCAGCGGGGTCTCGCCCCACTCGACGTCCGGCCACAGGTGACGCAGGCCGAGGCCCGCCTCCTCCGTGTCGGAGCGCGTGCCCGCGTGCGCCACGATCGTCGCGCGCGGCACGAACTGGCCGTTGCCGAAGGTGTGGTCACCGTGGAAGTGGGTGTTGACGACGTAGTCCGGGCCGCCCGGCACGACACGTTCCACCTCCTCCCGCAGCCGTCGCGTACGGGACTCGGTCGCCGCCGTGTCGATCAGCACCGCGGGGCCGCCGCCGGCGACGAGGCCCGCGTTGTTCAGGCACCAGCCGCCCTCCGGCTGGACGAACGCGTGGACGCCGTCGGCCACTTGATGCAGGGTGCCGGGGCCGGCCACCGTCTTCGTGGTCGTCACGCGGCCGCCCCCTGACGCCCGGCGGCGGGCAGGCGGCCGAACTTGCCCTGGTGGAACAGGAGCGGGTCCGGGTGCGGGGCGCCGTCGGACAGGGCGACGACCCGGCCGATCAGAAGGGTGTGGTCGCCGGCCGTGTACTCCGCGTCGAGCACGCACTCGACGTACGTCTCCGCGGCGGGCAGGACGGCGTTGCCGGTCACGCCCTCGCGCGCGCCGAGCCGCACCATCGCGGCGCTGCCCTCCGGCCGGTCGGGCTTGCAGAACTCCACGGCCAGGTCCAGCTGGGCCTCGCCGAGCACGTTCACGGCGAAACTGCCCGCGTTCATGATGCGCGGGCGCATCCGGCCGGAGGCCTTCACGGACACGAGGATCAGCATCGGGTCGAGCGAGACCGAGGTCAGGCTGTTGAGCGTCATCACGATGGTCTCGTCGCCGCTTCCCTGGGTGAGCAGGGTGACGCCCGTCGGGAATCGGCCCATCGCGGCACGGAACGCGGCCACGTCGGGTTCGGCCAGCGTCGCGCCGGCGGTCACAGGGGTCATGTCAGGTACTCCCGTCTCGTTTCTGTCTGGCCCGTGGCGGGCGTCGCCGGTACCGGCGACGCCCGGGGCCGTCAGTAGTTCCCGAGCCCGCCGCAGACGTTCATGGCCTGCGCGGTGATGGACCCGGCGGTGTCCGACGCGAGGTAGCCGACGAGCCCGGCGACCTCTTCGGGGGTGGAGTAGCGGCCGAGCGGGATCTTCGCGTTGAATTTCTCCTGGATCTCCTGCTCGCTGACCCCGTAGTGGCCCGCGTAGCCCTGGCGCACGCGCTGGGCCATGGGCGTCTCGACGTAGCCGGGGCAGACGGCGTTCACGGTGATGCCGGTCGACGCGAGCTCCTTGCCGACGGCCTTGGTGAAGCCGATCACGCCGTGCTTGGAGGCGGAGTACGGCGCGGCGAGCTCGACGCCCTGCTTGCCGCCCGTGGACGCGATGTTGATGATCCGGCCCCAGGAACCCTCGCGCATCAGACCCGTGCTGAGCACTTCGCGGGTCACGCGGAAGGTGCCGTTCAGGTTGGTCTCGATCACGTCGTCCCAGAGCGCGTCCTCGATCTCAGCGGTCACGCCGCCACCGCCGCGGCCCGCGTTGTTCACGAGGATGTCGATGCGTCCGTACTCGGCGACGGCCGCCCGTACGGCCTCCTGGATCTGCGTCAGGGACGTCACGTCGCACACCGTGCCGGCGACTTCGTAGCCCCGCTCGCGCTGTTCCTTGACCATCGTGCGGACGTTCTCCGCGTCGCGCGCCACACCGAACACCAGGGCGCCCTGCCGGGCCAGCAGCTCGGTCACGGCCAGGCCGATCCCGCTGGTCGCACCGGTGACGAAGGCAACTCGTCGTCCCGCGTCTGTCATCGTGCTCTCCCCATCGCTCGTGTGAGTCGTCGCTCGCGTCGGCATCACTCGTGCCGGTCGAACCCGGTCCGCTCGTGTCGGTCCGGTCCACGTCGGCTCGACGGTGGGCCCGGCTCCTTGCGGGTTTCTCGTACGGGGGTGGAGCCGGGGTGGAGGCCGGATGTTCGAGCCGTACTCGACACGGGGCCTAGCGCGGCCCGTCAGCTTGGGCGCATCAGATGCCGTGGCCGGGCGGGACACCTGGCCGGAGCGAGGAGGCCCCGTGCCCGAGCAGACGCAGACCCTGCCCGACGTCAGGAAGTCGGTGACCGTGGCGGCGACGCCCGGCGAGTGCTTCAAGGTCTTCACCGAGCGCCCCGCGGACTGGTGGCCGCCGAGCCACATCCTGGTACGCAAGGAGCGCGCCGGCCTCGCCTTCGAAGGCGGCGTGGGCGGGCGCTACTACGAATGGGACGTGGAGGGCACCGAGATCGCCTGGGGCCAGGTCCTGGAGTGGGAGCCGGGCCGCCGGGTCGCCATGACCTGGCGTATCGACCCCAACTGGCAGTCCCTGCCCACCGATGAGGGCGCCAGCCAGATCGAGGTCGACTTCGAGGCGGTCGACGCGGGCCACACGCGCGTGTCGCTCGCCCACGTGAAGCTGGACCGGCACGGGCCCGGCGCCGAGCGCATCTTCAAGGCGCTCGACGGGCCGAGCCCCGGCGAGACCCTTGAGCGCTTCGCCCGCGCCATCGCGAACGGCTCGGCGTCGTGAGCGTCGACGTCGGCGCGGTCGGCGCTCCGCGAGCCGGCGCTCCGGCCACGCCGGTCGACCCGGCCACCTCGGCTGCCCCGGCCGCCCCGGTCGACCTGGTGGCCCAAGTCGCCTCCGCCGCCCCCGACTCGGGACTCGTCCCCGCCGCCGGCAAGCTCCGCGAGCTCGCCGCCCGCCACGCCGCCGACGCGGACACGGGCCGCAGCCTGTCCCGCGAAGTCACGGACGCGATACGGGAGTCCGGGTTCGCCCGGCACTTCGTGGCCGAGCGGTTCGGCGGCACGGAGGGGTCGTTCGCCGAACTCACGCAGGCCGTGACGGCCGTCGGCGAGGGCTGCGCCGCCTCCGCGTGGTGCGCCTCGCTCGCCGCGTACTCGGCGCGCTTCGCCTCGCACCTGCCCGAGCAGGGCCACCTGGAGCTGTGGGGCGCGGGTCCCGACACGGTCGTGGCGACCGGCCTGATGCCCGCCGGACGGGCACGCGCGGCCGACGGGGGATGGCGGGTCACCGGCGAGTGGGCCTACGTCAGTGCCGTCGACTTCGCCGACTGGGTGATGGTCTGCGCGGCCGTCGCCGGCGGTGACGGGCCGCCGCAGCTGCGCTTCTTCACGCTGCCGCGGGGCGCGTACACCGTGCGCGAGACGTGGGACAGCGTCGGGATGCGGGCCACCGGCAGCCACACCGTCGTGGTCGACGACGTGTTCGTGCCGGCCCATCTCACCTTCGACCGCACCGACATGCTCACCGGCCGCAACGGCTTCTCAGCAGTAGCCGCCCACAACGTGCCCTTCCAGGCGGTCGGCGGCCTCACCTTCATCGCCCCCGTCGTCGGCGCCGCCACGGGCGCGCTGGCCGCTTGTACGGGTTCGATCACCGGGCGCCGCCGCAACCAGACGGCCGAACTGACCGTCGTCCGCGCCTCCGGCCGCATCGACGCCGCCCGGCACCTCGTCGAGGAGAACGCCCAGGTCCTGGACCGGCGGCAGTTCACGCCCGAACACATGGCGCGCAACGAGCGCAACGCCACGTTCGCCGCCGAGATGCTGCGCGAGGCCGTGACGCTCTTGGTCGGCGCCGCCGGGACCGGAGGCCTGGGCGAGGGCCACGCGCTCCAGCGCTTCTGGCGGGACATCACGTCCGCGACGAGCCACGTGGCGCTCCAGTACGACACGGCCGCCCGCAAGAACTATTCGGCGGTGCTGCTCGGGCCTGAGGGCTGAGCGGGGAGGGATCTGGCAGAGGGGGCGTCCCGCACACCACGGGCGCCCCTTCGCTGTGCCCGGCGGCTCGGAGCGGGGGCCCGTTGGCTGTGCGGGGCGGCCCGGGGCGGGAGCCTGTTCGCGGTGCTCGGCGCCCGGAGCGGGAGGCCGTTGGCCGTGGCTGGTTGCCCGGAGCGGGAGCCCGTTGGACGTGCCCGGTTGCCCAGAGCAGGAACCCGTTCGCCGTGCTCGGCGGCCCCGGAGCCGGACCCGGTTCGCCGTGCCCGGCGGCGCGGGACAGGGCCCCTTGCGCCGCGTCCGACGGCCCGGGGCGGGAGCCTGTTCGCGGTGCTCGGCGCCCGGAGCGGGAGGCCGTTGGCCGTGGCTGGTTGCCCGGAGCGGGAGCCCGTTGGACGTGCCCGGTTGCCCGGAGCAGGAACCCGTTCGCCGTGCTCGGCGGCCCCGGAGCGGGACTCGGTTCGCCGTGCCCGGCGGCGCGGGACAGGGCCCCTTGCGCCGAGTCCGGCGGCCCGGGGCGGGAGCCTGTTCGCGGTGCCCGGCTGCCCGGAGCGGGAGCCCGTTGGACGTGCTCGGCGGCCCCGGAGCGGGACCCGGTTCGCCGTGCCCGGCGGCGCGGGACAGGGCCCCTTGCGCCGCGTCCGACGGCTCGGAGCGGGAACCCGTTCGCCGCGCCCGGCTCCCCGGGCGGGAACCCTTTCACCGTGCTCGGCTCCCGGGAGCGGGAGCCTGTTTGGCGTGCCCGGCTGCCCCGAGCAGGGACCCCTTCAGCGTCTCCGGCGCCCCGGCGACTTGGCTGCCCCGGAACACGAAACGGTCCCAGCCCCCTTCAGGGAGGGGCCGGGACCGTTCTTCGTCGGCGTCGGGCTCAGGCGGGGACGGACAGCCTGCCCTCGGCGGCAGCGGCAGCGGCAGCGGCAGCGGTCGGCGTGCGTGGGAGTTTCTTCAGGTCGAAGCCCGGCTCTCGGGCCGTCGCCGGAGGCAGGTGCGTGCCGTTGGTCAGCAGGCGGCGGGCGATGCCGTGGTCCGCCGGGCGGTTCACGGACTCGACGCCGATCAGCCGGCCGGCCCGGAAGCACAGGACGGAGAACCGTCCGTCGTCCGGTTCGCCGATCGTCACGGTCTCGTCGTGCGCGGCCGTGAGCCCGGCCATCTGGAGCCGCATCGCGTACTGCTCGGACCAGAACCAGGGCACGGCGGTGTACGCGTACGGCTCGCCGCAGATCGCAGCGGCCACGCAACGCGCCTGGTCGGTCGCGTTCTGGACGGATTCGAGGCGGACGTGGCGGCCCGCGTGCGGGCTGGGGAAGCGGGCGCAGTCGCCGACCGCGTAGATGTCCGGGTCCTCGGTCCGCAGGTGCTCGTCCACGACGATGCCGTCGCCGACGGCCAGGTCGGCGGTGAGGGCGAGTCGGGTGTCGGGCAGGACCCCGACACCGACCACGACGAGGTCGGCGGCGATCCGTTCGCCGTCGCCGAGCTCCATGACCTGGACCCGGCCCTCCGTGTCGCCGTACAGCGCGGAGACCTCGCGGCCCAGTTCCACCCGGACGCCCTGGGCGCGGTGCTCCGCGACCACGTGCTCCGACATGCGCGGCGTCAGCGCGCGGGCCAGCGCCCTCGGCTGCGCCTCGACGACGGTCACCTCGTGGCCGAGGCCCCGCGCGGTGGCCGCCACTTCGAGCCCGATGAACCCGGCGCCGACCACGACGACACTGCGCGGCGGCCCGCTGAGCCGCAGCCGCAGATCCTCCGCGTCGGCCAGATCACGCAGGGAAATGACCCCGGTCAGTGAGGCGCCGGGGACGGGCAGCGTGCGCGGGCGGCTGCCGGTCGCGAGGACCAGCGCGCCGTACGGCAGCCGCAGCCCGGACTCCAGCAGGACCGTGCGCCGCTCCCGGTCGACCGAGGCGACCCGGTCGCCCGTCAGCAGCTCGATGTCCTGCGCGGCGTAGAACGACCGCGGGCGCAGCGCGATGTCGGCGGCCGGCACCGTGCCGGCCAGATACCCCTTGGAGAGCGGCGGGCGGTCGCACGGGCCGGTCGGCTCGTCGCCGACGAGCGTGATCCGGCCCGCGTAGCCGCGGCCGCGCAGCGCCGCCGCCGTCTCCAGACCGGCCTGGCCCGCGCCGGCGACCACCACCGAGTGCGGCGCCATCAGCTCTGCGCCTCGGGCAGGTGGACCAGGAGGCCGTCCATCTCCTCGGAGACCGGAAGCTGGCAGCTCAGCCGGCTGAACCCGGTGCGCTCGCAGGCCGTGCCGTACAGCACGTCGTCCTCGACGGGGTCCATCGCCGGCAGCCGCACCGTGCTCTCCGCGTCGACGTACACATGGCACGTGCCGCACTGCGCGGAGCCGCCGCACTGGGCCTCGATGCCGTCGACGTTGTTGAGCTTCGCCGCGCGCATGACCGTGTCGGGCGCCTCGACGTCGAGGACGGTGACGGTGCCGTTCGGATGCTTGTAGGTGATCTTGGCCATGGCGAGCTCTCCTAGGGGAATATCGGCCATCCGTGCGGAGGTACGTACGGACTGTGGCGAGCCCTCCTGCAATCGCGGTGGAGGAGCTCTCGACCGGCCCCCGCGCGCTCGACCGGATCGCTACCGCCGGTCGATCGGCCGCGCCCAGGGTGACCGGCATGACTGTGACCGAAGGGACCCGGGAGACGGCCGTCGCGCCGGGCGCGAGCGGGGCGGGCCACCGCCTCGCCCTCGTACTGACCGCCTGCTGCCTGGGCCAGTTCATGAACGTGCTGGACGCGTCGGTGGTGAACGTGGCCTTGCCCGTCATCGCGGCCGACCTGCACTTCACCCCGCACAACCTGCAACTCGTGAACAACGCCTACACGGTGGTCGTCTGCGGCTTCCTGCTGCTCGGCGGACGGCTCGCGGACCTGTTCGGCCAGCGCCGCGTCTTCCTGGGAGGCGTCGGCCTGTTCACGCTCGCCAGCCTGGTCGGGGGAGCGGCGGACGCCCCCGTGACGCTCGTCCTCGCCCGCGCCTTCCAGGGGCTCGGCGCCGCCGTCATGGCACCCGCCACGCTCACCGTGCTCGGTACGACGTTCACCGAACCGGCCGCCCGCGCACGGGCGTTCGGCTGGTGGAGCGCGGTGTCGGGAGCGGCGGGCGCGATCGGGGTGCTGGCGGGAGGCGTGATCACCGAGTGGTTCTCGTGGCGCTGGATCTTCCTGGTGAACGTCCCCATCGGCCTCCTGCTGCTGGCCCTCGTGCGCTGGGTGGTCCCCGAGACCCGCCCCGCGCGAACCGGCGAGCCCCACACCAGCGAGCCCGGCACCGGCCCGCGCAGCACCGTCCCCGGCGGCACCGGCACGTGCGGCACCCGCCCCGCCCGCACCGGAGGGCCCGGCACCCACAAACGCCGCACCCGCCTGGACCTCCCCGGCGCCGTGACCATCACCCTCGGCCTGATGTCCACCGTCCACGGCGTCTCCCAGTACGCCCAGCACGGCTGGGGGTCTCCATGGGTGGTCGGCCCGCTGCTGGCCGGGGCGCTCCTGATCGCCGCTTTCCTGGTGATCCAGACGCGGTTCGCCCGGCACCCCCTCGTGCCGCTCGGCATCTTCCGGAACCGGTCGGTCGCCGCCGCCAACCTCGTGGCGTTCTTCGGTGTCGCCGCGCTCTTCAGCACCTTCTACTTCTTCACGCTGGTCCTCCAACAGGTGCTCGGCTACAGCCCGTTGCGCGCCGGACTCAGCTACCTCCCGCTCTCCGTGGGCATGGCCCTGGGCGGCTGGGGCATCGCACCCCTCGTACCGAAGGCCGGCCCGCGCCCGATCCTGCTCGGCGGCCTCACCCTCGCCGCGGGCGCCCTGTTCTGGATGTCTTCCGTGGGCGCGGGCGCCGACTACCTCAGCGACGTGCTCGGGCCCTGTGTCCTGCTCGGTACGGGCATGGGCGCCGTACTCAACGCCACGACGAACGCCGCCACCGCCGGGCTCGCCCCGCACCAGGCCGGGCTGGCCTCCGGGCTGCTCAACACCACGCGTCAACTCGGCAGCGCCGTCGGCCTGGTGACCCTGGCCGCGCTCTCCGCCGCCCGCATCGACGCCCGGACCGCAGCGGGCGCGACCGCTGTCGACGCCCGCGCCGCCGGTTACGGCCTGGCGCTCACCGGCGCCGCCCTGTTCGCCGTCGCGGGCCTGGTGGCCGCGCTGTTCGTCCCGGCCCGGAAGCGGTCCGCGGACTGACCCGTCGCAGCCCACCGGCACCACGAACAGGTCCACATGCCTGTGCCGCCGGCCAATCACGCGGCCGGCGGCACAGGCACAGGACCTCATCGGACAAGACCTCACCACTTCACGGGCAGCTCCCACAGCCCGTAGATCACGGCCCCTTCCTTCCGGGGTATCTCCAGGAAGGGCTTGGCGAGCTGAAGGGTGGGGATGCGCTGGAACAGCTTGCTCCACACGATCTCCAGCTCCAGGCGGGCGAGGTCCGCGCCGATGCAGTGATGCACGCCGTGCCCGAAGCCGAGGTGCTTGCGGCTGCCGCGCGTGATGTCGAGCTTCTCCGGCTCGGGGAAGACCTCCGGGTCACGGTTGGCCGCGAGCCCGAGGCACAGGATGCCGTCGCCCTTGCGGATGACCTGGCCGCCGATCTCGATGTCCTCCAGAGCGACCCGGGGCACCGCGGTGTCACCGATCGTCGCGTACCGCACCAGCTCCTCGACGGCCGGCTTCACCAACGACGGGTCGGACAGCAGGAGTTGGAGCTGGTCGGGGTTCTCCAGGAGGCAGGCGGTGCCGAGCGAGATCTGGCTGGCGGTGGTCTCGTGGCCGCCGTTCATCAGGAGCCGCACCATGTTGAACAGGTCGCGGTCGGTGTACTCCTCGCCGGAGGCCTCGTAGTCGGCCATCGCACGGCTCAGCAGGTCCTCGCCGGGCTCGCGCTTCTTGAGCTGGATGAGATCGTTGACGTACTCGTTCACCTCGACGATGGCGGCCTGCCGCTCCTCGGTGGAGCTGTGGCCGCCGAGTAGCGCGGTGCCGTGCTTGATGAAGAACTCGTGCCGGTCCTGCGGGATCCCGAGAAGTTCGCAGATCACCGTCATCGGCACCGCCAGCGAGAACGCGTGGTGGAAGTCCACCACGGGCGTCATCGCGAGCAGCTTGTCGAGGTGGTCGTCGACGATCTCCTCGATCCGCGGCCGCAGCCGCCGCACCTGCCGGCTCGTGAACGTCAGGGCGGCCTTGCGCCGGGTGTTGCTGTGCTCCTTGCCGTCGTACCCGATGAACGACGTCTCGGTGCGGTACTCCGGCGGGGCGATGAAGTAGAAGGGGAAGTTGTCGTGCTTGCGGGACGCGCTGACGCGCGGGTCGGTCAGCAGGCGGCGGATCGTCTCGTAACCGGCGACCGTCCATATCCGCAGGCCGGATCCCCTGAGCGTGACCTGGGAGACGTCCTTCTCGACGATCTCCCCGTACTCCTTCGGGGGCGTGAACGGGCACTGCCGCTGGTAAGGAAAGGCACGGGTCTCCGCCTCGGCGGCGCCCTGCTCCGTGGCACTGGTGGTCACAGCGAATCCTTCCTCATGGGTGGTTCCACGTGGGTGGTTGCCCGTGCGTGGTTCCTCGTGGCGAACCGGACGGACAGCGGTCGCCCAGTTGCCCGACCACGCTGCCAGCGCCCGCTCGGGCACAGCTGGAGTCCCGGCGGCCCCGCTCCAGCGAGGCTCCGGCACCGCTTCCTAGCCTCCGGGAATGGGCATGGAAGCGACAGGAAACGGGCCTCGCCCGCTGAGCGGGCTGCGTGTGGTCGAACTGGCGGCGATCGGGCCGGTGCCCTTCGCCTGCATGGTGCTCGCCGATCTCGGCGCCGAGGTGATCCGCGTCGACCGGGCCGACGGCCGGCGCTCCTTCGAGCAGTGGCACAAGGAACTCGACCGGGGCCGGCACCGTATCGCCCTGGACCTGAAGAACCCCGGCGACGTCGAGGAGCTCCTGACTCTCGTGGAGACCTCGGACGTGCTCGTCGAGGGCTTCCGGCCGGGCGTCGCCGAACGCCTCGGCATCGGCCCCGACGCGTGCCACGCCCGCAACCCGGGGCTCGTCTACGCCCGGATGACCGGCTGGGGCCAGGACGGGCCGCTCGCCAAGTCCCCCGGACACGACATCAACTACCTTGCCCTGACCGGCGCGTTGGACGCGATCGGCGAGGCCGGTGGCCCGCCCGTCGTCCCCGTGAACTTCCTGGGCGACTTCGGCGGCGGCTCCATGTTCCTGATCGCCGGCGTCCTCGCGGCCCTGTACGAGCGCGAGTCGACGGGGATAGGCAGGGTCGTCGACGCCGCGATCGTGGACGGGGTCGGCGCGATGCTCGGGATGCTCGTCGGTATGCGGTCGGCCGGACAGTGGCGCCACGAACGCGGCACGAACCTGCTCGACGGCGGCGCTCCCTTCTACACGTGCTACGCGTGCGCCGACGGCGGACACGTAGCCGTCGGCGCCCTGGAGGAGCAGTTCTACGCGGCCCTGCTCCACGGCCTCGGTCTCGACGCGGCCACGCTGCCCGACCGCGACGACCCGCACAACTGGCCTGCTCTGCGGCGGGAGTTCGCGACCCGCTTCGCCCGCCGGAGCCGTGACCAATGGGCGCGCCTGTTCGACGGAACGGAGGCGTGTGTGACGCCGGTGCTGAGCGCCGCCGAGGCGGCCTCCCACCCGCACCACCAGGCGCGCGGCAGCGGGCCCGCCACGCCGGCGCCGCGCTTCAGCCGCGCTCCGGCGGAACTCCACTGACGGAACTGACGGAACTGACGGAACTGACGAGAGGCCCCCGCCGCCGGTCGCGTGCGCGGTCCCAGGTCCATCGCCGCTCGAGCGGTTCTCCGGGCGGCCGCCGGACGGTGGGGTCAGCATCCGGAGGCCGGTACCACCGGCGCACCAAGGACAAGGGAGGGGCGATGGCCGAGCGGAGCTTCCAGCTCTACGACACGACCCTGCGCGACGGCGCCCAGCAGGAAGGCATGGTGCTGACGGTCGAGGACAAGCTCGCCGTCGCACGCGAACTCGACGGCCTCGGCGTCGGATTCATCGAGGGTGGCTGGCCCGGGGCCGTCCCCAGGGACACCGAGTTCTTCCAGCGGGCCCGTACCGAACTCGACCTGAAGCACGCCCAGTTGGCCGCGTTCGGCGCCACCCGAAGAGCCGGCGTCCCGGCCTCCGTCGACCCGCAGGTACGGGCCCTGCTCGCCGCCGAGACCCCCGTGATCACCCTCGTCGCGAAGAGCCACACCGGCCATGTGCGCGACGCGCTGCGCACCACCCTCGCCGAGAACCTCTCCATGATCGGCGGCACGGTCCGCCACCTCGTGCACGCGGGACGACGGGTCTTCGTCGACGCCGAGCACTACTTCGACGGCTACCAGCTCAACCGCGAGTACGCCCTCGCCGTCGTCCGCACCGCCGCCGAGGCCGGCGCGGAGACCGTCGTCCTGTGCGACACCAACGGCGGATCGCTGCCCGACGAGGTCGCCGCCGTCGTCGCCGAGACCCTCGCCATGACCGGCGTACAGCTCGGCATCCACTGCCACAACGACACCGGGTGCGCCGTCGCCAACACCATGGCGGCCGTCGACGCCGGCGCGATCCAGGCCCAGGGCACCGCCCACGGCTACGGCGAACGTTGCGGGAACGCGAACCTGTTCACCGTCATCTCCAACCTCGTCCTCAAGCGCGGCCGCGAGGTCGTCCCCCTGGAACGGCTCGCGGGCCTCGCCGCGACCGGCCGCGCCGTCGCCGAACTGACCGAACTCCCGGGCAGCGCCGCCGCGCCCTACATCGGCGAGTCGGCCTTCACGCACAAGGCGGGCCTGCACGCCTCCGCCCTGCGCGTCGACCCCGACCTCTACCAGCACACCCGCCCCGAGCTCGTCGGCAACGTGATGCGCACCCTCGTCTCCGACATGGGCGGCCGCTCCTCGATCGAACTCAAGGCACGCGAGCTGGGCTACGACGTCGAGGCCGGCTCCGACGAGGTCGCCCGCGCCGCGACCCGCGTGAAGGAACTGGAGAGCGCCGGCTACAGCTTCGAGTCCGCCGACGCCTCGTTCGAGCTGCTGCTCCGCGAGGAACTCACCGGCGCCCCGCGGTCCCGGCCGTTCGAGGTCGAGTCGTGGTCCGTAGGCGTCTTCGGCGTCCACGACGACGAGGTCCGCACCGAGGCCACCGTGCGCCTGACCGTCCAGGGCCGGTCCGTCACCGCGACCGGCCACGGCAACGGCCCGGTCAACGCCCTCGACACCGCGCTGCACGCCGCGCTCGACCCCTGCTTCCCGGCCCTCGCCCGGCTCCAGCTCGTCGACTACCGCGTCCGCGTGCTCAGCGGCGAGACGGGCAGCAGCGCCGACGCCCGCGTCCTCATCTCCTACCAGGACGGCGACCGGCGCTGGGGCACCGTCGGCGTCGACGCCAACACGACCGCGGCCAGCTGGCACGCGCTCCTCGACGCCGTCCACTACGTCCTGCTCGACGAGGCCCCGGCCCGCCGCGTCCTGGCCGACGCCGCCGAGCCGCTCGAACCGTTCCGACCCTGACCCGCCGGACAGGCCACGACCTTCCTTGGAGAGACAGTGCGTCTGGAAGACGTCTACATACGGGGGACCGCCACCCGGCTTCCCGCCCGCATCACGATCGCCGACGCCGTCGCCGCCGGTGAGTGCCCGCCGGGGACGGCCGCGGCCACCGGCATGGAGTCGGTGGCGTACTCGCCCGACGAGTCGGCCGCCGAGATGGCGGCGGCCGCCGCCCGCACCGCCCTGGACCGGGCCGGCACCGACGGCGGCGACGTGGACCTCCTGCTGCACGCCGACACCTACCACCAGGGCCAGGACCTGTGGCCGGTCGCCTCGTACATCCAGCGCGAGACGCTCGGCAACACCTGCCAGGCGATCGAGATACGGCAGATGTCCAACGGCGGGCTCGCCGCACTCGACCTGGCGAGCGCCTACCTCACCGCCGGTCACGGCCACAGCGACGCCCTCCTCACCACCGCCGACCGCTTCTGCGCCCCCGGCATCGACCGCTGGCGGACCGACCCGGGCACGCCCTACGCCGACGGCGCCACCGCCCTCGTCCTCTCCCGGCGCGGCGGATACGCCCGGCTCGTCTCGCTCGCCCTGCACGCGGACGCCGAACTCGAACCGCTGCACCGCGGCGACGACCCCTTCACCACAGCGCCGTTCGGCCACCGCATCCCCGTCGACTTCGAAGCCGCCAAGCGCGCCTTCGTCGGCCGGGCCGGAATGTCCTTCGCGATCTCCCGGGCGCACAACGGCCAGCAGACCGTGATCAAGCAGGCCCTGGCCGACGCCGGCTGCGAACTCGGCGACGCCGACTGGGTGGTGCTTCCGCACTTCGGCCGCCGACGCCTGACGTCCATCTACTACAAGCCGTTCGGCATCGACCCCGACCGTACGACGTGGGACCACAGCCGCACGGTCGGACACCTCGGCGCGGGCGACCAGTTCGCCGGCCTCGACCACCTGACCGTCACCGGGCGCGCCAAGCCCGGCGACCGCGTCGTCATGGTCAGCGTCGGCGCCGGCTACAGCTGGGGCTGCGCCGTCGTCGACATCCTCGAACAGCCTTACTGGGCCCGGGAGTTGTCTACGTCGGCGGCCTGAAAGCCGTACGAACACCGGGCGACGGCCGCCGGTCCACCCGTTCTCAAGTGCCGCTCGATCACCTCATGCCAACCTTGTGATCCGCCTCGCGGCGGACAGTCCGAAGGGAATTGCCGTGGCGCCGACCACCACCACGTCCGAGACCGCCGCACTCCACGTCACGGAGCACTCCATCACCGTGGCCGCGTCTCCCGCCGCCGTGTACGCCCTGGTGGCCGATGTCGCCGAGTGGCCGCAGGTGTTCGGCCCCACCGTCCACGTCGAGGTACTGGAAGAGGCCCCGGCGGAGGGTGGCGAGCAGCTCCTGCGGATCTGGGCCGTCGCCGGCGACAAGGTGCGCACCTGGACCTCGCGCCGCGTCCTCGACCCGGCCGCCCGCACCATCACCTTCCGCCAGGTGGTCACGGCCGCCCCCGTCGCCGAGATGGGCGGCGAGTGGCGCCTGAAGGAGCTGGAGGACGGCACTACCCGCGTCACGCTGCTGCACGACTATCGCGCCGTCGACGGCGACCCGGCCGCCGAGGAACTCATCGAGCGGGCCGTCGACGGCAACAGCCGCGCCGAACTCCTCGCCCTGAAGAACACCGCCGAACTTGGCGACGCCCGCGAGGAACTCCACTTCACCTTCAGCGACTCCGAGACCGTGTTCGGCGCCGCCGGCGACGTCTTCGACTTCCTGGACCGCGCCGACCTGTGGCCCGAGCGCCTGCCGCACGTGGCCCGCCTCGACCTCACCGAGGACGAGCCCGGCATCCAGCACATGGACATGGACACCGCGAGCCCCGACGGGTCGACCCACAACACCACCTCGGTCCGCGTCTGCTTCGAGGACCGCAAGGTCATCGTCTACAAGCAGCTCAGGGTGCCGGTCGCGATGAGCGGCCACACCGGACGCTGGGTCATCGAGTCGCTGGGCGACGGCACGGTACGGGCCACGTCGTGGCACACCGTGACCCTGGACCCGGGCGGTGTGCGGACCGCCCTCGGCCCCGAGGCCACCCTCGCCGAGGCCCGCGCACTGGTGCGCAAGGCCCTCGGGACCAACAGCTCCACCACGTTGCGCCATGCCAAGCAGTTCGCGGAGGAAGTGCGTGCACAGTCGTAGTCAGGACACACCGATCACGGTGGTCAACCGGTTCGAGGTCAAGGGCGACCCCGACGCTTTCGAGCGCGAGTTCCGGGATCACTCCCAGTACCTGCGCGCCCGGGAGGGCTTCGACTTCCTGGTGACCGTCCAGCTCGTGGAGCGGCCCGAGATCTACGTGCACCTCGGGCACTGGCGGACCATGCGGGGCTTCCTGGACACCGTCCACGACGACACTTTCCAGGCCCACGTCAAGAAGCTCGGCCCCCTCGTCGACACCGAGGTGGACCAGGCCGTCAGCGTGGGCCGGGTGCTCAAGGAGAACGCCGTCGTCGGAGAGCGGAACGTCGTCCTGACCCAGGCGCGAACCTACGGCGCCACCTCGTCCTCGTTCGAGCGGATCTTCGCCGAGACCACCGAGCACTTCGCCCGGCTCGGCGGGTTCGGCGGCAGCGACCTGCTGCGCTCGACACTGCGCCCCGACACCTACACCGGCATCCACTGGTGGCGGGACACCGAGGACTGCGAACGGGCGCTCGCCGACCGGGGCCACCGCGCCCAGGCCGAGCAGATGCGCCGTACAGCCGAAGTCGACGTGCTGCGGACCCGGCACGTGGCCTACGAGCGAGTCGTCGTGTGACCCGACGGCTGCTCCACCCGTACCGGAGCCGAGGGCCAACAGGTCCTCGGCTCCGGCGCGTGCGGGGCGCGAGCCCGCTTCGAGCGGGGGCGCGCACGCTGTCCTCATGGTGAACCAGATGCGTATCACTGTGGTCCGCGGCCGGCCCGACGAGGCCGAGCTGGCAGCCGTCACGGCCGTGCTGCTCGCCCTGGTGCGGCGCGCGGACGAGCCCGACGACGCGACGAAGTCCGCGTACGCGGGCTGGACCGTCAAAGGCGGCGGGCACGGCCCACGGGTCGTCGGGAACGCGCCGTGAACGCGAGTTCGCCTGACATCCACCGGCGAGGCGGCCGTCCCTGCGGGACACACCGCCGCCCCGCCGACAGCAGAGCGGGCCGTCGGCCGTCCCCCAGGGGCGGCGCCGCGGCAGGGGAGGGGGAGGCGTGAGCGGTCAGCAGACCTTTACGGAGCACATCCAGGACCGGGCGGCGAAGACACCGGACCGGGAGGCGTTGATCCTCCTCGCCGAGCACGAGGGCACCTTGCGGCCCGAGACGCTCACCTACGGCCAACTCGACCGTGCCGCACGCGACTTGGCGGCCGCGCTCGCCCGGCACGTCGCCCCCGGCGACCGGGTGCTCATCGCCCACCGCTCCCGCGCCCTGTTCGTCACCAGCTTCCTGGCCTGCCTGTACTCAGGCGCGATCGCCGTCCCCGTGGCCCCCACCGGCGGACGCGGCCACCACGACGAGCGGTTCGCCGGGATCGTCAAGGAAGCCGCCGTGGCGTGCGTGCTCACGTCCACCACGGAGGCGGCGGACGTCTCGCAGCTGCTCGCCCGCACCGGACACGGCGACGTCGTGTGCCTGCCGGCCGACAGCGCCGCCGCCCGCGCGGACGCCGGACCGTGGGAGCCGTTCGCACCCGACGCCGACACGGTCGCCTACCTCCAGTACACCTCCGGCTCGACCCGCGACCCGCGTGGCGTGATCGTCACCCACCGCAGCCTGCTCGCGAACCAGCGCGCCATCCAGGAAGCGCTCGGCACCCGCACCGGCGCCCGGGTCGGCGGCTGGCTCCCGCTCCACCACGACATGGGCCTCGTAGGCCAGTTGCTGCACGCGCTGTGGCTCGGCGGCACCGCCGTCATGCTCACCCCGGAAGCCTTCGTCAAGCGCCCGGCGAACTGGCTGGAGACCGTCTCGCGCTACGGCCTGACGGTGACCGCCGCCCCCGACTTCGCGTACGAGATGTGCGTGCGCCGCGTCAACGACTCACAGATCGCGGGCCTCGACCTGTCCGGCCTGGAGACCGCCGTCAACGGCGGTGAGCCCATAGACGCCGCGACCCTGGACGCGTTCGCCGAACGGTTCGCCCCCGCGGGCCTGCGCCCCGGCGCCCTCGCGCCCTGTTACGGCCTCGCCGAGGCGACCCTCATCGTCTCCGGCACACGCACAGCCCCGGCCGCCGCCGGTCGCTCCGTCGACGCCGCCGCCCTGGAGAGCGGTCGGCTCACCGACCCCGTCGGCCCCGCCCGCACCGTCACCCACTGCGGCCCGCCCGCCTCCGTCGACGTACGCATCGTCGACCCGGACACCTGCGCCGAGGTGGCGGACGGCGTGGTCGGGGAGATCTGGGTGCGCGGCGAGAGCGTCGGACCCGGCTACTGGGCCCGCCCCGCCGAGACCGCCGCGTCGTTCGACTGCCGGATCGACGGCGGCGACGGCGGCTACCTGCGCACCGGCGACCTCGGGGCGCTCCAGGACGGCCTGCTCCATGTCACCGGCCGCCTCAAGGACATGATCGTCATCGCCGGCCGCAACCTCTACCCGCAGGACCTGGAGCGCACCGTCCAGCAGGTCAGCGGCCTCTTCGGCGCCGCCACCGCCTTCGCGCTCCCCGGCGTCCGGGAACGGATCGTCATCATCCAGGAATTGCGCTCGGGCAGCCGTTACGACATCGACCTCGCCGGCCTCGCCGCCGCCGTCCAGCAGCGCGTCAGCGAGGAGTACGAGGTGCGCACCGCCGCCGTCGTGCTCGTCCGGCCGGGCACGGTCCGCCGCACCACGAGCGGCAAGGTCGAGCGGGCGGCCATGCGGCGGCTCTTCCTGCGCGGCGAACTCACCCCGCTGCACCAGCGGATGGAACCCGACGTCGAGGAGCTGACGGTGGCCGGGAGGCGGCGATGACGACGGCAGAGGAGCTGACGGTGGCCGGGAGGCGGCGATGACGACGGCAGAGGACCGGATCGACGCGCTGGAGCTGGCGTTCGGCTCCCTCGACGATCCCGGCAACCCGCTCGGCGCCGCCGCGCTGCTCGCCGCCGACGCGGCCGGGACGGTGCTGCCGGAGGCCGAGCGGGTCCTCGACGCCTTCGGCTTCAACGCCGAGTTCGTGCCCGCCGACGTCGGCGGCAGGCTTGAGCGGATGGACGTGCTCGGCCGGGTGTTGCGCCCGGTGTTCCGCCGGGACGCCTCGCTCGGCTTCGGCTACGGCCTCAACTGCTTCTTCGCCGCCGCCCCCGTGTGGACCGCGGGCGACGACGCGCAGCGCCGCCTCGCCGCACGGCTGCTCCTGAGCGGCCGGCGGCTCGCCGTGGCCCGGCACGAGGTCGCCCACGGGAACGACTTCGTCCGCGACGAACTCACCGCGCGGACCGTCCCGGACGGCCTCGTCATCGACGGCAGCAAATCCGCCGTGGCCAACGCCTCGCGCGCCACCGGCCTCGTCATCTTCGCCCGCACCGAGGGCGCCGCCCGCGGGCGCACCCACACCGTCGTCCTGCTCGACCGCGACGAACTGCCGGCTGGCGCCGTGGAGAACCTGGCCCGCCGCACGACGACCGGGATGCGCAGTGCCGAGTTCGGCGGGCTGCGGTTCACCGGCTGCCCCGTGCCGCACACCGCCGTCCTCGGGGCGACCGGCGACGGCTACGAACTGTCGCTGCGCTCCTCGCTGCTGATCCGCGGACTCATCCCGTCCATCGTCCTCGCGGGCGCCGACACCGCGCTGCGCACCGTGGCCAGGTTCGCGGACCGCCCGCGGGCGGACGGCCGTTCGTCCCTCGACGTGCGGCACGTACGGGACGTGCTCACCGGCGGCTTCCTCGACCTGCTGATCATCGACTGCCTCGCCCTGGTCGCCACCCGGGCTCTGCATCTGCTGCCCCGGCAGATGAGCGCCTACGCGGCGGCCGCCGCCTATCTCGCCCCCAAGCTCGTGGCCGAGAGCATGGACGAGATGTCGTCCGTCCTCGGGGAGGAGACGTTCGCCCAGGACGGCGCGTACGCCATGTTCCAGAAGCAGCGGCGCGACCTGCCCGTCACGTCGCTCGGGCACGCGGGCAGCGCCGGACGGCAGGTCAGCATCCTGCCTCAACTCCCTTACTTCGCACGGCACGCCTGGTTCGCCGACCCCGAGCCGCCGCCGGACCTGTTCCGGCCGGACCGGGAACTGCCGCCCCTCGACCTGTCCCAGCCGGTGCTGCTCGGCGACGGCGACCCGCTCGCCGCGACCCTCGTCGCCTGCACCGACCTCCTCGAAGCGGCGGAGCTGCCCGACAGCGAGGCACTGGGCGGCCCGGCCCTGCGCTTCCTGACCCGGATCCTCACCGGCGAACTCGCCGAGCTGAAGAAGGCGTTCGAGAACGTCGCGGAGGGCGACCGGGAGGCCCTGTCCAGCCCGCGGAGCTTCGGCCTGGCCGACCGGTACACCCTGGTCATCGCTGCGGCGGCCTGCCTCGGCGTATGGCGCGAACAGCGCTCCGCGACCGGCGGCAGCTACGCGTCCTCCGCGACCGGCGGCGACCACGCGTCTTCCGCGACCGCCGGCAGCCACGCGTCCTCCGGCGGTCACACGTCCTCCGGCGGCCACGCGGACGCCTTCCTCGCCGCCCCCGCCTGGATCACCGCCGTCCTCTACCGGCTCGTCGCCCGGCTCGGCCTGCCGCTGCCCGACCGGCCCGTCGCCCCCGAGCGGCTGGTGCTCGAAGAGGTCGTCGCCCGGCTGCGCGACCGCCGCAGCTACGACCTCTACGCCTCACCGCTCGCCTGACTCCCGCCCGCACCCCCCACCCCCCGAGTCCCGCCAGGGAGCACACTCATGCAGGAACAACCACACAGCGCACACCAGGACTTCGCCGTCGCCCACCGCGAATGGCTGACCGAACGCGTCGCCCACTATCTCGGCCGAGGGGTCGCGGACGACGTGCCGCTGACCGAGGAAGGCCTCGACTCCGTGGCGGCCCTCAGCCTCTACGGCGACATCGAGGAGGAGTTCGGCTCACTCATCGAACCCGATGACATCTGGGCGTTCCCCACCGTGCGCCAGCTCGCGAACCTGCTGGCGATGCGTGACGCCGGACGGGACGGCGGCCAGGTCAGGGCCGCGTTCGTGTTCACCGGCCAGGGCTCGCAGCACCCCGGGATGACGTCCGGCCTCTACCTGAACTCGACCGGGTACCGCACCTTCCTGGACGAGGCCGACGCCGCGATCCGTCCCTGGACCAAGCAGTCCGTTGTCGAGCTGATCATGTCCGGCGACCCGCGCATCCACCGCACCGCACTCACCCAGCCCGCCCTCTTCGCCGTCGAGTACGCCCTGGCCCGCACCCTGGAGGAGGCCGGCGTGCGCCCGGCGGCCGTACTGGGCCACGGAGTGGGGGAGTTCGCCGCCGCCACGATCGCCGGCGCGCTGACCCTCGCCGACGCCGCGAAGCTGGTGTCCATGCGCGGCGCCTTCATGCAGTACCTGCCGCCCGGCGGCGGCATGATGGCCGTCTGCATCACCCCGTACGAGGCCGCCGAACTCGTCGCCGCCGAACCGGACGTGGGCATCAGCGCGATCAACGCGGCCAAGGCCATCGTGCTCTCCGGCGACCGGGCCGCGCTGCACCGCATCGAGGCCCGCCTCGGCGAGCGCGGCATCCGCGTCCGTCACCTGGCCGTCTCGCACGCCTTCCACTCGCCGCTGATGGCGCCCGTCGTCCCCAAGTTCGAGGCCGTCCTCCGCAAGACGCCCGGCGGCACCGCCCAGGTGCCCTTCTACTCCACGGTCCACGGCCGCCTCGTCACCGAGCCGCTCTACGCCCCGTACTGGGCCGAACAGATCACCGCACCCGTCCGGTTCGCCGACGCCGCCCGCAGCCTGCTCGCCCAGCAGGCGCCCACCCACGTCGTCGAGATCGGCCCGCAGGCCGTCCTCACCCCGTACCTGCGGCGGATGGGCGGCGGTCTGCGCGGCCCCGCCTGCATCCCCGTGTGCCAGGGGCCGGCGAGCGACGCCGTCGACCTGGCCGGTGTGATCTCCGCCCTCGACGCCGGACCGCTGGCCGCGGCCCTGCCCGGAGCCTGAGGTGGGGGAGCGGGTGGGACGCCCGTTGCCCGCGCCGGGACCCGACGGGGACTGGGGCGACGTCCACGGCGAACTGCGGCGCACCGGCAGCGTCGTGCTCCACGCGTCGATGCCCGACTGGCTGCCGGCCGACGGCACGGAGGCGGAGCTGCGCCGCCGCCTCGGCCGCGACTGGCGGCGCTACGAGAGCCTGGCCCGGCCCCGCACCAGGGAGCGGTTCGTGGCCTCCCGGCTGCTGCTGCGCTACTCGGCGGCGGCGGTCCTCGGCACCGACCCCGAACTGGTCGACCTCGCCTATCAGCCGGGCGGGCGCCCCTACGTCCGCGGCTGCGACCAGATCGACGTGAGCCTGAGCCACACCGAGGACATGATGGTCGTCGGGATCACCCGGCGAGGCCGCATCGGCGTCGACGTGGAACGGGCCGACCGGCGCCTCGCGCACACGGGCTCGGAGCGCCAGGCCTGCACGCCGTACGAGAAGGCGTGTCTCGACGCGGGCGGCGACGGGGCACGCAACGACACGATGGTGCAGCTGTGGACGCTCAAGGAGGCGTACAGCAAGGCGCTCGGGCAGGGACTGCGGTTCCGCTTCACCGAGTTCGGCTTCGCCCTGGACGACGGGGAACCCCGGCTGACCCGGCCCGACGGCTCTCAAGTGCCGGGCGGGGAATGGCAGTTCGGCACGTACTCCGTGGGCTCCGGTTATGTGCTGAGTGTCGCCGTCTGCGACGCGGGCTTCGGTGAGCTCGCGGACCTGTCGGTCCAGACGATGCTGGACGACGGCATGTTCGACGCGCTCCTCGGGACCCCGGGTCCGGCGCGGACCGGGAACCAGGGCCCGACGCGCGGCCCTGGCCGGTCAGGGCAGCCAGCCGGCCTCTTCGGCGATACGGATGGCGTCGATGCGGTTGCGCGCGCCGAGCTTGCCGACGATCGCCGTCAGGTAGTTGCGGACCGTGCCCTTGGACAGATAGAGGCACCCGGCGATCTCGGCGGCCTCGGCCCCCCGGGCGGCGAGGCGTAGGACCTCCAGCTCGCGCGGGGACAGCGGGTTCTCCGGCGAGTCCCAGGCGGACAGCGCGAGCTGGGGGTCCACGACCCGGCGTCCCGTCGCCACCGACCGTACGGCCAGGGCGAGTTGGCTCGGCGGTGAGTCCTTCAGGAGGAAGCCGGACACCTGCGCGGACAGGGCGCGCCGCAGGGTGCCCGGCCTGCCGAGCGAGGTGAGGATCAGCGTGCGGCAGCTGGGCAGCCGTTCATGCAGCTCGGCCGCGGCCGTCAGCCCGTCGATGCCGGGCAGATCGATGTCGATCACCGCGACGTCGGGTTTGGACTCCAGCGCGGCCGCGACGATCGTGTCCCCGCGGTCGACCGTCGATACGACGTGCAGATCCGGCTCCAGCTGGAGCAGCGCGACGAGCGCGCCCTGGATCATGCGGACATCCTCGGCGAGGAGGATTCTTACGGACAACATCTGTACCCCCGATGAGATGTGTCAGGCTACGGCGGATCTCTCCTGGCCCGTGGGCTCGAAGACCAGCAGTTCGGTCTCGTCATGGCCCGTCGGCCGGAGCGGAGCCCAGACTTCCAGGTGGAACCGCCCGTCCTCCCGCAGCCCCGCGGACAACCCGCCCCCGATGGCGGCGAACCGGCCGCGCAGATTGTCCAGACCGGTGCCGCCCGAGCCGACCGACGCGAGCTCCCCCGGTGCGTGCGGGTTGTCGTTGGTGAGGCCGAGCCGGACCGTTTCTTCCTCCACCGCCGCCTTGATGGTGCAGGTGCGTACCTGGCTGTGGCGGAGGATGTTGGTGACCCCCTCCCGCAGCGCGGTGGCGAGCACGGTGTCGACCACCGGATGCAGCCGGCCGCACTCCACCTCCACCTCGGCGCGGATGTCGGCGGCGGAGAGCACCGTCCCGGTGGACTCCGCCTCCTCGGTGAGCGACATGTTGCGGTACCCGCTGGACACGAGCCGTACGTCCGCCAGGGCCTGGCGTGCCACCTGGAGGACCGCCAGGGTCTCCTGACGGGCCTTGTCCGGACGCGTGGTGATCAGCCGCTGGATCAGCTCCCCCTTGAGCGTGATCGCGGACAGGCTGTACCCGAGCAGGTCGTGCAGGTCCCGGGCGAACCGCAGGCGCTCCTGCTGCACGGCCATCCGGGCCAGTTCCTCACGGTTCTCGTGCACCTCGGTGACCAGGTCCGTGAGCCGGGTCAGGCCGTAGATGACGAGGCCGGTGAGCGTGCTGGCGACGGTGAAGTAGAGCACCAGGTCGACCGGGGCCCCGGCCAGCACGTTGTACACCGGGATGAAGGCAATGAGCAGTCCGTAGCTCGGCCAGGCGTACCGGGCCGGCAGTGTCAGCAGCAGCGAGGCGGCCAGCGGACCTTCCATGCTTCCCCAGCCGATGCCGAACCAGGCGAGCGGCCCGAAGGTGAGCACCGCCTGGAGGAGCAGGACGAGCGCCTTGCGCCGGGTGGGCCACCGGCGGGCCTGCGGCGAGGAGACGGCCAACTGCGTGCCGAACAGGGCGAGTACGAGGACGACGCACGAGGCGAGTTCTCCGGTCGTGGGCCGCGTCCGCACCACGTTCAGTACCGTCATCGTGGCGTAACAGACCAGCGCGGCGACGATGATCGCCTGAGCCAGCCGTGGAGCGGGTGCCTGGGACCGTGGTGAGAACGGTACGACGTCCCTCGTCGGCATTCGCCGCCTCCTCGCGAGGATCGGTAGTGGCGACGGCATGTTATGTCGGTTCGCTGGTTGTGAGCCAGTGAACAGACTTCGAGGCCGAAGTCAGACGAAGAGGGGAATCGGGTTGATTTCCTCATAGGGCACGGGGCGCGTGCGATGCCCGAGCTTCACAGGTGTGTCGAAGAGACGGCCCGGTGCGAAGCGTGCCCAGAAGTGCCGCATTCCCGGAACGATCACTTTCACTACGGGAAGTCCCACGTCGGGGCGTGTTTGGTCAAGGATCAACAACTCCATGCCTCGCTCACGTACGAGACTTTCGGCCAACGCGATGTCGTCCTTCAGGTCGCTGTATTCCTGAAAGGAATAGGACCCCAGGGTGCGCGGAGCTTCGGCTGGATCCGCGCGAATGTATGGCTGATTCTCCACCGTCGCCCGCTGCCACCAGGCAGAAAGATCAGGGTCCGAGGAGGCGAATTCGGCCGGGTTCCCGTCCGGCGGCAAAAGTTGTGCCATTTCCGTGACCGCACGACGCAAAGCCAGCCGGGGATCGAAATGAGCCCCGAACCCGAACGAGATTCCCTGGGAAGGACCTTGAGTTCGCCGGGACATGGCCACCATGACCGGAATGCCAAAATCCGAAGTGAGGTCGAGCACCCACACATGCCGGCCGATACGTTCGTACGTCTGCCGGGTCCGCGCCAGCCACGGCTCGTCGAACGCGTCGAGGTCCACCGCCGGCCGGCGCGTGCGGTTGTACCACCACAGCGCCACCGCGTCCCGCTCCACCACCTCCAGGAACCCCTGGACGACGGCGTCCTCCGGACTGCTGCCCGCCGCGTTGCCGTTCGAGTCGGCCCACGGAGCCGCCGCCACCCCGTCAGGACCCGGCCCGAAGTACAGCATCGACGTCGGCAGCAGCCGCTGCCGGCCCGACGTGAGCGACCACACCGGCGTCCAGTCGGCCGGAGCCTGCGGATCGAACGGCGGCGGCACCTGCTGGAAGCGGGAGTGCAGCGGATTCCACCGGTGCCGTTCCCGGAACTGCCGGTCGGCGTACAGCTGGCAGGAGTTGGGATGCAGGGCCGCGTCGCCGAGACCGGCCAGGGAGTCGCGCACCGTGGGCTCGTCGCCCTGCCGCGCACCGCAGTACCGCTCGAGGGCCTCGCACAGCGCGCCGACCTCGGCCTCCAGCGGCGTCGTCCCCTTGCCGCCGCTCTGCCCGCGAAGCCCGCCGCGCAGGCCGGCCAGCGAACGGCTGTCGCCGAGGGCGAGGTTGCGCCCCGCGATGTACCGGTTGAGCCCGTCCGCCGCGCCGGGCGCCGGCCGGAGCTCGGACACCACTCCGGTGACCGGATCGGCCAGATGCCGGTAGCGGGCGAGCACCGCGTCCGCGCTCAGCGACCGGTGATTGCCGCCCACCGTAAGGGACTTGGGGCTGGACCTCGGCGTGAACGGCGAGCCGACCCGCCGCCCCACGAGCCCGGTATCCCCGCACGCCGGGCACTGCGGACGCCGCGTCACCGGGTGCCGGCGGGTCGCGAGCGTACGGGTGTCCAGCGTGCACACCGCGCGCTGCCCCTCGTACCGCATCCCCGCCACCCACTTCGTGGCCTCCAGGACCGCGGTGTGCAGGCCCAGGGCCCGCACGGTGGCGAACGACGCCTCGGGGACCGGTACGACTCCGCCGAGGCCAAGTGCCTGGCGGACAGGGGCAGTTGACGACCGGTGGCCGCGCAGGCGGTGGGCCAGGCACTCCCAGCACGCGTCGTCCGCGCCCCCGAAGAACGGGCCCACCCAGGTCTCCGCGCCGCTCGGCTTGGCGAGCAGCCACGCGCGGCCCGCCGCCCGGTGCCGGGCGTCGATCTCCGCGAGACGGGGGTCCAGGTAGTCGTCGCACAGGACCAGTGAGACCGCCGCCGAGTCCTCCTCGCCGGGCGGAGCCATCCGCAGGCCGGCCGCCTCGCACTCGGCCCGCGCCGCCGCCGGGTCCCCCTTGCCCAGCTGTACGAGCGCGACCTGCGTGTCCCGGAACGACGCGGAGGCGCTGGGCGCGTGCACCCCGGCGATCTCCCAGTACGCCTCGGCCGAGGCGTCGGTGGCCGGGTCGTGATAGCCGACCAGGTCGGCGCGGGCCAGCTCGGCGATCATGCGGGCCGCGGTGTTCGGCGGCAGGGTCGCCGCCGCCTCCCGCAGCACGTCCGCCAAGGTGCGGGTCCCGTCCAGCAGAGCGGCGAGCCGCTGAACCTCACGGCCCTGCAAGGCCGTTGTGCCCCGCTCCGACAGCAGATAGACGGCGTCCCCCTCGATCGCCTCCACCCGCAGATGCCTCTTGAAGCCCACCGGCAGCTCGGCGAGCTGTCTCCCCCCGGATGTGTTCATGCACGCGCCGTCCCGGCCTCTTCGCCGGGCACGGGCGCCGCGGCGGTGGCGCAGCCGTAGAGCGTGACGTCGGACGGCCGGTCGAGGTGGTCGATGACGAGGGCGCGGTCCGTCTCGGCGGGCGGCGCGGTCATGACGCAGGCGCAGCCGTACAGCATCACGTCGGACGGCCGGTCCAGGTGGTCGATGACCAGGCCGCGGCCCGTGTCCGGACGGCCACCCTTGTACACCTCTTCGTAGAGGCCGGAGAAGTCGTCGCCGTACACCGGCTCCATGGCCGGGAGGCCGAACTCGGAGAGTACGGAGACGGGGTCGCTGGTGTAGCGCTGGGCCAGGTCCGGCTCCAGGCCGGCCCGTGCGGTGAGCAGTGCGAACTGGTGATCCGAGGAGAGCTGAACGGTGTCCATGAGTGATCCCCTGCCGAGTCGATCCTGCGAGTGGTTGTCCGCTTGCCGAATGCCAGGATTCTGCGGTCCGCCGGAGCGCACGGCACAGTGCCGCGGTCACCATCGCGGCATGACATTTTCATGCCCGCCCTCGTGACCACCTCACTGGGACTCGACCGCCCCGGGTGCCAGGCTCGGCCCAGACTCCGCAACCTTGTGCGGGCCCGCTCCACGGACCCGCACGGCACAGCTCACAGCTCACGAAGGGGAGGGCGCCATCATGGAGATCAGTGTTCTGGGGCCGTTGACGGCACGTGAGAACGGGGTGTCCGTCGTACCGACCGCGGCCAAGCCGCGGCAGATCCTGTCCCTGCTCGCCCTGCAGTCCGACCGGGTCGTGACCGTGGCGACGCTCATGGAGGAGATCTGGGGGGAGGACATCCCGCGCAGCGCGGCGACCACCCTGCAGACGTACATCCTCCAGCTCCGCCGCAAGATCGCCGCCGCGCTCGACGGCGACCCGGCGCGCCATGCCAAGGACGTCCTGGTCACCCAGCACGGCGGCTACCTGCTCCAGGTGCAGCCGGGCCAGGTCGACGCCCACGAGTTCACCCGCATCACCGCGTCAGGCCGGGCCGCGCACGAGGCCGGCGACTACCACGCCGCCTCCGAACTCCTGGGCCAGGCCTTGAAGATGTGGCGGGGCAACGCGCTCGTCGACGTACGCGTGGGAACCGTCCTCGAACTCGAAGTCCTCCGAGTCGAAGAGGACCGGATGGCGGCCCTGGAGCGGCGCATCGACGCCGATCTGAAGCTCGGCCGGCACACCGAGATCGTGCCGGAACTCAGCGTCCTCGTCGCCCGGCACCCGATGCACGAGAACTTCTGCGCCCAGCTCATGACCGCCCTGCACCGGTCGGGCAGCGCCTGGCGCGCGCTCGAGGCGTACCAGCGGCTGCGCGTGACACTCGTCGACGAGCTGGGGCTCGAACCCTCGGCCCGGCTGCAGCAGCTCCACCAGGCGGTGCTGTCCGCCGACCCGGCCCTGGACGTCCAGGTGCCCGCCTCCGGCTGACCTGCCAGGTCCTCTCCAGTACGTCTCTAGTCGGCGTTCCTACGTTTCGCCGATGACGATCCTCGACGACCTCACCGTCACCACGCTGGCCCCCGATCTCCACCGTGCCACCGCCGAACTGCGGCGGCTCAAGGAGGAGGTGAGTCGCGGACCCGACCCCGCGGCCACCCGGCGCCAGCACGAGAAGAACAAACTCACCGCGCACGAGCGGCTTGAACTCCTCTTCGACGAGGGCACGTTCACCGAGATAGAGCCGCTGCGCAGGCACCGCGCCTCCGGGTTCGGCCTGGAGGACCGCAAGCCGCACGGCGACGGCGTCGTGATCGGCTGGGGCCTCGTCCACGGCCGCACGGTCTTCGCCTACGCGCACGACTTCCGTGTCTTCGCGGGAGCGCTGGGCGAGGCGCACGCCGCGAAGGTGCACAAGGTCATGGACCTCGCCGCCGACGCGGGCGCACCGCTCGTCAGCCTCAACGACGGGGCGGGAGCCCGTATCCAGGAAGGCGTCACCGCGCTCGCGGGCTACGGCGGGATCTTCCGCCGCAACGTCGCCTCCTCGGGAGTCATCCCGCAGATCAGCGTGATGCTCGGCCCGTGCGCAGGGGGAGCCGCCTATTCGCCGGCCCTGACCGACTACGTGTTCATGGTCCGCGACACGGCCCAGATGTTCATCACCGGACCCGACGTCGTCCAGGCCGTGACCGGCGAGAAGATCACCCACAACGGTCTCGGCGGCGCCGACGTGCACGCCACGACCTCGGGCGTCTGCCACTTCGCCTACGACGACGAGGCGGACTGCCTGGAGGACGTGCGCTTCCTCATCGCGCTCCTGCCCTCCCACAACCGCGAACTGCCGCCCGCGGTGTCCTGCGACGACCCCGTCGACCGGCGCACCGACAACCTGGTCGACCTGGTGCCGGCCGACCCGGGGCGCAGCTACGACATCCGCGCCGTCATCGAGGAGATCGTCGACGACGGCGAGACCTTCGAGGTCCACGAGGCGTGGGCGCCCAACGTGGTGTGCACGCTCGCCCGCCTCGGCGGCCACACGGTCGGCATCGTCGCCAACCAGCCCGCGTCCCTCGCCGGTGTCCTCGACATCCACGCGAGCGAGAAGGCCGCGCGCTTCGTCTCCACGTGCGACTCGTTCAACATCCCGCTCGTCACCCTGGTCGACGTCCCCGGCTTCCTGCCCGGCGTCGACCAGGAGCACAACGGCATCATCCGGCACGGAGCGAAGCTCCTGCACGCGTACTGCAACGCGACCGTGCCCCGGATCTCCCTCGTCCTGCGCAAGGCGTACGGCGGCGCGTACATCGTCATGGACTCCCGCTCCATCGGCGCCGACCTCGCCTTCGCCTGGCCCACCAACGAGATCGCCGTGATGGGCGCCGAGGGTGCGGCCAACGTCATCTTCCGGCGTGAGATCGCCGCGTCGGACGATCCCGAGGCCGTCCGCGCCCGACGCGTCGACGAGTACAAGACCGAGCTCATGCACCCGTATTTCGCGGCGGAGCGCGGCCTCGTGGACGACGTCATCGACCCCGGCGACACCCGCCGGATCCTCATCCGCTCGCTCGCGATGCTGCGGACGAAACGGGCCGAAGTGCCGTCCCGCAAGCACGGAAATGTCCCCACATAGGTGCGCGGTTCAACAGGTCCACGCGCACACGAGTCCGGTTCTAGGGCACGGACGTTCCATAGCTTCACCGGTCAGGGCAGCACGCCACGAGCGAGTCGCCGACCGGCACAGGCCGGCCGAGGGGGTTCCCACCCCGAACCCCCTCCGGCCGCCGCCACCGACCCATGATCAGCACGGACGAAGGGATCGACAGTGACCCCCAGAGTGCCAACCGGCCGGAGCGCGGCGACGCCCCCGGCCCCGTCGAAGGCCAGGTAGACCATGCGCAGAGTCGCCATCACCGGCCTGGGCGTCGTGGCCCCGGGCGGGGTCGGTGTCAAGGAGTACTGGGAGCTGCTCACCGCGGGCCGCACCGCCACCCGCCGGATCTCCTTCTACGATCCCTCACCGTTCCGCTCGCAGGTCGCCGCCGAGGTCGACTTCGACCCCTTCGCGGCCGGGCTCTCCCAGCAGGAGACCCGCCGGCTCGACCGGGCCGCCCAGTTCGCGGTCGTCTCGACCCGCGAGGCCCTGGCCGACAGCGGCCTGGAAATATCCGCCCTCGACCCCGGCCGCATCGGCACGGCGGTCGGCAGCGCCGTCGGCTGCACCACCAGCCTGGAACGCGAGTACGCCGTCGTCAGCGACGGCGGCCGCAAGTGGAACGTCGACCACGAGTACGCCGTACCCGAGCTGTACCGGCACTTCGTACCCAGCTCGCTGGCCGCCGAGGTCGGCAGGGCCGCCGGAGCCGAGGGCCCGGCCGCGGTCGTCTCCACCGGATGCACCTCCGGCCTCGACTCGCTCGGCCACGCCGTGGAACTCATCCGCGAGGGCACCGCCGACGTCATGATCGCCGGGGCAACCGAGGCGCCCATCTCGCCGATCACCTCGGCCTGCTTCGACGCCATCCTCGCCACCACACCCCGCAACGACACCCCGGAGAGCGCCTGCCGGCCCTTCGACAAGACCCGCAGCGGACTCGTCCTCGGCGAGGGCGCGGCCATCCTGGTCCTGGAGGAGCTGGAGAGCGCCCGCCGCCGCGGCGCCCACATCTACGCCGAGATCTCCGGCTTCGCCTCCCGCTGCAACGCGTACCACATGACCGGACTCAAGCCCGAGGGCCTGGAGATGGCGGAGGCCATCGACGCCGCCCTGGCCGAGTCCCACCTCGCCCCGGAGTCCGTCGACTACGTCAACGCCCACGGCTCCGGCACCAAGATGAACGACCGTCACGAGACCGGCGCCTTCAAGCGCAGCCTCGGCGAGCACGCCTACCGCACCCCGGTCAGCTCCATCAAATCCATGATCGGCCACTCGCTCGGCGCCATCGGCTCCCTGGAGATCGCCGCCTGCGCCCTCGCGATGAAGCACGGCGTCCTGCCGCCCACCGCGAACCTCCACGAGCCGGACCCCGAGCTCGACCTCGACTACATCCCGCTCGTCGCCAGAGAGCAGCAGACCGACGTGGTCCTCAGCGTGGGCAGCGGGTTCGGCGGATTCCAGAGCGCCATGGTGCTGGCCCGCCCGGACAGGAGGACCGTATGACCGCCGCAGTGGTGACCGGCCTGGGCATCACCGCCCCCAACGGCCTCGGCACCGAGGAGTTCTGGAAGGCCACCCTGGCCGGCGAGTCGGGCCTCGGACCCGTCACGCGCTTCGACGCCGCCCAGTACCCGTCCCGCATCGCGGGGGAGGTGCCCGGCTACGTCGCCGAGGACCACATCCCCAGCCGCCTCATGCCGCAGACCGACCACATGACGCGCCTCGCGCTGACGGCGGCCGACTGGGCCCTCAAGGACGCCGGCATCGACACCGGGGAACTCCCCGAGTACGGCATCGGCGTGGTCACGGCCGCGTCCGGCGGCGCCGTCGAGTTCGGCCAGCGCGAACTCCAGAACCTGTGGAGCAAGGGCAAGGAGTACGTCAGCGCCTACCAGTCCTTCGCCTGGTTCTACGCCGTCAACACCGGCCAGATCTCCATCCGGCACAAGCTGCGCGGCCCCAGCGGCGTCCTGCTCACCGAACAGGCCGGCGGCATCGACGCCATCGGCCACGCCCGCCGCCACATCCGCAAGGGCTTCCCCGCCGTCATCGCGGGCGGCGTCGACGCGGCCATCTGCCCCTGGGGCTGGGTCCCGCAGATCGCCTCCGGCCTGATGAGCACCGTCGACGACCCGGCCAAGGCCTACCTCCCGTTCTCCGCCGAAGCCGCCGGATACGTCCCCGGCGAGGGCGGCGCGATCCTCCTCGTCGAGGAAGCCGGATCCGCCGGCGCCCGCAGCGCCGCCCACGTCTACGGCGAGATCGCCGGATACGCGGCGACCCTCGACCCGGCGCCCGGCACCGGCCGCCCGCCCGGCCTGCGCAGAGCCGCCGAGAACGCCCTCGCCGACGCCGGGATCACCGCCGCGGACGTCGACGTCGTCTTCGCGGACGCCGCCGGCGTACCCGACCTGGACCGGGCTGAGGCAGAGGCCCTGACCGAGCTGTTCGGGCCGCACGGCGTCCCCGTCACGGCCCCCAAGACGATGACCGGCCGGCTGCTCGCCGGCGGCGCCGCCCTCGACGCGGCGACCGCGCTGCTCGCCCTGCGCGACCAGGTCATCCCGCCCACCGCCCATGTGACCGCCCCCGCCCCGGAACACACCATCGACCTGGTGACCGAGGCACGCGAGGCCGACCTGCGCACCGCACTCGTCCTCGCCCGCGGCCACGGCGGCTTCAACGCCGCCCTCGTGGTGCGCCGCACCGCCTGAACCATCAGGCGGCCGCCGCACCGGCACGGTTCGCCGAGCTCCACACCGCCTGAACCGGACCCGCGGCACACCGCACCCGGCACGGTTCGCCGAGCTCCACCCAACGCTCCATCACCCAAGCACCAGTGCGCCCAACCGAGAGGACGGCACCAACCATGACCACCTCCACCGCCACCGTCACCCTGGCCGACCTGACCCGGATGCTCCGCGAGAGCGCCGGCGAGGAAGAGGGCGTCGACCTCGACGGCGACGTCATCGACACGCCGTTCATCGACCTCGGCTACGACTCCCTCGCCCTGCTCCAGGTCATCGGCGAGATCCAGCGCGAGTTCGGCATCGACATCCCCGACGACGCGGTCGTCGACGCCGAGACCCCGGGCGCGCTCCTCGCCCTCATCAACTCCGGCCGGACGCCTGGCGCCTGAACCGGACACGACGCGGCCGCCCTGCCCACGTTCCCCCGGCAGGCAGGGCGGCCGCACCCTTTTCCAGCCGTTGACATCCATGCGGCTTTCCAGCCCTTGACATCCATGCGGCCGGAGCACGGTCCACGAGGAGGGAACCATGTCACTCACGTCCCACAGCGCGGTCGTCCGCCGGCTGATCGTCAGCCCCGGCCCGGCCCCGCGCGAGCAGACGCCCGTCGTGGCATCGGCCACCGCCGTCTCCGCCGTCCTGCGCGCCTTCGGCCGTTCCCCCGAGGACCTGCCGGCCCGCACCGTCGTCCTCATCGGCGCCGCCGTGACCGACCCCGGCCTGCCCGCCGAACACGAGGGCTTCACCGTCCGCACGGCGGCCACCCCCGGACTCGCCCTGCGCCGCGCCCACCACGAACTCCACGACGGCACCGCCGACTTGGCCCTCGTCGCCGGCTTCGGAGAACCCGACGCCCACACCATCACCGTCTACGCCGTGAAGCGCGCCGCCGAAGCCGTCGCCGACGGAGACGCCGTCCTCGGAGTCCTCGACGTGACGTCCCCGGCGGACGCGCCGCCCCTGCGGCCCGTACCGCAGAACCCGCGCGGCACCGACCCCGACCGCCACCGCCTCATCCTCTGGTCCGGCCAGAACACCGAAGACGAGGTCCGGGTACGCGGCGAACTCCTGCCCATGCTCAGCGGCCTCCACCGCGAGGCCTACCCAGCCCTGCCGACCGCCGTCCCCTGCGGCATCCCGGCAGGACCGGTACGCGGAGCGGCCGTCGCCGTGTCCGCGCTCGCCGCCCGCACCGTCCACCAGGCCCGCGCCGTCGACGTGAAGCATCCGCGCCCCGTCGTCCTGCTCTTCCCCGGCCAGGGCTCCCAGCACGCCGGCATGGCCGCCGGCCTCTACCGCCGCGAACCCGTCTTCACCGCCGCCGTCGACGCCGCCCTGTCCCACATGGGCGAGGAAGGCTCCCGGGTCCGCGCCGACTGGCTCGACCCGCAGCGCGCCGCCATCGACATCGACGACGTACGCCGCGCCCAGCCGCTCCTGTTCGCGATCGACTACGCGCTCGGCCGCATGATCCTCAGCTGGGGCGTGAAGCCGACCGCGTTCCTCGGCCACAGCGCCGGCGAACTCGTCGCGGCCACCTTCGCCGGAGTCGTCTCCCTGCGCGACGCGGTCACCATGGTCATGGCCCGCGTCCGGGAGGCCGTGAAGATCCCGGCCGGCGGGATGCTCGCCGTCGCCGCGAGCGAGGAGAAGCTGCGCCCGTACCTGACGGACGGCGTCGGCATCGCGGCCGTCAACGCCAACCAGCAGGTCATGCTGGCCGGTTCGCGCGGCCCCCTGGCCGCCGTCGCCGACCGCCTGCGCGCCGACCGCTTCACCGTGGTGACGGTCCCCGCTACGAGCCCCTTCCACTCGCCGGCGATGGCCCCCGCCTCCGACGCGATCGAGACCGACTACCGCGCCATCCCGCTGCGCGAGCCCAAGCTGCCCCTCTACTCCGGCTACACCGGCACCCTCATGAGCGCCGAAGCCGCGCGCAGCCCGCGCTTCTGGGCCGACCAGATCACCGACACCGTCTTCTTCCGGCACGCGCTCGACGAGCTGCTCGCCGCCGACGACGTGCTCCTCGTCGAGGCCGGCCCCCGCCAGACCCTCACCGCGTTCGCCCGCAGGCACCGCTCGGTCCGCCTCGGCGCGGGCGCGGTGACCCCGCTCCTCCCGGCCCGCGCGGGCACCCCGGAGGCCGACCGCCAGTCCGTGCTCAACGCGGCCGCCCGCATCTGGACCGAGGGCCACGACCTGGACCTGAACGCGATCGCCCGCCTGTGGACATGGGCCGACGAGAACGCCCCCGCGGCGGCCGGCACGGGCGCGTCGCGCCTGACCGCGGAGTCCCTGGTCGCATGAGAATCGTGACGAAGGTCCTGCGCGAGATCTACCACTCGCTGGTCGCCGTGGGGTGGATCTGGCTGGGGATGTCCACGCTCGGCCCGCCGCCGCTGACGCCCGAGCCGAACCTGGACGAACCGCCCCGCGGCCACCCCGAACGGCTCCGCCCGGACATCGCGCTGACCACGACCGAACTCGCGCTGCAGAAGCAGCTCATGGCGCCGATCGGGGACCAGCGGTGAATCCAGGAGCGGCGGCGGCCAAGGAAACCCTCCGGGTGGACCGGGTGATCATCCGGTTCGCGGGTGACTCGGGTGACGGGATGCAGCTGACGGGTGACCGGTTCACGTCGGAGACGGCGTCGTTCGGGAACGACCTGTCGACGCTGCCGAACTTCCCGGCCGAGATCCGGGCGCCTGCCGGAACCCTGCCGGGTGTGTCCTCGTTCCAGCTGCATTTCGCGGACCACGACATCCTCACCCCGGGTGACGCGCCGAACGTGCTGGTCGCGATGAACCCGGCCGCGTTGAAGGCGAACATCGCGGATGTGCCACGGGGCGCGGAGATCATCGTGAACACGGACGAGTTCACGAAGCGGGCGATGCAGAAGGTCGGTTACGCCGAGAGTCCGCTGGAGGACGGGTCGCTGGAGGCGTACCGCGTCCACCCCGTGCCTTTGACGACTTTGACGGTCGAGGCGCTCAAGGGGTTCGACCTGTCCCGCAAGGACGCGGGCCGTTCGAAGAACATGTTCGCGCTCGGTCTGTTGTCGTGGATGTATCACCGGCCGACGGAGGGCACGGAGAAGTTCCTGCGGTCGAAGTTCGCGAAGAAGCCGGAGATCGCCGCAGCGAACATCGCCGCGTTCCAGGCGGGTTGGAACTTCGGTGAGACGACGGAGGACTTCGCCGTCTCCTACGAGGTCGCCCCGGCCACGTCCGCGTTCCCGACCGGCACCTACCGCAACATCTCCGGGAACCTGGCGCTGTCTTACGGGCTGATCGCGGCGTCCCGCCAGGCGGACCTGCCGTTGTATCTGGGCTCGTATCCGATCACGCCGGCATCGGACATCCTGCATGAGCTGTCGCGGCACAAGAATTTCGGTGTGCGCACGTTCCAGGCGGAGGACGAGATCGCCGGGATCGGCGCGGCGTTGGGCGCGGCGTTCGGCGGGTCCCTGGCCGTCACGACGACGTCGGGTCCGGGTGTGGCGCTGAAGTCCGAGACCATCGGCCTGGCCGTCTCGCTCGAACTCCCGTTGCTGGTGGTCGACATTCAGCGTGGTGGGCCCTCCACCGGCCTGCCCACCAAGACGGAGCAGGCGGACCTGCTCCAGGCCATGTACGGGCGTAACGGTGAGGCCCCCGTCCCCGTCATCGCGCCGCAGACCCCGGCGGACTGTTTCGACGCGGCGATCGAGGCGGCGCGGATCGCGATCACGTACCGGACGCCGGTGTTCCTGCTCTCCGACGGGTATCTGGCCAACGGTTCCGAGCCGTGGCGGATCCCCGAGGTCGATGAACTCCCGGATCTGCGCACGCAGTTCGCATCCGGCCCGAACCACACCCTCGACGACGGCAGCGAGGTGTTCTGGCCCTACAAGCGCGACCCGAAGACCCTGGCCCGTCCGTGGGCGGTGCCGGGCACTCCGGGCCTGGAGCACCGGATCGGCGGGATCGAGAAGCAGGACGGCACAGGCAACATCTCCTACGACCCGGCCAACCACGAGTTCATGGTCCGCACCCGCCAGGCCAAGATCGACGGCATCACCGTGCCCGATCTTGAGGTCGATGACCCGTCGGGCGAGGCCAACACCCTGGTCCTGGGCTGGGGTTCCACCTACGGGCCGATCACGGCGGCGGTGCGCCGGCTGCGCAGGGACGGCCAGCACATCGCCCAGGCCCACCTGCGCCACCTCAACCCGTTCCCCGCCAACCTCGGCGAGATCCTGAAGCGCTACGAGCGTGTGGTGATCCCTGAGATGAACCTCGGGCAGCTGGCCACCCTCATCCGGGCGAAGTACCTGGTGGACGCCCGCTCCTACAACCAGGTCAACGGAATGCCGTTCAAGGCCGAGCAGCTCGCCACGGCTCTCAAGGAGGCCATCCATGGCTGAGTTGCTCAACCTCGTACCCCGTAGTGAAGTCGATCTGAAGGCGAAGGACTTCAAGTCGGACCAGGAGGTGCGCTGGTGCCCCGGCTGCGGGGACTACGCGATCCTCGCCGCCGTACAGGGCTTCATGCCCGAACTCGGCCTGGCGAAGGAGAACATCGTCTTCGTCTCCGGCATCGGCTGCTCGAGCCGTTTCCCGTACTACATGAACACCTACGGGATGCACTCCATCCACGGCCGCGCCCCCGCCATCGCCACCGGCCTCGCCTCCAGCCGCCGCGACCTGTCCGTGTGGGTGGTCACCGGTGACGGCGACGCGCTGTCCATCGGCGGCAACCACCTCATCCACGCACTCCGGCGCAACGTCAACCTCAAGATCCTGCTCTTCAACAACCGGATCTACGGCCTCACCAAGGGCCAGTACTCCCCCACCTCCGAGGTCGGCAAGATCACCAAGTCGACCCCGATGGGTTCGCTGGACGCCCCCTTCAACCCGGTGTCGCTGGCGATCGGGGCGGAGGCGTCGTTCGTGGCCCGCACCGTGGACTCCGACCGCCAGCACCTCACCAGCGTGCTGCGCGAGGCGGCCGCCCACCCCGGCACCGCCCTCGTCGAGATCTACCAGAACTGCAACATCTTCAACGACGGTGCCTTCGACACCCTCAAGGACAAGCAGCAGGCCGTGGAGGCGGTGATCCGCCTGGAACACGGGCAGCCGATCCGCTTCGGCACCGACGGCGCCAAGGGCGTCGTCCGCGACCCGCGCACCGGTGACCTGGAGGTCGTCGACGTAACCCCCGAGAACGAGGGGCAGATCCTGGTGCACGACGCGCACACCGCCTCCCCCACCACCGCGTTCGCCCTGTCCCGCCTCGCCGACCCGCACACTCTCCACCACACCCCCATCGGCGTCTTCCGCTCCGTCGACCGCCCGGTCTACGACACCCAGATGTCCGACCAGCTCGACGACGCCATCGAACAGAACGGAAAAGGCGAGCTGAGCGAGCTGCTGACCGGGGGCGACACCTGGACCGTCGCGGGCTGAAACCCGCCGGGCCGAAGGGGCTCCGCGTACCGCCTACCCTGGAGTGCATGACCAGCAGCGACCGGAGTCAGGCAGTGGACGTTCAAGAACGCAAGACGTACGAGGTTCGAACCTACGGGTGCCAGATGAACGTCCACGACTCCGAGCGGCTGTCCGGCCTCCTTGAGGACGCGGGTTACGTCCGTGCGCCCAAGGACGCCGACGGTGACGCCGACGTCGTCGTCTTCAACACGTGCGCCGTCCGCGAGAACGCGGACAACCGGCTGTACGGCAACCTCGGCCGCCTCGCCCCGATGAAGACGAAGCGCCCCGGGATGCAGATCGCGGTCGGCGGCTGCCTGGCGCAGAAGGACCGCGACACCATCGTCGAGCGGGCCCCCTGGGTCGACGTCGTCTTCGGCACGCACAACATCGGCAAGCTCCCGGTCCTGCTGGAGCGCGCCCGCGTCCAGGAAGAGGCGCAGGTCGAGATCGCCGAGTCGCTTGAGGCGTTCCCGTCGACGCTGCCCACGCGCCGCGAGAGCGCGTACGCGGCCTGGGTCTCGATCTCCGTCGGCTGCAACAACACCTGCACCTTCTGCATCGTCCCGGCGCTGCGCGGCAAGGAGGAGGACCGCCGCCCCGGCGACATCCTCGCCGAGATCAAGGCGCTGGTCGGCGAGGGCGTCTCCGAGATCACCCTGCTCGGCCAGAACGTCAACGCGTACGGCTCCGACCTGGGCGACCGTGAGGCCTTCAGCAAGCTGCTGCGCGCCTGCGGCGAGATCGAGGGCCTGGAGCGGGTCCGCTTCACCTCACCGCACCCGCGCGACTTCACCGACGACGTGATCGCCGCGATGGCCGAGACGCCGAACGTGATGCCGCAGCTGCACATGCCGATGCAGTCCGGCTCGGACACCATCCTGAAGGCGATGCGCCGCTCGTACCGGCAGGAGCGTTTCCTCGGGATCATCGAGAAGGTGCGCGCCGCGATCCCGCACGCCGCCATCTCCACCGACATCATCGTGGGCTTCCCCGGCGAGACCGAGGAGGACTTCGAGCAGACCATGCACGCGGTCCGCGAGGCCCGCTTCGCGAACGCCTTCACGTTCCAGTACTCCAAGCGGCCCGGCACGCCCGCCGCGACGATGGAGGGGCAGATCCCCAAGGAGGTCGTGCAGGCGCGGTACGAGCGCCTGGTCGCCCTCCAGGAGGAGATCTCCTGGGACGAGAACAAGAAGCAGGTCGGCCGCACCCTGGAGCTGATGGTCGCCGAGGGCGAGGGCCGCAAGGACGGCACCACGCACCGCCTCTCCGGCCGCGCCCCCGACAACCGCCTGGTGCACTTCACGAAGCCCGCTACTGAAGTCCGCCCGGGCGACGTGGTCACCGTCGAGATCACCTACGCAGCCCCGCACCACCTGCTCGCCGAGGGCGACGTCCTCTCCGTGCGCCGCACGCGCGCGGGCGACGCCTGGGAGAAGCGGAACGCTCAGCCCGAGGAGAAGCAGGGCGTCATGCTCGGCCTGCCCTCCGTCGGCGTCCCGGCCCCGCTGCCGGCGGCCACGGGCGGCTGCTCGGTCAACTGACAGCACTCTTCTCGCCGAGGGCGGGGGTGGGGACAGCGGATCCGGTCCCGCCCCCACCCGCGCCCCATGCGGAGCAGTAGGCTGCCGATCATGCTTGTCGCCGCCGCTGTCTGCCCCTGCCCGCCGCTGCTCGTCCCCGAGGTCGCCGCGGGCGCGGCCCCCGAGCTGGACGCCGCGCGCGCCGCGTGCGACGAGGCCGTCCGCGAGGTGCTCGCGGCCCGCCCCGACCTGATCGTGGTCGTCGGCGAGGGACCCGTGAGCCGTACGCACGAGCAGGGCGCGGTGGGCAGTTTCCGGCCCTTCGGCGTGGACCGCGAGGTCCGCCTCGGCACACTGCCCGAGGGCGCCGAGACCCCCAGGGAACCGCTGCCCCTGTCCCTGACGGTGGGCGCCTGGCTCCTCGACAGGAGCGACTGGACCGGGCCCGTCCTCGGGTACGAGGTCCAGGGCGACCTGTCCTGGACCGCCAACGGCGAGCACGGCACCCACCTCGCGAACCGGGCCGACCGCGTCGGATTCCTCGTCATGGGCGACGGCACCGCCTGCCGCAGCCTCAAGGCCCCCGGCTACCTCGACGAGCGCGCCGAAGGCGTCGACGCGGGCATCGCCGAGGCCCTGCGCAACGGCGACCCCGACGGCTTCTTCGCCGGCCTCGACGCGGACCTCGCCCGCGAACTCAAGATCTCCGGCCGCTCCCCGTGGCAGGTCATGACGGCAGCCTTCGACGAGAACCAGAACCAGAACCAGAACCACCGTGTCCTGTACGAGGACGCGCCTTACGGGGTGGGTTACTTCGTCGCCAGCTGGTCGTAAGCCGTAAGCCTTAAGCAGTGAACGGCGATGGCCGCGGATTCACCAGGAATCCGCGGCCATCGGTATGTGACTACTTACTTGACGGCGCTCTCAGCGGCCACGGCCTCCGCAGCCTGCTGCCCAGGAATCTCCACGGACTCAGCCGCCTCAGCCGTCTCAGCCACCTCGGCCTCGGCGGTTCCGGTGTCCTCCGCGAGCGCTTCCTCCGCCACAGCCCCGGCAGCCCCGTCCGCGTCACCCTCCGCCTCATCCGGCACCGCGACAGCCACCACCTCGCTGCCAGACGACGCGTCCTCCTCCGCGCTCTGAGACTTCCGGCGGAACCTGGCAAAAACGCCCATTTGAACTCCATAAGCTACTCGTGCGAGCGAAATCCCGAGCCGCCCGGTGCGCCCGTTTGCGGCGCCCGGGTATCCGGCCCTCGAAACCGGCGGTCGGAACCTCGCAACTGGGAACGACCCCGCAGCTGGGCCGTCACGTAGCTCGTTCGGGAACACGTCCCGACGTTTGGGAGACTGGGGCGGTGAGTAGTGCAGCCCCCGCACCGCGGGTCATCGCCGTAGTCGGCCCCACCGCGGCCGGAAAGTCCGATCTGGGTGTATTTCTCGCCCGGGAGCTAGGCGGCGAGGTCGTCAACGCCGACTCCATGCAGCTCTACCGGGGGATGGACATCGGCACCGCCAAACTGACGCCCGAGGAGCGCGGCGGCATCCCGCACCACCTCCTGGACATCTGGGACGTCACCGAGGCGGCCAGCGTCGCCGAGTACCAGAAGCTCGCCCGCGCCGAGATCGACCGGCTGCTCGCCGAGGGCCGCTGGCCCATCCTCGTCGGCGGCTCCGGCCTCTACGTCCGCGGCGCGGTGGACCACCTGGAGTTCCCCGGCACCGACCCCGAGGTGCGCGCACGCCTGGAGGAGGAGCTGGCCCTGCGCGGCTCCGGCGCCCTGCACGCCCGCCTCGCCGTCTCCGACCCCGAGGCCGCCAAGGCGATCCTGCCGAGCAACGGCCGCCGCATCGTCCGCGCCCTCGAAGTCATCGAGATCACGGGCAAGCCCTTCACGGCCAACCTGCCGGGCCACGACTCGGTGTACGACACCGTCCAGATCGGCGTGGACGTGGCCCGCCCGGAACTCGACGAGCGCATCGCGACCCGCGTCGACCGCATGTGGGACGCCGGGCTCGTCGACGAGGTGCGCACCCTGGAGGCACAGGGCCTGCGCGAAGGACGTACGGCGTCGCGCGCGCTCGGCTACCAGCAGGTGCTCGCCGCGCTGGCGGGGGAGTGCACCGAGGACGAGGCGAGGGCCGAGACCGTCCGCGCCACCAAGCGCTTCGCACGCCGCCAGGACTCCTGGTTCCGGCGTGATCCACGGGTCCACTGGCTCAGCGGCGCCGCCGCCGATCGGGAGGAACTTCCGGCCCGGGCGATGACGTTGATCGAACGACCGGTCACAGCCTGATCACGTGATGGCATCGGGACGCTCCGCCCGTCATCCAGGCCCCTGCGGGCGTGCCATCATCGACCATCGATCGACCAGTGGAGTCCGAAGTGGGAGGGCGCGTGGCGATGGAGGCCGGCCCTCGTGACACCGCACCCGGCGGCGAGCAGCTGAGCGCTGACGGGCCTGACGTGAGCCCCGACGGCGTGATCGCCGACGGGCCCACGGACGAGGAGCTCGCGGCGCAGTCCGAGGGCGCCGAGGTCGAGGTGGAGCTGCGCCCGCAGCGCCGCCTGCGCCTGTGGCAGCTCGCGCCCATCGTGATCCTCTCCACGATCGGCTCCCTCATGTTCGCGTTCCCGCTCTTCTTCGAGTTCGGGGACGGCGGCGCCGTCGTCGCGATGCTCGGACTCCTCATCAGCTGCTGCGCCGCGGGCTGGGGCATGATGGCCGCCCGCCGCGTCGGCTACACCTGGCCCGGTTTCCCCGCCCGGGGATCGGGCTGCAGGCCGGACTGGCGCGTCGTCGGCGCGTACGCGGTCGTGGTCGTCGCCGTCGCGGTCCTCGCCGTGTGGCGCGTCGCCCGCCTGCGCTGACCGGACCCCCGGCCCGTATCCCGGGCACCCCCGACAGCTTCTCCTCGGCACCCCGTAGGATCGAGAGATGAGCACGCGGATCGCCTTCCTCAAGGGGCACGGGACCGAGAACGACTTCGTGATCGTCCCCGACCCGGAGAACGCCCTGGAGCTGTCCCCTGCCACCGTCGCGGCCCTCTGTGACCGCCGGGCCGGCATCGGCGGCGACGGCCTGCTGCACGTCGTGCGCTCCGCCGAGCACCCCGACGCGCGGCACCTGGCGGACGAGGCCGAGTGGTTCATGGACTACCGCAACGGCGACGGTTCGGTCGCCGAGATGTGCGGCAACGGGGTGCGCGTGTTCGCCCACTACCTGCGGCGCGCCGGGCACATCGACGAAGGTGACACCGCGGTGGCCACCCGCGGCGGCGTGAAGCGCGTGCACATCGACAAGGACGGCGACATCACGGTCGGGATGGGCAAGGCCCTCTTCCCCGAAGGTGACGTCACCGTCGGCGTCGCGGACCACAGCTGGCCCGCGCGCAACGTGAACATGGGGAACCCGCACGCCGTCGCGTTCGTGCACGACCTGGACCAGGCCGGCAGCCTCTTCTCCGCGCCGTCCTTCGCCCCGGCCGCCGCCTACCCGCACGGCGTGAACGTCGAGTTCGTCGTCGACCGGGGCCCCCGCCACGTGGCCATGCGAGTCCACGAGCGCGGCGTCGGCGAGACCCGCTCGTGCGGCACCGGCGCGTGCGCCGTGGCCGTCGCGGCGGCCCGCAGGGACGGCCTCGACCCCGCGGTCACTGGCTCGCCGGTCACGTACACCGTCGATCTGCCCGGCGGCCGGCTCGTGATCACGGAGCGGGCCGACGGAGAGATCGAGATGACCGGTCCCGCGGTGATCGTCGCCGAGGGAGAGATCGAAACGGACCGGCTCACGGTCCTCGAAACCGTAAACCACTGAACGTTCGCTCGAATGGGTGATCCGTTTCACGCTCGGCGAGAGGGGGACTGCTCCACGTGATGGGCTCGATAGCATCAACCACCGGCCCGGGTAGGACCCCTCAGACCGCCGGTCGACGCAGCCGGAGGTGCTCATGAGTGCGGAGGCGACCAACCCCGTTACGCCCGGCCCGATCACGCCGGGCGCGCACCGCAGGCGCGGCCGGCCCCGGATCGACCTGCGCCGCATCGGCTGGGCCGCCCTGCTCGGCCCCGCCGCGCCCAACCGGCTGCCCGACGCGATCAGCCATGTGGTCGAGACCCACCGCGCCCATCATCCGGAAGCCCCGCTGGACCCGCTGCGCCGGGCGTATCTCCTCGCCGAGTCCTCCCACCGCGGTCAGATGCGCAAGAGCGGCGAGCCGTACATCACGCACCCGCTGGCCGTGACGCTGATCCTCGCCGAGCTGGGCGCCGAGACCACGACGCTGGTCGCCTCCCTCCTGCACGACACGGTCGAGGACACCGACGTCACCCTGGAGCAGGTCCGCGCCGAGTTCGGCGAAGAGGTCGCCTATCTCGTCGACGGCGTGACCAAACTGGAAAAGGTCGACTACGGCGCGGCCGCCGAGCCCGAGACCTTCCGCAAGATGCTCGTCGCCACCGGCAACGACGTCCGCGTCATGTCGATCAAGCTCGCCGACCGGCTGCACAACATGCGCACCCTCGGCGTCATGCGCCAGGAGAAGCAGGAGCGGATCGCCAAGGTCACGCGCGACGTCCTCATCCCGCTCGCCGAGCGCCTCGGCGTCCAGGCGCTCAAGACCGAGCTGGAAGACCTCGTCTTCGCGATCCTCCACCCCGAGGAGTACGCGGAAACCCGCGAGCTCATCGCCGCCAACGACGCGCAGCCCTCCGACCCCCTCGCCGAGATCGCCGAGGACACCAGGACCGTCCTGAAAGACGCGGGCATCACCGCCGAAGTCCTCATCAGGCCCCGGCACTTCGTCTCCGTACACCGCTCGCGCCGTAAACGCGGCACCCTGCGCGGAGTGGACTTCGGACGTCTCCTGGTCCTCGTGAGCGAGGACGCCGACTGTTACGGCGTGCTCGGCGAGCTGCACACGTGCTTCACGCCGGTCGTCTCCGAGTTCAAGGACTTCATCGCCCTACCGAAGTTCAACCTCTACCAGTCGCTGCACACGGCCGTGACCCGTGGTGACGGTGAGGTCGCCGAAGTCCTCATCCGCACCCACCAGATGCACAAGGTCGCCGAGGCCGGAGTCGTCGCCCTCGGCAATCCCTACGCCCCTTCCGCCGAGGATCAGGCCGACAGCGACGGCGAGCGCGCCGACCCGACCAGGCCCGGCTGGCTCTCCCGCCTCCTCGACTGGCAGGAGGCCGCCCCGGACGCCGACATGTTCTGGTCGACCCTTCGCGAGGACCTTGCCCAGGACCGCGAGATCTGTGTCTACCGGCCCGACGGCGGCACCCTGGCCCTGCCCGCCGGCGCCAGCTGCGTCGACGCCGCGTACGCCCAGTACGGCGAGGACGCCCACGCCTGCATCGGCGCCCGGGTCAACGGCCGGCTCGCGACGCTCAGCACCGTCCTGCGCGACGGGGACACCGTGCAGCTCCTCATGAGCCAGGACCCCGGGTCCGGCCCCTCCGAGGACTGGCTCGACCACGCCGTCACCCCCGCCGCCCGCATCGCCATCCGGCGCTGGCTCACCACGCACCCGGCCACCCCCCAGCCCGAGCCGCAGGGCCGCCGCCGCGCCCCGGAAGCCGGCCCGAGGCCCTCCCAGCCGGCGCCCCAGAGCGCGCACGTGGGCCGCCAGGCGGAGAGCGACGCGGTCGTCGTGGACAAGCCCGGTGCCACGGTGCGCCTCGCGGGCTGCTGTACGCCGGTGCCGCCCGACGAGGTGACCGGGTTCGCGGTCCGCGGCGGCGCCGTCACCGTGCACCGGGTGGAGTGTCCCGGCGTCGCGCGCATGAAGAGCGCGGGGCGTGAGGAGATCGGCGTCCACTGGGGCGACACCGCGGAGTGCCGGGTCTCGCTGATCGCCGAGTCGTTCAGCCGGCCGCACCTGCTGGCCGACCTCACGGAAGCCATCGCCATGGAGAGCGTCGCCATCATCTCGGCGACCGTGGAACCTCCGGTCGAAGGCCGCGTACGCCACGCCTACACCCTCCAACTCCCGGACGCGGCAACGCTCCCCGGCCTCATGCGCGCCATGCGCGACATCGCAGGGGTGTACGACGTCAGCCGGGCGCAGCACTCCGCGCAGAGCAGCTCGTAGATCTCGTTCGGGTGGGTGGGGGCGCGTCCCGCCGAAGTCGTGACGCGCGCGCTGATAGCCGTAGTCCATGCTGCTCACCCCCCGGACCCTCCGCATGGGCACCGCGCTCGTCGCCGCGGCCGCCTCCACCGCACTCATCGCCGCGAGCGCCCCGCAGCCGGCCGTCCCGCTGGGCGTCGGCGACCGGCTCTTCCCGCACCTCGGCAACCCCGGTTACGACGTAGCGTCGTACGACATCGCCTTCACGTACCGCGGCGACAACAAGAAGCCGCTGGACGCCGTCACCAAGATCGACGCCATGACGACGTCACGGCTGGAACGGGTGAACCTCGACTTCTCGCACGGAGCCGTGCGCTCCGTGGAGGTCAACGGCCACCCGGCAAGCTTCGCCAGCAGTGACGAGGACCTGGTCGTGACGCCCGAGCACGCGCTCCCGGCCGGTGCCCCGATGGAGATCACCGTGCGGCACACCAGCAACCCGGCGCCCGGGAAGGAGGAAGGCGGCTGGGTGCAGACCAAGGACGGCCTCGCCATGGCCAACCAGGCCGACGCCGGACACAGGGTGTTCCCGTGCAACGACCACCCCTCGGACAAAGCACTGTTCACGTTCCGGATCACTGCTCCGAAGGACCTCACCGTCGTCGCCAACGGCGTGCCGATCGGGAAGACACGCGAGGGCGCGACGACCAGCTGGGCGTACCGCACGCTCCACCCCATGGCCACCGAGCTGGCGCAGGTCTCGATCGGCCGCTCCGACGTGCTGCACCGCGAAGGGCCGCACGGGCTGCCCGTCCGGGACGTGGTGCCCGCCAAGGACCGCAAGGTCCTCGAACCCTGGCTCGAGAAGACACCCGCCCAGCTCGCCTGGATGGAGGGGAAGGTCGGCCGCTACCCGTTCGAGAACTACGGCCTCGTCATCGCCCAGGCCCAGACGGGCTTCGAGCTGGAGACCCAGACCCTCTCCCTCTTCGAGAAGGAGGTCTTCACCGAGCCCGCCTACCCCGCCTGGTACGTCGACTCGATCATGGTCCACGAGATGGCGCACCAGTGGTTCGGCGACAGCGTCAGCCCCCGCACCTGGTCCGACGTGTGGCTGAACGAGGGCCACGCCACCTGGTACGAGGCCCTCTACGCCCAGGAGAAGGGCCACCAGCCCATGGAGAGGCGCCTGCGCGAGGCCTACAAGGCGTCCGACTCCTGGCGCGCGGCGGGCGGCCCGCCGGCCGCTCCCAAGGCCCCGAAGCCCGGCCAGAAGATCAGCATCTTCCGCCCGGTCGTCTACGACGGCAGCGCCCTCGTCCTCTACGCGCTCCGCCAGGAGATCGGCGCCCCGGCCTTCGAGAGGCTGGAGCGCGCCTGGGTACGCGTCCACCGGGACGGCACGGCGACCACCGCCGACTACGTCAAGCTCGCCTCCCTGGTCTCCGGCCGCGACCTGCACGACTTCTTCCAGGCCTGGCTGTACGGCGAGAAGACGCCGCCGATGCCGGGGCACCCGGACTGGAAGTCGACGCCCGTGCAGAAGGCGGCGACGGCGGCGAAGGCGGCCGGGGCGGCGAAGGGCTAGGCGTGCTCAGGGAAGGGGCAGGAGTGCTCAGGGGAGACAGGCTTCGGGCGCCGAGTCCACGGGCATTAAGTCGAGTGACGAGACGTGGCGGACCGTGCGACCATCTTCAGGTCGGCGGCGCGAGAGGCCCGGGAATCTCCGGACTGTCCGGGACGTTGAGGTGGTCGAAGGACCACGCTGTCACGCGCGGACCGTCAGACACGCGAAACATTCCGAATCACCTCGACGTAAGGATCCAATGACCTCCTCTTCTTCCCCTTCCCAGGACGCGCAGAGCTTCGCGCAGAACAACCCCGAGGGTCTTCGGGCCGATGCCCTGATGGAAGAGGACGTCGCCTGGAGCCACGAGATCGACGGAGAGCGGGACGGCGACCAGTTCGACCGCTCCGAGCGCGCGGCCCTGCGCCGCGTCGCCGGCCTCTCCACCGAGCTCGAGGACGTCACCGAGGTCGAGTACCGACAGCTCCGTCTGGAGCGCGTCGTACTCGTCGGTGTGTGGACCTCGGGAACCGCCCAGGACGCGGAGAACTCCCTCGCGGAGCTGGCCGCCCTCGCCGAGACCGCCGGCGCACTTGTGCTCGACGGCGTCATCCAGCGCCGGGACAAGCCCGACGCCGCGACGTACATCGGCTCGGGCAAGGCCCAGGAACTGCGCGACATCGTGCTCGAGACCGGAGCCGACACCGTCGTGTGTGACGGTGAGCTCAGCCCCGGCCAGCTCATCCACCTCGAGGACGTCGTCAAGGTCAAGGTGGTCGACCGCACCGCCCTGATCCTCGACATCTTCGCCCAGCACGCCAAGTCCCGAGAGGGCAAGGCGCAGGTCGCGCTCGCGCAGATGCAGTACATGCTGCCGCGACTGCGCGGCTGGGGTCAGTCGCTCTCCCGTCAGATGGGTGGCGGTGGCTCCTCCGGCTCCGGCGGTGGCATGGCCACCCGTGGTCCCGGTGAGACCAAGATCGAGACGGACCGGCGACGGATCCGCGAGAAGATGGCGAAGATGCGCCGTGAGATCGCGGAGATGAAGACGGGCCGCGAGATCAAGCGCCAGGAGCGGCGACGCAACAAGGTGCCGTCGGTCGCCATCGCCGGCTACACCAACGCGGGCAAGTCGTCCCTGCTCAACCGCCTGACGGGCGCCGGTGTCCTGGTGGAGAACGCCCTGTTCGCCACCCTCGACCCGACCGTCCGCAGGGCCGAGACGCCCAGCGGCCGCCTCTACACACTGGCCGACACGGTCGGTTTTGTACGGCACCTGCCGCACCACCTCGTCGAGGCGTTCCGGTCCACGATGGAGGAGGTCGGCGACTCCGACCTGATCCTGCACGTCGTGGACGGTGCGCACCCGGCGCCGGAGGAGCAGCTGGCCGCCGTGCGTGAGGTGATCCGCGACGTGGGCGCCACCAAGGTGCCCGAGATCGTGGTGATCAACAAGGCGGACGCGGCCGACCCGCTCGTCCTCCAGCGCCTCCTGCGCGTCGAGAAGCGAGCGATCGCGGTGTCGGCCCGCAGCGGCCTCGGCATCGAGCGGCTGCTCGAGATCATCGACGACGAACTGCCGCGCCCGGCGGTCGAGATCGAGGCGCTCGTGCCGTACACGCACGGCCAGTTGGTCGCGCGCGCCCACGCCGACGGTGAGGTGATCTCCGAGGAGCACGTGGCGGAGGGCACCCTGCTCAAGGCGCGGGTCCACGCGGAGCTGGCGGCGGAGTTCGCGCCTTACCTGCCGGCTGCGGCTGGGAGCTGACGTGCGGCTGCCCGCCGGGGGCTGTTTGCTGGGTGCCCGGCGGGAGCTGACTTGATGGGTGCCTGGCGGGAGCTGACGTGATGGGTGCCGCCGGGAGTTTGCGTACTGGCTGCCGCTCGGAACGGGCGTGATGGTCGCCGCCGGCCGGCGCATCGCCCGGCGCCCGGAACTGGCGTGATGGGTGCCCCGCCAGGCTGACGTACCGGTTGCCGCCCGGAGTTTGAGGCTCAGGCCTCAGGCTCCGGGCGGTTTGTCGTCGGACGGTGGGGCTCCGGGCGGTTTGTCGTCGGACGTGGGGCTCCCGGCGATTTGTCGTCGGTCCGTGAGCTTTCGGGCGGTCGTCGTCGGACCGTGTGGCTTCGGCGGCTGTCGTCGGACCGTCTGGTTTCGGCGGCGGTGGTTGGCCGGCGTACCGGATTGATATGCCGACGGCGAGGGCCCGCCCCCAGGTTGCTGGGGGCGGGCCCTCGTTCGTGTGGTTCGTGTGGTGAAGCCGGCGGCTACTGGCTGCCGTACTTCTCGCTCATCGCGTCGAAGAGCTCGTGGGCGCCCTGGCCCAGCTGCGGTCCGGCCAGCCAGGTGTTGCCGGCCGGGCCGATCGACGTGTTCGAGACCAGTTCGGTCTTGCCGCCGACGACCCGGAACCAGCCGCCGCCCGACGAACCACCGGTCATGGTGCAGCCGATGCGGTACATCGTCGGCTGGTTGGGGCTCAGCGACAGACGGCCCGGACGGTCGATGCACTTGTGCATCAGCAGACCGTTGAACGGGGGAGCGGCCGGGTAGCCCCACGCGCCCATGCTGCCGACCGACTGGACAGCGGGCTCGGAGAAGTCGACCGGCAGCGCGTTACCGACTGTCTCTTCGAGGGACTTCGTGCCCTGCTCCGGCTTCACGTGCAGCACGGCGTAGTCGTACGGAGCGCCCGCACCGCCCGACTCGGCGCCCGTGTTGATCCACTCGTTGGACGTCGACGCCCAGTCGGCCCAGAAGGTGCCGTACGGGGCGATCTCCTGCGGAGCCGCGTTCTGCAGCTGGGCCTCGGACTTGCCGAGGTCGTTGTACGCCGGGACGAAGGCGATGTTGCGGTACCAGCCGCCCGCGGAGCCCGCGTGCACACAGTGGCCCGCGGTCCAGACGAGGTTGGACTTGCCCGGGTTGCGGGGGTCCTTCACGACGGTGCCGGAGCAGACCATCGAGCCTTCGGGGGAGTCGAAGAAGACCTTGCCGACCGGCGCTGCGTACTGGTGGTACGGCGTCTTCTCGGGAACGGCCTTGACCGGCTGCGGCTCCGGGTCCGTCGCACCCTGGTCGTTCGTCGCGTCCTTCGCGGCGATCGTCTTGTCCGGGTCCTTCGCGGACTTCATCCGGTCGGGCTTCCAGTGGTCCTTGATGACCGGGTTGACGAAGTCCTTGGCCTCGCGCAGCCAGTCCTTCTTGTCCCAGTTCTTCCAGGCACCGTGCTGCCACTTGTCCGGGTCGATGCCGTGCTTCTTGAGCTGACCTGCGAGGTCGCCGGGCAGCCGGCTGTCGGAACCCTTGCCGCCGCCCTGCGAAGCGGAGGCGCCGGCCTTGTCACTCGCGTTGTCGTCGCCGGGACCGCAGGCGGTGGCGGTGAACGCCAGTGCCGCGACGAGCCCCGTCGCGGCGAGAACCGTGCGACGGCCCCGGCTGCGCGTGGATGACGGACGTGTGGAACGCATGGTGCGAATCCCCCCGGTGAAACGAACGTGTCATGAGCTTGTCAGGTCCGGAACGGCCCCTTGGCGAGGCCCCGGACGCAGCACCCCACTATGCCTGTGGAGATGAGGACCAACGGCGGCGGGGTGGTGAAGATTTCGTCGCCCCGCCGCCGTCAGCTGTCGCCTTACCGCCCCTACTGACCGGCGTACTTCTTGCTGACAGCCTCGTAGATCCCCTTGGCCTCCTTGCCGAGGCGCGGACCCGCGAGCCAGCCGGCCGTCACCGGGCCGATCGACGTGTTCGACACCAGCGCGGGCTTGCCGTTGGAACCCTGCGCGATCCAGCCGCCCCCGGATGAACCGCCGGTCATGGTGCACCCGATGCGGTACATCGTCGGGTCGGCCTTCGCGAGCGAGAGCCGCCCCGGCTTGTCGGCGCACTGGTACAGCGTCTGACCGTCGTACGGCGGCGCCGCCGGGTACCCCTTCGCCGTCATCGTCGCGATCTTGGGCACCGCGGGAGCGTTGAAATCGACCGGCATCGCCGAACCGACCGTCTCCTCGAGGGACTTGCCCTCGCTGCCCTTCTCCGGAGTGACGTGAATGACCGCGAAGTCGTACGGCGCACCCTTGCCGCCCGTCGGACCGCCCTGCTCGATCCACTGGTCCGAGGTCTGCGCCCACTCGCCCCACCAGACGCCGTACGGGGCGACCTGCTCCCGGGTGGCCTTCTTCAACTGCGCATCCGACAGACCCGCGTCGTTGTACGAGGGAACGAAGGCGATGTTGCGGTACCAGCCGCCGTTCTTACCGGCGTGCACGCAGTGACCCGCGGTCCACACCATGTCCGACTTGCCCGGGTGCGCGGGGTCCGTGACGACCGTCGCCGAGCACACCATGGACCCCTCGGGCCCGTCGAAGAAGAGCTTGCCCGCGTACGGCGCGCTCTCGTGGTACGGCGTACCGACGGCCGCGGCCTTCACCGGCACCGGCGTCGGGTCCGTCACGCCCTGGTCGCCCGAGATGTCGTTGTCGTCGACCTGGTTGTCCGGGTTCTTGTCGGCGTCCCGCATCCGGTCCCGGTCCCACAGGCCGTCGATGATGGGGTTGACGTAGTCCTGCGCCTCACGCAGCCACTTGTCCTTGTCCCAGTTCTTCCACTCGCCCTTCTTCCACTTGTCCAGATCGATACCGTGCTTCTTGAGCCGGTCCTTGAGGTCGCCCGGGATCTGGATCTTGTCGCCGCCGGCCTGTGTCGTGGACGCGGTGGGCTTCGGGTCCGCGCTGTCGTCGCCGGGACCGCACGCGGTGGCGGCGAGCGCGAGCACCGCGCTGACGGCGAGAGTGGCCGCCACGGGGGACGTTCTGCGGCGTGCGCTCCTCCCGCGCTGAACGGTCGAGAGCGGACGTATGGGTCGCATGTCGTGAATCCCCCTGGGCTTCGGTGGCTTGCCTGGTCGGCGCCGGCGATCGCGGACCGCACGCGCGACGTCCGGCACCCGACGTGCCCCCACCCCGCGAACGAACCCTCGACCTCCGTCGAACGGCACCCCACCCTATGCGCGCCCTGTGAGCGACTCCGCACGGAACGGCAACGGTTCCGTCACGGCGGGGATCTTGCACCCGGCGGTGATTTTCGGCCGACCCGTGATCCCTTGCTATCACCGTCGTTGGTACGTACGGGGGATCTGCTGTCGCCGCTCTGTCCCTGGGGTTCCTCCCCGGCTGCCGGACGCCCGTACGTCAACTGATCCCCAGAAACGGACAATTCGACAGGATCCAACGGGATCCAGCGGGAGGACCAAGAGTCGTGGCCGTCACCGAGCCTGCGACCGCGGCGGTGTCCGCGGGGGGCGCCGCCCGTGAAAGCGTGGCCCAAGAGGGGATCCTGCGGAGGCAGTCCGCCCGCGAATCCGCGGCCCGCACCTATGCGCGCGCCCTGCCGATCGTGCCAGTACGGGCACGCGGGCTGACGATCGAGGGGGCCGACGGCCGCCGCTACCTCGACTGCCTCTCCGGCGCGGGCACCCTCGCCCTCGGACACAACCACCCCGTCGTACTCGAAGCGATCCGGAGAGTCCTCGACTCCGGTGCCCCGCTGCACGTACTCGATCTGGCCACTCCCGTGAAGGACGCCTTCACCACGGAACTCTTCCGGACGCTGCCCGCCGGACTCGCGGAGCGGGCCCGCATCCAGTTCTGCGGACCGGCCGGGACCGACGCCGTCGAGGCCGCTCTCAAACTCGTCCGCACCGCCACCGGCCGCAACGGACTGCTCGCCTTCACCGGCGCCTACCACGGCATGACCTCGGGCGCGCTCGAAGTGTCCGGTGGGGCGGAGGACGTGAACGTCACGCGCCTTCCCTATCCGCAGGACTACCGCTGCCCCTTCGGAATCGGCGGCGAGCAGGGCGCCGAACTCTCCGCACGCTGGACCGAATCCCTCATCGACGACCCCAAGTCGGGCGTACGGCTCCCGGCTGGCATGATCCTCGAACCTGTCCAGGGGGAAGGCGGCGTGATCCCCGCGCCCGACACGTGGATGCAGCGGATGCGCGAACTCACCGCGGCTCGCTCCATCCCCCTGATCGCCGACGAGGTCCAGACCGGCGTCGGCAGGACCGGAGCCTTCTGGGCCGTCGAACACAGCGGCGTGGTACCCGACGTCATGGTGCTGTCCAAGGCGATCGGCGGCAGCCTCCCCCTGGCCGTCGTCGTGTACCGCGACGACCTCGACGTCTGGGAGCCCGGCGCCCACGCCGGCACATTCCGCGGCAACCAGCTCGCCATGGCCGCCGGCGCCGCGACCCTCGCCTACGTCCGCGAGAACGGCCTCGCCGAACGCGCCGCCCTCCTGGGAGCCCGCATGATCAGCCAGCTCCAGGGCCTCGCCGCCGAACATCCCTGCATCGGCGAAGTACGCGGCCGCGGCCTGATGATCGGCGTCGAACTGGTCGACGTGGACACTCCTCGGGACCCGGACCGCCCCGGCAGCTCGGACCTGAGCCCTCTGTCTCCCGCGCCCGAACTGGCCACCGCCGTGCAGCGCGAATGCCTACACCGGGGCCTGATCGTCGAACTCGGCGGGCGCTACTCCAGCGTCGTACGCCTGCTGCCGCCGCTGACGATCACCGACGAACAGGCCGCCGCGGTCGTCGAGCGCCTCGCCGACGCCCTGACCGAAGCCGCCCGCAAGCACCGCGCGTAACCCCGCCGGACCCGGTGCCGCCCGAGGGCCCCACACCTGGCGGGTCAGGATCGCCACGACACCGATCACCACGGCCAGCAGCGGCACACCGGACAGCCCGGACCACCGCATCACGGAGTCAACAACCCCACAAGGAAGCCCCCTTGAACGCCACCCCCGCACCCGAAGACTGCCTCCGCCCCCAGGCGGGCGGAGCCTGCGAAACGCAGCCCCAGCTTGCCCCGGAACGCGGGACGGTCCCCCGGCAGACGGGCGGCAGTCAGGCGGCCGAGCAACTGCACGGCTCCACCGCCGACCTGCTGGAGCATCCCGACCCCGGCACGGCCGCCCAGGCCGCAGCCGTCGAGAACCTGCTCCGCTGCTGGGTGCGGGAGAACGGCCTGGCCGAACCCCAACACGGCACTCTGCGTGTTCCTCTGCCCGCAAGCGGCACCGCCCTCCTCGTTCCTGTCCATTACTGGTCCCCGACCGGCTGGCACCGGTTCGGTATGCCCTACCTGCACAACGGCCCCCTCGGAGCCCCCTGCGTAGACGCCGTGACAGTCGCCGCCCTCCTCAGCCGCGAGGAGGGGGGCCCGGGGGCTGGTGAGCAGGGCGCCGCCGGTCTGGTGGGGGAGATCCACGCGGTGGCGGAGCCCCATGGCGGCGCCTTCCCGGACCCGTCTTCCGGCGGCGACAGCCGACTGGGCGCGGGGCCTCTGGGCGGCGCCGGACAGGATCCGGCTCCCGGTGGCCACAGCCAGCTGGTCGCGGGTCCCGTTGGAGGCGGCCAGCTGGTCGGGGGCCCCCTTGGCGGCAGCCAGCTGGTCGCACGTCCCGTTGGCGTCAGCCAGGATGCTGTCGGCCCTCACGCCGGCACCGCGACCGCAGCCCCTCGGAAGACGACCGAAGCCCGCGTAGCAACCGAGGCCCGTATGCCAACCGACGCCCCCGAGACCCCGCCCACCCACGCCGGCGTCTCCGGCGACGGCGCCGACCTCGTCGGGCGAGTCGCGGACTCGGTCAGACGCACCGCCGACTTCATCGCCCACCGCCGCAGGAACCCGGCCGACACCGCCGACCACTTCCTGGCCGCCGAACAGTCCCTCGTACTCGGTCACCCCCTGCACCCCACCCCGAAGAGCCGCGAGGGCCTGTCCGAGGCCGAATCCCGCCTCTACTCACCGGAGTTGCAGGGATCCTTTCCCGTGCACTGGATGGCGGTGAACCGGTCCGTACTCGCGATGGACTCGGCCTGGACCCAGCGAGGCCGTCCCCTCCCGGCCGACCAGATCGCCCGCCAACTCGCCGGAGCGAGCCTGCCCCTCCCTGACGGCCACGCCGCGCTGCCCCTGCACCCTTGGCAGGTCCGCGAACTCAAGCACCGCCCCCAGACCGCCGCCCTCCTCGACGCCGGTCTCCTGCGTGACCTCGGCGCCCACGGCGCGCCGTGGTACCCCACCTCCTCCGTTCGTACCCTGTACCAACCCGACGCCCCAGCCATGCTGAAGCTCTCGCTCGGCCTGCGTATCACCAACTCCCGTCGTGAAAACCTCCGTAAGGAACTCCACCGAGGCGTAGAGGTCCACCGCCTCCTCCGCACAGGCCTCTTCGAGCAGTGGCAGGCCGCTCACCCCGGCTTCGACATCGTCCGGGACCCCGCCTGGCTCGCCGTCAACGACCTGGACGGAGAACCGGTACTCGGCCTGGACGTGATGATCCGGAACAACCCCTTCGCATCCGGCGACGACGCGGCCTGCATCGCCGGCTTCGTGTCTCCGAGGCCCCTCGCCACGCCCAACGGTCACGGCGACCCACGAGTCATGCGCTCCCGACTCGCCGAGACCGTCACCCGCCTCGCCGACCGCACCGGACGCCCACGCGGAGCCGTCGCCGCCGAGTGGTTCCTGCGGTACCTCGAACACGTCGTACGCCCCGTGCTCTGGCTGGACAGCACCGCGGGCGTCGCTCTGGAAGCCCACCAGCAGAACACCCTGCTGCTGCTCGACGCCGAGGGGTGGCCCATCGGCGGCCGCTTCCGCGACAACCAGGGCTACTACTTCCGTGAGTCCCGGCGAGCCGAACTGAACAGCAGGCTGCCCGGAATCGGCACCCGGAGCGACACGTTCGTGTCCGACGACGTCACCGACGAGCGCTTCGCCTACTACCTCGGCATCAACAACGTCCTCGGCCTCATCGGCGCCTTCGGCTCCCAACAGCTCGCGGACGAACGCCTGTTGCTCGCCGCCTTCCGCGGGTTCCTCGCCGACGTCGCATCCGGCCCGGACCCGCTCCGCAGCCCGCTGCCGGGTCACCTCCTCGACTCCCCGACCCTGCGGTGCAAGGCCAACCTCCTCACCCGTCTGCACGGACTCGACGAACTCGTCGGACCCGTCGACACTCAGTCCGTCTACGTCACCATCGCCAACCCCCTTCATTCCTGAGGTACATGACCCACCCCATCCCCTGAGAGGAACGTCGCCGTGTCATCCACCGACGCGCGCACCGGCGCCGGAGTCTCGCCCAACACCCCCTTCACCTACACCGCCACCGACGAGAGCACCGCCCCGGCCCCGAACGCCGGCGAACTCGCCGGACCCACTCGTGCCGCAGACATGGCCGCCGCCAGCAGCACGGCCGGCACCGAGACAGGTGACGCAGAGACCCCCGGCGTCGGCGCGGACGTCGCCGACACCCTGGACCTCCGCCTGCCCGACGAACTCCTCGACCTGATCGCCGAGCAGGGTGGAGCCGGCGATCAGGGCAACGGCCCCGTGGGACACGCCCACGGGACACGCTCCGATGCGTACGGTTACGGCTACGGGCACACCGGCGTAGACACGCGAGCGCACGCACCCGGCGGCACCTCGACGAACCGCACCGACGACGACCTGCTGGACAACGTCGGAGCATGGGGACCGGCCACCACACCCTCCGGCGTCTTCCAACTGGTCCCCGTCCGTATGGAACGGGACCTACCGCTGATCACCCGCTGGATGAACGACCCCGCCGTAGCGGCCTTCTGGGAACTCGAAGGCCCACAGGCCGTCACGGAAAACCATCTCCGCCCCCAACTCGACGGCGACGGACGCAGCGTCCCCTGCCTCGGAGTGCTGGACGGCACGCCGATGAGCTACTGGGAGATCTACCGCGCCGACCTCGACCCTTTGGCCCGCCACTACCCCGCCCGCCCGCACGACACCGGTGTTCACCTCCTCATCGGTGGTGTCGCCAACCGCGGCCGAGGACTCGGCACAAACCTGCTCAGGGCCGTCGCCGACCTCGTACTCGATCACCGTCCGCCCTGCGCCCGCGTCGTAGCAGAGCCGGACCTTCGTAACACCCCCTCCGTATCCGCCTTCTTGAGTGCTGGTTTCCGCCTTTCCGCCGAAGTGGACCTCCCCGAAAAGCGAGCGGCACTCATGGTCAGAGACCGGGCCCTGCGCGCTCTGCTCTGAGCCCGGCACTTTTAGTACACCGCTCATCCCGATCAGGTTCCCGACCCGAGGAGTCCATGTGCCGAATGCGTCCGCGCCCCAGACTTCCGAAGCGTCTCCCGCGCTGTACGACCCATCGGAACTCACCCGTGAAAACTGGGAGCGCGCCGCAGCCCGGCTGCTGGCGAAGATGATCGGCGAGTTCGCGTACGAGGAGATCATCGAACCGAAACGTGTGAGCGAGCCGGAGGCGGAGCCGGGATCGAACCCGGAGCCCGAATCAGACCCGGAGCAGGAATCAAATCCGGTTCCGGAACCAGAACTGGACCTCTACACCCTCTCCGTCGAGGGTGCTCACAGGCCGCCCGGCAGCGCCTTCCGATTCAGGGCGCGCCGGGCCGCGTACGGCAGCTGGCTGGTCGATCCGGACAGCATCGAGTGGATCGCCGGCCGGCCGGCGGACTCCCGGACGCCGGAAGGCCAAGGCGCCGCGACCAGCCAGCCGGAACCCTTCACCGACCCCCTCACCTTCCTCCTCCGCGCCAAACACGTCCTCGATCTCGACGGCGCCACGCTGGGGCACCTCATCCGCGAGCTGTCCGTCACCCTCGCTGCCGACGCCCGTCTCGACCACACTGCCCTCGCCTCGGCCGAGCTTGCCGACCTCGGATACGCGGAGCTCGAAGGGCACCAGACGGGCCACCCGTGGCTCGTTCTCAACAAGGGCCGTATGGGTTTCTCCGCGACCGACACCGCGCGCTGGGCCCCCGAGGGCCGCACGCGCGCGGCGCTCCCGTGGATCGCCGTCCACACGAAGCTCGCCACGTACCGAGGCGTCACGGAGCTGGCGACCGCGCGCCACCTCTACGACCGCGAGCTCTCCCCGGAGACGCGGGACTCCTTTGCCGACGCACTACGCGCGCGTGGCCTCGCTCCCGAGTCCTACCTGTACCTCCCCGTCCACCCCTGGCAGTGGAACCACATCGTGCTGCCGCTCTTCGCCGGTTCCCTGGCGAACGACGAGATCGTGCCGCTCCCGACCGACGGTGACCTGCGTCTTCCGCAGCAGTCCATCCGTACGTTCCTCAACATGTCGCGCCCTGACCGCCACACGGTGAAGCTCCCGCTCTCCGTGCTCAACACCCTTGTGTGGCGGGGGCTGCCCACAGAGCGCACGCTCGCGGCCCCCTCCGTGACCGCCTGGATGCACGCCCTGCGCGAAGCCGACCCCTTCTTGAAGGACGACTGCGGCGTCATCCTCCTGGGAGAGGTGGCTTCAGTCACGGTCGAGCACCCTCTGTACGACGGCCTCGAAGAAGTGCCGTACCAGTACAAGGAGTTGCTGGGCGCCATCTGGCGCGAACCCGTGTCCCGGTACCTGGCGCCCGGTGAACGGGCCCGCACACTGGCCTCCCTCCTCCACGTCGACCCGCACGGACGGGCCTTCACCGCAGAGCTGGTCGCCCGCTCGGGCCTGACCCCGGAGGTGTGGCTACGCCACCTCTTCGCGGCCCTGCTGCCCCCGCTCCTGCACTTCCTCTTCCGCTACGGAACGGTGTTCTCCCCGCACGGAGAGAACGCCATCGTCGTCTTCGACGATCACGACGTGCCGGTACGGCTCGCGGTGAAGGACTTCGTGGACGACGTGAACCTGAGCGCCGTACCGCTGCCCGAACACGACCACATGCCACAGGACGTACGCGAGATCCTGCTCACCGAGGAACCCGCCTTCCTCACACAGTTCATCCACTCGGGGCTGTTCATCGGAGTGTTCCGATACCTGGCACCTCTGTGCGAGGAACAGCTCGGCGTCACGGAGGACACGTTCTGGTCCCTGCTGCGCGCCGAGATCCTGCGCTACCAGGCGCGCTTCCCCGAGCTCAAGGAGCGGTACGAGATGTTCGACCTGCTCACCCCTCGTATCGAGCGACTCTGCCTGAACCGGAACCGGCTGCATCTGGACGGCTACCGTGACCGGCCCGAGCGTCCGCACGCGGCCGTGCACGGCACGGTGGCCAACCCACTCCACCAGCCTTGAGAGCGGGATTGTCAGTGGTGCCCCGTAGGGTGGTCGAGCTATGACTGCTTCCCCGCGCGCCGCCCTCCCCGAGCTCCTGCACGCCGCCGTCGCCGCCGTCGGTGGTACGGAGCGCCCTGGCCAGGTGACCATGGCCGAGAACATCGCCGAGGCGATCGACGACGGTTCCCACCTGCTCATTCAGGCAGGCACGGGCACCGGTAAGTCCCTCGGCTACCTCGTGCCCGCGCTGGCGCACGGCGAGCGGGTCGTGGTCGCGACGGCCACGCTCGCTCTCCAGCGCCAGCTCGTCGAGCGCGACCTGCCGCGCACGGTCGACGCGCTGCACCCCCTGCTGCGCCGGCGCCCCCAGTTCGCCATGCTCAAGGGCCGGTCGAACTATCTGTGCCTGCACCGCCTCCACGAGGGCGTGCCGCAGGAAGAGGACGAGGGGCTCTTCGACCAGTTCGAGGCGGCCGCACCGACCAGCAAGCTGGGCCAGGACCTGCTGCGGATGCGGGACTGGGCGGACGAGACGGAGACGGGCGACCGGGACGACCTCACCCCCGGAGTCTCCGACCGGGCCTGGTCCCAGGTGTCCGTCTCCTCGCGGGAGTGCCTGGGCGCCAGTAAGTGCGCCTACGGTCAGGAGTGCTTCGCCGAAGCCGCGCGCGAGCGGGCCAAGCTCGCCGAGGTGATCGTCACGAACCACGCGCTCCTCGCGATCGACGCCATCGAAGGAGCGCCGGTTCTCCCCTCGCACGAAGTGCTGATCGTGGACGAGGCGCACGAGCTGGTCTCCCGTGTCACCGGCGTGGCGACCGGCGAGCTCACGCCGGGCCAGGTGAACCGCGCGGTGCGACGAGCGGCCAAGCTCGTCAACGAGAAGGCGGCCGACCAGCTCCAGACCGCCGCCGAGGGCTTCGAACGGCTCATGGAGCTCGCGCTACCTGGCCGCCTGGAAGAGATTCCCGAGGACCTCGGCTACGCGCTGATGGCCCTGCGAGACGCCGCCAGGACCGTCATCTCGGCCATCGGCGCCACCCGTGACAAGTCGGTCCAGGACGAGGACGCGGTCCGTAAGCAGGCCCTCGCTTCCGTGGAGACGATCCACGACGTCGCGGAGCGCATCACGAACGGCTCCGAGTGGGACGTCGTCTGGTACGAGCGCCACGACCGCTTCGGCGCCTCGCTGCGCGTGGCCCCCATGTCCGTGTCGGGCCTGCTGAGGGAGAAGCTCTTCACGGACCGCTCAGTCGTCCTGACCTCGGCCACACTGAAGCTCGGCGGCGACTTCAATGGAGTGGGCGCGTCGCTGGGCCTCGGTCCCGAAGGCGCCCAAGGAGACGACCTCCCGCAGTGGAAGGGCGTCGACGTCGGCTCGCCCTTCGACTACCGCAAGCAGGGCATCATCTACGTCGCCAAGCACCTCGCGCGCCCCGCGCGTGAGGGCACCCGGACGGACATGATGGACGAGCTGGCCGAGCTGATGCAGGCCGCGGGCGGCCGCACGCTGGGCCTCTTCTCGTCGATGAGGGCCGCGCAGGCCGCAGCGGAGGAGCTGCGGACGAGGCTCCCCGAGTTCCCGATCCTGCTCCAGGGCGAAGAGACCCTCGGCGAACTGATCAAGGGGTTCGCGGCCGACCCGAAGACCTGCCTGTTCGGCACGCTCTCCCTGTGGCAGGGCGTGGACGTCCCGGGCTCGAGCTGCCAGCTCGTCGTCATGGACAAGATCCCGTTCCCACGGCCCGACGACCCCCTGATGAGCGCCCGCCAGAAGGCCGTCGAGGACGCCGGAGGCAACGGCTTCATGGCGGTCGCGGCAACGCACGCGGCGTTGCTGATGGCTCAGGGCGCCGGCCGCCTCGTACGGGCGACCGGGGACCGAGGCGTGGTCGCGATCCTCGACCCGCGCATCGCAACCGCCCGCTATGGCAGCTATCTGCGGAACTCGATGCCCGACTTCTGGTACACGACTGACCGGAACCAGGTACGGCGGTCCCTGGCGGCGATCGACGCGAAGGCGATCGCTGAGGCGGACGAGACGGCGTAGGCCGACGAGGCTCAGCCTCCAGCCGGCCGGAGCGCTGCGGTCCCGGAAATGGACCGCAGCGCAGAGACCCGGAATACGGCGCCGCCCCCGAACCCAGCAGCCGCCCCAGCCAGAACTACGCCAGAACCCGCCCCAGACATGGCAGGGCCCCGGAACCGGCGCAGTTGGTTCCGGGGCCCGGTCAGGGGTGCGGGGGTCAGACCCGCCGCAGGACGGCGACCACCTTGCCGAGGATGGTCGCCTCATCGCCGGGGATCGGCTGGTACGCGGAGTTGTGCGGAAGCAGCCACACATGGCCGTCCTCGCGCTTGAACCGCTTCACAGTGGCCTCGCCGTCGAGCATGGCGGCCACGATGTCACCGTTCTCGGCAACCGGCTGACGGCGGACCGTGACCCAGTCGCCGTCGCAGATCGCGGCCTCGATCATCGAGTCACCGACGACCTTCAGGACGAACAGCTCACCGTCGCCGACCAGCTGCCGGGGGAGGGGGAACACGTCCTCGACGGACTCCTCGGCGAGGATCGGGCCACCGGCGGCGATACGGCCGACGAGCGGGACGTACGAAGCGGCCGGCTTGCCCGTGGTGTCCGTGGGCTGCGCGCTCGGCTGGTCGGAGCCGCGGACCTCGTACGCACGGGGCCGGTGCGGGTCGCGGCGCAGGAAGCCCTTGCGCTCCAGGGCCATCAGCTGGTGTGCCACCGAAGACGTACTCGAGAGGCCCACCGCCTGGCCGATCTCACGCATCGACGGCGGGTAACCACGCCGCTGCACGGAGTCCCTGATCACCTCGATGACGCGCCGCTGCCGGTCCGTGAGCCCTGAGCTGTCCGCGCGGATGCCGGGAGGTCGGCCGGGCAGGGAGCGCGCCGGCTTGGGCCCCTCTGCACTCATGGGCGCGTCGTTCATGGCGTGCACCGGCTCGAGTCGGCCCTGGGAACGGTCCTGGGCGGTGATGGTGGCGCTGTCTGCGGCGGTGGTGGTCACGTCGGTCGGCCCCTCTCGAGATGTTCTCCCTAGCTAGCCAACGGTAGTTGCTTTCGAAAGGTTGCGCCAAACACACGTTCGAGTGAAAAATCGCAGATTGCTTGTTCTGGTCGCGTGCCCGGGTGTATGCCTTGCGCTCTACCGGAGTGGCAATTCGGTTGATTACGGTACGCTTCACCGCCGAGGCCGTGACCCACTCCGTAGGGCTTCAGTGTGCCATCCAGTGGTCCGTCAACCCGGAACCGGCCCCCTCTTCCGTGCGGTGTCGGCCGTGATTCGCGGCTGCCATGTGTGCGATCCGCGTACATCCGCCACGCGCGCGTGCCCGCCCGGGCGCTCGAGAAGCTGAAGCGACACGCGTAGGGCCAAATTAGCGTCCAGGCCCTAGATCTAGTGGTTGGATTGCATCAGCAGCCCAGAAGTTGTGGTCCCCGGTCCATCGAGGTCTCGGTCATCGCCTATGCTTGTGGCTGCTTCGAGGGGCCTGAAGGGCCTCTTGAGGCCATTGAGTCGTGCCGTGAAGGAGGGTTGGAGTTCCATGCACTGCCCCTTCTGCAGGCACCCCGACAGCCGTGTCGTCGACAGTCGCACCACCGACGACGGCACGTCGATCCGCAGGCGTCGCCAGTGCCCCGACTGCTCCCGTCGTTTCACGACCGTGGAGACGTGCTCGCTCATGGTCGTCAAGCGGAGCGGGGTGACCGAACCTTTCAGTCGCACAAAGGTGATCAACGGCGTCCGCAAGGCGTGCCAGGGCCGCCCTGTCACCGAGGACGCCCTCGCTCTTCTCGGCCAGCGGGTCGAGGAGGCGGTGCGGGCCACCGGAAGCGCTGAGCTGACCACTCATGACGTGGGGCTGGCCATACTCGGCCCACTTCAGGAACTCGACCTCGTCGCCTACCTGCGTTTCGCGTCCGTGTACCGGGCGTTCGACTCGCTGGAGGACTTTGACTCGGCCATCGCCGAGCTGAGGGAACAGCTGCCCGGCGGAAGCCGGGGCGACGCGGGTGGAGAGCGCGAGCCATGTGACTGCGGGCCCGGAGGGACTGTCGAAGTCCCCGTGCCCGCCACCGCTGCCGACTGACCGGCCCAGGGGTCCGTCGGCGGCCATACAGACCTGCTGCGGGCGGCGCGAGCGGCGCCCGCAGTACAAGACACACACCGTGCCACGGGAAGATCGAGGCACTTCGGGGCGTTTTAGCCCGGTATAGGGAGGCGGCATGACAGAGACGACGAGTGGCCCGGCGCGAGGTTCCCGTCCCAAGGGAGCCAAGGCCAGCAAGGGGCTGCGCATCGACCGCATCCACACGACTCCCGGCGTGCATCCGTACGACGAGGTGGAGTGGGAGCGCCGTGACGTCGTCATGACCAACTGGCGCGACGGCTCGATCAACTTCGAGCAGCGTGGCGTCGAGTTCCCCGGCTTCTGGTCGGTGAACGCGGTCAACATCGTCACCAGCAAGTACTTCCGCGGCGCGGTCGGCACCCCGCAGCGCGAGGTGAGCCTCAGGCAGCTCATCGACCGGATCGTGAAGACGTACCGGAAGGCCGGCGAGGACTACAAGTACTTCGCCTCGCCCGCCGACGCGGAGATCTTCGAGCACGAGCTGGCGTACGCCCTCCTGCACCAGATCTTCAGCTTCAACTCACCGGTGTGGTTCAACGTCGGTACGCCGCAGCCCCAGCAGGTCTCCGCCTGCTTCATCCTTGCCGTCGACGACTCCATGGAGTCGATCCTCGACTGGTACAAGGAAGAGGGCATGATCTTCAAGGGCGGCTCCGGCGCCGGCCTGAACCTCTCCCGGATCCGTTCCTCCAAGGAACTGCTGTCCTCCGGCGGCAACGCCTCGGGTCCCGTCTCCTTCATGCGCGGTGCCGACGCCTCCGCAGGAACGATCAAGTCGGGTGGCGCCACGCGCCGCGCGGCCAAGATGGTCATCCTCGATGTCGACCACCCCGACATCGAGAACTTCATCGAGACCAAGGTGAAGGAAGAGGAGAAGATCCGCGCGCTGCGTGACGCGGGCTTCGACATGGACCTGGGCGGCGACGACATCACGTCCGTCCAGTACCAGAACGCCAACAACTCGGTCCGCGTGAACGACGAGTTCATGAAGGCCGTGGAGACCGGCGGCAAGTTCGGTCTGCGCGCCCGTATGACCGGTGACGTCATCGAGGAGGTCGACGCCAAGTCGCTCTTCCGCAAGATGGCCGAGGCCGCGTGGGCGTGTGCCGACCCCGGCATCCAGTACGACGACACCATCAACCAGTGGCACACGTGCCCGGAGTCCGGCCGGATCAACGGCTCGAACCCGTGCAGCGAGTACATGCACCTGGACAACACGTCCTGCAACCTCGCGTCGCTGAACCTGATGAAGTTCCTGAAGGACGACGGCAAGGGCCACCAGTCCTTCGACGTCGAGCGCTTCGCCAAGGTCGTCGAGCTGGTCATCACCGCGATGGACATCTCGATCTGCTTCGCGGACTTCCCGACGCAGAAGATCGGCGAGAACACCCGCGCCTTCCGTCAGTTGGGCATCGGCTACGCGAACCTGGGCGCCCTGCTCATGGCGACCGGCCACGCCTACGACTCCGACGGCGGCCGCGCCCTCGCCGGCTCCATCACGTCGCTGATGACGGGTACGTCGTACAAGCGTTCCGCCGAGCTGGCCGCGGTCGTCGGCCCGTACGACGGCTACGCCAAGAACGCGACGCCGCACCAGCGCGTCATGAAGCAGCACGCCGACGAGAACGCCAAGGCCGTCCGCATGGACGACCTGGACACCCCGATCTGGGCCGCCGCCACGGAGGCCTGGCAGGACGTCGTCCGCCTCGGCGAGAAGAACGGTTTCCGCAACTCGCAGGCCTCCGTCATCGCCCCGACCGGCACCATCGGTCTCGCGATGTCCTGCGACACCACCGGCCTCGAGCCCGACCTCGCCCTGGTCAAGTTCAAGAAGCTGGTCGGCGGCGGTTCGATGCAGATCGTCAACGGCACGGTCCCGCAGGCCCTGCGCCGCCTGGGTTACCAGGAGGAGCAGATCGAGGCGATCGTCGCCCACATCTCCGAGAACGGGAACGTCGTCGACGCTCCCGGCCTGAAGACCGAGCACTACGAGGTCTTCGACTGCGCGATGGGCGAGCGTTCCATCTCCGCGATGGGTCACGTCCGCATGATGGCCGCCATCCAGCCCTGGATCTCCGGGGCGCTGTCCAAGACGGTCAACCTGCCCGAGACCGCCACGGTCGAGGACGTCGAAGAGGTCTACTTCGAGGCGTGGAAGATGGGCGTCAAGGCGCTCGCCATCTACCGCGACAACTGCAAGGTCGGCCAGCCCCTCTCCGCCAAGACCAAGGAGAAGGAGAAGGCGGCGGTCACCGCCAAGGCCGAGGACACCATCCGTGCCGCGGTCGAGAAGGTCGTCGAGTACCGCCCGGTTCGCAAGCGCCTCCCGAAGGGCCGCCCGGGGATCACCACCTCCTTCACGGTCGGTGGCGCCGAGGGTTACATGACCGCCAACTCCTACCCGGACGACGGTCTCGGCGAGGTCTTCCTGAAGATGTCGAAGCAGGGCTCCACCCTCGCGGGCATGATGGACGCCTTCTCGATCGCCGTCTCCGTAGGCCTGCAGTACGGCGTCCCGCTGGAGACGTACGTCTCGAAGTTCACGAACATGCGCTTCGAGCCGGCCGGCATGACGGACGACCCGGACGTGCGGATGGCGCAGTCGATCGTCGACTACATCTTCCGCCGCCTGGCGCTCGACTTCCTGCCCTTCGAGACGCGCTCCGCGCTCGGCATCCACTCCGCCGAGGAGCGCCAGCGTCACCTGGAGACGGGCTCGTACGAGCCCGCCGACGACGAGGTCGACGTCGAGGGTCTCGCGCAGTCCGCGCCGCGCCAGACGGAGTCCCTGAAGGCCGTCGAGGCCCCCAAGGCCGAGGCGGCGCCGGCTCCGCAGCAGGCGCACACCAGCGCCGAGCTGGTGGAGATGCAGCTGGGCATCCAGGCGGACGCTCCGCTGTGCTTCTCCTGCGGCACGAAGATGCAGCGCGCGGGCTCGTGCTACATCTGCGAGGGCTGCGGCTCGACCAGCGGTTGCAGCTGATCAACTGCTCAGCTGACGAAGTGAGGTGAGGGGCGGCGGGCCATCTGGCTCGTCGCCCCTCACCTTTTCGTTGTCTACGTAGTGCACAGTGCACGGTCCATGTAGTGCTCAGTGCGCGGTCTACGTAGTGCTCAGTGCGCGCTGCCCATCGTCGCCGCGAACGACGTGGGGTCGGTGTCGAAGCCCTGGAGCAGTTCGCGGAAGGCCCATGCTCCGGAGTCGTCCCTGATGAACTCGGCGACCACGGCCGCCGTGGAATCGGCCACTACGGAGAAGTCGTTCAGGGCGAGGTCGGTGTAGCCCTCACGGACCCGGACCGCGGTGTTCGCGACCGCTCCGAAGGTCGTCGCCTGCTCGCCCTGCTGGATGGCGACACCGACGACCACGCGCGCGTAGGAGGTCGACAGGCGTTCCAGCTCCAGTGTCATGACTTCGTCGAACCCGAAGCCCTGGCCTGTCGTGCTGTCCCGGTCGAGGTTGATCGTCCCGTCGGGGGAGCGACTGTCGAAGTGCACTACGTAGGCCGGCTCGCTGCCCGGATCGGCGGACGTGTAGGTCGCCGCGACGATGTCGAGATCATGGGGCGGCGAGCCGGCCGGGCTCGGATCCCACTTCAGCGCGACCTCGACCTTCTTGAGCCCTTTCGTGAAGCTACTCATCCGAACTCCCCCTCCTCGACGGCTGGTTATGAATGCTCATGACCACTACTGACTACTACGGACACGCTACGGCCTACGATCGTGACCATGAACTGGAACGGGGAAGGCCTTGATCTCGACGCCTATTTGGCGCGAATCGGCTTCACGGGAGACCTGAAGCCGGACCGGGAGACGCTGCGTGAGCTGCACCGGGCCCATGTCGCGTCGATCCCGTTCGAGAACCTGGAGATCATGCTCGGGCGGCCGGTGGACCTGGATCTCGCCGCCCTCCAGGCCAAGCTGGTGCGGCAGCGCCGTGGCGGCTACTGCTTCGAACAGAACCTGCTCTTCGCGGCCGTCCTGGAGCGGATCGGCTTCTCGGTGAAGGGACTTGGGGCACGCGTGCGCGTGGGCGCCGCCACATCGATCCGCCCCGTGACCCACATGCTGACCCAGGTCACCGTGGCCGACGGCGAGACGTTCCTCTGCGACGTGGGCTTCGGCAACCAGGGCCTGCGCGAGCCGCTCCCGCTGCGGGACGGGGTCGAGATGCGTCAGGGGCAGTGGACCTTCGGTCTTGTATCGGAGGGCGAGGGCGTGCCAGAGGGCGAGGGAGTACGCGTTCTGCGGAGCCTGCGTCCTGGTGGCTGGGAGGAGCTCTACGGCTTCGGCCCGCAGGAGTGCCATCCGATCGACTACGTAGTGATGAACCACTACACGTCGACGCATCCGAGGTCCCCCTTCACTCATAGGCCTGTCGTGAAGCGCGCCGCGGACGACGCTCTGCGCTCGCTTGTCGGCAGGCGGTTCTCGATCGAACGTCCGGACGGAACCAGGGACGAACGGGAGGTAAAGGAAGGCGAGTTGATCGCTCTGCTCGCCGATGAGTTCGGGATCGAACTGAGTGACGAGGACGCGGCGCGGCTGATCCGGGTGCACGCCTCCGGAGCGTGACCCAACCCACATTGCGGGCCGTACGATAGCGCGGTGCTGGTCAAGTGGATTCGCTGTGCCGTGTCGGACCGACGAGGATTCGAGCGGGGGCAGCGAAAGTGGGCGGGGCTTCTGGGGGAGCCGGGTTTCCGGGGACAGGGCGGGGGCTGGAGCAGAAACAGGCCGGGGGTGGCCCATGTTCTCGGCTTCTGGGAGAGCCGCGCCTTCTACGACTCCGCGATGGCGCGCGCGCACGAACGGCTCGCCGCCGCACAGTCGGGCACGTTCACGGACATGCAAGTGAAGCTGTTCGACCACCGGTTCGACGTGAAGACGGGCTTCGAGCCGCGCTTCACGGATGCCGACACGGTGCGTCTGGCGCACTGCCGGGTGTACCCGCAGCGCGAGGAGCATTTCGCGCTCATGCAGGAGAGGATCTGGAACCCGGCGATGGCCGGCTCCCCGGGCATGGTGCGCGGGCTCTTCGGAGAGGCGCCGGGCAATGAGTTCCTGATCCTCTCGATGTGGCAGTCCGCCGCGGAACGTGGCAAGTACCAGGCGCAGGGCGTGGAGCGGCTCTCGACGCGCGCCGGGACGGAGTCCGATGTCGCTGCGATAACGGGCGACATCGTGGAGCTAGAGCCGTCTTGGACGGTGTGAGTGAGGGCGGTGACGGAGGGCGGCATGGGCGGCGCGTGAGCGAACGGGGTCGGCGGCGAAGGCCGTGTGCGAGCCTGGTTCGGCCGCGGTGAACCGCCGCGCTGTGCGACATGCCCCCGGATGGAGCCCGTACGGGTGCTCGAACAGCCGCTGTTCGATCTAGGGTTTTGGTATGGCACGTCCGCGGCGCATCGTCCTTGTCCGGCACGGCGAGTCGGAGGGCAACGCCGACGACACCGTCTACGAACGCGAACCCGACCACGCCCTGGCCCTCACCGAGACGGGGTGGCAACAGGCGGACGAGACGGGCAAGTACCTGCGGGAACTGTTCGGACGCGAGCGCGTGAGCGTCTACGTCTCGCCCTACCGGCGCACGCACCAGACCCTCCGCGCCTTCCAGTTCGATCCTGAGCTCGTACGCGTGCGCGAGGAGCCCCGGCTGCGCGAACAGGACTGGGGAAACTGGCAGGACAGGGAGGACGTACGCCTCCAGAAGGCGTACCGCGACGCCTACGGGCACTTCTTCTACCGCTTCGCGCAGGGCGAGTCCGGGGCGGACGTGTACGACCGGGTCGGCGCGTTCCTGGAGAGCCTGTACCGCAGTTTCGAGGCGCCCGACCACCCGCCGAACGTCCTCCTCGTGACCCACGGACTCACCATGCGGCTGTTCTGTATGCGGTGGTTCCACTGGACGGTCGCGGACTTCGAATCACTGTCGAATCCCGGGAACGGTGAGACGCGATCGCTCGTTCTCGGGGAGAACGGCAAATACACCTTGGACCGGCCGTTCGAACGCTGGCGTGATCCGGAGCCGTACGGAGTCACCGGTTAGATGGGTGGGGCGATGACCGCTGACTCCTCTCCTCGAGTGCGGCTCGACCGTGCGCTTCGCAGTCTGCGTGGCCTGGCGGTGGGGGACGCGCTGGGGTCGCAGTTCTTCGTGCCGGTGAACTATCCGCTGCTCCAGAGCCGTGAGCTGCCCGAGGGCATCTGGCAGTGGACCGACGACACCGAAATGGCGTGCTCCGTGGTGGCGGTCCTGGCCGCCGAGAACCGGATCGATCAGGACGAGCTGGCCCGGTCCTTCGCACAGCACCATGACTTCGACCGAGGCTACGGGCCGGCCGTGAACCGGCTGCTCCGCCAGATCCGCGAGGGCGGAGACTGGCGTTCCCTGTCCGCCGCGCTCTTCAAGGGCCAGGGCTCCTGGGGCAACGGCGCGGCGATGCGAATCGCTCCGCTCGGGGCCTGGTACGCGGATGATCCGGAGCAGGCCACGCATCAGGCCGAGATCTCGGCGTACCCGACGCATCAGCACCGGGAAGCCGTGGTCGGAGCCATGGCCGTGGCAGCCGCCGCGGCGCTTGCGGCCGATCCTGCGGGACCGCCGACTCCGCAGGCACTGCTCGATGGCGTGATCGCGCTGGTGCCGCGCAGCGCGGTGGGCGCGGGACTCCGGCGGGCCAGAGACATGCTCGACTACGACGACGCCGGGACGGTGGCCGCGGTACTCGGGTGCGGGCGGCGGACGTCGGCTCATGACACGGTGCCGTTTGCTCTGTGGTCGGCGGCGCGGGGGCTCGGTGACTTCGAGGGGGCGTTCTGGTCGACTGCCCAGGTCGGCGGGGACATGGACACGACGTGCGCGATCGCGGGCGGGGTGGTGGCTTCCGGCCGGGGTGGCGCTCCGTCGGACGAGTGGCTGAGACGAGCGGAGCCACTGCCGGGGTGGGCGCCGGGGTTGCCGGTCCTTTGATGCGTCGTGGCGTCATCATCCCCAACAGGGGGACGGCGATGGATACTTCGCGCTGGACTGCGGCAAGGAGGTCGTGCTCACCCTATTCGCATGAGCACACCGTGGGGCGGTTCACCGCCGCCGGGATGGCGTCGGAGGCAGGGCGTGTTCATGACTAAGTCGGTGTATCTCACCGTCGCCTGCCCCAACGTATAGAGAGCTCTCGGCGCGGTCCCGCTCTCGGCTGGATGGCACCGCCGGTGATCGCCTTGTGGAGGTGCTCCGGCGCGAGTGAATCGCGTTCGTGAAGAACTGGCCTCGGCCCGGAGAAGGAGTCGCGCCGACGGCGAATCGGTGGCTCGGTCGGGCCCTGGCATCGTCGAGGTCGTACCGGGGTGTCGCCGACGGGGTGTGGCGGCGTACGCTGTCTTGCGCCATGCCGTACGAACCACCCACTCACAGCGTCGAGCGCTCACTGCGCGCCACTACCGGAGCGAAAATCGTCGCCGGTGTGGACGAAGTCGGTCGTGGCGCGTGGGCCGGTCCGGTCACCGTGTGCGCAGCCGTCACCGGACTGCGTCGACCGCCCGAAGGCCTCACCGACTCCAAGCTGATCAGCCCGAAGCGACGCGAGGCGCTCGCCGAGACGCTGGAGAGCTGGGTGACGGAGCACGCTCTCGGGCACGCCTCCCACGAGGAGATCGACGCGCTGGGGATGACGGCCGCTCTGCGGCTCGCCGCCGTGCGGGCTCTCGAAGCCCTTCCGGTCCGCCCGGACGCGGTCATCCTCGACGGGAAGCACGACTACCTTGGTGCTCCCTGGCAGGTTCGTACGGTGATCAAGGGCGACCGGTCCTGTGTGGCCGTCGCCGCGGCATCGGTGATCGCCAAGGTTCGGCGAGACAAAATGATGGCCGAACTGGGCATCGAACATGCAGACTTCGGTTTTGCGGCCAACGCCGGTTATCCGTCGCCGGTCCACAAAGCCGCGCTGGAGGAGCGGGGGCCCACCCCGTACCACCGGCTTTCGTGGGCGTATCTTGATGCGCTGCCCCAGTGGCGGCACCTCAAGAAGGCCCGCAGCTGGGCGGACGGAAACGTTCCGGAGATCGAAGGCCAGCTCGGCTTCGACTTCTGATCCTCCGCTCGCACTCATGTGCCACCCGCCGAAGCTCATCGCACCGGCGTTTGATAGACATCAGCTCATGCCTCTCCTTCCCGAGGAGCCTCAGATTCACGAGAGTGCCCAGGGTCCCCGCGCCACTCCGGCCACCAGTGCCCGCACCGCGCCGACCCCCCGCCCTGTACCCGGCCCGCGCCCCGCGGCGCCGCCGCGACCCGGACGCCCGGGTCCCGCAAGGCCGATGCCGCCCGCGCAGCGCACGTCGCGCGAGTCGGCACCCGCCGTCAAGCCGGGGCCGCCCGCTCCGGCCGCCCCGACCGTGTCCGCCGCGGCGGACACGACCGCTCAGCCGCAGATCCAGCTGATCCCGGCCTCGGCCGAGGGCGCGCTGGACGCCGCGGAGGAAGCCGTCGACCTGCTCCTCGACTCGGGCCGCGCGCCCGGTGAGGTGCTGGTGATCACCACGGGTGACCCGCACCCGTGGGCCACGCACGAGCTGTCCTTCGGCGACACCGCCTACTGGGCACAGCACGACGCGGGTGACGACGTCTTCTACGCCGATGCCGGTTCCGTCGAGCGCGCCACCGAGCGGCCCGTGGTCGTCGTCGCGCTGAACGGCGGCTCCGACGAGGCAGCCGTCACCGGTCTGCCGCGCGCCCTCAGCCGGGCGGGTGTCCTGCTGATCGTGTGCGGTGACCCGCAGCGGATCAACTCCGTGCTGGGCGCCGGAGTCTGACACGCCGCACGCCGGTTGCCCGGACCGCTCGACGGTCCCAGGGCAGCCGGCGGCGCCGTGTGCGCCGAACATCCTCTTTACGTGCTCCGTGACGAGGCGTTCCCTTACTTGGTGACTTGGTGACTTGGTGACTTGGTGACCTGGCGACTCGGTGGCGGCCGGTGGGGCCCGTGCTTTTGGGTTGCCCGACACCTGCCCGGTCCCGTTTCACTTCCACCGTCGCCGACACAGCCGCGGCGAGGCGGCAGCTTTCAGCGGGCCGCCGCGCGGCGCGACACCTCCGAAGCGCCACCGCCGACTCGCGGAAGTGGCTGCTCACCGCCCTCGAACCGCTCAGGGGTCGACCCCAGGCCGGGTCGTCGTCCACCGCGCCCCTCACCGAGCACCTGCCAGCCGTCGCGCGTCATGGTGATGTACGCGCCACAGCGCAGCCCGTGCAGCGTGCAGGCGTCCCGCAGCCCCCACATCCACGCCCCGTCCTCCTCGGTCCACCGCATGTCGCCCTCGCGGCAGTAGAGCAGCACGGCCGTGCGCACCGGCGTCCGAAGCCGAAGATCATGCGGGATGACCCGGCGCAGCTGCGCGAGCAGCGCGTTACGGAACACCCAGCCGTCCGCTGCGCTGGCCCGTCGTGCGAACGACGCGCTGGCCCTCAGCCGCTCCTCGGCATCGAGTACGGCGACGATCGCTGTTTCCGGAGCGGGGCGATGCCGGACGTGCAGACCGCTGACGACCTCACGCGGATTGCGGAGCAGCGGTATCCCCGCCGCGGCCCATTCCGCGGGTTCGAGCATCCTGGCGAGTTGGTTGGCGGAGTCGGAGAATGCGTCGGCACGTGTCGAGGACGCCGACATCGATGCCGCAGAGGACGGAACGAATCCGAAGGTCACGGTCCTCCCTTCGGCTACGCGCCCACAACGCGGGCGGGTTCGGACTGGGAGAGCGCACCGCGGCACAGCCCTGACCGACCACGAGTGAGCCGCGCGGGAGCGACTCCAATTCTTCCCGTCGTACTGCCTTGCGGCAACGAGCAATTGAGGCCGCGGACCGGTTTCTGGGGATGCGTCGGCAAAATCCTTACCCAAAGTTGCGGCGGCCCCGCGCCGGCCTCAGCCCTGTACGGCCAGGACCAGCGGCAACACCCCCTTGGCGCCCGCCCGGCGCAGCAGCCGTGCGGCCATCGCCAGAGTCCAGCCCGTCTCCGTCAGATCATCGACGAGCAGAACGGGGCCCTCCGCCGCCGCGAGCGCGGAGGCGAGCTGCGGCGGCACGACGAGAGCGCCGTCGAGGGCCCGCAACCGCTGGGCGCTGTTACTACGAGGCACGCGGGCAGCGTCGGCTCCGGCGGCGTATTCGATGGAGCCCAGGAACGGAAGCCGTCCCACCTCGGCGATCCGGGCGCCAAGGGACTGGATGAGGCGGGGCTTGGACGTCGAAGCCATGGTGACGACGCCGACCGGGCGCGGCTGCGCGTCGGCGGCGCCGGGTGCCCAGCCGCCGGGCCCCTTGGCCCAGTCGGCGAGCACTTCCACTACAGCCTTCGCCACGTCGTCGGGCACCGGCCCGTCCGGGGCCTGCGGAGCCAGCATCGGCCGCAAGCGGTTACCCCAACCGATGTCCGAAAGGCGGCCGAGAGCACGGCCCGCCGCCGCTTGCTCGCCCGCGGGGATACGGCCCTTGAGGTCGATGCCGACCGCAGCGAGACCGGTGGGCCACATCCGCCTGGGCTCCACGTCGGCGCCCGGGCGGCCGAGTTCACCCTTCGCGGCATTGAGAGTGTCACCGGACACCTTGTCGCTGAAGCGTGCCCCCGCGCAGTTGTCACAGCGGCCGCAAGGGGCCGCGCCTTCGTCGTCGAGCTGTCGGCGCAGGAACTCCATGCGGCAACCGGTCGTCGTCGCGTAGTCCCGCATCGCCTGCTGCTCGGCCTCGCGCTGCTTGGCGACCCACACATAGCGCTCGGAGTCATAGATCCAGGGTTCGCCCGTGGAGATCCAGCCGCCCTTGACGCGGTGCACGGCACCGTCCACATCGAGGACCTTCAGCATCGTCTCCAGCCGCGAGCGGCGCAGCTCCACCAGCGGCTCGAGGGCCGGCAGCGACAGCGGCCGACCGGCCTGGGCCAGTGCGTCGAGTGTGCGGCGCACCTGCTCCTCGGGCGGGAAGGCGAGTGAGGCGAAGTACCGCCAGATCGCCTCGTCCTCCTTACCGGGCAGAAGCAGCACCTCGGCGTGCTCCACACCACGACCGGCGCGGCCGACCTGCTGGTAGTACGCGATCGGGGATGAAGGCGAACCCAGGTGCACCACAAAGCCGAGGTCGGGCTTGTCGAAGCCCATGCCGAGCGCGGACGTGGCGACCAGGGCCTTGACGCGGTTGGCCAGAAGGTCCTCTTCGGCCTGCTGGCGATCCACATTCTCTGTCTTGCCTGTATAGGAGGCGACCGTGTGCCCGCAGTGACGCAGATAGGCGGTCACCTCCTCCGCCGCGGCGACGGTGAGGGTGTAGATGATTCCGGAGCCGGGGAGTTCGTCGAGGTGGTCGGCGAGCCAGGCCAGCCGGTGGGCGGCGTCCGGGAGTTGGAGCACGCTCAGACTGAGACTCTCGCGGTCGAGGGGACCGCGCAGTACCAGGGCATCGGAGCCGCCGCCCGTACCGAGCTGCTCGGCTACGTCCGCCGTCACGCGAGCGTTCGCCGTGGCCGTGGTCGCCAGGACGGGGACGCCCTGCGGCAGGTCGGCGAGCATGGTGCGAAGGCGTCGGTAGTCAGGCCGAAAATCGTGCCCCCAGTCGGAGATGCAGTGGGCCTCGTCCACCACGAGCAGCCCGGTGGCGGCCGCGAGGCGGGGGAGGACCTGATCGCGGAAGTCGGGGTTGTTGAGGCGTTCTGGACTGACGAGCAAAACGTCGACCTCACCCGCGGTGACCTCGGCCTGGACGGTCTCCCACTCTTCCGTGTTGGAGGAGTTGATCGTGCGCGCGCGGATTCCGGCGCGAGCCGCCGCCTCCACCTGGTTACGCATGAGCGCGAGGAGGGGGGAGACGATCACGGTCGGGCCGCTGCCGCGCTCCCGCAGCAGCGCCGTGGCGACGAAGTACACCGCGGACTTGCCCCAGCCGGTGCGCTGCACGACGAGCGCCCTTCTGTGGTCCGCGACCAGCGCCTCGATCGCGCGCCACTGGTCCTCGCGCAGTCGGGCTCGGCCTGTCGCGTCACCGACGAGTCGGGCGAGGACGGCATCGGCGGCCGTGCGCAGCTCTTCGTTGCTCATGCCCCCATGCAACCCGATGGGTCGGACATCGCGCGAATGAGCCTTCACGTCTGTGGACAACTCCTGTCGTGTCCCTGACCTGGGTTATCCACAGGCAAAAACGGAATCTTGTGATTCGCGGCATGGTCGTCACATGACGAATCACAGCGAAGCAGCCGGCGCATCCGGCACGGAACAGGTCACCCTGCGCAACCCCGCCGAACTGGCCGAGGCGCTCCCGTTTTTGCTCGGGTTCAGGCCCGAGGACAGCATCGTGCTGGTCGCCCTGCATCGCGGCCGCTTCGGCGGACGGGTGCGCATCGGAATCCCCGAGCGCCTCGGTGACTGGCCGGCCGTCGCGGAGGAGATGGCCCGGTGCCTCGTCAGCGGCTGCGAACGGCGGGACGGGATTCCGGACGGCATCGTCGCGTTCCTGTGCCGGGACCCGAAGAATCGCGAGACGAGGCAACAGGCCATGGAGCACCTGCGGCCACTGGCCCAGATGCTGCGCATCGCGTGCGGTCGGCTCGACGTGCCCGTGGTCGAGGCTCTGTGCATCGCCGACGACCACTTCTGGTCGTACAGCTGCCCCGTCGAGGAGTGCTGCCCGCCCGACGGCACACCGCTGGCCAAGTCCGGTACATCCGTCACCGCGGCCGCGATGACGTACGCGGGGGTCCAAGTGAGGCGCCCGCTGCGGGAGATGAGGGCCAGGCTCGCGCCCTGGCAGACGGCGGCGGTGGCGGAACAGGAGCGAGCGTTGGACGCCGCGGCCATGGCGCTCGTCCCCAGGATTCTCTCCGGCGCCCCGCGCGCCGAAGTCGCCGGTGAGACGCTCGATCTAGCCCAGCGGGTCTGGCGGCGTTTCGCGCAGGCGTCGGTGGGCGGTGACACGCTGGAGGCCGATCTCAGGGACGACGAGCACCTCGGGCACGACGAGGCGGCCAGGCTCATCCTCGGCCTCCAGGACCGGCTGACCAGGGATTCTGCGGCCGAGTGGATGGAAGGCGACGAAGCGCCGTTGGCGCTGCGGCTGTGGAGGGCCCTGGCCCGCCGTTGCGTGGGCACGTACGGCGAGCACGCCGCGGCGCCGCTGACGCTCGCGGGCTGGGTCGCCTGGTCCCTGGGCGACAAGGTGGAGGCGGGCGAGGCCCTGGACATGGCCCTGGACGCCGACCCGCGATACGTCTTCGCCCGACTCCTCTCGCAGGCGTGCAGCGCGGACCTGGATCCGGAGCTGGTGCGACGCAGCCTGCGCAAGGCGCGAGAGGAGCGGAGTCTGGCGCCGCCTGGGACGGGTTCCGAGGAGGTCGGCGACGGTGATGCGCCGGATGTCGACGTGAGGTCCGGGATCGGGGAAGACGCTGAGGCTGCCGCCGGTCGTGAGGCCGAGGCTTCCACTGGGCGCCCGGGAGTCGAGAACTCGGAGGATGCGGCTGAGGCACGGGCGATGCGGGCCCTGGAGGCCGCCCTGCGACGGCGTGGAGCACGACGTGCGGGAGCCGGTAAGGGGCCGGCCCAGGCGGGTGCACACGCAACGAGGCGCCCTCAGGGACGCCGCCGAGTCGGCCGGCAGGGGACTCGGAGGGACGGATGAGTACCGGCCTGTGCTGGTGGCTCAGGGCGCCTTCGCCGATGTCTGGGATCGCCCTCGTGTGGGTGACCGCGATTCGGGGCGTAAAGCAGGGTAAGTCGGCGGCGGGCAGGTCGTGCCGATTACTCCGCTTCCTGTTCCGAGGGCGTGACTTGGGGCGAGGCAAGCCCGTTCACGTCTGTGGCGCAGCCATTGACCAGGCCGCGCCGTCGTCTTCTCGTCGACCGTACGGAGCGCCACCGGCGCCTCGTGCGCGCCGGGCGAGGAAGGAACCAGCCCATGCCGCCCTCTGTGTCATCGACCATGTCCGACGCACTCGTGGCCCTCGCCCTGGAGATGGACGTCGGGCACGGCGCTCTCGACGCGATTCCGAGTGGCCGTGGGGAGGGGAGGCAGTGATGACGTCCTCAACCAGGCATGAGGCAGAGCCTGATGGCGGGATGCCGGGGGAGTTGGCAGGCGCGTCCATCGAAGCGCTTGGGAGCGGCCCGCGCAGCGCACTCGTAGATGGTCAGAGCCGTCGCGCCACGGACACTCCGAGCCGCCAGTTCGCCGAGATCTGCTTACCCCCGAGCGGCGCATCTGCCGGCACACGACTGTCGGCTCCCGCCCTTGGGACGCCGTCAGCTCCCAATGACCTTGAGGAGTTGGCCGTCCGAGGCTTATCCAGCGGCGGCCCGATGGAGCCGACCACTCGGGTCTCATCCGCCGGCCGCACGACATCCACAGTCCCCATCCCGTCCGGTGGCCGCACCGAGTCAAGCGCCCAGTTAACGCACGGCGGTCGAAACGCTCCACCCTCAGCTGCGCGCGCCGGCAGGATCATCGCCCCCACTCCCCGGCGCTACACCGAACTGCCACCGGCACACACCGCACTCATCTGTGTCGCTCTGCCTTTCCTCGCGATCTCTTCACGGGAAGGCCAGTTGACGGGCGACGGACTGGAAGGGTTCTACCGCGCAGGGCGCCGGTTGCTGTCTCGGTGTCTGCTACGAGTCGCAGGACGCGAGCCGGTCGCGGTGCAGGCCCGTATGGACACCGCCGAAAGGGCAAGGTTCGTGGCGACACTGCGACCAGTGGTGGACGGCGGCCCTGACCCGGACGTCATCGTCGAACGGTTTCGACATGCCGACGGCACGGAGCGGATCACGCTGCGCAGCTCAGCCACTCGCGCGTTACGACTCCCCGTCGAGGTCGCTCTCGGCACGGATCTGGCGGAACTGGGCGCGGTGGCGGCGGGGCGGCCGGGGCGTGACCTGGCCGCCACGGTCCACGACTCCGGCCTGCGGTGGTCGTCTCCGATAGGACACGCCACGGTCACAGCTGACCCGCCGCCCCTCGATGCGCTGGCCTCCGCCGGACTGCTGCGCTGGGAGCCCGAGTTGCCGCCGGGCGGCACCTGGAGTGTCGAACTTCGCGTCCGGAGCGACGGCTCAGGGGTGGGCCAGGCGGTGGGGTACGGAGCCGTACGCCCGCTTGCCGGGGCAACCGCGAGAGGCGACGACCCGCGGGTGGCGCCACTGCTCAGGTCCTGCATCGACGACCTGCACGCGTTGATGCTGCGTGACCCGGCTTACCCTTCGGACCTTTACCTCGCGGCCGGCGCACCATGGCGGTGCGGCCTGGCTCCGGCCGAGGCCCTGGCTGCGGCACGGATGGTGCTGCCACTCGGAACGAGATTGGCCGTCGGCACCCTCAGGGCGCTCGCGCGCACCCAACTCCCGGGATCAGGACCGCAGTCGGGCATGATTCCTGGCCCCCTGAGAGACGCAGGCCCGCATCTGCCGCCCAGCTGCACCGGGACGGAAGCGACGCTGTTGTTCCCGGTCCTCCTCGCGGAGGCGAGACGCTGGGGCCTGCCGGAGGCGGAGGTCGCCGAGCTGCTACCCACGGCGGAGCGCTGCCTCCAGTGGCTCCGGTCCGCCGTCGGCGTAGCGCCTTACCTGGCGGACTCCGGTCCCGGCGGGCTCCTGCGCTGCGAGACCCAGGCGCACGCCCATCGAGCCGCACTCCTCGGAGCGGATCTGCTCGACTCGTTTGACCGTCCCGGAGGCGTAGGGCTGAGGCAGTGGGCCCAGGCGCTGCGGACGCGATTTCGGGAGGACTTCTGGGCGGAGGACCGCGGAGGTGGCCGACCGGCAGCAGCCCGTACGCCCGACGGACGCCTTCTTCCTCACCTGGGCAGTTCCTCCGCCCACCTCCTGGACACCGGGCTGCTCGGTGCCGGTCTGACGGCGCAGGGCCTCCTCGACAAGGTGCAGACCGAACAGCTCGCGAGGCTGCTGGGCGGGCCGGCCCTCGACTCCGGGTGGGGGCTGCGCAGCTTGGGCGTTCGCGAGCCGTCGTACAACCCGTTCGGACACCGTGGCGGCGCCGTGCGGGTGCAGGAGACAGTGCTGGCCGTGGCCGGACTGGCCGCCGCGGGCTATGAGAAGGAGGCGACCTCGCTGCTGCGGGGAGTCGTGCTCGCGGCCGAGGCCTTCGGATACAGGCTGCCCGAGATGTACGCGGGGGAGCAGCGCTACGAAGGAGGCGACCCGCTCCCGCATCCGGCAGCCTGCAGACCCGCGGCCACCGCAGCGGCGGCAGGAGTGCGGCTCCTCACCACCCTCGTCGGGATCCGTCCGGACGCGCCCGCCGGAACCGTGACGCTCAGACCGATGTGCGGTGCGCCCCTGGGGGAGATCGGTCTGGCGGGGCTGCGGGTCGCGGGCGCCCCGTTCTCGGTGCGGGTCAGCAGGCTCGGGCTCGCGATGGTCGAGGAGGCGGCTGACGGACTGCAGTTGGGGGTGTGACCGGGGAGGACGTGAGTGCGGAAGATCGGCGGGGCCTGCGCTCCCGGAGCTCCAAGAAGGTCCGACCAACATCGTGAAGGGAGTGTTTATCGTCAGGAAGACGACTATGATCGCGGCATGTCGCCCTACGACCCGTCGGCCTTCCCGCCCTTCGCAGTCACCGTCGACCTGGTCGTCCTGACCGTGCGCCGCCACGCGCTCTGTGCGCTGGCGGTACGGCGTGGTGAACCCCCGTTCCTGGGGCACTGGGCACTTCCCGGCGGCTTCGTACGGGACGACGAGGACCTGTCGTCGGCGGCGGCACGCGAGCTCGTCGAGGAAACCGGGCTCACCGCCCACGACCCGGCGGCCCCGGAGCAGGTCAACGGCGCGCACCTGGAGCAGCTCGCCACCTACGGCGACCCCAAGCGCGACCCCCGTATGCGGGTCGTCAGTGTCGCTCACCTGGCCCTCGCGCCGGATCTGCCCGCGCCGCGCCCCGGCGGAGACGCGCACAGCGCCCGCTGGGCACCCGTGGAGGACCTGCTGAACCCGGGTGGGTACGGGCTCGAAGGCGAGCAGGCGACGCCCCTGGCCTTCGATCACGCGCAGATCCTCGCCGACGGTGTGGAGCGCGCCCGTTCGAAGATCGAGTACTCGTCGCTCGCCACGGCGTTCTGCCCGCCCGAGTTCACGGTCGGTGAGCTGCGGCGCGTGTACGAGGCCGTGTGGGCCGTCTCGCTCGACCCGCGGAACTTCCACCGCAAGGTGACGGGCACCCCGGGCTTCCTCGTACCCACGGGCGGGACCACCACACGGCAGGGCGGCAGGCCGGCACAGCTCTTCCGGGCCGGCGGTGCGACGCTGCTCAATCCGCCGATGCTGCGCCCCGAGGTGTGACCCGGAGCTGACCGGGACCCGACCGGGCTGACCTCCGGGCTCGGCCCGCCTGCGCCGCGCAGGGACCCGCAGCCCGCACCCTGCCCGAAAAGTCACGAATATCGCGTTATCTTGCTGCGGTACCCACGGGGTTCGTCCGTCCCCGCTCGACGGAGGGGTCCCGGCCGCCGAGCGGTCGCACACCCTGCGAGAGAAGCGATGATCCAGGCCTTCGGACTGACCAGCAATCCCCGCCAGGAGCTCCCGCCCGCTGTCGACGACGTGTCTTTCGAGGCGCCGACGGGCCGTGTCACGGCGCTGCTCGGCGCCCGCGCGTCCGGTACGACGACGGCGGTGCGGCTGATGCTCGAACTCCAACACGGCCGTGGAATCACGTATTTCAGGGGCCGGCCACTGCACCGCATCCCCTGTCCCTCGCGTGAAGTAGGGGTGTTGCTCGGCGAGGTCCAGGGGCATCCGTCCCGCACGGTGCGGGGACACCTGCGTATGTTGTGCGCAGCCGCCGGGGAGCCTGTCCGCCGCGCGGACGAAGTCCTGGAAGCGGTGGGCATCGTCAGCCTCCGCGATCAGCGGCTCGGGACGCTCTCGCGCGGCATGGACCGACGTCTCGGCCTCGCCTGCGCGCTGCTCGCGGACCCGCACACGCTGGTCCTCGACGGTCCCGCCGACGGACTCTCGGCACGTGAGGGCAAGTGGCTCCACGGAATCCTCCGGGCGCACGCGTCGCTGGGTGGCACGGTGCTGTTCACCACCGATGACGCCAAGGAGGCCGCGCGGACGGCGGACCGTGTGGTCACCCTCGACCAGGGGCGCCTCGTCGCGGACCAGGATGTCGCGGACTTCGCCCGCACACGGCTGCGCCCCCGCGTCGTCGTCCGCAGCCCGTATGCCGCCCGGCTCGGCATCCTGCTGGCGAAGGAAGCGCGCGCGAAGCAACGCTCCGTGGAGGTCGTGAACGAGGGAGGCAACCGGCTCTCCGTGTACGGCAGTAACTGTGCGGACATCGGAGAAACGGCGTTCCGCCACAACATCCTGGTCCACCAACTCGCCGACGAGGTCGGGGACGCCGGGCCCGCGATGAGCATCCCGGTACGTACCGAGCTAGCCGCCGGTGCGAATCCGTCGAGGGCGGAACTCACGAGCACGGAGGCAGCTCGCGCGGAACGCTCCCTCGAACTGCCTGTCAGCGCGGAAGCGGCCGTGACGCAGGAGGTGTCCACGCAGCAGTCGGCCCTGGCGGAGCTGCCGTCACCACCCATCACAGGGTCGGCGGAGCTGCCTTCGCCTGCCGCAGAACGGGCAGAGCCGCCCGCACCCGCCCCGACGCCGGCCGAGCTGCCGTCACCCATCCCGACGTCGGCCGAGCTGCCGTCACCCATCCCGACGTCGGCCGAGCTGCCGTCACCCATCCCGGCTTCGGCCGAGCTGCCTGCGCCTGCCGCAGCACCGGCGGAGCTGCCCGCGCCCGCCGCGACGCGCGCACCCGCCACGACGTCAAGGGAACTGCCTGCACCTGCCACGACGCCGACCGCGCCACCGACCCCCTCCGCAGCACTAGCGGAATCACCAGCACACACCACCCCATCCGCCCAAGAGAGCACCTTCACGCAGGAGGACACACTCCCCATCCCCCGCACCTTCGTCCCGCTCCTCGCCGACGCCGACCTGGGCCCCGCCGCCTCGCGCACTGCGACACCGCGCCTCGGTCAGCTCACGCGCAAAGCACTCGCACCATCCCCAGGCCGCGGCACCTCCGCCACCGGCACGCACCCGCCCGTCACCACAGCCCCCGCCGTTCCCGTTCCCGCGCCCCTGTCCCCGCTACCTCCCCCCATCACCATCCGCCCGGCATGCAGCCCCCTCCGCCCGCTGCGCTACGAGATCCGCCGGGCGACAGGCATCGCCACCGGATACCTCACCGCGGCCACCGTGCTCGCTGTCTCCGCTGTCCTCGCCGTGCTTCTCGCACGGGCCGGCCACACCGGGCAGTCCCGCCTGCTGGTCGCCTGGCCGCAGGCACTGCCCCTGCCGCCCGCGGCCCTCGGCGCGGGGTTGCTCGGCGCCTTCGCGTTCGGTGACGAATTCCGGCACCCCGCCCTTGCGGCCGACGGCGGCACCGTCCCGCGTCGCCTGGGACTGCTCTGCGCCAAACTCGTCGTCGCGACGGCCACCGCCCTCTCGCTGGCCTTCGCCGTCGTCGCTTCCGACGCGATGCTGCTTCACCTTGTATACGGAGAAGTGCTCATCGAAGTTCCCGCCGACTGGCTTTCCTCCAGCGTGAGTTGGTTCGCGCTCGTGGTGGGTTGCGCCTGGGCGGGAGTGCTGGCTTCTGGAGTGTTCCGCTCCACAACGGCCGGGCTGGCCGCCGTACTCGCGGTGCCGATCATCGTCGTACCGCTCGTACAGAAGGCCATGACAGGGCCTTCTGTACGAACCGCGGCGGGACTTCCGGCGAGGCTTCGTGATCTTGCGTTGGTGCACTGGCCGTTCGGAGGGGAGCGATTCTTGATGGCCGGACTGCGGATGATCGTCCAACCCGTAGGCAGCGCACTGATGTTGTCGGTAACTGCTCTGCTCTGCGCTTATCTGGTCACGGTGCTGCGTCCCAGGGTTCGGTGACGAGCGTCGGGTGCCAGCCGCGCGGCCTCGCCCACAACTCCCTGGAGACCGCCCATTTCCATCCGATAAGGCGTCAATTGCGACGAGGTAAGCGATCACCCTTTCGTGTGCTTTTCACCAAAGACCTCAAGGGACTTGGGGGCGGCGCCGACAACAGATCCGTGAGTACCCTTGCGCACACCATGATGACCGCCGCCCGCTCCGCCGAGTCAGGCCTGGCCGGCCCGGGCGAACTCGACCGTTACCCCTACGGGGAGGCCTCTGGCGCCGACCGCGTCGGTGCCCCCGTGTGGGACGTCGCGGACCAGGACCTCGGCAGGATGGGGCGCCGCGCCGCCGGCAGCCGCGGCCGCGGCCTGCACGGCCAACTCGTCCAGCAGCTCGGCCAGATGATCGTTTCCGGAGACCTCGGCGCGGACCGCCCGCTCGTCCCCGAGGAGATCGGCCAGCGATTCGAGGTGTCCCGCACCGTCGTCCGTGAGTCGCTCCGCGTCCTCGAGGCCAAGGGCCTGGTCAGCGCCCGACCCAACGTCGGCACCCGCGTCCGCCCCGTCAGTGACTGGAACCTGCTCGACCCGGACATCATCGAATGGCGCGCCTTCGGTCCGCAGCGTGACGATCAGCGCCGCGAGCTGAACGAGCTGCGCTGGACGATCGAGCCCCTCGCCGCCCGCCTCGCGGCCGGGCACGGTCGTGACGACGTCCAGCAGCGTCTCACCGACATGGTCGAGATCATGGGCCACGCCCTGGGGCAGGGTGACCCGATCACCTTCGCCCGCGCCGACGCCGAGTTCCACTCCCTGCTCATCCAGCTCGCGGGCAACCGAATGCTGGAGCACTTGTCCGGAATCGTGTCGGCGGCCCTCCAGGTGTCCGGCGGCCCCGTCACGGGCTGCGACCGTCCGAACGAGTCGGCTGTCGCGCACCACGCCCGGATCGCCGACGCCCTCGCCGCGGGTGACGGCACAGGCGCGGAGGCGGCCATGCGTCAGCTGCTCACCGTCCACCCCGAAGTCGAACGTGTGGTCCCCGCGCCCCGCGAGCACTGAAGGACTTCGCGGCGTTCCGGCGTCCCGCCGCCGAGACCCGGTGTTCGACGCGCCGCACGGTCCGGGCGTGCCCACCCATGTTGCTCGTGTGTCGTCGGATCGCGCCTGTTCCGTTGGAACCGGCGCGATCCGGCCACACATGCGCTGTCCATGGGTTCCGCCGATGTGGCCTGGGTACTCGAAGAGTGGCCATGTTTGACCGTATCCATTAGTTTTTGATCGCTTACGGGGTGTGACTCGGGCCACGCAGATTGGGCGTAACGCTCCTCGGAACAGCGCGATGACCTAAGAGGTGACAGCCGAGGAGGGAATACAGCTGCCGCGCATGGCGCTGTGCATCTTCCCGGCCCCCGCACGCGCCGTCGGCTCATCCCTCAGTCGGCGGTCGTCGGCTCCAGTCCTCACAGGACGGGGCCGGAAGCCGTTTTCCATCGTTCCGAGAGGTTGTTCGTGTCGGCCAGCACATCCCGTACGCTCCCGCCGGAGATCGCCGAGTCCGTCTCTGTCATGGCGCTCATTGAGCGGGGAAAGGCTGATGGCCAGATCGCCGGCGATGACGTGCGCCGTGCCTTCGAGGCCGACCAGATTCCGGCCACTCAGTGGAAGAACGTTCTGCGCAGCCTCAACCAGATCCTCGAGGAAGAGGGTGTGACGCTGATGGTCAGTGCCGCGGAGCCGAAGCGCCCCCGCAAGAGCGTCGCAGCGAAGAGCCCGGTCAAGCGCACCGCCACCAAGACTGTCGCCGCCAAGACGGTGACGGCCAAGAAGGTCGCTGCCACGGCCACCCCCGAGTCGTCGTCCGCCGCGGCTGACACCGAGGACGCCGAGCCCAAGAAGGCCGCAGCCAAGAAGACGACGGCCAAGAAGGCCGCCGCGAAGAAGACCGTCGCCAAGAAGGCCGCGACGCGGAAGACGTCCAAGAAGGACGACGAGATCGACGACGAGGTCACCGAGGAGACCCCCGGTACGGCCAAGGCCGAAGGCGAGCCCGGCGAGGAGGGCGCGCAGGGCTTCGTCCTGTCCGACGAGGACGAGGACGACGCGCCCGCGCAGCAGGTCGCCGCGGCCGGCGCCACCGCCGACCCCGTCAAGGACTATCTGAAGCAGATCGGCAAGGTCCCGCTGCTCAACGCCGAGCAGGAGGTCGAGCTCGCCAAGCGCATCGAGGCCGGCCTGTTCGCCGAGGACAAGCTGGCCAACGCGGACAAGCTCGCGCCGAAGCTCAAGCGCGAGCTGGAGATCATCGCCGAGGACGGCCGCCGCGCCAAGAACCACCTCCTGGAGGCCAACCTCCGTCTGGTGGTCTCCCTGGCCAAGCGCTACACCGGCCGCGGAATGCTCTTCCTGGACCTGATCCAGGAGGGCAACCTCGGTCTGATCCGCGCGGTCGAGAAGTTCGACTACACCAAGGGCTACAAGTTCTCCACGTACGCGACGTGGTGGATCCGCCAGGCCATCACCCGCGCCATGGCCGACCAGGCCCGCACCATCCGTATCCCGGTGCACATGGTCGAGGTCATCAACAAGCTCGCGCGCGTGCAGCGCCAGATGCTCCAGGACCTGGGCCGCGAGCCCACCCCGGAGGAGCTGGCCAAGGAGCTCGACATGACCCCCGAGAAGGTCATCGAGGTCCAGAAGTACGGCCGTGAGCCGATCTCCCTCCACACCCCCCTGGGTGAGGACGGCGACAGCGAGTTCGGTGACCTCATCGAGGACTCCGAGGCGGTCGTGCCGGCCGACGCGGTCAGCTTCACGCTTCTCCAGGAGCAGCTGCACTCCGTCCTCGACACCCTGTCCGAGCGCGAGGCGGGCGTCGTCTCGATGCGCTTCGGCCTCACCGACGGCCAGCCGAAGACGCTCGACGAGATCGGCAAGGTCTACGGCGTCACGCGTGAGCGCATCCGTCAGATCGAGTCCAAGACGATGTCGAAGCTGCGCCACCCGTCGCGCTCCCAGGTCCTGCGCGACTACCTGGACTAGTCGCGACCGCCCGGACGCGTTCCGGGTGGCAACAAGCGCGTAGCCGAAGGGTCCGGCCCCCTCGCGGGAGCCGGACCCTTCGGCGTGCTCGTGTGCATGACGCACGAAGTTCACTCACGCTGGGTGTGTCGACAGAACCCAGAGTGAGGACACCGCATGATCCGTCCCTTCGCCCGAAAGCAGTTCCGGGCGCCTGCCCTGCTGGCAGCAGGGCTCTTGCTGCCACTGGCTTCCCCCGCCACATCGGTGGCGGACAGTGTCGTCGTCGGTGGCCGGCCGGTCCATGTGGCCGACAATCCGTGGGTGGTCGCACTGTCCAGCCGTGACCGGTTCGGCGGTACGCGGGCCGGTCAGTTCTGCGGAGGTGTCGTCGTCGGGCCGTCCACCGTCATGACCGCCGCTCACTGTCTGAGCGAGGAGGTCCTGGGTACGCCGCTGCGCTCCGTCAGTGACCTCAAGGTCATCGCGGGCCGTGACGACCTGACGACCAGCGCGGGGGCGGAGATCCCGGTGCAGCACATGTTGGTCAACCCCAAGTACGACCCTGCGACCAACTCCGGCGATGTGGCGCTCATCACCCTGGGTACGCCGCTGCCCGCGAGGTACGTGATCCCCACGGCGGAGTCGGGTGACGATGCCTACAAGGCCGGCACCGGCGCGGAGGTCTACGGCTGGGGCGACACGGTCGGAACCGGTGACTACAGCAACACGCTGCGCGCCGCCGGTCTGCACGTCTTGAACGACTCGGTGTGCAAGGAGGCGTACCCCGGCAGCGCGGACGGGACGTATCGCGCCGACACGATGCTGTGCGCGGGGGAGCTGCAGGGCGGGCGGGACGCCTGTCAGGGCGACAGCGGTGGCCCGCTCGTGGCGGATGGCCGCCTGATCGGGCTTGTGTCATGGGGGAGCGGCTGTGCGCGCCCTGGGCGCCCTGGTGTCTACACCCGGGTGTCGGAGGCCATGCGGGTCATGCCGACGCCCACCTGACACCTTCAAGGCGTTCTGTGGGTATGAGTCGGGACTGAGCGAGGACGGGCGGTCAATCCCTGTGGTGCAGGGGTTGACCGCCCGTGGACCGGCCTGGGCCGGAGCTGGCTCGTCGTGGTGCGAGGCGTCAGCGTTCCTCGGTCTCGGCGCTTGCCGGAACGGCGGTGAGGCGCTCCGTCTCGTCCTGTATCTCAGCGGCGATCTTCTTGAGTTCCGGCTCGAACTTGCGTCCGTGGTGGGCGCAGAAGAGCAGTTCACCACCGCTGATGAGGACAACGCGCAGGTACGCCTGGGCGCCGCAACGGTCACAGCGGTCAGCGGCCGTCAGCGGGCTCGCGGGGGTCAGAACAGTAGTCACGTCGCCTCTTCTCTAGCTCGACGAGCTGTCGTACCAGGGTCAACATCCAACCAGGCCGAAAACGTTCCCGCTCGTGGCTTTTCCTCGAAAATTTCTTTCCGAGGGGCTGTCTGTTGCCGGTTGGCGGCGAATGTGCCGTATTGCGTCTCTTACGTGTCTTACGGGTTCGCGCGTTTTCATCAGGTCGGTCCTCTCCGGCTGGCTTGCCGGTTTGTAGATGAGGACGTGCCCGGAGCCTAAATGGTTCATGCCTCGAAGGGAACGTGATGTGGGCTTCACCCCATCGAGGGATCGAACATGCATACGATGCTGGACTAGTCTGGGCTGAGGGCGAGGGTGGCGTTACAACGGCTCTACCAGGCCTCGGTACCCTCTGAGCGGCGACCGAAGCCGGCCCCTTACCCAAAAGGGTCCCAACTGAAATTCAGCGAGGAGCGAACTGCGTGACCGCCGAAACGTCCGTGCCGTCCACAGCGCTGCTGACCGGAGCAGGCGGCATCGTGGACAAGGACAGTTCCAACTACACCGCGCGGCACCTGCTCGTCCTTGAGGGGCTCGAGGCGGTACGCAAGCGCCCTGGCATGTACATCGGGTCGACGGACAGCCGTGGCCTGATGCACTGCCTCTGGGAAATCATCGACAACTCCGTCGACGAGGCCCTCGGAGGCTACTGCGACCACATCGAGGTCATCCTTCACGACGACGCCTCCGTGGAGGTGCGGGACAACGGCCGCGGCATCCCCGTGGACGTGGAGCCCAAGACCGGACTCTCCGGAGTCGAGGTCGTCATGACCAAGCTGCACGCGGGCGGCAAGTTCGGCGGCGGCTCCTACGCGGCCTCCGGCGGTCTGCACGGTGTCGGCGCCTCCGTGGTGAACGCGCTCTCCGCGCGGCTCGACGTCGAGGTCGACCGTGGTGGGAACACGCACGCGATCAGCTTCCGGCGCGGTGTCCCCGGCGCCTTCGCCAAGTCCGGTCCCGATGCGACGTTCGACCCCTCCGCGCGACTGAGCAAGATCAAGCGGATCCCGAAGACCCGCAGCGGTACGCGCGTGCGCTACTGGGCCGACCGCCAGATCTTCCTCAAGGACGCCAAGCTCTCTCTGGAGAACCTGCACCAGCGCGCCCGCCAGACCGCCTTCCTCGTGCCCGGCCTGACCATCGTCGTGCGCGACGAGTACGGGCTCGGCGACGGCGGCAGCAAGGGTGAGGAGTCCTTCCGCTTCGATGGCGGAATCAGTGAGTTCTGCGAGTACCTCGCGGCTGACAAGCCGGTCTGCGACGTCCTCCGCTTCTCCGGCCAGGGCACCTTCAAGGAGACCGTCCCCGTCCTCGACGACCACGGTCAGATGACGCCGACCGAGGTCACGCGCGAGCTCGGTGTGGACGTGGCGCTGCGGTGGGGCACCGGTTACGACACGACCTTGCGGTCGTTCGTCAACATCATCGCCACCCCCAAGGGCGGCACCCACGTGACCGGCTTCGAGCGCTCGCTCACCAAGACGATGAACGAGGTGCTGCGCTCCCAGAAGCTCCTGCGCGTCGCCGAGGACGACGTCGTCAAGGACGACGCTCTGGAAGGTCTGACGGCGGTCGTCACCGTCCGCCTCGCCGAGCCCCAGTTCGAGGGCCAGACCAAGGAGGTCCTGGGCACCTCGGCGGCCAACAGGATCGTCGCGGGCGTCGTCGCCAAGGAGCTCAAGGCGTTCCTGACGTCCACCAAGCGCGACGCGAAGGCCCAGGCCCGCGCGGTCATGGAGAAGGCCGTCGCCGCAGCCCGTACGCGGATCGCGGCCCGCCAGCACAAGGACGCGCAGCGCAGGAAGACGGCCCTGGAGTCGTCGTCCCTGCCGGCCAAGCTCGCCGACTGCCGCAGCGACGAAGTCGAGCGCAGTGAGCTCTTCATCGTCGAGGGAGACTCCGCGCTCGGCACCGCCAAGCTCGCGCGGAACTCCGAGTTCCAGGCGCTCCTGCCGATCCGGGGCAAGATCCTCAACGTCCAGAAGTCGTCCGTCTCGGACATGCTGAAGAACGTCGAGTGCGGTGCGATCATCCAGGTCATAGGAGCCGGGTCGGGGCGGACCTTCGACATCGACGCCGCGCGCTACGGCAAGATCATCCTGCTCGTCGACGCCGATGTGGACGGGGCGCACATCCGTACCCTGCTTCTGACCCTCTTCCAGCGCTACATGCGGCCGATGATCGAGGCGGGCCGCGTGTTCGCCGCGGTGCCGCCGCTGCACCGCATCGAACTGGTGCAGCCGAAGAAGGGCCAGGACAAGTACGTCTACACGTACTCGGACCGCGAGCTGCGCGAGACGCTGCTGGAGTTCCAGCGCAAGGGCGTCCGCTACAAGGACTCGATCCAGCGCTACAAGGGCCTCGGAGAGATGGACGCCGACCAGCTGGCCGAGACGACGATGGATCCGCGCCACCGCACGCTGCGCCGGATCAACATCGGCGAGCTGGACGCCGCGGAGCAGGTCTTCGATCTGCTCATGGGTACGGATGTGGCGCCGCGCAAGGAGTTCATCAGCAGCTCGGCCGCGACCCTCGACCGGTCCCGGATCGACGCCTGACGTGACCCCGACGCCGGCTCCACCCGTGGGTGGAGCCGGCTGATCCACCCACGATCCACCCCAGCTCCGATCCCGTGAACCGGCCTTTTCCGTAACTTCGAATGCGTTGGCCGACGTGGCTCGACCTCGTCGGACGTCGCACTCGCACTTCTCGGAAAATCGGAGGCCGTCATGTCCGGGCTCGCCAACGTGCTGGTGATCATCGCCGTCGTCGTGCTCGTGGTCGCCCGCCAGTTCACGGCGCAGCGGGTCACCACGGACAGGCGCTGGTGGGTCGTGCCCGGCGTGCTCGTCGTCATGGCCGTACGCGAGCCGGACCTCCTCGATCCCCACCACCAGGCCCTGTCGGCCGCACTCATAGCCCTCGAACTCCTCGTCGGCCTCGCCATCGGCGCCGGCTGGGCCTGGACCACTCGACTGTGGACCGCCGAGGACGGCACCGTGTGGAGCAGGAGCACCAAGGCGAGCGGCGGCGTCTGGGCCCTCGGGGTGGCCATAAGGGGCGGTCTCTACGCTGCCGGCGCGGCCTTCGGCGTCAAGCAGGGCAGCGCCGCGCTCATGCTCGCCCTCGCGGCCACCCTGCTGGTCCGCTCCGGAGTCCTCGTCTGGCGCGCGCAGTCCGTGCGGCCCGCACCCCAGGAGGCCGCGGCGTACGGTGACGCCGTGCGCGTGCCGCTGTGGAAGGACCGTGTGTGACGACCGAAGCCTGGACCACCTGGCCCTCACGCGAGGCGCTCTCCCGCGAAGGGCTCACCCGGGCGAGGCGGCTCCTCGCCCGGGTTGTACGGACAGTCGCGCTCACGGCCCTGGTGTGGAGCGCCGTGGCCGAGCGGGGGATGCACGGCTGGGTCCTCGCCCTCGCGCCGATCATGCTCATTGCCTGCGGAGCCGCGGCTGTCGCCTTCTTCCGGACCACGTTGGAACACATGCTGTGGCCCTCCGTGGGCCTGCTCGCCCTCCTGATGGGCGCGGCGTTCCTGGCGGAGCAGACCGGATTCAGAGGGCCCGCCCTCGTGCTCTGGTGCGGCTGCGCCGTCACCGCCCTGGAGCGGCTTCCACTGATCGCGGCCGTTCCGCTCACGGCCGGAGCGCTCACCGGGTTCGCGATCCTCAACAACGACGCGTGGTTCACGACAGCGGTCACCACCGTCGGACTCTGCCTGGCGGGCTACGTCCTGCGCCTGGACGCGGAGGCAAGAGGGAACGCCCAGCGGCTGCTCCGCCAGGAGAGAGTGGCGCGGGCGGCAGAGGCGGAATCCGCCGCCCTGGCCGAGCGCGCCCGGATCGCCCGCGAGATCCATGACGTCCTCGCCCACAGCCTCTCCGCCCAGCTCGTCCACCTCGAAGCGGCACGCCTGCTCATCGAGCGCGGAGCGGACCTGGACCAGATCCACGAGCGGGTCGTCGCCGCCCGCGCCATGGCCCGCGACGGCCTCACCGAGACCCGCCAGGCGCTCTCGGCGCTGCGCGGTGAAATGACCCCGCTGGAGGACTTCCTGCGCGAACTGGTGGCCACGGACGGCGCGACGGTCTCGGTGGAGGGGGATCGGCGCCCACTCTCCGTGGAGACGTCACAGACCGTACGCAGAGTCGCCCAGGAGGCCCTGACGAACGTACGCAAGCACGCGCCCGGTGCGAAGACGCAGGTCAGACTTGAGTACGGCGCCGACCAAGTGACCCTCTACGTAAGGGATTCGGGGTCGGTCGAGGCTTCCGCGGAGCTCACTGTCAGTGGTTCCGGCTACGGTCTGTTGGGGATGAGGGAGCGTGCCGAGTTGCTGGGCGGCACGCTGGAGGCTGGGCCGTACGAGGAGGGTTTCGCAGTGACGCTGAAGGTACCGCTGTGAGTGGGACGGACCCGGGGGCGAGCGGGGGCAAGTCGGGGGTGAGTAGGACGGACGCCGGGGTGAAGGGGGTGGATCGCAGTGTGGACGCGGGCCGTTCGCGGGCGGACGGTGCGGCACGCAAGGACGCGAGAGTGGTCGTCGCCGACGATCAGACGGTCGTGCGTGAAGGCATCGTCATGCTGCTCGGGCTGCTGCCCGGCGTCGAGGTCGTAGGTGCGGCCGGTGACGGTGACGAGGCCGTCGCGCTGGTCGCCCAACTCGCCCCGGACGTCGTTCTCATGGACCTGCGTATGCCGCGCTGTGACGGCGTGGAGGCGACGCGGCGCATCCGGTCCCAGTACCCCGGCACCCAGGTGGTCATCCTCACCACCTACGCGGACGACGAGTCGCTGTTCCCCGCGCTCAAGGCCGGCGCCCGTGGATATCTGACCAAGGACGCGGGTGGCGACGAGATCGTGCGGGCCATCGAGGACGTGCTCTCCGGTGCCGCGGGGCTGTCCCCGAGCATCCAGCGGCGGCTCCTTGAGCGCCTCGCGGAGTCGCCGCCGACGCCCGCCCCCAGCGAGCCGCCCGACGGGATCACGGCGCGCGAGGCCGAGGTACTGGTGCTCATCGCCGAGGGGTTGAGCAATCAGGAGATCGCGCGGGCCCTGCACGTCTCGACCGCGACGGTGAAGACGCACATCAACAACCTCTTCGCCAAGGCCGGTCTCAAGGACCGCGCCCAGGCGGTGCGGTATGCCTATCGCCACGGCCTTGTTCAGCCACCGGGCTCCGCAATCACCTAATGGAGTGAAGGCAGGTGTGAGAAGAGTCCGGGATCTTCCCGATCTGCCCATCCTTGGGCACGCGGCCTAGGTGGCCCGCGGACAAGGAGAGTTCGGTGGAGAAGCACGACGGGCGCGAGGTGGCGCAGACCCGGCCCGGTGATCGCGTAGTTCTCGGCGATCCCTGGTACGACGCGCTGGCCTCCGGGTGGGGCGAGTTGGACGGCACGGGGGCACCGGCCCCGGCCGTGCCTCCCCAGACCGGGCCCCCGGAGCGGAGTGCGGCCGCGATCTACCTGGAAGTGCAGCGCAGTGCCGCGTTCCAGGAAGTGCGCAGCCGCTACCGGAGGTTCGTCGTCCCGGCCGTCGCCGTGTTCTTCACCTGGTACCTGGCGTACATCGTGGCGGCGACGACGGCCCCCGGGCTGATGGACAGGCCCGTCGCGGGAGCGGTGAACGTGGCGATGCTGGCGGGACTCGGACAGTTCCTCAGCACCTTCCTGCTGACCTGGCTGTACGCGCGCCACGCGCGCCTGCGGCGCGATCGTGCGGCGCTCGAACTGCGCTGGGACACCCAGGAGATGACCCGAGTGATCGGTGGGCAGCGGTGACCGGGAACCATCAGACGCTGGCGCTGGTGCTGTTCAGCGCGGTCGTCGCCGTCACGCTGGGAATCACCACGTGGGTGAGCCGCAACAGACACGGATCGGCGGAGGAGTTCTACGCGGGCGGCCGGCTCTTCTCCCCCATGGAGAACGGTTTCGCCATCGCGGGCGACTACATGTCGGCCGCATCCTTCCTCGGCATCTCGGGCCTCATCGCGCTCTTCGGCTACGACGGCCTGCTCTACTCGGTCGGGTTCCTCGTGGCCTGGCTCGTCGTACTGTTCCTTGTCGCCGAACTCGTGCGTAACTGTGGCCGGTTCACGCTCGCCGACGTCGTCGCGGCCAGGATGCGGGAGCGCCCGGTGCGAATCGCGGCGGGAACTTCTTCGGTGACGGTGTCCGTTCTCTATCTGGTGGCGCAGATGGTGGGTGCGGGCAGCCTGGTCGCGCTGCTGCTCGGTGGCACCGGCGGAGCCGTACAGGCGTGGACCGTCGTCGGTGTCGGCGGACTCATGGTGATCTACGTGTCGTTGGGAGGGATGCGCGCCACCACCTGGATCCAGATCGTCAAGGCCGTTCTGCTCATGGGCGGGGCGATCACCCTGACCGTGCTCGTCCTGGTCCGTTTCCACGGTGACTTCGACCAGCTGCTGCGTACGGCCGCGCAGCGCAGCGGGCACGGGGCCGCGTTTCTCGCGCCGGGACTGAAGTACGGGGGTGACTGGACCTCACGTCTCGACTTCATCAGCCTGGGACTCGCCCTTGTACTGGGCACGGCAGGCCTGCCGCACATCCTGTCGCGCTTCTACACCGTGCCGACGGCCCGAGCCGCGCGCCGCTCGGTGATCTGGTCCATCGGGCTCATCGGCAGCTTCTACCTGATGACCATCGTCCTCGGCTTCGGCGCTGCGGCGGTCGTGGGATCCGACGCTGTGCGCGGGTCGAACGCGGCGGGGAACACGGCGGTTCCGCTGCTCGCGCTCGACCTGGGCGGCGGCCCGGACTCGACAGGGGGAACGGTTCTGTTCGCGGTCGTCGCCGCCGTCGCGTTCGCCACGATCCTCGCGGTCGTCGCCGGGATCACGCTCGCCTCCTCGGCCTCCGTGGCCCACGACCTGTACGCGTCCTGGCGCCGCCCCGACGCCAAGCCGCGCAGCGAGGTCGCAGTGGCCCGTGTCGCCGCGGTCGGCATCGGCGTGGTCGCGATCGCTCTGGGACTGCTCGCGAAAGACCTGAACGTGGCATTCCTTGTGGGCCTCGCCTTCGCCGTGGCGGCCTCCGCGAACCTGCCCGTCCTGCTCTACTCCCTGTTCTGGCGGAACTTCACCACACGCGGCGCGGTGTGGTCCGTCTACGGCGGGCTCGGTCCGGCCCTCGTCCTAGTGCTGCTCTCCCCGGTGGTGTCAGGGAGCCCGACGTCGCTGTTCCCGGGCGTGGACTTCCAGCTCTTCCCGTTGGAGAACCCCGGTCTCGTCTCGATCCCCCTCGGCTTCCTCGCGGGGTGGATCGGCACGATCACCTCGACCGAGCCGCCGGACGAGGCCAAGCACGCCGAGACGGAGGTCCGCGCGCTGACCGGCGCGGGAGCGGTCTGAGGGGCGCACCGCACGCCCCTTGCGCAGGCACGTTCCTCCGGCGGCACGTTCCTCGGGCGTCCCGCCACCGCGGACACGGGTCCGTTCAGGCCCGTGCTCGCGCAGGACCGCGCGGCGGAGGGCCAGCCCGCCTCAGCCCCGGTGCTGCGTGCGCATCGGCGCCTCAGGGCGCCACCGTTCTGCGCGCGCATCGCCCCTCAGGGCGCCACCCACACGTACCGGTGCTCGGGCCGCCCCGTATCCCCGTACTTGAGCGAAAGGCGGAGTCGGCCCGACTGTTCCATGTGCCGCAGATACCGCTGGGCCGTGGAGCGGCTCAGGCCCGTTTCCGCCGCCACCTCGTGCGCCGAAAGGGGATGGTCCGCGCGGTGGAGCACGCCGCAGATGAGATCCGTGGTCGGTTCCGACTGGCCGCTCGGCAGGCCGGGCGACGCGGGCATCGGCACAGCCCGTAGCGCGCCGAAGATGCGGTCGACCTGCTCCTGGCCGGCCGCTCCACGCCCGCTCACCCGGTCGACGGTACGCCGCAGGGCCGCGTACGAGTCGAGGCGTGAACGCAGCGCGGCGAAGGTGAACGGTTTCACAAGGTAGTGCAGGGCCCCTTGGCGCATCGCCGCCTGCACCGTCAGGACGTCGCTCGCCGCCGTGATCATGATGACGTCGGTGTTGTGGCCGCTCTCCCGCATCCGGTGGGCGAGTTCGAGGCCGGTCATGTCGGGCAGGTAGTGGTCGAGCAGCACGAGGTCGATGCGCTGGCGCTCCACGGCCGCCAGCGCCTGCGCGGCGTTGTGGGCACGCGCGGCCACCCGGAAGCCGGGAACCTTTCCCACGTACTTCGCGTTGATCTCGGCGACACGGAAGTCGTCGTCCACGACCAGGACGTCAATCATCGGGCCTCTCTCCCTCAAGCCCAGGCGAGCTGTTAAGCCCGTGTTTCGGCTCAGCTGTTGTAGCGCGAGCAAAACGAGCACAACAGCCTCTTGCAAGCAGAAGTACACCTTGCGCCCAGAAGACTGATGCGGTGTCCCAGGTCACACCTACCTTCCCGGCATGAGCACAGACACCGGCCCCGCCATCGAACTGCGGGGCGCTAGCAAAACCTTCCGGACGCCGTCGGGCGGCCTGCACACCGCGGTCCGCGAGCTCGATCTCACCGTCGGACGTGGCGAGTTCGTGGCCGTCGTCGGCCCCACGGGCTGTGGCAAGTCGACCACCCTCACCCTCGTCAGCGGCCTGGAGGAGCCCACCGAGGGCGAGGTCCTGGTGGCCGGTGAACCTGTCGAGGGAGTGGGCGACAAGGTCGGATTCGTCTTCCAGCAGGACGCGACCTTCCCCTGGCGAACTGTTCTGTCGAACGTCATGGCGGGCCCGCGCTTCCGCGGCGTCCCCAAGGCCGAGGCGAAGGCCAAGGCCCGCGAGTGGCTGGCCCGCGTCGGGCTCGCGGCCTTCGAGGACCGCTACCCGCACCAGCTCTCCGGAGGCCAGCGCAAGCGCGTCGCACTCGCCGCCACCTTCGTCAACGACCCCGAGATCCTGCTCATGGACGAGCCCTTCTCGGCCCTCGACGTGCAGACCAGGGCCCTGATGTCGGACGAGCTCCTGGAGCTGTGGGAAGGCACGGGCGCCTCGGTCGTCTTCGTCACCCACGACCTGGAGGAGTCCATCGCGCTGGCCGACAAGGTCGTCGTCATGACGGCCGGCCCGGCCACTGTCAAGCAGGTGTTCGACATCGACCTGCCGCGCCCCCGCAAGGTCGAATCGGTCCGGCTGCTGCCGGAGTTCATCGAGATCTACCGCGAGATCTGGGAGTCCCTCGGCGAAGAGGTCCGCATCACGCGCGAGAGGGGTGCCGCCGATGTCGCATGACACCGCCACCGCCCTGCCCGCCGCCGGCGCCGAACTCACCAAGTCGGACCGCGCCGTCTCCAGGGCCCGCGCCGCGCGCCGGCGCAAGATCGTGATCGGCGGCGCACGCATCCTGCTCCTCGTCGCCGTCCTCGGCATCTGGGAGGCGCTGTCGCGCGCCGCGATCATCGACCCGTTCAACTTCTCCATGCCCTCCAAGATCTGGGACCAGATCTGGACGTGGATCACGCACGGCACGGCGCTCGGCTCGCTCGGCGAACAGGTCTGGTACACGCTCTACGAGGCGCTGCTCGGCTGGGTCATAGGCGTGACCGTAGGTGTCGTCTGCGGTATCGCGCTCGGACGCATCACCTTCCTCGCCGACGTCCTCGGCCCGTACATCAAGGTCCTCAACTCGATCCCGAGGATCGTGCTCGCCCCGATCTTCGTGATCTGGTTCGGACTCGGCCCGGCCTCCAAGGTCGCCTCCGCCGTCGTCCTGGTGTTCTTCCCGGTGTTCTTCAACGCCTTCCAGGGCGCCCGGGAAGTCGACCGGAACCTGGTCTCCAACGCCCGCATCCTGGGCGCCACCGACCGCCGCGTGACGCTTCAGGTCGTCATCCCGTCCGCCACGTCCTGGATCTTCACCAGCCTCCACGTGAGCTTCGGCTTCGCGCTGATCGGAGCCATCGTCGGTGAGTACATCGGCGCCACCAAGGGTGTCGGCCTCCTCATCGCGCAGTCCCAGGGCACGTTCAACACGAGCGGTGTGTACGCGGCGATGGTCATCCTCGCCGTCGTAGCGCTGCTCGCCGAGGGGCTGCTGACCTTCGCCGAGCGCCGCATCTTCCGCTGGAAGCCGACGAATTCGGACAGCTGATCCCTCCGGGGCGAGCCCTTAAATCGCCGCCCCTTCCCCGCACCGCTCCACGTGCATCCCCGCACCCCCTCCCCGCACCGCTCCACCCCATTGCTTCCCCAACCCTCTTCACAAGGACGTGAACCACCATGCGTAAGACCGCGCGGCTTTCCGCCCTCGCTGCGACCGGCCTGCTGGCGCTCTCCTCGCTCACGGCATGTGCCAACGACGCCGCCAGCACGACCCACAGCTCCGGCAACAAGGCGGACGGCAAGGGCGAGAACGTCAAGATCATGGTCGGCGGCCTGGACAAGGTCATCTACCTGCCGGCGATGCTCACGGACCGGCTCGGCTACTTCAAGGACGAGGGCCTGAATGTCGAACTCCTGAGTGAGCCCGCGGGCGTTCAGGCCGAGACGGCCCTCGTCTCCGGCCAGGTCCAGGGAGCCGTCGGCTTCTACGACCACACGCTCGACCTGCAGACCAAGGGCAAGGCAGTCGAGTCCGTCGTCCAGTTCTCGCGTGCTCCCGGCGAGGTGGAGATCGTCTCGAACGAGAAGGCGAAGACCATCACGTCGCCCAAGGACTTCAAGGGCAAGAAGCTCGGCATCACGAGCCTCGGCTCCTCGACCGACTTCCTCACCAAGTACCTGGCGGTCAAGAACGGCGTTCAGCAGAACGAGTTCTCGCCGGTCGCCGTCGGCGCGGGCCCGACGTTCGTGTCCGCGCTCCAGCAGGGCTCCATCGACGGCGGCATGACGACGGACCCGACCGTCGCCACGGTCCTGGACAAGAAGCTCGGCAAGATCCTCATCGACATGCGGACCCCGGAGGGTTCCGAGAAGGCGCTCGGCGGTCCGTACCCGTCGTCGAGCCTCTACATGCAGACGGACTGGGTCAACAGCCACAAGCCCACGGTCCAGAAGCTCGCCAACGCCTTCGTCAAGACGCTCAAGTGGATGTCCACGCACAGCGCCGACGAGATCGCGGCCAAGATGCCCGCCGACTACTCCCAGGGCGACAAGAAGCTGTACGCCGAGGCGATCAAGTCGACTCTGCCGATGTTCACGACGGACGGCGTGATGCCCACGAACGGTCCCGAGACTGTTGAGAGCGTGCTCAAGGCGTTCAACCCGAACATCAAGAACGCCAAGGTCGACCTGAGCAAGACGTTCACCACCGAGTTCGTCGACAAGGCGGCCAACGCCGGCTGAGCCGTACGTCCCTCAGGTGCGGGTCGCCCAGACATAACGATGCTCTGGGCGGCCCGCATCGCCGTATTTGAGGGTCAGTCTGGCCCTCCCCGTGCGCTCCAGAAGCTTCAGATAGCGCTGGGCCGTCTGCCGGCTCAGCCCCGTCTCCTCCGCGACCTCGAGCGCCGAGAGCGGGCCCTCGGCGTCCACCAGCGCCCTGCGGACGAGCTCCGCCGTGCTCAGCGAGTGGCCCTTCGGCAGAGTCGGCTCCGAGTCGACGGACAGCGCGCCGAAGATCCGGTCGACCTGCGCCTGCTCGGCCTCCCCGCCGCCGTCCAGCGTGCGGCGCAGCCCCGCGTACGCCTCCAGCTTCGCCCGCAGGCCCGCGAACGCGAACGGCTTGACCAGGTACTGCAGCGCGCCGAGCCGCATCGCGGCCTGCACCGTCGAGACGTCCCGGGCCGCCGTCACCATGATCACGTCGGTCAGATGACCGCGGCGCCGGATCTCCTGCACGGCCGCCAGGCCCGTCTCGTCCGGCAGATAGTGGTCCATGAGGATCAGGTCGATGTGCGGCTGCGTCTCGACCTCTCGCAGGGCCTCGGCGGCACTGTGGGCCTCGGCCACCACGTGGAAACCGGGCACCTTCTGAACGTAGGCCGCGTTGACCCGGGCGACGCGGACGTCGTCGTCGACGACCAGCACTTCGATCATCGCGGGTTCTCCTTCGTGGTGGTGGCCGTGGGGGGAACCGCGGGAAGCGGAGCCGTCGGCAGGGGTGCCTCGGTGGCCTCCGGCGCGAGGTCGGTGTCCGTCAGCGCGTCCGACGCGAGGTCTGGGTCCGTCAGCCCGTCCGACGCGAGGTCCGGGTCCGTCAGTGCCTCCGGCAGGACGACGACGAACTCGGCGCCCCCGCCTTCCGGTTCGACGACATCGGCGCTGCCGCCCTGACGCTCCGCGAGCCTGCGCACGAGGGGGAGGCCGAGGCCGCGCTTCCCGTGGGACGGCAGCTTCTTGGTGGACCAGCCGTCCGTGAAGATCAACTCGCGGCGGCTCTCCGGAACGCCGGGCCCCGTGTCCCGGACCCGCAGCTCCACGGTGCGGTCGTCGGCCCGTATGTCGACCTCCACGCGCGCGTGGAGGGTGCCCGCGACCGCGTCCACCGCGTTGTCGACCAGGTTCCCGACGATCGTGACCAACCCCCGAGGGTCGATCAACCTGTCCGGGAGCAGCGTCGTGTCGGAGATCCACAGGGCCACGCCGCGCTCCGCCGCCACCGTCGCCTTGCCCACCAGAAGGGCCGCGAGCAGCGGATCGTGCACCTTCTCGGTCACCTGCTCCGCCGTCGCCCGGTGGTCGCCGACCACCTCGCCGACGAACTCCACGGCGTCGTCGAACATCTCCAGTTCGAGCAGCCCGAGGAGCGTGTGCATACGGTTGGCGTGTTCGTGGTCCTGGGCGCGCAGGGCGTCGATCAGACCGCGCGTCGAGTCCAGTTCCCGGCCCAGCTGTTCCAGCTCGGTGCGGTCGCGCAAGGTCGCCACGGCGCCGCCGTCGTCCGTGGGCATCCGGTTGGCGATGAGGACGCGCTGGCCGCGGACCGTCAGCAGGTCCGTTCCTGTGGCCCGGCCCGACAGCACATCGGTCGTACGTCCCGGGCCGAGCGCGTCGTCGAGCGACTGTCCGATGACCTCGTCGCCGATGCCGAGGAGCCGGTGCGCCTCGTCGTTGAGCAGCCGGATCCGGCCGCTCCGGTCGAGCGCCACGACCCCTTCACGAATGCCGTGCAGCATGGCCTCGCGCTCCGACAACAGCGCCGAGATATCGGAGAAGGCCAGGTCACGGGTCTGCCGCTGCACCCGGCGCGAGATCAGGTAGGCCGCAAGCGCACCGACGGCGAGGGCCCCGCCCGCGTACGCGAACAGACCCGGAATCGCATGGATGAGGCGCGCCCTGACGCTGTCGTACTCGATGCCTACGGAGACGGCGCCCACGATGTCGCCCCGCGCGTCGCGCAGAGGAACCTTTCCGCGCGCCGAGCGGCCCAGGGTGCCGCTGTCGATCTCCATGACCTCGTGGCCCGCGAGCGCCTCGCTGGGGTCGGTGGAAACGATTCCGCCGACCTCGCCAGGGTCCCTGTGGGACCAGCGCACGCCTTTCTTGTTCATGATCACGACGTACGAGGCGCCGCTGGCCTTACGGATGCGCTCGGCCTCCCGCTGGACGGGGCCGTCGACCGTGGGGCGTGAGCGCGCCAGATCGTCGGCGATGCGCGGCTGGGCCGCGGTGGTCTGCGCGATCGCGAGCGCGCGGCGCATGGCCTGATCGTCGAGCTGGTCGCTGAGCGGCGCGAGGAAGAGCCCAGTCGCGAGGACGGCCACCCCGGCGGCGATCGCCACCTGCATGAGCAGAACCTGCGCGAAGACGCGTCGAGGCAGGCTGAGACGCAGCCGGCGCGAGGGGGGAGTGGGGCTCATACGAAGCACCGTACGGGGCGGGCGGCGTCCGCCCGTAGCGGTTGTGGTGGGGATCTCGCGCTGTGTAGCGGAGACGGCCGGAATCTGACGCTCCGTAGCGGACGGTGTGGTTCTAACGGTGCTGTTCTAGTGGTGCGGTTTAGTGGGGGTACGGGTGTGTGGCGGGCGTCGCGCGGACGGTCTCCCGGCGTCGGGCCCCACAGGAGCGCTCCAGGACGCTCAGCGCCCGTTGCTGACCGCCCCTGTCCTATTCGCCGGAGAACCGGCCCCTATCTCGTCCACCGCGATGACGTCCATGCGCGCCGGAGTGCCCAGCGCGGCGCCGCAGCTCTCGGGGCGCGGAGGCAGCGAAACCCCCTGCTCCACGGTGACGCGCCAGTGTCGGCCATCCGTGTGAACGACGGTCACCTCCCAGCGCGGAGCCTCGCCCTCCGCACCAGCGACGCTCACGACACCCTCGACGTTCAGCACCCCAGCGGCGTCGACCCCGGCCGACGTCCGTACGGCGAGTTCCGCTGCCTGCCCCGGACGCCCCCAGGCGGAGTTCCCACGGCACCCTTCCGTGACGACGCGGCCCGCGCGGACCGCGTCGAGAACGGTCCTGACGTGGGCGGCGTCGGCACGGCCGTACGCGTATCCGTGCGGCAGGACGAGCAGTGTGGGGGCGAAGCGGTGGCCGCCCAGGTGGGTGACCTCCCAGACGCCGTCCTGGCCGGACGCGGCGAGGTCGGCGGCGAGCGGCCGGCCCAGGAGGGCGCAGCAGCGGTCGCGCTTGGCGTTGGTGCAGACGAGCGCGAGGGGCGCGCCGTCGTGCGGCGTGCCGAAGCCCTGGTGATCACCGGCTCCCAGGGCGGCGAAGTCGAGGGAGAGCAACTCCTCCGGAGACTCGGTCATGTGGCCGCGCAGCCATGTGTTTCCCGGAACTGTGTGGGCCACATACACATTGCGGCGGAAGGCGGCGGTGTGGCGGTCGGCGTGCCGGCCCGGTCGCCGGATGAGGGCGACGCGGACTCCGGTCCCTTCCGCGGCCGCCTCCAGGGCCCGGCCGAGTTCCGGGTCCAGATGACTGGACGTCAGCGCCTTCGCACCCCAGGGGCCGGGCTGCTCTATCAGCAGCCAGGTCCTCGCGGTGGCGGCGGTCCCCGCGAGAGGCTCGTTCAGATCCCGCGAGGCGGTCGCACACGTACTCACACAGGGGAGCCTAACCCCGCTCTTCCGGCAGCGGACCAAGAGGTGTGGGCAGCGGCTGGGGCGGGCGCAGGCCCACGTACTGGCCGCTCGGCCGCATCCGTAGCGGGCGCTCGCCGTACTCCTCCAGGGTGTGGGCGATCCAGCCCGCGGTCCGGGCGACCGCGAAGACGGTCTCGCCGGCCTCCGCGGGCATCCCGCACGAGACGGTGAGGACCGCGAGGGCGAGGTCGACGTTGGCGTGGAGGTCTGTGTGACGGGCGGTCGTCGCCACGATGTCGCGGGCCGCGGCGAGCGCCGGGTAGGCCCTGGGGATCTCTTCGAGGAGGGCGAACAGGGCCTGAGCCCGCGGGTCCTCGCCCTGGTAGAGGCGGTGCCCGAGGCCCGGGACGCGGCGCCCGGCCCGCAGTTCGTCCGCGACGACCGGAGCGGCGCTGCCGCGGTCGAGAACGTCGAGGAGCATACGGTGCGCGAGGCCGCTGGCGGCGCCGTGAAGGGGGCCCTCCAGGACGCCGAGACCCGCGGACACGGCCGCGTACGCGTGGGCGCGTGCCGACGCGGCGACGCGGACGGCGAGTGTCGACGCGGCGAGGTCGTGGTCGACGAGCAGCGCGAGTGCCGTGTCCAGGGCGCGCAGTGACGGATCGTCAGGTTCGTGTCCGCTGAGGCGTCCCCAGAGACGCTGCGCGAGCGGGCCGCCGTCGCGGTGCGTGTGCCGTACGGGCGGCAGGGCCGCCACCAACGTGGGGATGAGAGTGCGGGCCGTGCCGAGAACGGCTTCTTCGGAGAGGTCGAAACGGAGCGGGTCGGCGACTGCCGCGGCGACCGCCGCGACGCGCAGGCGGTCGACGGGACTGCTGTGCTCGGGCAGCGCTCCCGCGGCGCGCCGGGCCGCGGAGAGGGACTGCCTGGGTGCGGTGAACCGGATCCCGGGCCGCAGCGCGCCGGTCCACAGCCACTCGGCGACTTCTTCGTAGGTGTGGTGCGCGGCCAGCTCGGCGGCGTCGACCCCTCGGAAGTAGTAGCGGTCCTTGTCGATCAATGTGATGCGGGTACGTACGGAAAGCTCGCCGGGGGGCGAACTGGCCGCGGGTTCCCGCTTGTTGCGCTGCGCGAGCGCCGCCACCTCGTCCGCGTCGAACGTGCTGCCGCGCGAGCCGGGTCCCGCCCGGCGACTGCTCAGCTGACCGCGGCTCACGTATGCGTACACGGTCTCGGGCTTCACGCCCAGCAGCTGGGCGGCCTCCTTGGTGCTGAGTCGCCGGGCTTCCCGTGCGGGGTTCGGCTCGTGATCGGTCATGGGCGTCACCGTATCCGGATCGCGTGCATTGATTTATGTATTGATTGAATCAATATTGACATGAGATGAGTCAAGCATAGAGAGTCGAATCAAGTCGAGGGAGGAAACATGTCGACCAACGGGACCATGACCGCTCCTGCCGACGTGCCGCGCGGACTCGCGGGCGTCGTCGTCACCGACACCGAACTGGGTGACGTCAGAGGGCGTGAGGGCTTCTACCACTACCGCCAGTACTCGGCCGTCGAGCTCGCGCAGACCCGCAGCTTCGAGGACGTATGGCACCTGATGATCCACGGCGAGCTGCCCGACGCCGCGCGGTCCGCGGCCTTCGCCACGCGGACGGCCGCCCTGCGCCGACTGCCTGACGTCGTCCAGGCCGCGCTGCCCGCGATCGCCCGCGCCGGCGCGCTCTCCGGCCCGCTCGCCGGACTGCGCAGCGCCCTGTCGCTCTTCGGCGCCTCGCAGGGCTTCCGGCCCGTGTACGACATCGACGACGAGCGGCGCCGCGAGGACACTCTGGCCGCGACGGCGGTCGTCCCGACGCTGCTCACGGGGCTGCACCGGTTGGGTGAAGGCCTCGAACCGGTCGAGCCGCGCGAGGACCTGTCGTACGCGGCCAACTACCTCTACATGCTGACGGGTTCGGAACCCGACCCGGCTCATGCTCGTGCCGTCGAGCAGTATCTGATCTCAACCATTGACCATGGGTTCAATGCGTCAACGTTCACAGCAAGGGTGATCACGTCGACCGGTGCCGACGTCGCGGCCTGCCTCGTCGGTGCCGTCGGGGCGCTCTCCGGGCCGCTGCACGGCGGTGCGCCGAGCCGAGCACTCGACACCCTCGACGCGATCGGTACGCCGGACCGTATCGACGGCTGGATCCGCGAGCGGGTCCTCGCGGGGGACCGGATCATGGGCTTCGGTCACCCTGTCTACCGGACGGAAGATCCGCGCTCGCGGATGCTGCGCGGCATCGCCGAGAGGTTCGGCGGACCGATGGTCGAGTTCGCCGTCGAGGTCGAACGGCAGGTGGAAGCGATCCTCGCGGAGCTGAAGCCGGGACGGGAACTTCACACGAACGTGGAGTTCTACGCGGGCGTGGTCATGGAGCTGTGCGGGTTGCCCCGCGCGATGTTCACCCCCACGTTCGCCGCTGCGCGGGTGGTGGGGTGGAGCGCCAACATCCTTGAGCAGGCGCGGGATCCGAAGATCATCCGCCCGGCGGCGCGCTATGTCGGGCCGACGGCTCCGCAGCCGGTACCGGTCATGCCCTGAACACACCGAAGCCCGGCCCCTCGTCGGGACCGGGCTCCGGTGCTGTCAACTGCAGAGGTCAGGAGTTCGGGATATCTGACTTGGCGCGAACGAGCGTGTCGCGCGTGATGCGGACGATTCGTTCGTAGTCGGCTCGTGCGGCGTCGGGCGGAAGCTCGGCGTCGAGCTTCTCGGTGACATCCGTGCCGATAACGGCGAAGCTGCCATCGGCAAGCTCAAAGATGTCAGGACATGTCTGGCCGGAGGCGCTGCCGCGCTCACGGGGAGACGCGCCGATGCGGCGCACGATGTTCAACGGGATCCCGGTCCTCGGACTAGGGGGCAAGATGCGGCCCCAGAGTAGCGGCTCGCCGCCTGCTGGATCAGGATGGCAAGGCTAACCTTCACCCAAGTGGCCCTATCCAACGGGAGGTTCGCCTACTACCCACCAATCCTCCGTATCTGCGTCTTCCAGGTCCATCATCAATTGGTCCACGATCTGCCCCAGTGCTGCTTCGTCTGAGGAGTCGTCCAGGCTTGCCCGGTGATGGCGCGTGGCCTTCAAGTAGTCCCGGACGATCTGGTTCTGGCAGATCACTCGAAGGTGCCCGTAGAGTTCCGGCCGACTCATGGCGCCGATCCGGTGGAAGTACAGGGCATTGGTGTACAGGGCGTTGACGAACAGGTACTGACGTTGAGTCTCGGGCGGTACAGGGTCGTCGTATGTGTCAAGGACGGCGGCCAGGGCTGGGTCGTCCATGGCCTTGCACAACAGCTCGAAGTGCAGCCGGTGCTGTTCGGTGAGTGAGGCGTGCTTGCGCCGCTGGGCGGCTTGGCCGACGGCAGTCAATGTGCCCAGAGCGAACCCCACCAGCGCGGCAGCACTCAGCGCTCGGATCCCGTTACTTTGTGTGGCCATGTCAACCCCCGATTCAGGCGACCGTTCGCCGATCGTCGGGTGCGGGGCGACGGAGTGGGACCGGCGGGCGGTGGGCGGCGCGCTAGCCGCCCCTCAGGGTGCCGAGCGGCGCTGATCGGCTGAGGAGCGGAGAGGAGGCGCACGGGGAACACGGGTCGCTCGCCCGGGGCGCCATGATTCTCGTGTGCCCAGCTCAAGACGCGAACAATCGTTCACTCCAGGGTGTATCTACGCGCTCGTATCCTGAGTCCGCCTTCATTCGTCGTAAGAACGCCGGCTCTCGCGCCGGTGTGAGAGAGGTCGCGCGTTGAGTCAGCCGAGGCAGGAGCAGCCGCAGCGGATCCCCGTCGTCGTACTCGCCGGGTTCCTGGGTTCCGGCAAGACGACCCTGCTCAACCACCTGCTGCACCACGGCGGCGGCACCCGGATCGGTGCGATCGTCAACGACTTCGGGTCCATCGAGATCGACGCGATGGCCGTCGCCGGGCAGCTCGGCGACTCCACCGTCTCCCTGGGCAACGGATGCCTGTGCTGCGCCGTCGACGCGAGCGAGCTCGACGAGTACCTGGACCGCCTCACCAGGCCGTCGGCCGGGATCGACGTCGTCGTGATCGAGGCAAGCGGCCTCGCCGAGCCGCAGGAACTCGTACGGATGGTGCTCGCCAGCGAGAACCCCCGGATCGTGTACGGCGGCCTGGTCGAGGTCGTCGACGCCGTCGAGTTCGACCAGACCAGGGAGCGCCACCCCGAGATCGACCGGCATCTGGCCATCGCGGACCTCGTGGTCGTCAACAAGGCGGACCGGGTCCCGGAGGGCGAACAGCTGCGCGTTCTCGACCTCGTACGCGGGCTCTCCGGAAGCGCGGCGGTCGTTCCCGCGACCTACGCGCGCGTGGACCCCGAGTTCCTCTTCGACTGCCGGCCGACGCGGGAGCGGATCGGGCAGCTGTCCTTCGACGACCTGCCTCGCGACGACAGTGAAAGTGCAGACGAGCACGACCACGCCCACGACGGCCACCTGCACGCCGCCTACGACTCCGCCTCCGTCGAGTCCGAAGTGCCGCTCGATCCCCGCCGGTTGATGGCCTTCCTCGACAGCAGGCCCGAGGGGCTCTACCGCATCAAGGGGTACGTCGACTTCGGCACGGCCGACGCGCGCAACAAGTACAGCGTGCACGCCGTCGGCCGCTTCCTCCGGTTCAACCCCGAGCCCTGGGCACCCGGCGAGCCCCGCCTGAGCCAACTGGTCCTCATCGGGGCCGGGATCGACACCCCGCGCCTGCGCAAGGAGTTGACCGCCTGCACACAGGACGCCCCACACACCGTTGCCGACGAGGCGAGCATGTGGGGCGTCCTGAGGTATGTACAGCACCAGGATCCGCAGGAAGCGGACCCGTCAGTGGCGGGCTAGAACGGCCCCGCCACCACCGAGATCGGCTTTCCGAGCGAGATGCCCGAGCCGTCGCGGCGCGGGTCCATCTCCGGCAGCTCCGCGGGAGTCCCGTTCTTCTGGGCCGCGCGGGCCGGTGTCGGGCCCGCCCAGCCCAGGCTCAAACAGTCCTCGCCCTTCAGGAACCGCTGGCAGCGCACGCCACCCGTGGCGCGCCCCTTGCGCGGGTACTGGTCGAACGGCGTGAGCTTCGCCGTCGTCTGCACCGAGTCGTCGAGCGTGCCGCGCGAGCCGGCCACCGTGAACACGATCGCGTCGACGGCCGGATCGACCGCGGTGAACGAGATCACCTTCGCGCCGTCGGCCAGCTTGATGCCCGCCATACCGCCCGCAGGCCGCCCCTGCGGACGCACCTGCGACGCCTGGTAGCGCAGCAGCTGGGCGTCGTCCGTGATGAAGACGAGGTCCTCCTCGCCCGTACGCAGCTCCACCGCGCCCACGATGCGGTCGCCGTCCTTGAGGCCGATGACCTCCAACTCGTCCTTGTTGGACGGGTAGTCGGGCACCACACGCTTGACGACACCCTGCTCCGTGCCGATCGCGAGACCGGGCGACGACTCGTCGAGCGTGGTCAGACAGACCACCGTCTCGTCCGCCGCCAGGGACGACAGGAACTCCTTGACGGGCGCGCCTCCGGAGAGGTTCGGCGCCGTGGCCGTCTCCGGGAGCTGCGGCAGGTCGATGACGTTGAGCCGCAGCAGACGGCCGCTGGAGGTGACCGCTCCGATCTCGCCGCGCGCGGTCGCCGGGACCGCGGAAACGATCACGTCGTGCTTGGTCCGCCGCGCGTCCTCGTCGCCCTCGGGCACGTCGGCGGACGCCGTACGCGCCAGGAGGCCCGTCGAGGACAGCAGGACGCGGCACGGGTCGTCGGCGACCTGGAGCGGCACTGCCGCGACGGCCGTACCGGCCGACTCCAGGAGCACGGTGCGACGATCGGTGCCGAACTTCTTCGCCACCGACGCCAGTTCGGCCGAGACCATCTTGCGAAGCTCGGCGTCCGACTCCAGGATCCCGGTCAGCTCGTCGATCTCGCCGTTGAGCCGGTCGCGCTCCGACTCCAGCTCGATACGGTCGAACCGGGTGAGGCGGCGCAGCGGGGTGTCGAGGATGTACTGCGTCTGGATCTCGCTCAGCGAGAAGCGCTCCATCAGGCGCTCCTTCGCCTGCGCGGAGTTGTCGCTGGAGCGGATGAGGCGGATGACCTCGTCGATGTCCACCAGGGCGACGAGCAGGCCCTCGACCAGGTGCAGCCGGTCCCGCTTCTTCGTACGGCGGAACTCGCTGCGGCGGCGGACGACCTCGAAGCGGTGGTCGAGATAGACCTCCAGAAGCTCCTTGAGGCCGAGCGTGAGGGGCTGGCCGTCGACCAGCGCCACGTTGTTGATGCCGAAGGACTCCTCCATCGGCGTCAGCTTGTAGAGCTGCTCCAGGACGGCCTCCGGCACGAAACCGTTCTTGATCTCGATGACCAGGCGCAGGCCGTGCTGGCGGTCGGTGAGGTCCTTGACGTCGGCGATGCCCTGGAGCTTCTTCGAGCCGACGAGGTCCTTGATCTTCGAGATGACCTTCTCGGGCCCGACCGCGAAGGGCAGCTCGGTGACGACGAGGCCCTTGCGGCGCGCCGTCACGTTCTCCACGGTGACCGTGGAGCGGATCTTGAAGGTGCCGCGGCCCGACTCGTAGGCGTCCTTGATGCCGGACAGGCCGACGATCCGGCCGCCGGTCGGCAGGTCGGGGCCCGGGACGAACTTCATCAGCGTCTCGAGGTCCGCGCCCGGGTGCCGGATGAGGTGCCGGGCGGCGGCGATGACCTCGCCCAGGTTGTGCGGGGGCATGTTCGTCGCCATGCCGACGGCGATGCCGGACGCGCCGTTGACCAGCAGGTTCGGGTAGGCGGCCGGGAGGACCCCGGGCTCCTGCTCCTGGCCGTCGTAGTTCGGCGCGAAGTCGACCGTGTTCTCGTCGATCGACTCCGTCATCAGCGACGTGGCGTCGGCCATCCGGCACTCGGTGTAACGCATGGCGGCCGGCGGGTCGTCGTTGCCCAGGGAGCCGAAGTTCCCGTGGCCGTCGACGAGGGGGAGACGCATCGAGAAGGGCTGGGCGAGGCGCACCAGGGCGTCGTAGATCGACGTGTCACCGTGCGGGTGCAGCTTGCCCATGACCTCGCCGACGACGCGGGCGCACTTCACGTAACCGCGGTCGGGGCGCAGGCCCATCTCGTTCATCTGGTAGACGATGCGCCGGTGTACGGGCTTCATGCCGTCACGGGCGTCCGGCAGGGCCCGGGAGTAGATCACCGAGTAGGCGTACTCCAGGAAGGAGCCCTGCATTTCGTCGACAACGTCGATGTCGAGGATCTTCTCCTCGAAGTCGTCGGGAGGCGGGGTCTTCGTGCTGCGGCGGGCCATCGCTGCTGCGGCTCCTTCACAGATGCTGCCGGGGCATGTACGAGAGTCTGACGCGCACCATTGTGGACCGCCCCACTGACAACGCCGACCGCGACCCGTCCGTACGGCGATCGGCGACCCGTCCGTACGGCGATCGGCGCTCGCTCTCGGCGTACCGCGTGCGGGAACTTCGCCAGGCGTCCGGACGCTTGCATACAGTGGCATTTCCGGATGCAGATATGAATGCGGAACCGGCGGCAGATCCGCGGTTTCCGCGATAGTTCCGCGATCGAAGGGACGTACATGCCCATGGGTCACACGGCCACCGCCGAGGCCGGTTCCAGCGGCCTGAAAGCGACCGAGCACACCCTCGCCAACGGCCTGCGCGTGGTGCTCTCCGAGGACCACCTGACCCCGGTCGCGGCGGTCTGCCTCTGGTACGACGTCGGCTCGCGCCACGAGGTCGAAGGCCGTACGGGCCTGGCGCACCTCTTCGAGCACCTGATGTTCCAGGGCTCGAAGCAGGTCCAGGGGAACGGGCACTTCGAGCTCGTGCAGGGCGCCGGCGGCTCGCTCAACGGGACGACGAGTTTCGAGCGCACCAACTACTTCGAGACCATGCCCGCCCACCAGCTGGAGCTCGCGCTCTGGCTGGAGGCCGACCGCATGGGCTCGCTGCTCGCCGCGCTCGACGACGAGTCGATGGAGAACCAGCGCAACGTCGTCAAGAACGAGCGCCGTCAGCGCTACGACAACGTCCCGTACGGCACCGCGTTCGAGAAGCTGATCGCCCTCGTGTACCCGGAGGGCCACCCGTACCACCACACGCCCATCGGTTCGATGACGGACCTGGACGCGGCCACCCTGGAGGACGCGCGGAACTTCTTCCGCACCTACTACGCGCCCAACAACGCCGTCCTCTCCGTCGTCGGGGACATCGACCCCGAGCAGGCGCTGGCCTGGGTCGACAAGTACTTCGGCTCCATCCCGCGGCACGACGGCAAGCTGCCCCCGCGTGACGGTTCGCTGCCCGAGCGCATCGGTCAGGAGCTGCGCGAGGTCGTCGAGGAGGAGGTCCCGGCGCGTGCGCTGATGGCCGCCTACCGGCTGCCCGCGGACGGCACGCGCGCGTGCGACGCGGCCGACCTGGCGCTCACGGTCCTCGGCGGCGGCGAGTCGTCCCGGATCTACAACCGTCTCGTCCGCCGTGACCAGACCGCCGTCGCCGCCGGCTTCGGCCTGATGCGGCTCTCGGGGGCGCCCTCCGTGGGCTGGCTGGACGTGAAGACGTCCGGTGACGTCGAGGTCCCGGTGATCGAGGCGGCTGTCGACGAGGAGCTGGAGCGGTTCGTCACGGAGGGCCCGACTCCGGAGGAAATGGAGCGCGCCCAGGCCCAGTTGGAGCGAGAGTGGCTCGACCGGCTCGGCACGGTCGCGGGCCGCGCCGACGAACTGTGCAAGTACGCCGTTCTGTTCGGCGACCCGCAGCTCGCCCTGACCGCCGTCCAGCGCGTCCTCGACATCACCGCCGAGGAGGTCCACGAGGTGGCCAAGGCCCATCTGCGCCCCGACAACCGCGCGGTGCTCGTCTACGAACCCACGGCCCCCGAAGAAGCCGACGAAGCCGAAGAAGCAGATGAGATGGCCGACGTGACGGCGGACGCGACCGCAGAAGAGGAGGCGGGCAAGTGACCGAGCTCGCGACCATGGACTTCCACCCGCAGCCCCAGGCCGGCGCGCCCAAGCCGTGGGCGTTCCCCGCCCCCGAGCGCGGCACGCTCGACAACGGCCTGACGGTCCTGCGCTGCCACCGCCCCGGCCAGCAGGTCGTCGCCGTGGAGGTCAATCTCGCCGCCCCCCTGGACGCCGAGCCTGCCGGCCTCGACGGCGTCGCCAACATCATGGCGAGGGCCTTCTCCGAAGGCACCGACAAGCTCGCCGCCGAGGAGTTCGCGGCCGAGCTCGAACGCTGCGGCGCGACCCTGGACGCGTACGTCGACCACCCGGGCGTACGGGTCTCCCTCGAAGTGCCCGTCTCCCGGCTGCCGAAGGCGCTCGGCCTGCTCGCCGACGCCCTCAGGGCGCCCGCGTTCGACGCCAAGGAGATCGCCCGCCTGGTGCGCAACCGGCTCGACGAGATCCCGCACGAGACGGCCAACCCGGCCTACCGCGCCGCCAAGGAGCTCTCCAAGCAGCTCTTCCCGGCCACCGCGCGCGTGTCCCGCCCCCGCAAGGGCACCGAGGAGACGGTCACCCCCATCGACGCGGCAGCCGTGCGCGCGTTCTACGAGCAGCACGTGAGCCCGGCGACGGCGACCGCGGTCGTCGTGGGCGACCTCGCCGGCACCGACCTCGACGCCCTCCTCGCGGAGACGCTCGGCGCCTGGACGGGAGGCCCGGCACAGCCGCGTCCCGTGCCGCCGGTGACCGCCGACGACCGCGGCCGCGTCGTGATCGTCGACCGGCCCGGCGCCGTACAGACGCAGCTGCGCATCGGCCGCGTCGGCTCCGACAAGCACGACCGGGTCTGGCCGGCGCAGGTGCTCGGCACGTACTGCCTGGGCGGCACCCTCACGTCGCGTCTGGACCGGGTCCTGCGCGAGGAGAAGGGCTACACCTACGGCGTGCGCGCGTTCGGCCAGGTGCTGCTCTCGGCGGCGGACGGGACGGGCGCCTCGCTGCTCAGCATCAGCGGTTCCGTGGACACCCCGAACACGGGTCCGGCGCTCGACGACCTGTGGAAGGTTCTCCGTACGCTCGCCGAGGAGGGCCTGACCGACGCCGAACGGGACGTCGCCGTGCAGAACTTGGTGGGCGTTGCCCCGCTCAAGTTCGAGACCGCCGCGGCCGTCGCGGGGACGCTCGCCGACCAGGTCGAGCAGCACCTGCCCGACGACTTCCAGGCGGAGCTGTACCGCCGGCTCGCCGCGACGGGCACCGTGGAGGCCACCGCGGCCGTCGTGAACGCCTTCCCGGCCGACCGCCTGGTGACGGTGCTCGTGGGTGACGCGGCGCAGATCGAGGAGCCCGTCCGGGCGCTCGGCATCGGAGAGGTGACCGTCGTCACCGGCTGACCGAGAGCCGGACCGAGAGTCTGGCCGAGAGTCGGACAACACGGACAACTTGCGGCCCCGGTGGGTGAGATGACCACCGGGGCCCTCGTATGTCCGAATTGGGCCGGTGGTTGCCTGTCTGCCCTGTGTCATGCACAACAAAAGCGCGGTTTTGTTTGTTGATTGAAAGTTGACCCGCTTAGCGTCGGTCCGGCTGTCCGCCAGAAGTACGCCGCGCCCGCGGCACCGGGCAGCCATCGCCGAGTCCCCCAAGGCGCGAGCCGGGGGAGCCGGGGACCCACCGCAGTCCCTGGGGTGAATCGGACGCCCTTCCCGAAGGGTGTCCGTAGGAGACCTTCCTGCTCCGAACCCGTCAGCTAACCCGGTAGGCGAGAAGGAGGGAAAGGATTCAGCGCCCCATGGCGTTCACCCGTGCCACCGGGAAGCACCGTCGCCCGAGCCGGTTCACGCGTACCACCGCGAATGTCGCCGGCGTCGCCGCGATCACCACGACCGGTGTCATCGGAGGCCTCGCCTCCCCCGCCCTCGCCGCCGAGCACACGGCCATGGAGCAGACAGGCCTGACCAAGGCCATCTCCATCGGTGACTCGCTCGCCGAGCAGATCGACGCGCAGGCCGCCGCCCAGCAGCAGGCCGCCGAGGAAGCCGCCGCGAAGGCCAAGGCGGAGGCCGAGGCCGAGGCGGAGGCCGCGCGACAGGCCGAAGAAGCCAAGCGCAAGGCGGAGGCCAAGGCCAAGGCCGAACGCGAGGCCAAGCAGCGCGCCGCCCGCGAGGCCGAGCGCAAGCGCCTGAACACCTACGTCATGCCGATCACCGGCTCGTACGTGTCCACCGGGTACAAGGCCAGCAGTGGACTGTGGTCCTCCGGCAGCCACACCGGCATCGACTTCCACGCGGCCAGCGGTACCTCCGTCCACGCCGTGGGCTCGGGCACGGTCGTCGAGGCCGGCTGGGGCGGCGCCTACGGCAACAACATCGTGATCAAGATGAATGACGGTACGTACACGCAGTACGGTCACCTGTCGTCCATCGGCGTCTCCGTCGGCCAGACCGTCACGCCCGGCCAGCAGATCGGCCTCTCCGGGGCGACCGGCAACACCACGGGCCCGCACCTCCACTTCGAGGCCCGCACGGGCCCCGACTACGGCTCTGACATCGACCCCGTCGCGTACCTGCGCGGCCACGGCGTGAACGTCTGACGCCCGTCCACACTGCCAACGACGAAAGCCCCGGCTCACCGAGCCGGGGCTTTCGACGTTACGAGTCCTACGCGTCCAGGGTGCGGCCTAGACCGTCTCGGGAAGCTCGTCCAGCCCCTCGGCGACAAGCTTGGCCAGGCGGTCGAGCGCGACCTCCGCGCCCTCGGCGTCCGAGGCCAGGGTGATCTCCTCGCCGCCCTCGGCACCCAGGCCGAGCACCGCGAGCATGGAGGCGGCGTTGACGGGGTTGCCGTCGGCCTTGGCGATCGTCACGGGGACGCCGGCCGCCGTGGCCGCGCGGACGAAGATGGAGGCGGGGCGGGCGTGGAGGCCCTCGGTCCAGCCGACGTTGACGCGGCGCTCAGCCATGTGTTGCTGCCCTTCAGGATGCTCACAGTTGTCTAGACCAGTGTCCCACACCGGTGGACGTGACCGCTGTGAGCCCTTCGCGCCGCACGCACGCGCGCGTCGGCCCTCATAGCCTGCCTGCGGCCCGCGCACCCCGCGACCGGTGCGCCACCGCGCGCGTACGCCCGCACATCGCCGGCACCCAGCCCGCACGCCACCGGCGCCCCGAGCCCGCGAACCGCGCCCGCACGCCCCGCCCACACACCCCGCGAACCACTCGCGCCGCACCCCCCACGACTGTCCGTCCCGAGCCGTACGCTTGCCCCATGCAGACCCCGTCGGACCGGCACACGTACCCCGCCCACTGGGAAGCAGACGTGGTGCTGCGCGACGGCGGCACCGCGCGCATCAGGCCCATCACCACCGAGGACGCCGAGCGGCTCACGAACTTCTACGAGCAGGTCTCGGACGAGTCGAAGTACTACCGCTTCTTCGCGCCCTACCCGCGCCTGTCCGCCAAGGACGTGCACCGCTTCACCCATCACGACTACGTGGACCGGGTGGGCCTCGCGGCCACCGTGGGCGGCGAGTTCATCGCGACCGTCCGCTACGACCGCATCAACGAGCAGGGGATGCCCGCCTCCGCGCCCGCCGACGAGGCCGAGGTCGCCTTCCTCGTGCAGGACGCCCACCAGGGGAGGGGCGTCGCCTCCACGCTCCTGGAGCACATCGCCGCCGTCGCCCGCGAGCGCGGCATCCGCCGCTTCGCCGCCGAGGTGCTGCCCGCCAACATCAAGATGATCAAGGTGTTCACGGACGCCGGGTACACCCAGAAGCGTCGCTTCGAGGACGGCGTCGTCCGCCTGGAGTTCGACCTCGAACCCACCGATGCCTCGCTCGCCGTGCAGCGCGCGCGTGAACAGCGCGCCGAGGCCCGCTCGGTGCGCGGGCTGCTCGCCCCCGGTTCCGTCGCCGTGGTCGGCGTGGGCCGCGCCCCCGGCGGAGTCGGCCGCAGCGTCCTCGACAACCTCCGCGACGCCGGCTTCACGGGCCGCCTGCACGCCGTGAACAAGGCGTTCCCCGACGACCTGCGGGACCTCGACGGCGTCCCCGCCCACCGCTCCGTCCACGACATCGACGCCGCCGAAGCGGTCGACCTCGCCGTCGTCGCGGTCCCCGCGGAGCACGTCCCCGAAGTCGTCGCCGAGTGCGGCGAGCGCGGCGTCCGGGGCATCGTCGTGATCTCCGCCGGCTACGCCGAGTCCGGCAACGAAGGCCGCGCCCGCCAGCGCGAACTGCTGCGCCAGGCCCGCTCGTACGGGATGCGGCTCATCGGGCCGAACGCGTTCGGCGTCATCAACACCTCGCCCGAGGTGCGGCTCAACGCGTCGCTCGCGCCCGAGATGCCTCGCCCCGGCCGCATGGGCCTGTTCGCCCAGTCCGGCGCCATCGGCATCGCCCTGCTCGCCCGCCTGGAGCGGCGCGGCGCCGGCGTCACCGGAGTCACCGGCGTCTCGACCTTCGTCTCCTCCGGCAACCGCGCGGACGTCTCCGGCAACGACGTGCTCCAGTACTGGTACGACGACCCGGACACGGACGTCGCCCTCATGTACCTCGAATCCATCGGCAACCCGCGCAAGTTCACCCGCCTCGCCCGCCGCACCGCCGCCGTCAAACCCCTCGTCGTCGTGCAGGGCGCCCGGCACAGCGGCATCGCCCCCCTCGGCCACGCCGTCCGCGCCACGCACCTGCCCTACGCGACGGTCTCCGCCCTGCTGCGCCAGGCGGGTGTCATCCGCGTCGAGACCATCACCGAACTCGTCGACACCGGCCTGCTCCTCGCCCGCCAGCCCCTCCCGCAGGGCCCCCGCGTCGCCATCCTCGGCAACTCGGAGTCGCTCGGCCTCCTCACGTACGACGTCTGCCTCGCCGAAGGACTGCGGCCCAAGTCGCCGCTCGACCTGACGACCGCAGCGTCCGCCGAGGACTTCCACGCGGCGCTCACCGAGGCCCTCGCGGACGACAAGTGCGACGCCGTCGTCGTCACGGCGATGCCCGCCGTGGGGGAGGCGTCAGCCGAGGACCAGGCCCTCGCCGAAGCCCTCAGCTCGGCCGCCGCCGGCACCCCCACCAAGCCCGTCCTGGTCGTCCACGTGGAACTCGGCGGCCTCGCGGAAGCGCTCTCCGCCGCCACCAGCACCGGCCCGCGCGCGCAGGCCAAGAACCACGGCGGCCCCCCGGCCGGACGCCCGCCCACGGACGAGCCCGCCCCCGCCCCCGCACTCATCCCCGCCTACCCCGCGGCCGAGCGCGCCGTCCGAGCCCTCGCCGAGGCCGTCCGGTACGCCCAGTGGCGGCGCGACTCGGTCGACCCCGGCAAGGTCCCCGTCTACGACGACATCGACGAGACCGGCGCCGCCGAGCTCATCGCGGAACTCCTGGCCAAGGACGACGCCCGGCACGGCTGCGAGCCGGCCCCCGAGGACGCCTGCGCCCTCCTCGCCCACTACGGCATCGAAGTGCGCCAGACCCTGCCCGCCCCGGGCCCCGACGAGGCGGTCGCGGCAGCCCGCGCCCTCGGCTACCCCGTGGCCCTCAAGACGACCGCCGCCCACCTGCGCCACCGCGCCGACCTCGGCGGCGTACGCCTAGACTTCTCGAACGAGACGGAGCTGCGCCGCGCCTACGAGGAGCTGTCCGACTACCTGGGCGAGCCCGAGGAGTTGCGGCCCGTAGTCCAGGCCATGGCGCCCCGCGGAGTCGACACCGTCGTCCGCGCGGTCATCGACCCGGCCGCCGGCGCGGTCCTCTCCTTCGGGCTCGCCGGCGTCGCCTCCGAACTCCTGGGCGACACCGCGCACCGCCTGATCCCCGTCACCGACCGGGACGCGCAGTCGATCGTCAGAGGCATCAAGACAGCGCCCCTGCTCTTCGGCTGGCGCGGCGCCGCACCGGTCGACACGGCCGCCCTCGAAGAGCTGCTGCAACGGGTCTCGCGGCTCGTGGACGACCACCCCGAGGTCGTCGGCGTCGACCTGGAGCCCGTCGTCGTCGCGCAGCACGGCCTGTCGGTCCTCGGCGCCTCCGTACGCCTCGCCCCGCCGCCCGCCCGCGACGACCTGGGCCCGCGCACCCTGCCCGCGTACTACACCGGCAGGTGACCGGCGTACTCCACAAGCAGGTGAGACGCGGCCCACATAGCGGGTGTCCGCTGCGCTGTCCACAGGCGCACCGCGCGCCCTCCGCCGGGCTTTAAGATGGATCCCATGGCCAAGACCAGTACGACGACCCAAGGGCTGCGCGCCGCGATCGAGCGCAGCGGCTACTACCCGGCCCTCGTGGCCGAGGCGGTGGAGGCCGCGGTCGGCGGCGAACCCATCGGTTCGTATCTGGTCCACCAGGAGACCACCTTCGACTCGAACGAGGTGCGCCGGCACGTCACCGTGCTCGTCCTCACCGGCACCCGCTTCATCGTCAGCCACACCGACGAGCAGGCCGCCGACAGCACGTCGCCGACGCCGTACGCCACGACGTCCACCGAGTCCGTGAAGCTCGGCCGGATCTCCTCCGTCGTCGTCAGCCGCGTCGTCGCGAACCCGGAGAAGTACGTCCCCGGCACCCTGCCCCGCGAGGTCGTCCTGACCATCGGCTGGGGCGCCGTCTCCCGCATCGACCTGGAGCCCGCGGCCTGCGGCGACCCCAACTGCGAGGCGGACCACGGCTACACGGGCAATTCGACCGCCGACGACCTGAGCCTGCGCGTCAGCGAGACCGGTGACGGCCCCGACGCCGTCCGCCAGACCCTCGCCTTCGCCCAGTCCCTGTCCGAGGCCACCGCGGCGACCTCCCGCTGATGGCCGCGCCCGCCTGGGAGGCCTGGCAGGAGCCGCTCGCCCTCGGATCCGCCCCCGTACCCGAGTACGGCGCGGGATCCCTCGCCGACCTGCTGCCCACGCTCGGCGCCCACCTCGGCGTCCCCGGCTGCGCCCCGGCGATCCCCGAGCTGGCCCCCGCCGACCGTGCCTGCGTCTTCCTGATCGACGGGCTCGGCTGGGAGCAGCTCAAGGCCCACCCGGACGAGGCGCCCTTCCTGACCTCGCTCCTCGCGTCCTCGCGCGGCGGCACCGGCAGCCCCATCACCGCGGGCTACCCGGCGACCACCGCGACGTCCCTCGCCTCCGTCGGCACCGGCCTGCCCCCCGGCGCGCACGGCCTCCCCGGCTACACCGTCCGTAACCCCGACACCGGCGAGCTGATGAACCAGCTCCGCTGGATGCCCTGGACGCAGCCGCAGGTCTGGCAGCCGTACCCGACGATCTTCCAGCGCGCGCACGACGCCGGGGTGCACACCGCGCAGGTCTCCGCGCCCGCCTTCGAGTCGACGCCCCTCACGAAGATCGCCCTCAGCGGCGGCACCTTCCGCGGGCGCCTCTCCGGCGAGGACCGCATGGACCTGGCCGCCGAACAACTGGCCGCCGGCGACCGGTCGTTGGTCTACACGTACTACAGCGAGGTCGACGGCAAGGGCCACCGCTTCGGCGTCGACTCCGACCCCTGGCGCGGCCAGCTCATGTACGTCGACCGGCTCGCCCAGCGCCTCGCCGAACAGCTCCCGCCGCGCAGCGCCCTGTACATCACCGCCGACCACGGCATGATCGACATCCCGTTCGACGAGCAGTCCCGAATCGACTTCGACGAGGACTGGGAGCTGCGCGCCGGCGTCGCCCTGCTCGGTGGCGAGGGCCGCGCCCGCCACGTCTACGCGGTCCCGGGCGCCGAGGCCGACGTGCTGACCGTGTGGCGCGAGGTGCTCGGCGAGCAGTTCTGGATCGCGAGCCGCGACGAGGCGATCGAGGCCGGCTGGTTCGGCCCGCACGTCGACGAGCGGGTGTACGCGCGCCTGGGCGACGTCATCGCGGCCGCCCACGACGACGTGGTCATCATCGCCTCGGAGAACGAGCCCAACGAGTCGGCCATGGTCGGCAACCACGGCTCCATGACGCCTGCCGAGCAGCTCGTCCCGCTGCTCGAAGTACGCGCCTGACCCTCCCCCCACACCCGCTGAAAGGCCCTCGACTCCCCATGCCCGAGCTCGTGTTCTTCTCCGGAACGATGGACTGCGGGAAGAGCACCCTCGCTCTCCAGATAGAGCACAACCGCTCGGCACGCGGCCTCAAGGGCCTGATCCTCACCCGGGACGACCGCGCCGGCGAGGGCAAGCTGTCCTCCCGTCTCGGCCTCGTCACCGACGCCGTCGAGGTCGCCGACGACCTCGACCTGTACGCGTACGTCGTCGACCAGCTGTCCCAGGGCGGCCGCGTCGACTACGTCATCGCGGACGAGGCGCAGTTCCTCGCCCCCGCCCAGATCGACCAGCTCGCCCGCGTCGTCGACGACCTCGGCCTCGACGTCTACGCCTTCGGCATCACGACCGACTTCCGGTCCAAGCTGTTCCCCGGCTCGCAGCGCCTGGTCGAACTCGCCGACCGTGTCGAGGTGCTCCAGGTCGAGGCCCTGTGCTGGTGCGGCGCCCGCGCCACGCACAACGCCCGCACGGTCGGCGGCCGGATGGTCGTAGAAGGCGCCCAGGTCGTCGTCGGAGACGTCGACGGCAGCGACGACGAGGTCGGCTACGAGGTCCTGTGCCGGCGCCACCACAGCCGCCGCCTCACCTCGGCGGCGTCCCGCTCCGGCACCCTCTCCCCGGACGTACTCCCCGTCGCCTCGGACTGACCCCCGGCCCTCTCCACGGACCGCCCCTAGCGCTCCTCCGGCGGAGCCGACCGTACGAGCGTGAACACCGCGCCCTCCGGATCCGCGACCGTCGCCACCCGGCCGTGCGAACTGTCCCGCGCGGGCCTCAGCACATGCCCGCCCAGCTCCTCGACCAGCGCCACGGACTCGTCCACGTCCGCGACCTCGAAGTACGTCATCCAGTGCGCACCCCGGTCGCGCGGCAGCGCCTGCCCCACGCCGTGCACCGCCGCCACCGGCGTGCCGTTCAGGCGCAGCGTCAGATAGTCCAGGTCGGCCGAGACGACGGCCTCCTCCTCGTAACCGAACGTCGCCTCGTAGAACTTCGCGACACCGGCGGTCTCCTGGGTCACCAGTTCGTTCCACGCGGGCGCGCCCGGCACCCCGGTGAGCGCCATCCCCAGATGCCCGGCCGGCTGCCAGATGCCGAACACCGCGCCAGCGGGGTCCGACGCGATGGCCATCCGCCCCGCGTCGTCGGCGTCCAGCGGGCCGACGCCGACGGTGCCGCCACAGTGACGGATGTTCTCGGCCGTGGCGTCCACGTCGTCCGAGGCGAGGTAGGGGGTCCAGGCGACGGGCAGATGGCGGTCGGGCGGCAGCTGCCCGATGCCCGCCACCTCCTGACCGTCGAGCAGGGCTCGCACATAGGGTCCGAGCTGCTGCGGTCCCGGCCGGAACTCCCAGCCGAACAACGCCGCGTAGAACTCCTGGGTCGCCGCCATGCCGTGCACCATGAGACTCACCCAGCAGGGGGTGCCCGGCGCCCGCCTGGCTGCTGCCTCGGTCATCGTCACTGTCTCCTCGGGAACGAAATCACGTGTCGCGACGCGCCCGAGCCGATCGTGGCATCCCGTGCCGCACGCCGCTCAGGGGTCGCGCCGCCACGGCCGGAGCCCTCGCACGGGGATGCCGGGTGGAGTGATGCGCATCCGCTGCCGCGCCAGGGCCGTTGTCAGGTGGTCCGGTCAATAGGTCAACGCTCGGTAGTCGATCGTGCACGCTAGCGGACCGACGGCGCATCGGCCAGACCATAGGCCAGGATGGCCCTCATGAATGCCATCATCACCGCATCCCAACTCGCGAGCGACCTGGCCGGGGAGAACCCGCCGGTCCTCCTCGACGTCCGCTGGCAGCTGAGCGTGCCCAAGGCGACGGGGGCCCCGGCCTTCGACGGCCGGGCCGCGTACGAGGCCGGGCACATCCCCGGCGCGGTCTTCGTCGACCTGGACGCGGATCTCGCGGGCCCGGCCGGCGCGGCGGGCCGGCATCCGCTGCCGGACGTGGCGGCCTTCGGCGCGGTCATGCGTAATGCCGGTGTGTCGGCCGACCGGGACGTCGTCGTGTACGACGGCGGCCAGGGCTGGGCGGCCGCGCGCACCTGGTGGATGCTGCGCTGGACGGGTCACCCGTCCGTGCGCGTGCTCGACGGCGGTCTCGGTGTCTGGGAGGGCCCGCTGGAGACGGTGACACCTTCGCCCGAGCCCGGCACGTTCGGGCCGGCGCCGGGCGCGGCCGCGCTCCTGGACGCCGACGGGGCGGCGGCGCTCGCGCGTTCGGGCGTTCTCCTGGACGCCCGTGCCGCCGAGCGCTACCGCGGTGACGTCGAGCCGATCGACCGAGTCGGCGGCCACATCCCGGGCGCCGTGTCCGCGCCGACGACGGAGAACGTGGCCGAGGACGGCCGCTTCCTGCCCGCCGAAAAGCTCGCGGCCCGCTTCAAGTCCGTTGGTGCGTCCGGGGGTTCGGGCGAGGTCGGCGTGTACTGCGGCTCCGGCGTCTCCGGCGCCCACGAGGTCCTTGCCCTCGCGGTGGCGGGCATCGACGCGGCCCTGTACGTCGGCTCGTGGTCGGAGTGGTCCTCGGACGAGTCCCGCCCGGTGGCGACCGGCCCCGACCCTCAGTAGTACGCGAACAGCGCGCCGGAAACAGGAGAGGCCCATGCCGGGAACGGCGCGGGCCTCTCGTGTCCTACGCGTCCTACTCCTACTCCTGCTTCTTGCGGCGGGTGCCGAACACGATCTCGTCCCAGCTCGGCACGGCCGCCCGGCGCCCCGGACGCACCCCGTCGGCCTCGGCCTGGCGGTCGGTGGTGCCGGTGAGCCGGTCCCGGTGACCTGCGACGCTGCGCGGCATGAGGACGTCCGCGTACGCGGCACCCGCCCCGGCGGACGCGGCCGGCGCAGCGGGCTCCTCGGCCTCAGCGGGCTCCGGCTCCTCCGTGACGGGCTCCGGCGCGGGCACCGAGGGACGCTCGGGGACCACGATGTCGCCGCGATAACTGGGTACCGCCTCCAGGAGGCTGGTCAGCGAGTCGCGCTCCGACGACGAGACGGCCGCCGGACCCTCGTCGGTGACCTCCGGCACGGGCGTCGGCGCGGTGGGCCGCTCCAACTGCCGGTCCAGGGCCCGGTCGAGCGGACGGTCGCGAGGCAGCCTGGCGATACGCGGCACGAACGGAAAGCTGGGTTCCGGCGCCGCGATGTCGTCGGTCTCGCCGATGAGCGAGCGCGCCTCGTCGTCGACGGCCTGGACGAGCCGCCGGGGCGGGTCGTACGTCCAGCTCGCCGAGTGCGGTTCGCCCGCGACCCGGTAGACGAGCAGGACCTCCCAGGTGCCGTCGTCGCGACGCCAGGAGTCCCACTGGACGGACTCCTTGTCGGCGCCACGCAGCAGCAGCCGCTCCTGCACCGCCTCGCCGAGCTGGGGTCCCGCGTTCTCGCCGGGGCGGCGGACGGGGGTCTTCCTGGCACGCTCGGCCATGAAGGCACGCTCCGCGAGCACGGGGCCCTCGAAGCGGCGCACACGGTCGACGGGGATGCCGGCGAGCTGTGCCACCTCCTCGGCGGAGGCACCGGCTCGTATACGCGCCTGGATGTCACGGGGGCGGAGATGGCTCTCCACCTCGATCTCGATCTGGCCGAGGCGCGGACGGTCGCCGCGCACGGCGGCCCGGAGGCGCTCATCGATCGGAAGCGTGTACTCCGTGCTGTCCGCAGCCTTCAGCACCAGCCGTGTGCCGTCGTTAGAGACGGCCACGACACGCAGTTCGGGCATGGGGACCTCCCGGGTGGTGCCTGCCGACGTCACGTGCGTCGCTGCTTCCGCTAGTCGAGTGTGGCCTGCCCGGGTGCAGCCTGCCACAACCTTGCTGAGTTGCCCGGCGTGTCGGGCATGGGCCGTGGGCCGCCGTTATGGCACGGTTACCTGTTCGCAACGCTCAGTGACCGAGCTCGTCACCGTGTGCAACGAACCCCCTCTCGGCGGTCCTGGAAGGCTCCGGGCACCCTGATGGGAGACCGGACCCAGGGCTCGCAACGGTACTCCATTCGGGCCACTCGGGTGGACCGGCACGCCATCGAAGTTCGCCCGGGGCGGGGCCTGATGGCAGGGTGTGGCCCGCTTGTGGTCCACGGACGTGAAGTGCTTCACGAAATCTCCAGAAGTGGAACTGATTCCATCCTTCTTACGTCCCTTTCTCGTGAGCTAAGTCGAGAAAGGCAGGCAAGGGTCGGAGATGGGCGATAGGCCGGGAACCTCCAAGGACGTACAGGAAAAGCCCAAGGAGAAGCGGCTCGACCTGAGTGTGCCGCAAGTGGCGGGCAGCGCCGTCGCCGCTGTCGTGGCGGCCAAGCTGGCCTCCGGGCTCGGTGTGTACGGGACGATCGTCGGTGCAGGAGTTGTGAGTGCGCTCGCCACGTGCGGCGGCACGATTTTCCAGCACTTCTTCCGGCGTACCGGCGAGCAGATACGTGATGTCGCGGGCCAGGCGATACCCAAGAGCCGTCAGATACCCGTGGCCGGTGACGGACGGCAGGTGCCGGCGACGTTCCGGTCCGGCGTGGCCACCGCGTCGGCGGGCACCGAGGGTGTGGCGACGCGGATGGTCCCGCTTCCGAAGACCACGACGTGGGGAGTGGCTTCGGCGACACGGGACTTGGAGGCGACGACGGTTCTGCCGGCGGCCCGGGGTGGTGAGGCGACGACGGTTCTTCCGGCGTCGGATGCTGACGCGACGACGGTGGTGCCTGCGTCGGACGCTGATGCGACCACAGTGCTGTCCGCCGAGCGGGCCGACGAGACCACGGTCCTGCCGGCGCCGGACGCCGACAAGACCACCGTCCTGCCCGCTCAGGCCGCCGAGGAGACCACCGTCCTCCGGGCTCCCGACAGTGAGCGGACGATGCTTCTCAAGGTCGGCGCCGGTGATCCCGAGAAGACTCAACTGCTCGGAACCGGCGGCGTGGACAACGCCACGCGCGTGCTTCGCGCGATCGCGGCGCCTTCGAGTGATGCCTCCGGGGCGGAACTCCCGCCTCCGGCAGGCGACTTGGGCGAGGGGTCCAGCAACGGCCCAGGCCTCACCGAGGAGTTCACCGAAGCGACCACGCACCGCGCGAGCGTGCGGAGCTGGCGGCGCCCCCTCGTCGCCGCCGCCGTCGTCTTCGGCATCACCATGGCCGGCATCACGACGTACGAACTGGCGTCCGGCCAGAGCTTCAACGGGGACGGGCAGCGCACCACCCTGCGCGAGGCGTTCACCGGCGGAGGCGGCTCGTCGTCCCGCCACGATCACACGCCCGCGCCCGACACCTCGCAGCAGCCGTCGGACGGTGCCGGTTCCGCGACGCCGTCCGGGACCCCGCAGAGCGGGGGAGGGGCGTGGAAGGGCGGGACCGCCGAGCCCACCCCGACGCCCACCGGCAGCGGGGACTCCGGTACCGGCTCGGGCACCGGGTCCGGGGCCGGTGCCGCCGGGGACAAGTCCACGGCCGCACCGACCCCGTCCGCGACGGGGACCTCGACGCCGACCGCCACCCCCAGCGCCTCCGAGAGCGGCAGCACGACGCTCCCCGGGCTGCTGAAGCCGGGGACGCCCACCGGGTGAGGCCCGCCGCCCGGACCGTCAGTCGCCCAGCACGCGCCGCAGGTAGTCGTTGGCGAACAGACGCTCCGGGTCGAGCCGGTCCCGCAGCGCCGTGAACTCGCCGAAGCGCGGGTACACGGACGAGAAGTACTCCGCGTCCCGCGTGTGCACCTTGCCCCAGTGCGGCCGGCCCTCGTGCGCGGTGAAGATCCGCTCGGCCGCCGTGAAGTAGGACTGGTACGGGGTGCCCTTGTACATGTGGACGGCGATGTACGCACTGTCCCTGTCGGACGCCGTGGAGAGCGCGATGTCGTCCGCGGGGGCCGTGCGGACCTCCACGGGGAAGCTGACCCGCAGGTTCGAACGGTCGACCATCGTCTTCAGCTCACGCAGCGTCTCGACCAGGGCCTCGCGCGGAATCGCGTACTCCATCTCCACGAACCGCACGCGGCGCGGCGAGGTGAAGACCTTGTAAGGGATGTCCGTGTAAGTGCGGGCGGAGAGCGCGCGGCTGGAGATCTTGGCGATCGACGGGATCGTCGACGGGACCGCGCGGCCGAGCGAGTTGACCACCTGGAAGAGGCCGTTCGACAGGAACTCGTCCTCGAAGAAGCTGCTGAACTTTCCGACCGGAGCTTCAGGGCCCGCGCTGCGGTTGTTGCGCTTCGTGCTGCAGTTTCCGGTGTGCGGGAACCAGTAGAACTCGAAGTGCTCGTTCTCCGCGTGGAGGGCGTCGAACTCGCTCATGACCCGGTCGAAGGCCATCGGCTCCTCGCGGGCGGTGAGGAGGAAGATCGGCTCCACTGCGAACGTGATCGCGGTGACGATGCCGAGGGCGCCGATCCCGATCCGCGCGGCCGCGAAGACCTCCGGGTTCTCCTTCTCGGAGCACGTGAGGACCGAACCGTCGGCCGTGACCAGTTCGAGGCCCTTGATCTGCGCTGATATCGACGCCGACTCGCGGCCCGTGCCGTGCGTGCCGGTGCTGGTGGCGCCCGAGACCGTCTGCTCCATGATGTCGCCCATGTTCGTGAGCGACAGGCCCTCGCGGGCCAGGGCCATGTTGAGCCTCTTGAGCGGTGTGCCGGCCTCGACCGTGACGGTCCCGGCCTCCCGGTCAATGTTGCGGATTCCGGTCAACAGTTGAGGGCGGATCAATACGCCATCGGTCGCAGCCGCCGCCGTGAAGGAGTGGCCCGTGCCGACCGCCTTCACCTTGAGGCCGTCCTCGGCCGCCGCGCGGACGGCCGCCGACAGCTCGTCCACCGACGCGGGCGTCACCTCGCGGACCGGCCGCGCGGTGACGTTCCCCGCCCAGTTACGCCACGGTGCGCTCTGTGCCCTGGTCTGTCGGGCGTTCGTCGTCGTGCTGCCCGAGTTCGCCGTGCTCATTGGTTCCTCCCCGCTGCGGCACCGGCTGCTTCAGCCGGCGGTACCCCAGGAACCCGACCGCCACCGCGACGGCGCCGGCCACGGCCGGCACCCCGTACCCGGCCTTCGGACCGGCGGCGTCGATCACCCAGCCGGCCACGGAGGAACCGAGCGCGACACCGACCGCGAGTCCGGTGCTCACCCAGGTCATGCCCTCGGTCAGTTTCGCGCGTGGTACGTGCTGCTCGACAAGAGCCATCGTCGTGATCATCGTCGGTGCGATGGACAGGCCCGCGACAAACAGCGCCACGGCCAGAAACGGCAAGTTCCCGACCAGTAGGAGGGGGATCATACTCACGGCTGTCGTGCACACACCGACCAGCCACCGTCGGGCGGGCGCCCCCTTGAAGTGCAGCAGCCCGAAGACCGCTCCGGCGACGCAGGAACCCGCCGCGTAAACAGCGAGTACGAGGCTCGCCACCGCCTTGTGGCCCCGGTCCTCCGCGAACGCCACGGTCACCACGTCCACCGAGCCGAAGATCGTGCCCGTTGCCACGAACGTGACCACCAGGACCTGCAACCCGCGCGCCCTCAGAGCCGAGCCCGTGGAGCCGTGCCCGCGCGGATGCGGCGCCGGCTCGGTCGCGCGCTGGGCGGTCAGCCAGAAGACACCGACCGCGAGGAAGCAGCCCGCGAGCAGCGGCCCCGCCTCCGGGAACCAGGCGGTCGACAGACCGATCGAGATGATCGGCCCGAAGATGAAGCACACCTCGTCGATGACGGACTCGAAGGAGTACGCGGTGTGCAGCTGAGGGGTGTCCCTGTAGAGCGCCGCCCAGCGCGCCCGGATCATCGAGCCGACGCTCGGCACGCAGCCGATCAGCGCGGCGAAGACGAACAGCGCCCAGTCCGGGGCCCGGAACTTCGCGCACAGCAGCAGACCCGCGGCGGCGGTGATCGACATCAGGGCGGCCGGCCGCAGCACGCGACGCTGCCCGTGCAGGTCCACCAGCCGGGAGATCTGCGGGCCGATGGCAGCCGCCGACAGTGCCACGGTGGCGGAGAGCCCGCCCGCGAGCCCGTAACGACCGGTCAGCTGCGAGACCATCGTGACGATCCCGATGCCCATCATCGACAAGGGCATCCGGCCAAGGAACCCGGCCACCGAGAAGCTCTTGGTGCCGGGCAGGGCGAATATGGCGCGGTAGGGGCTGGGCAACTCGACTCCGGTAAGGCGCGAAGGTGGCCATGACAGCTTACGCGCGAACGATCGGGCGGCAGCGCCGTTTTCGGCTGTCAGTCACGGGTGGCAGGATCAACGACATGTCCGATGTGCTCGATCCCACGCCCTTCGACGGCTACGACGCCCTGCTGCTGCTCTCGTTCGGAGGCCCCGAAGGCCCGGACGACGTGGTCCCGTTCCTGGAGAACGTCACGCGCGGCCGGGGTATCCCCAAGGAGCGCCTCAAGGAGGTGGGGCAGCACTACTTCCTGTTCGGCGGGGTCAGCCCCATCAACGAACAGAACCGTGCCCTCCTGGACGCCCTCCGCAAGGACTTCTCGGACCACGGCCTCGACCTGCCCGTCCACTGGGGCAACCGGAACTGGGCGCCCTACCTGACGGACACCCTCCGCGAGATGGTCACCGACGGCCACCGCCGCATCGCCGTCCTCGCGACCAGCGCCTACGCCTCGTACTCGGGCTGCCGTCAGTACCGCGAGAACCTCGCCGACTCCCTCGCCGCCCTGGAAGCGGAAGGGCTCGACGTGCCGCGCGTCGACAAGCTGCGGCACTACTTCAACCACCCGGGCTTCGTCCGGCCCATGATCGACGGCGTCCTGAAGTCCCTCGCCGACCTCCCCGAGGACGTGCGCGACGGCGCCCACATCGCGTTCACGACGCACTCCATCCCGACCGCGGCCGCCGACGTCTCCGGACCCGTCGAGGACCACGGCGACGGCGGTGCCTACGTGAAGGAGCACCTGGACGTCGCCCGCGCCATCGCCGACGCCGTGCGCGACGAGACCGGCGTCGACCACCCCTGGCAGCTCGTCTACCAGTCGCGTTCCGGAGCCCCGCACATCCCGTGGCTGGGGCCCGACATCTGCGACCACCTGGAAGAGCGGCACGGCGCCGGGGTGCCGGCTGTCGTGATGGCCCCCATCGGATTCGTCTCCGACCACATGGAGGTCATGTACGACCTCGACACCGAGGCCACGGCCAAGGCGGCCGAGATCGGCCTGCCCGTGCGGCGCTCCGCCACCGTCGGCGCCGACCCCCGCTTCGCCGCCGCCGTCCGCGACCTCCTCGTCGAGCGGACAGCCGTCGAGAGCGGCAAGGCCGTGACGCCGTGCGCCCTGGGAATGCTCGGCCCGAGCCACAACCTGTGCCCGGTGGGCTGCTGCCCCTCGCGCGCCCCCAAGCCCGCGGCCGCCGGCGCCGACAGCCCGTACGCGTAAGGACCCGACGTGACAGACCTGAAGGCCGAACTCCTGGAGGTCGCCCTGGAGGCCGCCGCCCGCGCCGGGAGCTTCCTGCGCGACGGCCGCCCCGACGACCTCGGAGTGGCCGCCACCAAGACCAGCGCGGTGGACGTCGTCACCGAGATGGACATCGCCTCCGAGAAGCTGATCACCGGCTTCCTGGCCGAGCGCAGGCCGGACGACGGCGTGCTCGGCGAGGAAGGCGCCAGCACCACCGGCACCAGCGGCGTCACCTGGGTGATCGACCCCATCGACGGCACGGTCAACTATCTGTACGGACGACCCGACTGGTCGGTATCCATCGCCGCCCGCCTGGGTGACGAGACCCTCGTGGGCGTCGTCGCGGCTCCCCTCCGCGGCGAGACCTACCGCGCGGTCCTCGGCGGCGGCGCGTACGTGAACGACCGCCCGGCACACGTGCGCGTGGCGCCCCCCTTCGAGCAGGCGCTCGTCGCCACGGGATTCGGCTACCTCGCCGCCCGCCGGGCCCACCAGGCCGACGTGGTGCGCGAGTTGATCCCCAAGGTGCGCGACATCCGGCGCGGCGGCTCGGCGGCGATCGACCTGTGTGACGTAGCTCTCGGACGCCTCGACGCGTACTACGAGCGCGGTCTCAACCCGTGGGACTTCGCGGCCGGGGACCTCATCGCACGTGAGGCGGGCGCGCTCACGGGTAGCCGGCCCGGCGAGGCGCTGTCCGGCGAGCTGGCGATCGCGGCGGCCCCTGGCTTGTTCGAGCAGTTGCAGACCCGCCTGGAGGACCTCGGCGCCTGGCACGACTGACCAGCCCCCGCCGTAGACAAGAAGCAGCAGACAAGAAAGGGCCCCGGCGCCTGCCTGGATCGACCAGGCGCCGGGGCCCTTCCGTACTGCGTCAGACGCGCGAGACGTCGAGCTCCACGCCGTGTTCGGCGGCGAGTCGATGCAGGTCGTTGAGCTCGTCCTGTTCGATCTCGACGAGGAAGTCGTCGCCCGTCTCGCGAGCCCGGCTCAGGTCGGATTCGGTCGCCCTTATGCGCTGCAGAAGTCCTGCCGTGAATGCGTCCATGGTTTGCGCCCCCTCGTCCTGGGTCGTGGGTCGGTGGCACGGGGGTGTGCCCTCGGGAAGGGGCGATCACGTCTCAAGCCGGCCTGCACTGAAGCGGAGGTCATGGCACGCCACATAAAAGCGTGATCGCGGGTGTAAAGCCGTCCTCCCCGCGCTTCCTTCAGCAGAAACCTCATCCGGAAGAGAAAATCCGCCTTGTGGAGCCGTCCCACCGTCTTACAGCCGGTTTATGGCCGAAAGGGGCAGGATGGAGGCCACACTCCACGACCGGACCTGTTCACGGGTGCGCAGAACGTGCCCGCAGGTCACACAGGAAGGACAGCGAAGTGCGCGTACTCGTCGTCGAGGACGAGCAGCTGCTCGCCGATGCGGTGGCCACCGGACTGCGCCGGGAGGCCATGGCCGTCGACGTCGTGTACGACGGATCGGCCGCTCTGGAGCGCATCGGTGTGAACGACTACGACGTGGTCGTCCTCGACCGGGACCTCCCGCTCGTGCACGGCGACGACGTCTGCCGCAAGATCGTCGAGCTCGGTATGCCGACCCGCGTCCTCATGCTCACCGCGTCGGGCGACGTCAGCGACCGCGTCGAGGGCCTGGAGATCGGCGCCGACGACTACCTCCCCAAGCCCTTCGCGTTCAGCGAGCTGACGGCCCGCGTGCGCGCGCTCGGACGCCGTACGAGCGTGCCGCTGCCGCCCGTCCTGGAGCGCGCCGGCATCAAGCTCGACCCGAACCGCCGCGAGGTGTTCCGCGACGGCAAGGAGATCCAGCTCGCGCCCAAGGAGTTCGCCGTCCTCGAAGTGCTGCTGCGCAGCGAGGGCGCCGTCGTCTCGGCCGAGCAGCTTCTCGAGAAGGCCTGGGACGAGAACACCGACCCGTTCACCAACGTCGTACGGGTCACCGTCATGACCCTGCGCCGCAAGCTCGGCGAGCCGGCCGTCATCGTGACCGTGCCCGGTTCCGGATACCGGATCTGATCTCTGTGGCCTCGACACCGGCGCCGCCCCACGCGCCCCCCAAACCCACCTGGGACCCCAGAAAGGTCGAGCCGCCCTACCCGTGGCTGCGCCCGACGATCCGTATACGGCTCACGCTCCTCTACGGCGGCATGTTCCTGATCGCGGGCATCCTGCTCCTGTCGATCATCTATCTCCTGGCTGCACAGGCGCTGAACGTCGGCAGTGACCTGCCGTTCACCGTCACCGGCGGCCAGGTGAGCAGTTCCAGCTGCCGTAATTTCGCCAATCTGCCGGACCACCCGACGACCACCCAGCTCAACGACGCGTTGAGCGAGTGCGTCAACCAGGTGCGTCAGCACGCCCTCGACAACCTCCTCAGCCGCTCGCTCCTCGCCCTCCTCGGCCTCGCCGTGATCGCGTTCGCCTTCGGGTACGCGATGGCGGGCCGCGTCCTGTCCCCGCTGGGCCGCATCACGCGCACCGCGCGCCGGGTGGCCGGCACGGACCTGTCGCGGCGTATCGAGCTGGACGGCCCGGACGACGAGCTGAAGGAGTTGTCGGACACCTTCGACGACATGCTCGACCGCCTGGAGAGGGCCTTCACCGCGCAGCAGCGGTTCGTCGGCAACGCGTCGCACGAACTGCGCACGCCGCTGGCGATCAACCGCACGCTCCTGGAGGTCCACCTCTCCGACCCCGGTGCGCCGGTGGAGCTCCAGCAGCTCGGCAAGACCCTGCTGGCGACCAACGAGCGCAGCGAGCAGCTCGTGGAGGGCCTGCTCCTACTCGCCCGCAGCGACAACCAGATCGTCGAGCGCAAGCCGGTCGACCTCGCCGAGGTCGCCTCGCAGGCCATCGACCAGGCCCGCTCGGAGGCCGACGCGAAGGGCGTCGAGATCCGCGGGGAGTGCGCCGAGGTCGTCGTCCAGGGCAACGGCGTACTCCTGGAGCGCATCGCCCTGAACCTCGTGCAGAACGCCGTCCGGTACAACATCCCGGAGGGCGGCTGGGTCGAGGTGACCACCGAGGCCCAGCACGGCCAGGCCGTGCTCGTGGTGTCCAACACGGGACCGGTGGTGCCCGCCTACGAGATCGACAACCTCTTCGAGCCGTTCCGCCGGCTGCGCACGGAGCGCACCGGCAGCGACAAGGGAGTGGGCCTCGGCCTCTCGATCGCCCGGTCGGTGGCCCGTGCACACGGGGGCCGTATCATCGCGGAGCCGCGTGAAGGGGGTGGGCTCGTCATGCGGGTCACCCTGCCTATTTGACGTATCTCGGATGCAGGGTGGCGACCGATCTGAGATGCTTCCGCCGACGTGCCGGGGGAGTTCGCTTTTAGCGGAATTTTCGGGGCCTTGTCCCGTTGAAACCGTGTGTGATCGATCACAAGAGCGAACTGCTGGGCATCCACTCTCCGTGTTCGTGAAAGTCCCCGGAAAGCCTGGAAAATCCGGGTTTTCGGGGGTCCGGATCACGGGAAGTACACGGGGTGGCGCCCGTGAAGAACAGCCTTCGGACCGTGTACGGTCCCGATCGCCATCCAACCCGATCACCCAAGAGGAGTCCGGTTGGGTGTCGATTGAGTAACAGACCTTGATGTGAGGCAAAATCTCCGCCTCAGGTCGGGCACAAAGTCCGGCCTCCCGCGCGTTGTGCGCTGGAGACACCGCATACACCCAGAGGGGGAGAGCGACAATGGCAACGGATTACGACACCCCACGTAAGACCGATGACGACCTCAACGAAGACAGCATCGAAGAGCTGAAGGCCCGGAGGAACGACAAGTCGACCTCTACGGTCGACGTCGACGAGTTCGAGGCGGCGGAGGGCCTGGAGCTCCCCGGTGCCGACCTTTCGAACGAAGAGCTCGCCGTCCGCGTCCTGCCGAAGCAGCAGGACGAGTTCACCTGCATGAGCTGCTTCCTGGTCCACCACCGCAGCCAGCTGGCCCGAGAGAAGAACGGCCAGCCGATCTGCCGCGACTGCGACTGAGGCCGGGTCGGCCGTGACAGGCTCGACCCCGCCCTGGAAGCGCCGCTCCCGGAAGTACGGGGACGCGGGCGGTGGCCCGTCCGACGGCGTGCGTGACGACGAGCGAGGCTCTTCCCCCACTGGAGCAGCCTCGCTCGGAGACGCGGACGCCTTCGAGGTGGCGGGCGACCTCGCGGCGGCGGGATTCACCGACCTGCCCGCCGTGCCCGCAGCCGGCGAGACCGCGCCTCTCGGCGGGCGCGTACAGCTCGCCAGAGGCCGTGTGGCCGCCGTCAGGGACGGCGTCCGCAAGGGCGGCACCGCCGCGAAGGCCGGACTCGGCTACCTCGCCGACCGGATCATCGAGAACGCACCGCGTGTGCCGGTGCGCGATCTGGCGACCCTGCGCAGGCAGTTCCCCGGCCTCAGTGCCGAACAGCTCGCGGACAAGCTCGTCTCGGGCGCGGCCAACGCCACCTCCACCGTCGGTGCGGGAGTCGGCGCCGCCGCGATGATGCCCGTACCGCCCGCGATGCCCGCCGAGATGGCGGCCGAGATCACCGGCGTCGCCGCCATCGAGCTGAAGCTCGTTGCCGAGCTCTACGAGGTCTACGGCCTGCGTCCGCCCGGCGGCCTCAAGGAGCGCAGCTCCACGTACCTGGCCTCATGGGCCGAGGAGCGCGGCATCGACATCGCCAAGCCGTCGACGATCATCGCCCTCGGCGGCCAGATGAAGCGCGAGATGCGCCAGCAGATCATGAAGCGCATGGTGCGGAACCTGCCGAACCTCATGCCGTTCATGGTCGGCGCCGCCGTCGGCGCGGTCATGAACCGGCGCGACACCAAGAAACTCGCGGAGCGGATCCGCAAGGACCTCCGCAAGATGCAGGTCCCCTGGGACGCCCTCCCGGAGCTCCCGCCCCTGGAGCGCCCCCACGACCCGCGCCTGCCGCTTCCCGGGGACAGGCCCCGGGAACTCGACAGCTGAGCGCCGCCGCCGGGCTTTACTTCCCGAGCGCCTTCGCCAGCCGTTCAGGGTCCCGCGTCGACAGATACACGTACGGAGTCGGGTCCTGCGGGTCGACGACCTCCACGCGCAGCGCCGTCGGCACATAGCTGCGCAGCAGCATGAACGCGCGCGGGTCCGCCTTGTACGTGCGCCAGGCGCGCGCCTCCTCGGCGTCCAGGATCTCCACGTCACCCAGGGCCGACAGCGGGATCTTCGCGTCCCCGGCCACCAGCGAGTCCGCCACGACGCGGATGCGGACGGAACCGTACGAACTCGTCACCACCGCGGCCGCGGCCGTGCCGCCGACGAGCCCGCCGAGGAGCGGGAGCGTGCCGAACGGCAGCAGGATCAGGCCGCAGGCGATGCCGAGCAGGAGAGAGACGAGCCACCACGAGCGGGGGGCGGTGAGGCGTTCTTCGAACGGTGCGGTGGAGAGCTCCATGCGCTCAAGCTTGGCACGGTGCGCTTTCTCCCATGACGCGCGGGTAAGGTCTGCGCCTGTGAGTGGTACTTCTGCGGCTCTGACGCCCCCTGCCGACGCCATAGCGCCCGTGCGGCACCCCGACGCCCCCGCACCCGGCGAGCTGCTCGGCGCGCACTACGGACACTGTTTCGGCTGCGGCGACGAACAGCCCCACGGACTCCACCTGGAGGCGCGCGCCCAGGACGGCGTCCGTGTCACCGCCGAGTTCACGGTGCGCCCCGCCCACCAGGGCGCCCCCGGCCTCGCGCACGGCGGCATCCTCGCGACCGCGCTCGACGAGACCCTCGGCTCGCTGAACTGGCTGCTGCGCGTCATCGCCGTGACCGGCCGGCTCGAGACGGACTTCGTGCGCCCCGTGCCCGTGGACACCGTGCTCCACCTGGACGCCGAGGTCACCGCCGTCGCCGGCCGCAAGATCTACTCGACCGCGACCGGCCGGATCGGCGGCCCCGACGGCCCCGTCGCCGTCCGCGCCGAGGCTCTGTTCATCGAGGTGAAGGTCGACCACTTCATCGACAACGGCCGCCCGGAGGAGATCCAGGCCGCCATGGCGGACCCGGACCAGGTCCGGCGCACCCGTGCCTTCGAGGTGAACCCGTGAGCCGGCCCCCGCTCGACGTGCAGATCAGGCGCGTAGACCCCGACGTACCGCTGCCGTCGTACGAGCACCCGGGTGACGCGGGCGCCGATCTGCGGACCACCGAGGCGTGCGAGCTGGCGCCGGGCGAACGGGCCGTCCTTCCCACCGGGGTGTCCATCGCGCTGCCCGAGGGGTACGCCGCGTTCGTGCACCCGCGGTCCGGCCTCGCGGCCCGCTGCGGTGTCGCCCTGGTGAATGCCCCAGGGACGGTGGATGCCGGGTACCGTGGAGAGATCAAGGTGATCGTGGTGAATCTCGACCCGCGCGAGCGCGTGCGGTTCGAGCGCTTCGACCGGATTGCCCAACTGGTCGTCCAGCAGGTCGAGAAGGTGCGCTTCCAGGAGGTGGCGGAGCTTCCCGACTCGGCGCGGGCCGAGGGGGGCTTCGGGTCCACCGGTGGTCATGCCGCCGTCGGGCCTGGCCCGGGTGGGCATCAGGGTGGGAATCGATACGCATCGGTCGTATCCGACCGGGAAGGACAGTGACGTGTTCGGACGTCGCAAGAAGAACGGGGCCGCTGACGACGCGGCGGGCGAGGCCGAGCAGGTCGTCGACGGCGTAGCCGCCGACAACGACGCGGACGAGCCGCAGCGGGTGCGGCTCGAGCCCGAGCCGCGCCCCGACGGACCCTGGGACGTCTCCGAGGTCCGCGAGCCCGGCGAGGGCCGCGTGGACCTGGGCGGACTCTTCGTGCCCGGAGTCGAGGGCATGGAGCTGCGGGTCGAGGTCGCGGGTGACGCGATCGTCGCGGCGACGGTCGTCCTCCAGGACAGCGCCGTGCAGCTCCAGGGCTTCGCCGCCCCCAAGAAGGAGGGCATCTGGGGCGAGGTCCGCGAGGAGATCGCCTCCGGCATCACCCAGCAGGGTGGCGTCATCGACGAGGTCGAGGGTCCCCTCGGCTGGGAGCTGCGGGCCCAGGTGCCGGTGCAGCTGCCGGACGGTACGGGCGGCTTCCAGGTCGTCCGGTTCATCGGCGTGGACGGCCCCCGCTGGTTCCTGCGCGGAGTGATCTCCGGGCAGGGCGCGGTGCAGCCGCAGGCCGCGGGCCTCCTCGAGCAGATCTTCCGGGACACCGTCGTGGTCCGCGGTGAGGGCCCGATGGCCCCGCGTGACCCGATCGTCCTGAAGCTGCCGGACGACGCGCAGATGGTCGCCGAGGGCGTCCAGCAGGAGCCCCAGGAAGGCTCGCGCTTCGCGGGCGGCATGGGCCAGCTGCAGCGCGGCCCCGAAATCACCGAGGTGCGCTGACCCCGCACACCTCGCAGGCCAGAGACGGGCCGCACGTTCCCTCAGGAGCGTGCGGCCCATCGGCGTTGTGGGGCGCGGGAGTTGGGGCGCCGGGTGTCCTGACCATTGCCCGGCCCGTCGCCGCGTGACCATACTGACGCCCGACCGAGGAGCGTACGGGGGAGCGGGCATGAGCGAGAGCACGGAAGCGGGGGCCGCCGTCCTCGACCAGGACGGCGGCGGGCCCATGGTCGTCGTCGAGGATCTGCGCCGCTCCTACGGCAGTGGGGCCGCCGCAGTGCACGCCCTGCGCGGCGTCTCCTTCGAGGTGCCGCGCGGCGAGCTGGTCGCCCTCAAGGGCCGCTCCGGATCCGGCAAGACGACCCTCCTGAACCTTGTCGGAGGGCTCGACGAACCGGACGGCGGCCGCATCACCGTCGACGGCCTCGATCTCGCGGACCTGGGCGAGAACGGCCTCCTCGAGCTGCGCCGGGACCGGATCGGGTTCATCTTCCAGTCCTTCGGCCTGATCCCGATCCTGTCCGCCGCCGAGAACGTCGGGGTGCCGCTGCGGCTGCGCAGGGCCGACCCCCGCGAGCGCGAGGAACGCGTCGCGCTGCTCCTCGCCCTGGTGGGCCTCGCCGACCACGCCGAACAGCGACCCGGCGAGCTGTCCGGAGGCCAGCAGCAGCGCGTCGCCATCGCCCGCGCGCTCGCCAACCGGCCCGCCCTCCTCATCGCCGACGAGCCCACGGGCCAGCTCGACGCCGAGACCGGCCTCGCCGTCATGGAGCTGCTGCGCGCCGTCGTCCGCAGCGAACACGTCACCGCGCTCGTCGCCACCCACGACGCCACACTCCTCGGCCTCGCCGACCGCGTGCTCGAACTGAGCGACGGCGAGATCACGGAGATCACGGAGCCGGGTTCCGGTTGACCCGCGATGCCTGAGGCCGCGCGACCCGCACCCCGAGCGCCGGACGCACGCTGAGGGCGCGCGGCCAGCACACCGGGCGCCTTAGGCCCCCGCATCAGAGTTACGTCAAAGACGCCGGCCGGCCCCGCCCTTTCCCCGTTTGCCGCAACCGGTGGCCGTAGGGTCGACGCTGCGTACATCACGCGTAGCAGGAAGACAATGGGGCCATGGGACGCGGCAAGCTTCGGATCTACCTCGGTGCGGCACCGGGTGTCGGGAAGACCTACGCGATGCTGTCCGAGGGACACCGCCGTATCGAGCGGGGCACGGACTGCGCCGTCGGCTTCGTCGAGCACCACGGCAGGCCCCGTACGGAGGTGATGCTCCACGGCCTCGAACAGATCGCCCGCAAGGAGCTCACGTACCGAGGTGCCGTCTTCACCGAGATGGACGTAGACGCCGTCCTCGCCCGCCGCCCCGACGTCGCCCTGGTGGACGAACTCGCGCACACGAACGTGCCGGGTTCGCGCAACGCCAAGCGCTGGCAGGACGTCGAGGAACTCCTCGCCGCCGGCATCGACGTCGTCTCGACCGTCAACATCCAGCACCTGGAATCACTCGGCGATGTCGTGGATTCCATCACCGGCGTCCGCCAGCGCGAGACGGTCCCCGACGAGGTGGTCCGACGGGCCGACCAGATCGAGCTTGTCGACATGTCGCCCGAGGCGCTGCGCCGCCGCATGGCGCACGGCAACATCTACAAGCCCGACCGGATCGACGCCTCCCTCTCCAACTACTTCCGCCCCGGCAACCTCACCGCCCTGCGCGAGCTCGCCCTCCTCTGGGTCGCCGACCGCGTCGACGAGTACCTCCAGCAGTACCGCGGCGAACACAACATCCGCTCCACCTGGCAGGCCCGCGAGCGCATCGTCGTCGGCCTGACCGGCGGGCCCGAGGGGCGCACCCTCGTCCGGCGCGCGGCGCGGATGGCCGCCAAGGGCTCCGGCAGCGAGATCCTCGCCGTCTACATCGCCCGCAGCGACGGCCTCACCGCCGCGTCCCCCAAGGAACTCGCGGTCCAGCGCACCCTCGTCGAGGACCTCGGCGGCACCTTCCACCACGTCATAGGCGACGACATACCCGCCGCGCTCCTGGAGTTCGCCCGCGGAGTCAACGCCACCCAGATCGTCCTCGGCTCCTCACGCCGCAGGACCTGGCAGTACGTCTTCGGGCCCGGCGTCGGCATGACAGTCGCCCGCGAATCGGGCCCCGACCTCGACGTGCACATCGTCACGCACGAGGAGGTCGCCAAGGGCCGCGGCCTGCCCGTCGCCCGCGGCGCCCGGCTCGGCCGCTCCCGGGTCATCTGGGGCTGGCTCATCGGAGTCGGCGGCCCCGCCCTGCTCTCCCTGGTCCTCACCCACATGAGGACCGACCTGGGCCTCGCCAACGACATGCTGCTCGTCCTGTCGGTGACCGTGGCCGCTGCACTCGTCGGCGGCCTCGTCCCGGCCCTGGCGTCGGCCGCCGTCGGCACGCTCCTCCTGAACTACTACTTCACGCCACCCCTGCACCTGTTCACCATCGCGGACCCGAAGAACATCGTCGCCATCGTGATCTTCGTAGGGGTCGCGGTGTCGGTGGCCTCCGTCGTCGACCTCGCGGCCAGACGCACTCACCAGGCCGCCCGGCTGCGCGCCGAGTCCGAGATCCTCTCCTTCCTCGCCAGCAGCGTGCTGCGCGGCGACGACAGCCTGGACGCCCTGCTCGAACGGGTCCGCGAGACCTTCGCCATGGACTCCGTCGCCCTCCTGGAACGCGAGAGCGACGTCGACCCGTGGACCCGCGCGGGCAGCGTCGGCCCGCACCCCCTGGAACGCCCCGAGGACGCCGACGTCGACATGCCGGTCGGCGATCACATGGCGCTCGCCCTGTCCGGCCGGGTGCTGCCCGCCGAGGACCGCCGCGTCCTCGCGGCCTTCGCCGCCCAGGCCGCCGTCGTCCTCGACCGCCAGCGCCTCCAGTCCGAGGCCGACAAGGCCCGTGCCCTCGCCGAGGGCAACCGCATCCGCACCGCCCTGCTCGCCGCCGTCAGCCACGACCTGCGCACCCCGCTCGCCGGCATCAAGGCCTCCGTCTCCTCCCTGCGCTCCGACGACATCGCCTGGTCCGCCGAGGACCAGGCGGAACTGCTCGCCGGCATCGAGGAGGGCGCCGACCGCCTCGACCACCTCGTCGGCAACCTCCTCGACATGTCCCGCCTGCAGACCGGCACCGTCACCCCGCTGATGCGCGAGATCGACCTCGACGAGGTGGTCCCGATGGCGCTCGTCGGCGTCCCCGACGGCAGCGTCGACCTGGACATCCCGGAGAGCCTGCCCATGGTCACCGTCGACAAGGGGCTCCTGGAGCGCGCGGTCGCCAATATCGTCGAGAACGCGGTCAAGTACAGCCCCGAGGACGAGACGGTCCTCGTCGCTGCCAGCACCCTCGGCGACCGCGTCGAGGTACGCGTCGTAGACCGCGGGCCCGGCGTCCCCGACACCGCGAAGGACCGCATCTTCGCCCCCTTCCAGCGCTACGGCGACGCACCGCGCGGAGCGGGGGTGGGCCTCGGCCTCGCCGTCGCGCGCGGCTTCGTCGAGGCGATGAACGGCACACTTACGGCGGAGGACACCCCCGGCGGAGGACTGACCATGGTCCTCACGCTCACCGCCGCGACCGGCCGCCCGCAGGCCGCCCCCGCCACTTCATCCCTTGCTCAGAGAGGCAGGTACGCATGACCCGGGTGCTCGTGGTCGACGACGAGCCGCAGATCGTGCGCGCCCTCGTCATCAACCTGAAGGCGCGCAAGTACGAGGTGGAGGCCGCGTCCGACGGCGCCGGCGCGCTCCAGCTCGCCGCCGCGTTCCACCCGGACGTCGTCGTGCTCGACCTGGGCCTGCCCGACATCGACGGCGTCGAGGTGATCAAGGGGCTGCGCGGCTGGACCCGTGTACCGATCCTCGTGCTTTCCGCGCGGCACTCCTCCGACGAGAAGGTCGAGGCGCTCGACGCGGGCGCCGACGACTACGTCACGAAGCCGTTCGGCATGGACGAGCTTCTGGCACGGCTGCGGGCCGCCGTCCGCCGGGCCGAGCCAACCGGCGGCGGCGAGGACGAGGGCATCGTCGAGACGGAGGGCTTCACCGTCGACCTGGCCGCGAAGAAGGTGAACCGCGACGGCCGTGACGTTCGCCTCACGCCCACCGAGTGGCACCTCCTGGAGGTCCTGGTCCGCAACACCGGCCGCCTCGTCAGCCAGAAGCAGCTCCTCCAGGAGGTCTGGGGCCCGTCCTACGGCACCGAGACCAACTACCTGCGCGTCTACATGGCCCAGCTCCGCCGCAAGCTCGAACTGGACCCGTCGCACCCCCGGCACTTCATCACGGAGCCGGGCATGGGGTACCGGTTCGAGCGATGATCTTGGCGGCTGACCCGGACATGGCTTGTCGGTGACCCCCGGTACGCTTCATGTATGAGTGCTGTACCTCGTTCCGAGACGCCGTCCGAGAAGCCGGCCGGCCGCTTCCGGCGAATGCTGGACCGGCTGTCCACGTCCCAGGAGGACCTGGAGTCTGAGGAGCTGCGCGAGGACTCGGAGACCAACGGCTGTACGCGCATCGGTGACTGCCACGACCGGCAGATAGTCACGGTTACTGGTACCTTGCGCACGGTCACCCTCCGACCACGCGCCGGAGTCCCGGCCCTGGAGGCGGAGTTGTTCGACGGCTCCGCGGCTCTGGACGTCGTCTGGCTCGGCCGCCGGTCCATCGTCGGCATCGAGCCGGGGCGCAAGCTGATCGCTTCCGGCCGGGTCTCGATGAGCCGGGGCCGTAGGGTGCTCTTCAACCCGAAGTACGAACTCAGACCGCTCGGACGGGAGTAGCCGGTGACGTCCCTCGACAAGCCGACGGACCGCGAAGCCAGGGACCACGAAGCCACGGATCAGGACGCCGAATCGAGGGCTGTCACCGAGGCCGCCCTCTTCGAGGCTTTCGGCGGCGTGCGGGGCATGGTGGAGACGGTCGTTCCCGGCCTCCTCTTCGTGACCATCTTCACGATCAACAAGAACCTGCACGTCTCGGCGATCGCCGCTCTCGCGGTGTCGCTGTTGCTGGTTGTCGTCCGGCTGGTCCGGAGGGACACCGTCAAGCACGCATTCAGCGGCGTCTTCGGTGTCGCGTTCGGTGTCGTCTTCGCGATGATGACGGGCAACGCCAAGGACTTCTACCTGCCTGGGATGCTCTACACGCTCGGCCTGGCCGTCGCGTACATCGTCACCACGCTGTGCGGGGTTCCGTTGATCGGGCTCATTCTCGGGCCGGTGTTCAAGGAGAACCTGTCCTGGCGGACGCGTAATCCTGGCCGTAAGCAGGCTTATGCGAAGGCGAGTTGGGCCTGGGGGCTCATTCTGCTCGCCAAGTGCGCGGTTCTTTTTCCGATGTACTGGTGGGCGGACACGACCAAGTTCGGCTGGGTTCTGATCGCCCTGAAGATTCCGCCGTTCCTGCTTGCCGTGTGGCTTACCTGGGTGTTCCTGGCGAAGGCGCCCGCGCCTATCGATGTCTTCGCGGAGATGGAAGCCGAGGAGCAGGCCGAGAAGGAGGCGAAGGCTGCGCGCAAGGAAGCCGGCGGTGCGCGTCATCGCCGGGAAGCGTGAGGTTCGTTCGCGGCTGACGGTTCGTGGGGGCTTGTCGCGCAGTTCCCCGCGCCCCTGAAGGGCGCAATGGGGGCCCGGAGTTCGATACTCCGGGCCCCCATTTACGTATGCAGGGAAAAGACTTAGCCCGCTACGTCCTCGCGGCGGACCGAGAGGAGGTCTTCGAGTTGTTCCTCTCGGGCCTGGGCGGCCACGAAGAGGAGTTCGTCGCCCGCTTCCAGGGAGTCCTCCTGGGACGGGGCGAGGACCCGGGTGCCGCGGATGATCGTCACCAGGGACGTGTCCTCCGGCCAGTGGACGTCGCCCACGCGCGTGCCGGCCAGGGCCGACTCGGGCGGCAGCGTCAGCTCCACCAGGTTCGCGTCGCCGTGGCTGAAGCGGAGGAGGCGGACCAGGTCGCCCACGCTCACCGCCTCTTCGACGAGCGCGGACATCAGACGCGGCGTGGAGACCGCGACATCGACGCCCCACGACTCGTTGAACAGCCACTCGTTCTTGGGGTTGTTGACGCGGGCGACGACCCGCGGGACCCCGTACTCGGTCTTCGCGAGCAGGGAGACGACGAGGTTCACCTTGTCGTCGCCGGTCGCCGCGATCACGACGTTGCAGCGCTGGAGCGCCGCCTCGTCCAGGGACGTGATCTCGCAGGCGTCGGCGAGCAGCCACTCCGCCTGCGGGACGCGCTCGACCGAGATGGCGGTCGGCGCCTTGTCGATGAGAAGGACCTCGTGCCCGTTCTCCAGGAGCTCACCGGCGATGGACCTGCCCACCGCGCCCGCTCCGGCAATGGCGACCCTCATCAGTGACCGCCCCCCTCTTCAGGACCCTCGGCGAACGCCGCTTCGACCTTCTCGACGTCGTCGGTGCGCATCATCACGTGCACCAGGTCGCCTTCCTGCAGAACCGTCTGCGACGTGGGCAGGATCGCCTCGCCGAGCCGGGTCACGAACGCGACGCGGACGCCGGTCTCCTCCTGGAGCCGGCTGATCTTGTGGCCCACCCAGGCCACCGAGGCGTGCACCTCGGCCAGCTGGACGCCCCCGGTGGGGTCGCGCCACAGCGGCTCGGCGCCGGACGGCAGCAGCCTGCGGAGCATCTGGTCGGCCGTCCACCGCACGGTCGCGACGGTCGGGATGCCCAGGCGCTGGTAGACCTCGGCACGGCGCGGGTCGTAGATACGGGCCGCGACGTTCTCGATGCCGAACATCTCGCGGGCCACGCGGGCGGCGATGATGTTCGAGTTGTCACCGCTGGAGACGGCGGCGAACGCGCCGGCCTCCTCGATCCCCGCTTCGCGCAGGGTGTCCTGGTCGAAGCCGACCCCGGTGACGCGGCGTCCGCCGAATCCGGAACCCAGGCGACGGAACGCCGTGGGGTCCTGGTCGATGACGGCGACCGTGTGCCCCTGTTGCTCAAGGGTCTGGGCCAGGGCGGAACCCACCCGGCCGCACCCCATGATGACGATGTGCACCGGCCGCTACCCCGCAGTCCTGGTCATCCCGATGACCTGCGAAAACACCGTGCTCACTCTTCTCTCTCAGTCTGCCGGGCAACAAGGGGCGACCCGCGTGCTGCGTTCGCCCCAAGGCGAGCTTATGCCGCATGGTCTCCGTTGCCCGCATCCGCGTAGCCCCAAGCGTGATCGGGCGCGCGATCAGCCGCGCCGCCCGTTCCGGCTTCCGGCGATCGCGGCGGCGTCCCGTTTGAACGCCCATTCCATCTTCGGCTCCATCGCGAACCGGAACATCCGCTGGACCGGTGGTGTGCACAACACGGTGATCAGGGTCGCGGCGGCCAGAGTGACCGTGACCTCGCCGAGCGGGGTGTGCAGCCAGGTGATGTCGTACCAGTCCCAGAAGCGGGAGCCCTTGGCGACGAAGCCGTGCAGCAGATAGCCGTACAGCGTCCCCGCGCCGAGCGCGGTGAACCACAGCTTCCGGCCCGGCACCCAGGCGAAGAAGCAGGCGACCAGGACGACCGAGCAGCCGAACATCGCGAGCGTCATCACGGCCCCGGTCCAGCCCGGAGCGCCGAGTTCCTGCGCGCTGTCGCGCCGGTAGAACCACGCGGCGTTCATACGCGGCGCGGCCCAGTACGCGAACAGGAGCGCGGAGGCGAACACGGGGACGGCGAGGATGCGGGCCTCGCGCCGGCGCACCAGCTGGAAGTGCTCGGGCTTCAGGCACAGACCGAGTACGAAGAAGGGGAGGAACTGCAGGACGCGCTGGAGGTCGAGGTCGTCGCCGATGTCGGGGGAGACGGACGCGAGCACCGCGATGGCCAGGGCGAGCGGGACCGGCCAGCGGACGACCTTCCACAGCGGGGTGGTGAGCCGCCAGACGAACAACGCGATCAGGAACCACGTCAGATACCAGGGATCCAGCAGGCTGATCGGATACGTCGGGTCGTCGTTCGCCCACCGTTTGAAGAAGGTGTACGCGACCTCGAAGAGCACATACGGCACGCCGACCCCGGTCACCAGACGCTTGAGCCGCTCCGGGCTCGCGTCGAAACTCCGGGAGAAATAGCCGGAGATGACGATGAACGCCGGCATGTGGAAGGTGTAGACGGTGATGTAGAGGGCGGCGGCCGCTCGGCTGTCGTCGCGCAGCGGTTCCCACGCGTGCCCCATCGCGACCAGCACGATGGCCAGGTATTTGGCGTTGTCGAAGAACGCGTCCCGCTTTTTCGCCGGTTTCTCCCCGGCTGTCGCTTTCGCCGGCGGTTTCTCTCGCGGAGATATGAGCGAAGGTTCGTTCAACGGCGCGGCTGGGCCACCCTGATGGGCGACGGGCCACTGCGCGGGAAGGTGGCTGCGGGGCATCCCCAGCACCGTAGCCACCGCGTGTACGCCGCGTAAACCTGGGCCGCAGCGGGCGTTACGGGCGTCACAGTGCCCACCTAGACTGTGATCCTCGTGGGCCGGGTGAGCCGAAGCGGAAGTGGAAGAGGACGACGACATTGGTGACGGGCGTACGTGACCTCGATGACCGGCCCGCCTTCGACGACCCGCCGGCCGCGGTACTGGCGGAGGCGGCGGGCGCGTTCGGACTGCTCGCGTCGTCGGCCCGGCTGCACATCGTGTGGGCCCTGGCTCAGGGTGAGAGCGATGTCACAGGGCTCGCCGAGCGCGTCGGCGGAGCGCTGCCCGCCGTCAGCCAGCATCTGACGAAGCTCAAGCTCGCCGGGCTCGTGCGCTCCCGGCGCGAAGGGCGCCGCCAGGTGTACTTCGTGGACGACCCGGACATCGTCGCCGTGGTGCGCCTGCTGGTCGGCCGTCTCGCGGAGCGCGCCGACCAGGCCCCGGCCGGCCGGCTTCGCGGGACCGGGGGCTGACCCCACACCCCGCTGGCTTGGTCGAGCCGGGGCTGACCCCACACTCCGCTGGCTTCGTGGAGCCGGGGCTGACCCCACACCCCGCCGACCTCTCGTCCTCCCACCTCGATGACCCGCACGAAGGCCGGTGTGAGGATCATGAGGACGAGAGGGGTGGTGGGTGGGCGGCGTTCCGGCCGACCCCTTACGATCCTCTGCGTGTCCAAACTGACCGACGTGCCCAAACGGATCTTGATCGGGCGCGCTCTGCGCAGCGACCGGCTCGCTGAAACGCTCCTGCCGAAGCGCATCGCCCTCCCCGTTTTCGCCTCAGACGCCCTGTCCTCCGTTGCCTACGCGCCTGGCGAGGTCCTGCTCGTCCTGTCCGTCGCGGGCGTGTCGGCCTACCACTTCAGCCCGTGGATCGCTCTCGCGGTCGTGGTCGTGATGTTCACCGTGGTGGCGTCGTACCGGCAGAACGTGCACGCGTACCCCAGCGGCGGCGGTGACTACGAGGTCGCGACCACCAACCTCGGCCCCAAGGCCGGCCTGACGGTCGCCAGCGCGCTGCTCGTGGACTACGTCCTCACCGTCGCGGTCTCCATCACCTCCGGTATCGAGAACCTCGGCTCGGCGATCCCGTTCGTGGTCCAGCACAAGGTGCTGTGCGCGGTCGCGGTGATCCTGCTGCTGACGCTGATGAACCTGCGCGGCGTCAAGGAGTCCGGCTCGCTCTTCGCGATTCCGACGTACGTGTTCGTCGTGGGCGTCTTCATCATGATCGCGTGGGGTGCCTTCCGCGGTCTCGTGCTCGGCGACGTCATGCGCGCGCCCACCGCCGGCTTCCACATCAAGGCGGAACAGCAGGGTCTCGCGGGCTTCGCCCTCGTCTTCCTGCTGCTGCGCGCCTTCTCCTCCGGCTGTGCCGCGCTCACCGGCGTCGAGGCCGTCTCCAACGGCGTCCCGGCCTTCCGCAAGCCCAAGTCCAAGAACGCGGCGACGACGCTGACGATGATGGGCGTGCTCGCCATCACGATGCTCGTCGGCATCATCGTCCTCGCCCTGACCACCCAGGTCCGGATGGCCGAGAACCCGGCGCACAACCTGCTGCGGGGCGGTGTGCCCGTCGGCTCCAGCTATGTGCAGGACCCGGTGATCACGCAGGTCGCCGAGGCCGTCTTCGGCAACGGCAGCTTCTTCTTCGTCCTGCTCGCCGCGGCCACCGCCCTGGTGCTGTTCCTCGCGGCGAACACGGCGTACAACGGCTTCCCGGTGCTCGGCTCGATCCTCGCCCAGGACCGCTACCTGCCGCGCCAGCTCCACACCCGCGGCGACCGTCTCGCGTTCTCGAACGGCATCGTGCTCCTCGCGGGCGCGGCGGCTCTGCTCGTCGTCATCTACGGCGCGGACTCGACGCGGCTCATCCAGCTCTACATCGTGGGCGTGTTCGTCTCGTTCACGCTGAGCCAGGTGGGCATGGTCCGGCACTGGAACCGGCACCTGAAGACCGAGCGCGACCCGGCCAAGCGCACCCACATGCATCGTTCGCGCGCGATCAACACCTTCGGCGGCTTCCTGACCGGCCTCGTCCTCGTCATCGTCCTCGTCACGAAGTTCACGCACGGCGCCTGGGTCGCCCTCCTCGGCATGTGCATCTTCTTCGCGACGATGACCGCGATCCGCCGGCACTACGACCGGGTCTCCGAGGAGATCGCCGCACCGGAGACGCCGACCGACGACAGCGTGCGCCCGTCCCGCGTCCACTCGATCGTCCTCGTGTCCAAGATCCACCGTCCGACGCTGCGCGCGCTCGCCTACGCGAAGCTCATGCGCTCGGACACGCTCGAGGCACTGAGCGTCAACGTCGACCCGACGGAGACGAAGGCACTGCGCGCGGAGTGGGAGCGCCGCGACATCCAGATCCCGCTCAAGGTCCTCGACTCCCCCTATCGCGAGATCACGCGCCCGGTCATCGAGTACGTCAAGAACCTGCGCCGGGAGTCGCCGCGCGACGCGGTGAGCGTGATCATCCCCGAGTACGTGGTCGGCCACTGGTACGAGCACCTGCTGCACAATCAGTCCGCCCTGCGCCTCAAGGGCCGCCTCCTGTTCACCCCCGGCATCATGGTCACCTCCGTGCCCTACCAGCTGGAGTCCTCCGAGGCCGCGAAGCAGCGCGCCCGCAGGCGCCAGGACTGGAACGCGCCCGGCGCGGTGCGGCGCGGCCCGGTGGAGAAGCGCCCCAAGGAACCGAGCGGCAAGTAGTCGTTGTTTTTTGAGACCTCGTTCTGACCGTGGTGAACGGCCGGACGACAGCCACGTAGACTGGTGGGCTGTTGTCCGGCCGTTCTCTCATGTTCGCCGTGTCCGTCGCATTCCTTACGTTGTGGAGCCCCCGCCATGCAGGCAGAACCGAAGAAGTCGCTGGTCGGGGAGGAGTACGAGGTCGAGGTCGGCCCCGTCGCCCACGGCGGGCACTGCATCGCGCGCACGGACGAGGGCCAGGTCCTGTTCGTCCGGCACGCGCTGCCCGGCGAGCGCGTCGTCGCCCGCGTCACGGACGGCGAGGAGGGCGCCCGCTTCCTGCGCGCCGACGCCGTCACCGTGATCGAGGCCTCCAAGGACCGCGTCGAGGCCCCCTGCAAGTACGCCGGCCCCGGCCGCTGCGGAGGCTGCGACTGGCAGCACGCCAAGCCGGGCGCGCAGCGCCGCCTCAAGGGCGAGGTCATCGCCGAACAGCTCCAGCGCCTCGCGGGCCTCACCCCCGAGGAAGCGGGCTGGGACGGCACGGTCATGCCGGCCGAGGGCGACAAGCTCCCGGCGGGCGAGGTCCCGCAGTGGCGCACGCGCGTGCAGTACGCGGTGGACGCGGAGACGGGCAAGGCGGGTTTGCGCCGCCACCGCTCGCACGAGGTCGAGCCGGTCGAGCACTGCATGATCGCGGCGCCCGGCGTCAGCGAACTCGGTATCGAGAAGCGCGACTGGACGGGCATGGAGTCCATCGAGGCGATCGCGGCGACGGGCTCGCAGGACCGCCAGGTCATCCTGACCCCGCGCCCCGGCGCGCGCCTGCCGCTGGTCGAACTCGACAAGCCGGTGTCGGTGCTGCGCGTCGACGAGAAGGACGGCGGTATTCACCGGGTCCACGGCCGCGGGTTCGTCCGCGAGCGCGCGGACGGCCGCACCCACCGCGTGGGCAGCGGCGGCTTCTGGCAGGTGCACCCGCAGGCCGCGGACACGCTGGTGAAGGCGGTCATGCAGGGCCTGCTGCCGCGCAAGGGCGAGATGGCCCTCGACCTGTACTGCGGCGTCGGCCTCTTCGCCGGCGCGATCGCGGACCGCATCGGCGACCAGGGCGCGGTCCTCGGCATCGAATCGGGCAAGCGAGCGGTGGAGGACGCCCGCCACAACCTGGCCGGCTTCGACCGGGTCCGCATCGAACAGGGCAAGGTAGAAACGGTCCTCCCGCGCACGGGCATCACCGAGGTGGACCTGATCGTCCTGGACCCGCCCCGAGCAGGCGCGGGCAAGAAGACGGTCGAGCACCTCGCGTCGCTCGGCGCGCGCCGGATCGCCTATGTGGCGTGCGACCCCGCTGCGCTGGCCCGCGACCTGGCGTACTTCAGGGACGGCGGGTACAAGGTGCGGATGCTGCGGGCGTTCGATCTTTTTCCGATGACGCATCATGTGGAGTGCGTGGCGATTCTGGAGCCGGTGAAGAAGGACGCGTGACCTGACGGTTTGCGCGTGGGTGCGGCATGAAGGTCGCCCTGCTCCAAGTGGTGCCCCCGGCCGGGGCGTTGACGTAGCGCCCCGGCCGGGGGTGTCAGGGGGCGGACGGGGCCCTTATCCCTTCGGGCAGAACGGGTAAGGGGTCAAGGCGAAGGACACGTCTCTCGTTTCGCCGTCCGTCAGGGTTACTTCCGTTGTTCGGGCTCGCCAGTCGTCCTTTGCGATGATCACCGTCAGCGGGCCCTCGTGCTTGCCCGTCCACAACGCGTATGTGCCGTCTCGGCCCGTGCGGAGGACTCTGTGGAAGCCGTCTGCTGAGAGGGTGATCGTCGCCGCGCTCAGTGGGCCGGGGGATGCTGCCGCGCAGGTGGCGCTGGTGATCGTGCCCTTGAGCTTGCCCCATTGGGGCGGGGCCGTGACCTTGAACGTCACCTTTATCGGGGCGATGCGGTCGGCGCCGCCCGTGTTCACCGTCAGTGCGGCCGTGTACGTGCCCGGCTGGGCGAGGTTCGCGCTGTCCAGCGTGACCGTGACCGTGCGTTCCTGGCCCGGGTCGAGTACGAACTCCGACGGGTCCGGCGTCAGCCAGTCCACGCCCGAGCCGCAGGAGTCGTAGCCGGGGAGGCGTTCGGCGTCCGTCGTGCCGACGAAGCCGCCGGTCGTGCCGCCCACCCGGTACAGGCCGCACGCGCTGCCGCCCCGGTACGAGATCTGGCCCGAGTTCGGCAGCGCGCTCCACGTGTCGGCCGCCGGCTCGTACTGGTAGCCCGCGTTCGTGTACTCCTCGCCGGTGGAGCCGCCGGAGACCAGGAGTCGGCCGTCCGCCGCCGTGAAGCCGGAGGCCCACAGCGACTCGGGCATGTTCCGCAGCTTCGCCCAACTGTCCGTGGCCGGGTCGTACGTGTACGTGCTGGGGGTGGCTCCGCCGCCGTCGGTGTAGCCGCCCGCGCAGTACAGCCGGCCCGCGATGGCTCCGCACGACGTCCAGGACACCGGCTCCGGGTAGGGAGCATGGGCACTCCACGTGTCGGCGGCCGGGTCGTAGGACTGGACCGTCGTCTGGCCGCAGACGTCCTTGTCGCAGCCGCCGACCGTGTACAGCTTGCCGTCGAGCACCGCGGACGAGGCGGCGGCCAGTGGTTCGGGGTTGGGCGCGCCCTCGGTCCACGTGTCCTGCTGCGGGTCGTAGACCTCGGTGGTCTCGATCGGCCTGCCGGAGCTGTTCCAGCCGCCGGTGACGTACAGCTTGCCGTCGACGAATCCGCCCGTGGGCTTCTCTCGGACCGCGCTCAGCGGCGCGACGCTGCTCCACGCTCCGGTGACGGGGTCGTAGGCCCGTACCGTCGACACCATGACGGCGTTGCTGACGCCGGCCACTGAGTAGACCTTGCCGCCCGGTCCCACGGACACCAGGTTGTCCATGACGGGTACGGGGTGGGCGGTGATGGACTCCCAAGGGGCTTCGGCGAGTTGAGCCTCGGCCTCAATGGACTTGGTGCTGTCGGCGGTCAGGCGGTGGGGGTCCGCCGTGCCCTTCACGTCCTTGCGGGCGGCGCCCGCCCGCTGGATCGTGAAGTCGCCCGTGGACTCGCCGATGATCACCTTGTGGGCCTGGGTACCGTGGTTGGCGAAGGTCAGCGCGGTCTCGGCCGACTTGCCCAGTTCCGCCGTGGCCGTCAACTCCGTTGCGCTGACGGTGACTTCGGGTGCCTCGTCGGCCTGGACGGAGCCACCGCCGACGAGCCCGGCGGCGAGTACGACGGCCGCCGCCGAGATGCCGAAGAGGGGTCTGCGGCGCATGGGAATCTCCCTGCTGTGTGCGTCGTGGAGTGGTCTCACTGTCCCGGGCACCCGCCTGCCGGCTTGAGGGTCAGCGTCAGGTGCGCGGACCCGGACCGCTGGACGGTGGCCGCGCCGGTGGCCGAACTGAGGCCGTCCTTGGACGCGATGACGGTGATCCGGTCGCTCTGGCCGTCGACGGGCAGCCACACGGCGGCCCCTCCGTCACGGTCGGACTTGCGGGCCAGCGGTGCGCCGCTGCCGCCGATCTCCAGGTACGCGCCCTTGAGCGGGTCGCTGCCGCCGGTGCACGCCGTCTGTTCGACGTCCACGGTGACCTTGGCCCAGCCGGGCGGCGGGGTCACCTTGGCGTTCAGCGGTACGGAGAGAGGGGCGTACGGGCTGTCGTCGCGCAGCTGGACCGCGGCGGAGTACGTGCCGGGCTGCTCCAGCTTGCCGGCGTCCAGGTGCACGGGCAGCGTGGTCCGCTCGCCGGGCTGGAGCGTGATGGTGTCCTTCTCCGCGGACGCCCAGCCGAGGCCGGCGGCGCCGCAGTCGTCGTATCCGGTCAAGGACTGCACCCTCGGCATACCGGGCCAGCCCTGGCCCGCGCCGCCGACGACGGTCAGGCCGCAGGTCGAACCGGCGCGGTACAAGGGGTACTTGGTGTCGGGCAGCGGCGACCAGGCGTTGCCGGCCGGGTCGTAGGCGAAGCCCTTCGCCGTGGTGCGGCCGTCGTCGCCGATGCCGCCGGTCACCAGGAGCTTGCCGCCGCCGGTGTTGTAGGAGGCGGCCCAGGTGCCGGCCGGTACGTCGGCGATGCGCGACCAGTGGTCGTACGCCGGGTCGTAGACGAACGCGTCGGTGCGGATGCCGGTGCGTACGTCGATGCCGCCCGCGCAGTAGAGCTTTCCGGCGAGGGCGCCGCAGGACGACCAGGAGACGGGCACGGGGTAGTCGGCCGCGGTGCCCCAGCGGTCCTTCTGCGGGTCGTAGACCTGGACGTCGGTGCGGCCGCAGTCACCTTGCAGGGTGCCGTTGTCGACGCAGCCGCCGATCACGTACAGCTTGCCCTGGAGCACGGCGCGGGACATGCCGCCGTAGGGCTTGGGCAGCGTGGCCGCCTGGGTCCAGGTGTTCTTCTTGGGGTCGTAGATCTCGGTGGAGGGCAGCTCGTCGATGGCGGCCGACCAGCCGCCGGTGACGATGAACTTCCCGTCGACGAACGCGGATGCGGCGGCCTGCCGGGCGGTGTTCAGCGGCGCGATGGCCGTCCAGTCCCGGGCGACGGGGTCGTAGCGGTAGGCGCTCGCGGTCGTACCGGTGCCGTCGTAGCCGCCGGCGGTGTAGATCTCGCCCCGGTACATGCCGGTTGCGGGGTCCATGATGCCGGTCGGGTACGGGGCGAGGGTGGCCCAATCGCCGTTGCCCGCACCGGAGTTGTCCGGGGTCACGGTGGGTTGCTGCTCTGCCGTCAGTCCGCCGGTGGTGTCGGTGGACAGGAAGCCGGAGACGGGCTTGGCGCCGGGGACTGCGCGGGCGGATGAGCCGGAGTCGGCGGCAGTCTTGGCGGCCTTCGCAGCGGCCTTGGACGTGGCCTGGCCCGCATCGGCGGTGCCGTTACCAGCAGCGGTAGCGGTCGCCGTCCCGGCCGAAGTCGCCGTCAGTCCATCCCCCGACAACCCCGGCCGCACCGTCACCGGCGCCTTGCCGGTGTTCGTGAGCGTCAGAGTCTGCCCGCCGCTAGCGCCCAGCCGGACCGTCGGGTCCAGCGACGCCTGCTTCACGTCGAGCCGTCCGGCCTGAAGCGTGAAGTCGGCCGTGGCCACCTGGTCCTTGCCCACGGTGACGGTCTTCTCGGCCGAGGCGTAACGGTCGTGCCCGGCCTTGACCTTGTGGGTGCCCGGCGGCAGGAACGACGTGTACAGGCCGTCGCCGGTCTTCGGGTCCTCGGTGGTGGGCACGGAGGCGGCGTCGCCCGCGCCGGGTGCGCTGACGGTGGCGGCGGCGAGAGGCCCGCCCGTGTTGCCGTCCTTCACCTGGCCCACGAGGAGCCCGCCGTCGACGGCGGCGCAGGCCGGGTCACCGACCAGCACGTCGTCGATCATCCACCACTGGTCGAACGCGCCCTTGTAGTTGAAGCGCACCCGGACCTTGTCGTGCCCGGCGGCCTGCGGCAGCGGGAGGCTGAGCGAGGCGACCAGGTTGGACTTCTGCCGGGTCCACAGCTGCGTCCACGTCGTGCCGTCGTCGGTCGACACGTCGATCGTGGCGACGGAACGGGTCCAGGAGGGGCCCTGGTACTGGGTCTCGAACTGGAGGACCGGCTTGTCGACCTTCGTCAGGTCGATCGCGGGGCTGATCAGGTCGGAGTTCTGGGTGCGCTGGTAGCCGTAGAACTCGCTGTCGACGGAGGCGAAGTTGCCCTTGCCCTTCGGGGTGCGGTTGCCGAGGGTGTCGGGGTCGTCGAACTCCCAGCCGCCGCCGTCGGCGTGGTTGACCACCGTCCAGCCCTTGGGCTTCTCGCTGGAGTCGAACGGCTCGAAGAGGCCGCCCACGGAGTAGCCGGGCGCCACACAGTGCGAGGTGACGACGGAGAGCCCGAGGTCCACGGTGGCGTCGGCCGTGAACGGCACCTCGCGGGTCAGCGGCTGATAGCCGGCCGACCGGGCGTCGACGCTCAGCGTGTAGTGCGCGGTGGCCGGGAGCGTGATCTTGTACGCGCCGGTCGCCGGGTCGCTGAACCAGGGGCCCGCGCCGGTGACACCGACCGCGCTGATCCTCGCGTAGAGGCCCCAGCCGTGGCCGGAGGCGTCGCCGACCTTGCCCTGGACGGTGGTCGTCGGCGCGGCCTTCAGGACGATGTCCTCGGTCACCGTCTTGTCGGCGACGGCGGTGACGGTGCGCTGGACGTCCTCGTAGCCGAAGGCGGTGACGCCGAGGCTGTACTCGCCGGCCTGGACGCGCAGTTCGTAGCCGCCGTCCGCGTCGGTGATCAGCCGGCGGTCGTTGATGTGGATCTCGGCGCCGGCGACGGGCTTGCCGGTCGCGGCGTCGGTGACCTTGCCGGTGACGAGTCCGGTGCCCTCGCGGGGCGCGGAGGTGACGGCGGCCAGGGCGTCGAGCTTGCCCTCGCCCCAGACGTTGTTGTCGGCCGCGGTGCCGCCGCAGCTCGTGTCGTTGACGTCGACGGCGGTGGAGTCGAGGAGCTTGCGCGTGGCGGTGATGTCACCGGCCAGGGCGGGTGCCGCCGACCAGAGCAGCGCGACCGCGCCCGCGGTGTGCGGGGCCGCCATGGAGGTGCCGTTCATGTACGCGTACGCGTTGCCGGGGACGGCCGAGCGGATGCTGACGCCGGGCGCCGCGATATCGGGCTTGATCGCACCGTTCTCGCCCTGGCCGCGCGAGGAGAAGGAGGCGATGACGCCCTTGGAGTCGAAGGCGCCGACGGCGTACGAGTTGGCGTAGTCGCCGGGGCTGCCCGCGGTGTTGCAGGCGGGACCGGCGTTGCCGCCCGCGAAGACGGGGAAGATGCCGGCGGCGATCCAGGCCTTCACGGAGTCCTGGTACCAGTCCTCGACGGCGATGCCGTTGTCGTTGCCCCAGGAGTTGTTGATGATGTCGGGCCGCAGCTCGGGGCGCGGGTTCTTGCCGCTCAGGTCGGTGGGGGCGAGCATCCACTGCGCGGAGGCGAGCAGCGCGGCCTCGGAGCAGGTCCGGCCCTCACAGCCCTTCGCGGAGATCCACTTGGCGCCCGGGGCGACACCGATACGGGCGCTGCCGGCCAGGCCGCCGGTCATCGTGCCGATGGTGTGGGTGCCGTGTCCGGCGTTGTCGCAGGGCGCGAGCGAGGGGGTGCCGCACACGTTGCTCGGGTCGAACCAGTTGTAGTTGTGGTCGTAGGTGCCGTCGGCGCGGGTGCCGCGGTAGGAGTCGCGCAGCGCCGGGTGGTCGTACTGGGCTCCGGAGTCGATGGAGCCGATGACGACGCCCTCACCGTGGCTGCCGAACTGGCTCCAGGCCTTGTCCGCGCCGATCGCACCGATGCCCCACTCGACCGGCTCGGCGTCGTCGGCCGCCGCGACGGCCTTGACCTTCGGGGCCTGGGTCGTGTCGGGCAGCTCGTAGACGTGGTCGCCGCGCAGCCGTACGACGTTGCCGTCCTCGGCGAGCGACTTGGCGAGTTCGAGCGAACCACGCGACACGTACACGGTGTTGGACGCCCAGAACGTCCGGTACTCGGCGCCGGACCGCTTCAACTGCGCCAGGACGCCGGACTGTTGACCGCGGGCCGAGTCGCGCAGCGCGTCGACGACGCTCCGGCCCTGCTTCTCGCGGCCTTTGGCGGAGTGCGCCGCACTCAGGTCGGCCTTCTCGCCGAAGCGGATCCAGAACGGGGTGGCCGGGTCCTTCCTCAGAGCGGCGGCGAGATCGCTGTCGATCTTGTCGGTCGCGTCGGCCCGCTGGGTCCCCAGGGTGGCGAGGAGGGCGACCATGAGGGCCACGACCAGGGCAAGGACGGGACCGGTTCTCCATCGGACGGTGAGGTGCGCGCTGGGCATCGCGATGTCAACTCCTGTTCGATGAAGGAGCAGTTCCATGCGCGGGGGGCGAGCCGAACCCTGGCATTACGGTGCCGGAGCGGGCAATGTGCGCAGAGGTGCGGGTTTACGCCTTGGCATGTATCCGCCACGGTCCGTAGCGGTCCCGGGGGCGGCGTCGCACGGAGCGCGACAGCGCCTTTTCCTCGCCGGACGGCGCGGGGGTGGCGCACGGGTTGCGAGTAGGCTGACGCCCGGGAACGTGGGCTGACGAGGGCCGTGAGAAGCAAGGGAAGTCGCAGGCTGTGACACGGGGCAGAGCGGGTTCGGGTGCGCACCGGCCGGGCCGGCAGGTGATCATCGACGCCGCGGTCCGCTGCTTCTACAAGCACGGGTACGACGGCTCGTCGGTCAGGGACATCACGCAGGAAGCCGGAGTGACCCCGGCGGCGCTGTACCACTACTACGCGTCCAAGCAGGAACTTCTGATGGAGATCATCACGAGGTTCATGGACAACTCCATCGACCGGACCGAGGAGGCGCTGCGCCGCGCCGGCCCGGATCCGGCGGCCCGGCTGTTCGCCGCCGCGCAGTCGCACGTCCTGTGGAACGCGTCGGACATCGCCTCCAGTTTCATCGTCAACAGCGAGATCAGAAGCCTGGAGCCGGACAACCGCGAGCGGAACGTCGCGCAGCGGGACCGGCTGCAGCGCCTCTTCGACGCGTGCGTGGAAGACGGCTGCGACAAGGGTGTGTTCACGGCGCCGTGGCCGCGCGAGGCGAGCCGGGCGGTCGTCGTGATGTGCACGTTCGTGGCGCGCTGGTACCGGGAGGCAGGTCCGCTCAGCCCCGAGGAGATCGCCTGGCGCTACGGACACATGGCGCTCTCGCTGGTGGGGTCTTCGCGGGCACCGCAGTTCGAACCGCCTACCTATAAGGGCGCCTGAACCGTACGGGTGGGCCTGCGACCGTATGGGTGGGCCGGCCCGTCGCCGAGCTGCCTGATTCGTACGGGTGAGTCGGCCCGTCGCCGAGCCGACTCACGCCTCAGCGGCCTCCCTCAGCAGCCCCCGGCAGGCCCCGTCACCGCCCGACGAACCGCGGCGCCCGCTTCTCGATGAACGCCCGCGCCGCCTCCCTCCCGTCCTCCGACTCCACGCACTCGGTGTGCCGTTGCGCCTCCAGGTCGAGCGCGCGCCCGAAGTCGACCGTCGCGCTGTCGGCCAGGTTCTGCTTGATACGTGAGACCGCGAGCGGCGCCGAGACCGCGATCCGGCGCGCGACGGCGGTCACCTCCGGCAGTAGCCGCTCCGGTTCGAAGACGCCCGAGACCAGGCCGATCCGCTCCGCCTCGGCGGCGTCGAACGGCTGCGACACCAGGTACTTCTCGCGTGCCCGGCCCTGCCCGATGATGCGCGGCAGCGTCCACGTACCGCCGAAGTCGCCCGAGAGCCCGGCGTTGAGGAAGGCCACGTTGAACTTCGCCCTCGCCGAGGCATAGCGCAGATCGCACGCGCACGCCCACGACAATCCGGCGCCGGCGCACGCGCCGTTGACGGCCGCGATCGTCACCGCCGGCATCTCGTGCAGCAGCTTCGACGTCTCCATGAACTGCCGCAGCAGCTTGGCCCGCGACTCGGGGCCGACGCCCGCGGTGACCGCTCCGCCGGCGCCCTGCGAGAGATCGCCGCCGGCACAGAACGCGCGGCCCGCCCCGGTGAGCACAAGGACGCGGATCGTGGGATCGGCGGCGACGGTCTCGAACGTACTGGTCGCCAGATGGAGCAGTTCCGCGGTCATGGCGTTGAGGCGCTCCGGCCGGTTCAGCGTGACCGTGGCGACGCCGTCCTCCACGGCCAGGACCACCGGTTTGGTGTCACTCATCATGGCTTGCCTCCGTCATTCGTCAGTTCTGAGCGATCGTTTAGGGGTCTATACCCCAGTGAATACTGGACCTAGTCGCCATGCACACCCCTTGTCTAAACGATCGTTTAGTTTTAGCGTCATGAACACGCCGCGAGGAATCACGCGGTGGAAGGGCCGTGCCCCGGAAGGGCCGTTCCCCGGAAGGAGGGATCCGTGCCAACGCCCCACCATGGCCAGTTCATCGACGGCGTCACCCGGCCGTCACCGGCCGGCGAAGCGCGTATCGAGGTGGAGAACCCGGCGACGCGACGCGTCATCGCGACCGTGGCCGACGGAGGACCCGGTGATGTCGACGACGCCGTCAGGTCGGCGCGCGAGGCGTTCGGGACGTGGGCCGCCACGCCCGTCGCGGACCGGGTGGCCGTGCTGCGCCGCGCGGCGAAGCTGCTCGAGGACCGGCGGGAAGAGATCGCCCAGGTGGTGACGGCCGAGCTGGGCGCCCCGATCCGGATCGCCCGCTCCCTGCACGCCCAACTCCCCGTCACCGTCACGGCGGCGACGGCCGACGTGCTCGCGTCCTACGACTTCGAGGAGCGGATCGGGCACTCGCTGGTCGTCCGTCAGCCCGTGGGCGTCGTCGCCGCCATCACCCCGTGGAACTTCCCTGTCCACCAGGTCACCAGCAAGGTCGTCCCCGCGCTGGCCGCCGGTGCGACGGTGGTGCTCAAGCCCAGTGAACTGGCCCCGCTCTCGGCCTTGCTCCTCGCCGGGATCCTGACGGACGCGGGCCTGCCCGACGGCGTGCTCAACGTCGTCACCGGAGGACCGGCCGCGGGCCGGGCGCTGGTCGACCACGACGACGTGGACCTGGTCTCGTTCACGGGATCGGTCGACGTGGGCCGAGCCGTGGCCGCCGCCGCGTCACGCACCGTCAAGCGCGTGACCCTGGAGCTCGGCGGCAAGTCCGCGAGCCTCGTCCTGCCGGGCGCCGACCTCCCCACCGCCGTGAAGGTCAGCGTCGCCAACGCGTTCTTCAACTCCGGCCAGGCGTGCAACGCGTGGACCCGCCTCCTCGTACCGGCCGGCCAGCTCGGCCACGTGAACGAGCTGGCGCAGGCGGCCGCCGCGAAGCACACCGTGGGCGACCCCACGGACGACAAGACCCGCATGGGCCCCGTGATCAGCCATCAACAGCGGGAACACATACGGGCGTTCATCCGCGCGGGCCTCAGCGACGGAGCCCGGCTCCTCGCGGGCGGCGAGACCCCTCCCGACGGATGCGGCGACGGCTACTACGTACGCCCCACGGTCTTCACGGACGTCGACCCGGCGTCCACCCTCGCGCAGGACGAGATCTTCGGCCCGGTGCTGAGCATCATCGGCTACCGGGACGAGGGCGAGGCCGTCGAGATCGCGAACGGCACCCGGTACGGACTCGGCGGATCGGTCTGGGCCCGCGACACCGGCCACGCCGTACGGGTCGCCCGGCGCATCCGCACCGGACAGGTCGACATCAACGGCGGCGCCTTCAACCCCGCCGCCCCCTTCGGAGGGTTCAAGCACTCCGGCTACGGCCGCGAACTCGGCGCGCACGGCATGGCCGAGTACCTCGAACCGCAGTCCCTCCAACTTCCGGCGGATGCCGCCCGCGACTGAACAACCCGGTCAGCCACGTGAGTCAGTGAGGACAGGAGGAATCCAGGTGGACCACTACCTCAGGGCACTCTTCGCCCCCAAAAGCATCGCGATCGTCGGCGTCTCCGCGACATCGGCACGCAGTGGCAACGAATTCTTCGACAAGGTACGCGGCTACGGCTTCCAAGGCCGCGTGTACGCCGTGGGCCGCAACGGCGGCACCGTCGGCGGCGAGACGATCTACCCCTCGGTGAAGGACCTCCCCGAAGTACCCGACCTCGTCTTCGGCGCCGTGGGAATGCAGGCGACCCCGCAGGCCATGACGGAGGCCGCGGCCGCCGGGGTCAAGGTCGGCATCGTGTTCACGGCGGGCTTCGCCGAGATGAGCGACGACGGCGCCAGGATCCAGCGGGACATGGTCGCCCGGTGCAACGAACTGGGGATGCGCGTCGTCGGCCCGAACTGCATGGGCGTGTTCAGCACCGGCAGCCGGATGAACCTGACCGACGTCGAACACCTCGCCCCCGGCCGCATCGGGTTCGTCTCGCAGAGCGGCAACATCGCGCTCACTCTGTTCGACAACGCCAAGCGGCACGACCTCGGCTTCGAGTCGTTCGTCAGCTTCGGCAACCAGGCCGACATCCCCGCCATCGACTACGTCGAGTACATGGCGCAGGACGACGCCGTCGACGTGATCCTGCTCTACCTGGAGAGCCTCCAGGAGAACGCCGGTGCCGACTTCATCGCGCGATGCCGTGCCGTCGCCGAGCGCAAGCCGATCGTCGCCATCAAGGGAGGTGTGACGAAGGCCGGGCGGCGCGCGGCCGCCTCGCACACCTCGCGCCTCTCGGCCGCCGAGGACATCTACGACGCGGCGTTCGAGCAGGCCGGGGTCGTGCAGGTCCGCGACCTGGACCACGTGATGGCCGTCGCCGAGGCACTGCTGCGCTGCCCGCCGATGAAGGGCGACAACATCGCCATCGTCGGATCGGGCGGCGGCCACTCCACCGTCGGCACCGACTGCGTCGAGCGGGCCGGCCTGACCGTCCCCGCCTTCGACCAGGAGCTCCGGGACACGTTCGGCCGGTACCTGCCGCCCTGGGCGCCGATGTCCAACCCCGTCGACATGACCGGCGGGTTCACCGAGGACCTCACCCTGTTCAGGACCCTGATGCGCTACCCCCTGAGCCGCCCGGAGTTCCACGGCGGCCTCAGTTACGGCCTGTACGGAGAAGGGTGGCGCCCGGGACTCGTCGACGACAACGGCCGCACCTTCGAGAGCGCGGCGCCGCTCCTCGCCACCCTGCAACAGGAGCTGGGCAAGCCGATCGTCTTCTACACGCCCTTCGCGAAGGAACACGAGGAGGCGTTCACCACGATGCGCCTCAGCGGTGTGCCCTGCTACGGCTCACTCGCCGAGGCCGCCGCCGCCCTCGCCGCACTCAAGGCACGCGGCTCCTTCCTCGCCCGCATCGAGGGCCAGGACGGGACCGAGCAGAAAGAAGCGCCGCCGTCCGAGGCCGGCGCCGGGTACGCCCTCACCGAGTACGAGTCCCTTCAGCGGGTAGCGGCCGCAGGCGTCACCACCGTCCGCCAGGAACTCGTGTCCTCGGCCGAGGAGGCGGTGACAGCGGCGGAAGCCATCGGCTACCCCGTCGTCCTCAAGGCCCAACTCGCCAACGTCGCCCACAAGTCGGACGTGAACGGCGTCAGGCTGGGCCTGGCCTCCGCCGACGAGGTGGCCGCCGCGTTCCGGCAGATGAGTACGATCCCCGGCGCCGGATCAGACATCGCCTGCACGGTGTCCCAACAGATAGCTGCCGAACGGGAGTTGCTGCTCGGTATCTGCAAGGACGCCACCTTCGGGCACACCGTCGTCGTCGGCATCGGCGGCGTCCTGAGCGAGGTCGCCGCCCGCGTCGCCGTGCTGATCCCACCGCTCGACAGCGCCGAGTTCGCCCACGCGATCGAGAACTCGCCCGTGGCCGCGTACCTCCGCCCCTGGCGCGGAAAGCCCGCCGTCGACCTCGACGAGCTGCACCGGCAGGTGACCGCGCTGCACGCCATGTGCCGGGCCGACGCGGACATCGAGAGCGTCGACATCAATCCGCTCACGGTGGTGGGCAGCGCGCTGCAGGCCGTCGACGCCGCCGTCGTCCTGGAGACCGAGCCGGAAACGGGAGACCGAGGAGCCGACGATGTCCGCTGAATGGGTACAGGCCGAGCAGTCCGAGGGCGTCCTCACCATCTGGCTGAACCGCCCGGAGAAACTCAACGCCCTCAGCTTCCCGATGTACGACGAGATCGGTCGCCTCGTCGAGAAGGCCGCCAAGGACGACGGCTGCCGTGTGATCGTGCTGCGGGGGAGGGGCCGCGCGTTCTCCGCCGGATTCGACCTGGCCGAGCAGGTGGCGGACGAGGACGCCGAATCGCGCATCGACAGCCTTCGCTCCGGTTCCAACCGGACCCGCTGGACGATCTGGAACTCGCCCAAGCCCGTCGTGGCGGCCGTCCACGGATACTGCCTGGCCGGCGCCTTCGAACTCTCCCTCCCCGCGGACTTCACCATCGCGGCCGAGTCCTGCCAACTCGGCCTGCCAGAAGTGCAGTTCGGAGCAGGCATCGCGTTCCTCATGGTGCCGTGGATGGTGAACCACAAGCAGGCCAAGGAAGTGCTGCTCCTCGGCGACCGGTTCGACGCCACCGAGGCCTTCCGTCTGGGCCTCGTGTCGGAGGCTGTGCCCGACGAACGCTTCGACGAGCGCGTGTACGAGGTCGCCGACCGGCTGCGGAAGCTCCCCTCCGGCGCGCTGCGCGCCCACAAGCAGGGCATCAACCGCGCCTACGAGACCGCCGGAATGCTCGCGCACATGGACGGCTGGGTCGACACCGCGGCCCACGTGTCCACGTTCGAGGACGAGGTCACCCGCGAGTTCAAGCGGCAGGTCGAGGAGAACGGCGCCAAGAAGGCCGCCGCCTGGCGCACCGCCTACTACCAGCCCACCCCGCGCCCCGCCGAACCCTCGCAGCCATGACGAGACTCCTGGTCAAGCACATCGCGATCGGGCTCCTGGTCGTCTTCGGCGCGCTCACGCTCACCTTCGTCCTCGTCCGGATGAGCGGCGACCCGACCGGCCTCATCCTGCCCCAGGACGCCGGCGCGGCCCAGCGCGCCCAACTGCGCGCACAGCTCGGGATCGACAAGCCGCTCCTCGCCCAGTACTTCTCCTATCTGGGCGGGGCGGTGCGGGGCGACCTCGGGAAGTCCTACTTCGACAGTTCGTCGGTGTCGGCCGTCGTGCTGCGCTACCTGCCGAACACTGCCATCCTCGCGGCGTCGTCGTTCGTCCTGACGGTCCTGGTCGCCGTACCCCTCGGCACCCTGGCCGCGATGGGGCGGGGCGGCGTCCTCGACCGGGTGGTGCAGGCCGTCGCCGTGGTGGGGAACTCGGTGCCGTCGTTCTGGTCGGGGCTTCTGCTGCTTCAGGTCTTCGCCGTCACGCTTGGGTGGCTGCCCACCTTCGGCACCGCCGGCGTCGCGAGCCTCGTCCTGCCGAGCGTCAACCTGATGCTCTACCTCTTTCCGAACATGGCCCGCCTCACCCGCGCCTCCGTCCTCAACGTGCTGCCGATGCCGTACGTCGACACGGCCCGCACAAAGGGGGCAAGTGAGCGCCGCGTCATGACAGTTCACGTGCTCCGCAACGCGCTGCTCCCGGTCCTCGCCCTCGGCGGGGTGCAGTTCGGCAGCCTGCTCGGCGGGGCCGTGCTGACCGAGACCGTCTTCGCCTGGCCCGGCATCGGCACCCTGGCCGTCCATTCGATCAGCCGCAGCGACTTCCCCGTGGTCCAGGGAATCGTGGTCTACGTCGCCGTGATCTTCGCCGTCGTCACCGTCCTGACCGAGGTGCTGGCCCGCGCCGCCAACCCGCGCCTGAGGCTTGCGGCGTGAGGAGGAACCGATGACCACGACCCTGGAAACGAACGCGTCCAGGACCCGACCGCCGGTCGGCCTCCGGAGGTTCCGCGGCCTGCTGCGCCATCGCGTACTGACCGTGATCGCGGTCCTCATGCTCGCGGCCTTCGCCGTCGTCACCGTCGCCGGGGACAAGCTCGCGCCGATGGACCCCGGCGCGCAGCATCTCAGGGGCCGGCTCCTGCCGCCCGGCAGCCGGACCGCCGCGGGAAGCCATCTGTTCGGCACCGACGCGCTGGGCCGCGACCTGTGGTCCCTGGTGCTCGCCGGGGCGCAGACCATCGTGGTGCAGGCGGCCCTCGCCGTCCTGATCGGCACCGCCGTGGGCGCCCTTCTGGGTCTTTACTGCGGATATCGAGGCGGTCGGCTCGGAGATCTGCTGATTCTGCTGACCAATCTTCAGCTCTCCTTTCCTTTCTTCCTCCTCGCTCTTGCCGTCGTCGGCATTCTGGGCGCAAGCTTCTGGCTCGTCGTATTCGTGGTCGCACTCGCGTCATGGGTCGAGATCGCCCGCGTGGTCCATATCGAGACCCGCGAAGTGTCCCAACTGGAATACATTCTCGCCGTCCGCGTGATGCGCGGCTCAGGTCTGCGGATCGTCTTCCGGCACATCCTCCCGAACGTCGCCTCGTCCATTCTCGTCCTGGGCGCCCTCGCCTTCGGCAACGCGATCGTCATCATCTCCGGCCTGGGATTCATCGGCCTCTCGGCACCTTCGGCCTCACCGGGATGGGGCGAGATCCTGAGCGACGGACGCGACTACATGGCGTCGGCCTGGTGGATCACCATCACCCCGGGAATCGCGATATTCCTCCTCGTTCTCAGCGTCAACATCATCAGCGAAGCGGTCCGTGACCGCTTGTCCCCGAATTAGGTTCCTAGTGCCTGTGCGCAGGTAAGGAGATCCGTAATGAGAGGATCCAGCCGGCTGGTGGCGGCCATCGCCACCGGAACCCTCCTGGCAGGAAGCTCCGCGTGTTCCGTCGAAGACACCTCGGCAAAAGGCGGTGGCGGAAACGGCAAGATAAAGATCGCGCTCAGTGCCGGGGTGGACATGCTCGACCCCCAGCGCTCCGCGAGCGGCCCCGACCTGGCCATCATGAACCAGATCTACGAGACTTTGCTCGACCTCGACAAGAAGACCCACAAGCTGGTCCCGAAGCTCGCCACCTCCTACGAGCTCGTCAATCCGACGACATGGCGCTTCCATCTGCGCAAGGGCGTCAAATTCACGAACGGCGAACCGTTCAACGCCGAGGCGGTCAAGTACTCCATCGAGCGCATCCTGGACCCGAAGACCACGTCGTCGGTCAGCGCCAGCCAGATCGCGTCCGTCAAGGAGGTCAAGGCGGTCGACGACCACACCGTCGACATCGTCACCAAATACCCCGACCCCGTGCTCCCGCGCCGGATGCAGCCCTTCGGCGGCACCGGCCGCGTCTACATCGTGCCGCCCAAGTACTTCAGCGAGGCCGGCTACGCCAAGGTCGCCGAGAAGCCCATCGGCACCGGCCCCTACAAGCTGGGGACCTGGAACAAGGGCCAGTCGGTGACCGTGACGCCGAACACGTCCTACTGGGGCAAGAAGCCGCAGGTGACAGGGGCGACGTTCGTATTCGTGCCCGAGGACAAGACGCGCGTGGACGCCCTGCGCGCCCACGAAGTGGACATGATCGAGCGGGTCCCCGTCGAAGAGGTCAAGCGCGTCGACGGCGCGGCCGGCGTGCACGTGGCATCGAGCCACAAGGGCCTCGTCAACACCGTTCTCCTCGACATGCGAAAGCCGCCCTTCAATAACCCGAAGGTCCGCGAGGCATTCGCGCACGCTATCGACGTGAAGGGCATCGTCGACGAACTCCTCAAGGGACACGGACGCGTTCTCGGCGTTCCGATGGACCCGGACGTCAAGCAGTTCGACAAGTCGATCCAGCCGTACACCTACGACCCCAAGAAGTCCCGCGAACTTCTCAAGGAAGCGGGCTACAAGGGCAAACTCACCCTCCACACCAAGACTTCGGAAGGCCGCTACCCGGCGGACAAGCAGATCTACGAAGCCATGAACCAGCAACTCGACGCGGCCGGCTTCGACATCAAGCCCCAGACCGTCGAATGGGGCCGCCTCATCAACCAGATGACGAGCGGCAGCGCAGGCCCCTTCTACATCATCGGCTGGGACTTCGGCGAGGGCGACGCCAGCAAGCTGAACTCCTTCATCCAGTCCTCCGCCACGTCGAGCATCGCCAGGATCAAGGAATTCGACGACCTGTCGGCCGAGGCCGGCCGCACGACGGACGAGAAGAAGAACACCGAACTCTGGCAGAAGGCCCAGCAGGTCATCCACGACCAGTACGCCGTGGGCGCGATGTGGCAGCCGGACGCCATGTATGGCGTCAGCGACCGCATGATCTGGACCCCGGAGATGGGCGAGGGCATCACCCTCCAGGACATCAAGCTGAAGTGACGGGTCGATCGATGAGAGCGAACGTCCATCGTGCGATGACAGCCAACGTCCATCGTGTCGGTCCGGCGGAAGGAGGGGACATGACGTCAGCCACGCGCGAGACAGGCAGTCCATTGCTGAGCGTCGAGCGGCTCTCGGTCGAATTCACGACCCCGCACGGCACCGTCGCCGCCGTGAACGACTTCGGGCTCTCGATCGGCCGCGGCGAGTCGATGGCCATCGTCGGCGAGTCCGGCTCGGGCAAATCGGCGGCGATGCGGGCCGTACTGCGCCTCTATCCGAAGAACCGGCGCACCCGGATCCGGGGAGCGGTCGCCTTCGACGGAGTGGAACTGACGACCCTGTCGAACCGGCGAATGCGTGACATACGCGGCGACCGGATGGCGCTGATCGCCCAGGACGCGCTGTCGTCGCTCAACCCGTCGCTCACCGTGGGCTACCAGCTCACCGAGGCACTCCGTATCCGTAAGGGCTGGAGCGCCGGACGCTGCCGGAAGCGGGCGGTCGAACTCCTGGACCTGGTGGGGATCCCGTCGGCGGCGGAACGCCTCAAGGACTATCCCCACCAGTTCTCCGGCGGGATGCGGCAGCGCGTCCTGATCGCCACCGGACTCGCCCTCGACCCGGACCTGCTGATCGCCGACGAACCGACCACGGCGCTCGACGTGACGATCCAGGCGCAGATCCTGCAACTGCTGCGGGACCTGCGCGAGGAGACCGGCATGGCGCTCGTGATCATCACGCACGACATGGGCGTCGTCGCCGAGATCGCGGAACGCGTCACCGTGATGTACGCGGGCGCCGTCGTCGAGTCCGGCGACACACGGGACATCTTCACCGCGCCCCGGCACCCGTACACGCAAGGCCTCCTGAACGCCGTGCCACGGTCGGACCGGCGTGCGGAGCGTCTCGCGTCGATCCCCGGCTCGCCGCCCAGCCCGACGACGCGGCCGAGCGGCTGCCGCTTCCACACCCGGTGCGCCTACGCGCGGGACGACTGCGCATCGGTTCCCGCCGGCCTGGAACTCGTCGCGCCGGGCCACGCCTCCGCCTGCCGATACTGGAAGGAGAATTTCCATGGTGCCGACTGAGCCGGCCGTCCGCGACGAGGCCCGTGTGGCGGACCCGGTGCTTTCGGCGGACGCACTCGTCAAGTCCTACCCCGGCCACCGCAAGGGCGACCTCATCCAGGCCGTCCGGGGTGTCTCCCTCGCGGTGCCCGCCGGCAAGACCGTCGGCGTCGTCGGCGAGTCGGGGTGCGGCAAGTCCACCCTCGCTCGCCTCCTCGTCGGCCTGGAGGAGCCGACCAGCGGTTCCCTCTCGGTCGCCGGACACCGCGTCGATGGTGTCGGGCGACGCCGGCGGGACGAGCTGATGCGGCGCGTACAGATGGTGTTCCAGTCCCCGTTCACCTCCCTCGATCCCCGGATGACCGTCCAGCAGATCATCCGCGAACCGCTCGACGTACTGCGCCCCAAGGGCCCACGCGCCGAACGCAACGCACGCGCCGCCGAACTGATGGACTCCGTAGGCCTCCCCGACTACCTGGCCGACCGGCGGCCCAGCCAGCTCTCCGGCGGACAGCAGCAACGCGTGGGCCTGGCACGGGCGTTGGCCTCCGGCTCCGACGTCGTCATCTGCGACGAACCCGTCTCCGCGCTCGACGTCTCCATCCAGGCACAGGTCATCAACCTGCTCAAGGACCTCCAGGACGAACTCGGCGTCGCGTACATCTTCATCGCGCACAACCTGAGCGTCGTCGCCACCATCTCCGACCACATCGCGGTCATGTACCTCGGCCGCATCGTCGAGTACGGCCCCACCGACGCCGTGTACGACGACCCGAAGCACCCCTACACCAAGGCACTGCTCTCGTCGGCCCCCGTACCCGACCCCGACGCGAACGCGCGCGGCAGCCGCATCGTGCTCCAGGGCGACCTCCCCTCGCCCGCCCACGTGCCGTCCGGCTGCGCGTTCCGTACGCGGTGCTGGAAGGCGAGCGAGCCGTGCGCGTCGCTCGACCCGGTGCTTGAGGTATCGGGCTCCGGCGAGCGCTCCGTCGCGTGCCACTTCCCCGAGTGACCGACGGTCACCCCTCCCACCGCTTCGTATGACAAGGAGACACATGATGGACGGCAACCCGACCAGCACCACACTCCGCGTGCGGCTGCGCGCCGACGACACCAAGTACGCGGGCGGTGTCATCCCGGCCGCGCACTACATGCAGTTGATGTCCGACGCCGGCGCGATGCTGGGCGTGATGCGCGGCGAGTCCGCCGGCTACCTGGCCCGCTGGGAGAGCGTCGACTTCACGGCAGTGTGTTACGTCGGCGACTACATCGAGGTGCGCTGCGAGCTCATCAGGGTGGGCAACCGGTCCCGCACGATGCGCACCGAGGTCGTCAAGCTGATCAGCACGAACCCGGGCGAGCGCGGCCAGACGACGAAGGGCATCGTCCACGAGCCCCCGGAGGTCGTCGCACGCGGAGACTACGTCAGCGTCATGCCGCGCGCCGATCTCGACGGCGAATAAAAGGCAGGAACTTGTGGTCCACAGCGCGCGTCCGGCCGAGCGGGCGGACAGCGGCCCCATGCGCCTGGTGGGGGTCGAGATCAAACGGCTCCGCACCGGGCGCGGCCTGACCCTGCGGGACCTGGCGGGGCGCTGCGGACTGTCGGCGGGCTTCCTCTCGCTGGCCGAGCGCGGCATCAACTCGATCTCCCTGACCTCGCTCTTCGCCCTGGCGGACGCCCTGGAGGTCGACGCGTCCGACCTCCTCGGCGCGGCGGGCCGCCGCGGCCGGTACGCGTACGCGATCGCCCGGCACGACGACCCGCACGCCGAGCGGGTGGCCATGGGGGAGCGCGAGCACCGCGTCCTGACCGCGGACCTGCCGGACCAGCGCATCGAAGCCCTGGTCACCCGGGTGCGGGCGACCGCCGAGCCGTCGCCGTTCACCCAGCACGACGGCGAGGAGTTCTGCTACGTGCTGAGCGGTGAACTGACGTTCCTCCTGCCGGACGAGACCGCATCGCTCACCGCGGGCGACGCGATCCACTTCAAGTCCCGTATCCCCCACGCCATCCACAACCGCGGCACCGGCACCGCGGAGGTGCTCTGGACGGTCGACCGCCCCCTGCTGCGCCGACCCGACGGCACCTTCGGCTGACCGCAACATCAACTCCCGCCGGTGCACGCCCTCTTGAGAGGCGGCCCATGAGCGAACTCGAACTGACCAAGACACAGCAACCGGCCGAGCGCGGCTTCTTCGGCCACCCCCGAAGCCTGGCCACCCTGTTCTTCCTGGAGATGTGGGAGCGGTTCTCCTACTACGGGATGTCCGCGATCCTCCTCTACTACCTGTACGACCAGACCTCGGCGGGCGGACTCGGCGTCGACAAACCGACCGCGTCCGCGCTGGTGTCCGTCTACGGCGCCCTGGTCTACATGTCCGGCATCCTCGGCGGCTGGCTGGCCGACCGGCTCCTCGGTATGCGCCGCGCGGTCCTGGCCGGCGGCGTGCTGATCATGTGCGGCCATCTCGCGCTCGCCGTGCCGGGCGGGTTGCCCGCGCTCCTCGTCTCCATGGTGCTGATCGTGGTCGGCACCGGACTCCTCAAGCCCAACGTGTCCAGCATGGTGGGGGAGTTGTACGAGCCCTCCGACAACCGCCGTGACGCCGGGTTCTCCCTCTTCTACATGGGCATCAACCTGGGCGCGTTCGTGGCGCCGTACCTGGTGGGCACCCTCGGGCAGCAGGTCGACTACCACCTCGGCTTCGGCCTCGCGGCGATCGGCATGGCCGCCGGACTGCTGGTGTACACCCGGGGACGGAGACGCCTCGGCCAGGCCGGGAGCGCGCCGACGCAGCCGCTGCGCGCAGGCGAACGGCGCCAGGTGGCGATGCGCGCGACCGTGGGTGTGGCGGTGGTGGCGGTCGCGGTCGTGGGCCTCGCGGCGCTCGGCTCGCTGACCGTGGACACGCTCATCAACGCGGTGTCGGTGCTCGCCGTGCTGCTGCCGGCGGCGTACCTGTTCATGATGTTGCGTAGCCCGCACACCGACGCCGTGGAGCGGTCCCGTCTGATCTCCTACGTTCCGCTGTTCATCGGGGCGGTCTGCTACTGGGTGGTCAACGAGCAGTCCGGCTCGGTGCTCGCACAGTTCGCCGACACCCGTACCGACCTCAACGTGTTCGGGATCGCGGTGCCGTCGTCCTGGTTCCAGTCGCTGAACCCGGTCGCCACCCTCATCCTGGCCCCCACCTTCGCCTGGCTGTGGATCAGGCTGGGCGACCGGCAGCCGGCCACACCCCGCAAGTTCGCCACGGGACTGCTGCTCGGCGGCGCTTCGTTCGTCCTGATGGCGGGGCCGGGCCTGCTGAACGGTGTGCACGAAGCGGCCAGTCCGTGGTGGCTCGTCGCGAGCTACTTCGTCGTGATCTGCGGCTCGATGTGTCTCTCGCCGGTGGGGCTCTCGGCCACCACCAAGCTCGCGCCGCGCGCGTTCCTCGCCCAGATGATGAGCCTGTGGTTCCTGGCCTCCGCGGCGGCGGGCGGCATCAACGCGCAGCTGGTGCAGCTGTACCGGCCCGAGACCGAGGTCGGCTACTTCGCCGGGGTCGGAGCCGCGGTGATGGGGGTAGGCGTGGTCATGCACCTGCTGGCGCCATGGGTGCAGCGGCGCATGGGCGGTGTGCGGTGAACGGAGTCCGGTCGCAGGAGTCGGAGGAGTCGGAGGAGGAGTCGATGGAAGAGGGGCGGAAGATGCGCGTCGTGGTGGTCGGCTGCGGAATCGCCGGTGCGGCAGCGGGATATGAGCTGGCGCGCAGCGGGGTGGACGTCGTCCTGGTGGACTCGCGGAACCCGGGCCGCGCGACATCGGCCGGCGCGGGCATCATCTGCCCGTGGTCGTCCGGCGTGGAGGACGAGGACTGGTACCGCATGGCGCTCGCGGGGACGGAGTTCTACGAGGAGCTGCGGGCGGCGCTGGCCGCCGACGGGGAGAGCGAGTTCGGGTACCGGCGGACCGGCTCGCTGCTTCTGGTCGACGAGGCCGAGTCGACGGAAGCGCTGGCACGCGTGGCCGAGCGCGCGGAGAAGTCCCCGCTGGCCGGCGAGGTGGAACTGGTCAGCGCGCGCCGGGCGCGCGAGATGTTCCCGCCCCTGGCCCACGACGGCCCGGCGATCCACATCCCCGGCGGCGCACGCCTGGACGGCCGCTCGGTCCGCGAGGCGATGTGCCGCGCGGCCCAGCGCCACGGCGCAAGGTTCGTCGAGGGCACGGCGACGATCCTCGCGGACGGCGCGGTGCGGGGTGTGCGGGTCGACGACGTGTTCTTCGGCGCGGACGCGGTGGTCGTGGCGGCCGGCGCGTGGGCGCCGCGACTGCTCGAACCGCTCGGCGTCCACGTACGGGTCGCGCCGCAGCGCGGACAGATCATGCACCTGCGCCTTCCGGGCGTGGACACCGTGAACTGGCCGGTCGTCCTGCCGCGTTCGAAGCACTATCTGCTGGCCTTCGACGACTCGCGGGTGGTGGTCGGCGCGACGCGCGAGGACGACACGGGCTTCGACCACCGGATCACGGCGGCCGGGGTGGCGGAGGTGCTGAGTGAAGCGCTGTCCGTCGCTCCTGGTCTCGCCGATGCCACACACGTGGAGACCCGCATCGGCTTCCGCCCGGTCGGCCCCGACGTCAAGCCGCTGCTCGGCGAGGTGCCGCAGGTGCCCGGCCTCGTCGTCGTCAACGGCCTCGGCGCGTCAGGCCTGATGATCGGCCCGTACGTCGGCACGGTCGCGGCACGCCTTGCCCGAGGCGCCGACGCGGGCATCGACCTGACTCCGTACGACCCGCTGCGCTGAGAATCCGCCCCGCATGTGTGGTGAGGGGGCGCACGAGGTCTCCCTCACCACCCCGCTTGCGCCCGGCAGCCGTTGACGTACTCCGGCACCACCGCGCATCAATGACACAACCGGCGCGAAACAATCGCCAAACGCCTCAACCTATCATGCCGGAAGCATATTACGGCGGAAACCTCCACACCCTTCACCCCTCACACACAGGTCACGTACTATCCCTGTCACTCAATGGGGCTAACAGCAGGGAGGGGTATCGGCGTGCCCGGAATCGACGAATGCCTTTTGGACGCGATGCGGCTGCCCGGTGCCCGCGGTGCCGCGCTGGTGGACTGGACCAGCGGCCTTGCGCTCGGCACCGTCGGGGAAGCCCCCGGCGGCGACCACGAGACCGCCGCGGCCGAGGCGGCCGAGCTGGCCAGACTGGCCGCCGAACACGGAGCGTTCGCGGCCGACGAGGGTGGGGACGGGCGGCCGCCCGTCGAGGACGTCATAGTCAGCAACCGCGACAGCTACCACCTGTTGCGGTTCGTGGACACGTCCTTCGACAGCAGCGTCTTCCTGCATCTGTGGCTCGGGCGCGAGGAGGGCAACCTCGCCCTCGCCCGGATCCGGCTCAGCGAAATGGCCTCCCGTCTGGTGCTGGGATGACGATGGTTGCCTCACCTCCGCCGCTACCCGTGCGGGCCAGAGCCACCTCGCAGGACCGCACCACCGGCGCGCTGTCGCCGATGCTGCGGCGGCTCGCCGAGGAGAAAGCCACCGGCGTCCTCGTCCGCGAACACGGCACCCTGCACCTCGCCGAGGGCCGCGTGGTGCACGCCGAGAGTCCCCGTGCCCCGGGCCTCGACGTGCTCCTCACGGCCCACGGCACCCTCGACGGCTCCGCCTGGCAGCGCGCGGCAGGGCAGGCCGGCGGCTCCGCCGAAACAGCGGAACTACTGCTGTCCGAGGGGGAGTTGACCGAAGGCGCCCTCGAACTGTGCCACCTGGATGCCCTGTACGACGCAGGGTTCTTCGCTCTCTCGCCGAGCGGCGTGCCGGGCCACTTCGTCTACGACGGCACTCCCCAGCTGGGCGCGCTGCCCTCGGTCCCCGTCGTCGCGCTGGAGCACGAGACGCTGCGCCGCAGGCTCCTGCTGCACCGCCTGTGGCCGGACCCGGCGACCGACAGCGCCCCCCTCATCCGCGCCGCCCCGGCCGACGCCGCGCCGGTCACCCCCCGCGCCCGCGCGGTCCTCGACCAGGTGGACGGCGTCCGCACGGCCCCCGGCATCGCCCGCGAACTGGGCCGGCAGGCGTTCCACACCCTCGTGGACGTCCGACGGCTCGCGGGCGCCGGACTCGTCCGGCCCGCAGTCGCGGCCCCCGAGCCGCCACCGGTCCCACCGGGTCCCGCACTCGCGGTCACCGACCCTGACATCGCACTGCTGAAGAGGCTCAGGGATGCGCTGGAGGCGCTTTGAACGGCACCGACCCGCCGAACAAGCCGAGAACGTCGAGGCAGCCGAGAGCGTCGAGACAGCCGAGAGCGTCGAGAACTCCGAGTACGCCCAGAACCCCGAGAACTCCGAGAACGCCGCGCACGTCGAGAACGCCGAGGAAAGAGAGCTGATGGTCTCCGAGAAGGACCTCGAAGTCGTCCTGGAGGAACTGCGCCGGCTCCGGACCCGCGTACCGCAGCTCACCGGAGCCCTCGCCGCGGGCGTCGACGGACTCGTCGTCGCCCACGACACCCCGCACGTCGATCCGGAGGGCCTCGCGGCGCTCACCGCGGCCTCGCTCGGCGTCGCCGTCCGGGTGGCCGACGCCACCGGGAACGGCCGCTTCCGGGAGCTGCTCGTGCGTGGCGAGAGCGGCTACGTCGCCACGTACGCGGCCGGCCGCTCCGCCGTGCTGACGCTGCTGGCCCAGGACCGGGTCAACGTCGGCCGGCTGCACCTGGAAGGGCGCCGCGCCGGCGCCCGTATCGGGGAGGTGCTCGACGCGGCCGAGGACGCGGCACGGGCCACGCCGGTCACCTGGGCAGCCCCCAGGACCGCATCCGCACTACCCACCAGAACCACGCGCGCGCCACGCGCAACGACCGCCGAAGCGCGCACCACCACCGATAGTTGAAAGTTGAGAGGACCGTCATGGCCAACACCGAGACCGCACTGAAAGAGGCGCTGACCTCCATCGCGGGCGCCACCGGCGTCGCGCTCGTCGACTACACCAGCGGAATGGCGCTGGGCACGCTGGGCGGCAGCCCGGACTTCGACCTGAACGTGGCCGCCGCCGGCAACACGGACGTGATCCGCGCCAAGATGCGCACCATGGAGCACCTCGGCATCAAGTCCGACATCGAGGACATCCTGATCACGCTGTCGGACCAGTACCACCTGATCCGCCTGCTCAAGAGCCACGGCGGCAACGGCCTGTTCCTCTACCTGGTCCTGGACACCTCGCGCGCCAACCTGGCGATGGCCCGCCACCAGCTCAAGAAGATCGAGTCCGAGCTGGAGATCTGAGTCCGGACAGGGCGACGACGGTACGGCGGAGGTCCCACCCGGGGTCGCGCCGCCGGCCGGAACGCCCGGGCCCGGTACGGCAACTGCCCCCAGCGGCTGCCGGAGAGCCGGGTGACCGCCGCGAAAGCGGAGCAGGCGGGCCCGACCGTGAACACGGTCGGGCCCGCCTGCTTGTTTGTCGTGGGGCGCCCCGGGCTCGCCCGGCGCGGCCTGTGACGTTCCCTCAGTACAGCGGCCCGCCCCCGAAAGCCGCCCGGTGCGACGCCGCCCGACGCCCGTCCGCCTCGGTCACCCCGTACTCCTCGCCGAGTTCGGCGACGACATACGTGTGACCGCTGCGCTCGGCGAGTCCGGGGTCGTCCGCGAGGCGGGCGATGACGGAGCCGACGAACTCGGGGGACTCGGCGTCGGCCAGCTTGAACCCGGCCACCTCCTCCACACCGGCCTCTACCAGACCGTCCGTGCGGACCAGGCCCGGCCACAGCGACACCGCCGACACACCCGCCGAGGCCAGTTCATGGCCCATGTCGGCGGCCATCTTGTCCAGGCCCGCCTTGGAGATGCCGTACAGCACCGAGTGCAGCGGGGCGCGGGCGCCGAACGACGAGATGTTGACGATGAGTCCGCTGCCGCGGGCCACCATGTGCCGGGCCGCGTGCACCGACGCGACGTAGTGCGCGCGCAGACCGATGCCGACCAGGGGATCCCAGTCGGAGACGGGACGCGTCCAGAACGGTTCGTCGAAGCCGGCCATGCCGTCGGGCGCGGCCCACACGTTGTTGACCAGCAGATCGAGCCGGCCCCGCTCCTTCGTGACGCGCGCGATCAGCGCCTCGACCTGCTCGTCGTCCCGGTGGTCGCAGCGCAGGCCGATCCCCTCGCCGCCGGCCTCGGTGACACGGCGCGCGGTCTCCGCCTGCGGGCTGTCCGGGCCCGGCTCGCCCCGGCCGGTGACGTACACGGTCCAGCCCTGCGCGCCGAGCGAGGTGGCGATGCCCCGGCCGACTCCCTTGCCGGTACCGGTGACCAGGGCGACGCGGGTGGTGATCTCGTCGGTCACAGCAGCCCCGCCTCGTCCACGACGTAACCCTCGGGCAGCGGCCGGGTCAGCGACCAGAGGCTGCGGAAGTGGTGCTTGGCCAGCCGCCAGGCCCCGTCCTCCACGACGTAACGGTCGTCGTACTCACCGCACATGACCCGCTCCGTCCGCTCGACGAGGTTGAGCTGCCGGAACCGGAGGGTCCAGCGGCCGGTCGCCTCGGTGGGGGAGACGAAGGAAATCTGCGGGTGCACGCCGTGGTGCATGTCCAGGACGAGGTGCCCCTCGTCGCCACGGGCCAGCGCGATCTGCCGGAAGAGACCGACGAGTTCGTCCACCGTGGCGAACGCGCCGAGCTCGCCGTAGTCGATGTCGGCGCCCTCGGCGACGAAACAGGCGCGGAACCCCTCCGGGTCCTTGTGGTCACAGGCCCGCAGATAGCGGTACTTCAGTTCCTCGATGTCCTGCCGAGCCTCGATGCGCGCGATGCGCTCCTCAAGGCCCAGGCTCGGACTCGCGGTTGTTCCCGGGCTCGGAAGCACGGGGGACTCGGACGGCATGGCCGAACTCCTCTCTGCGTACGGGCGAAGCGGTGCGGTGGATCGGAGTGCGGCGACCCTAGGGGGCGGGAGGGGGTACGGGCCACGGCGCGTTCCCGCTAAGCGGGAGGACGGGCGGCCGAAAGCGTGACCTGCGCCTGGCGTCCCGTTGGGCGTACGTGTGTCACCCGTTCGTGGGTCAAGATCATTTGAGGGTCGGGTCGAGGCCCAGGTCAGGACATGATCACCGCGCCCCGCACGCGCTCGCTGCGGAGGAACCCCCCTCGGAGGTGGCCGCCTGTGGTCCTCGTCATCGTCGTCGCCGTAGTGGCTCTGCTCGCCGGACTCGCGGCCAACCGGTTCCTACGGCCGAGGCTGCTCACCGAGGACGACGACACGGGAATGGCGGTCAAGGACCTCGTCGGTCCCCTGCTGACCCTCACCGTCCTGCTGCTCGCCTTCGTACTGGTCACCGCCAACGGCTCGTACGGCAAGGCCGAGGTCGCCTCACGCGGCGAGGCCCGCGCCCTGGACCAGCTCGTGGAGACCGCCGAATACGCGCCGGAGGCCCAGCGGGCACGCATCCAGGCCGGCGCCGTCTGTTACGCGCGCGCCGTGCGTACCCGGGAATGGCCCGCCATGGCCGACGGCAACGGCCATTCCGCGCCCAGCGTGTGGTCCACCGACTTCCGCCGCACCTTCAAGACCCTTGAGGGCAAGCCGGCCTTCGGGATGCTGATCGCCGCCGACAACAAGCGCTCCGACGAACGCGAGGAACGCCTCACGCAGGCGACCGCGAGCATCCCCGGCACCATCTTCTGGTTCCTGCTCGCGACGCTCGTCATCACCGTGGTGGCACTCGGCATCTGCCTGCCCCGCAGGAACAACCGCGGCCAGCTCGTCACCCTCACCGTGATCACCGCGCTGCTGACCACGACCCTCGTCATCATCCGTGACGTGGACCGGCCCTTCGGCGGCATCATCAACGTGAAGCCGACGGCGATCAGCGAGGCGGAACGCCAGGCCGACCGCGACTTCCACGTGAACCACCCGGCCGCCGAACTCCCCTGCGACAGCGAGGGAAGCGTCCGATCTCTCTGACCTGAGTCAATAACCGTATGAGGTACGTGAGTTGGGGCCGTTGTCGAGCAGGCCTCAGCCCCGTACCGCCACATGGAACGACGACGCCCACAGGACCGCAGCCGCGCCCAGGCCCACGATCGCGCGCACCGTTTCCATCGTCGTGCCGGCCGCCGAGATCACCAGGCCCGCCACCGCGACCACCGTCAGGAAGATGGCAGTCCACTTGTACTGCCACTGGTCGTAGAGGCGGGCGAGCGGGAAGAAGTGCAGGCCCACGACCAGGCAGATGCCGGGCGGGATCAGCTCGGGATGCCCGCTCGCGTTCGACGCCGCGATCACGGCGAAGATCGCCACGACTTCGGCCATGTTCACCATGCCGACCCCACGGGTCCACTTCGCCGGGAGGTTCACCATCCGGGACGCCGGACGGGAGTTGCTGCGGAACGCCAGGACCACGGCCACCACCGTCAGTACGACGGCGATCGCGCCGATCGTCACCGAGACCGGCATCGCGCTGATGCCGGAGCCCCCGGCGAATGCCCACACGAGGGCGAAGACCGCGAGCACTATCGCTCCCCGGCGGCGCAGGCTCTGGGTGAGTGCGGCGCACTCCGTGTCCGTCGTCATGGCCGGAGAGTACTGCGATCTTGGCGTGCGCCCCACAGGTTTGGACCAGCCCGTGCTCCCGGGCGCGAGCGGAGCCTCAGCCTCCGTCTTGCGCTCCCTTGGATCTTGGTGCGGGCAGGGCCCGAACCGTGTCGCTGTTGGGCTGAACGGGTGACTTGACGTAAGAATTGGTTGGTGGAGACAACAGTACGAGCCCGGACGGGGTGGGGGCAGTGAACAGCCACGACGTCACTGACGAACAGTGGGAAGGGCTCGCCCAGGTCGTACCGCTGCGCGGCCGTAACGCATGGCCTTCGGCGGTCGATCACAGAAGCGTTCCTGACGTGGACACGGAGGCGCGGCGACGGTTCGTCGTGCTGCGGGTCAATGTGTTCGCGGACGCGCGCGAGGTCGCCGAGACCGTGATGACGGGGATTCCTGTGCTGCTCGACCTGAGCGGCGCCGAGTCCGATGTCGCCAAGCGCGTCCTGGACTTCAGCAGCGGTGTGGTCATGGGGCTCGGCTGCGGAATGCACCGGGTCGACCGGAACGTATTCCTCCTCGCGCCTCCCGGGACTGAGGTGCAGGGGTTTGTGGCGGGGGCGGGTTCGCAGGTGTAGGTCCTTTCCTGGTCCAACGGTCCCGGGGCGCGTGCGGTTCCCGGGGGCGGTTCTCGGGGAGTGGTTCCCGGGGTGCGGGTCCAGGGGTGTGTGGAGCCGGGGTTGCGGTTCCCGGGGCGGGGGGTCCGAGCGCGTGCGGGGCCGGGGCAAGATTCCCCGGGCATAGTCACCCGGCCAAGGCCATGGTCCCCCGATCGTAGGAAGGTCGGCCTGGAAGAACGGTTCTCCGGGCCGGCCGCCACCTACGGTCCGGGGCATGACCATGCTCGCCGGGGGCGCGCCCCCGGCCCCCCAGGACCGGCCGAGCGTCACCGAACTACGGCTCTCCGCCTTCGGGGTACACCGAGGCGCCGACTTCCCGCTCGGCCCCCTCACCCTCTTCTCCGGACCGAGCGGCACCGGCAAGTCCACCGCCCTGCGCGCCTACGAGGGACTGGCCCGGCTCGGCGGCGGCGCGGGCGTCGGCGAAGTGTTCCCCGACCCGGTCGCCTACGTGCCGGACCGGGCACGCCCCGACGCCCAGCAACGCCGCGGCTTCCGCATCGGATGCACCGTCACCGGGCCCGTGGGCCCGGTCCGCCTCGACCTGGCCGTCCAGGCGGAGCCGGAACTCCGCATCGTCGGCGAACGTTTGACCTGCGACGGCCACACCCTCCTGGAAACCGCGCTCCGGGACCCCGGCCGCCGCGTCGTCCAGGCCGCCTGGCACACGGCCGGGACGGTTCCGGTGACCCGCGCGCCCCTGCCGGACGACGTGCTCGGCACAGCGCTGCTGCCCCTGCGCGTCGCCGGGAAGACGGAAGGCCAGCGCCTCGTCATCGCCGCCGCCGAGCAGGTGGTGGTGGCGCTGCGCTCGGTTTTCTCCTGCGACCCGCAGCCCGGCCGGATGCGCCGCCCCGCCCGGGCCACCGCCGACCGTCTCCTCAGCGGCTGCGACAACCTCGCCGCCGTGCTGTGGCGCACACGCGCCGAGTGCAGTACGCGACACGGGCTGCTCGTCGCCGCCGCGCGGGCGGGTTGCGCCGGGCCGGTCGTCGACGTCCTGTCGGAGGACCTCGGCAACGGGACGGTACGGGCGGTCCTCGACCGAGGCGACGGCCGGCGCACGCCCGTCGACCGGCTGGGGGACGGCGAGTTGAGGTATCTGGCCCTCGCCCTGGTCCTGCTCACCGGCCCCCGAGTGCTCGCCGTCGATCCGGTCGCGGAGGTGCCGGACGCGTTCCAGACCCTCACGGTTCTCGCCGACGGCATGGACCGCAGCCTCGATCCCCGGCAGCTACGGGAACTCACCGCGCTGGCCGAGCGGATGTGCGGACGCGGCCACATCCGCCTCGCGGGGACGGTCGGCGACGGGGCGTGGGCGGCACGGGAACACGGAGCCGCGGTCGTGGACCTGGGGGCGCGCCGGAATCCGGCGGTGGTAGACCTGACGCCGTGACGGAACTTGATGTGGCGGGACTGCAGCGCCGGCTCGCGGAATTCGCGGCGGCCAGGAACTGGGAGCAGTACCACACGCCGAAAAACCTGGTGGCCGCGCTGAGCGTGGAGGCGTCCGAACTGGTCGAGATCTTCCAGTGGTTGACCCCGGAACAGTCGGCGGCGGTGATGACGGACCCGGGCACGGCGCACCGGGTGCGCGACGAGGTCGCGGACGTCCTCGCGTATCTGCTCCAGCTGTGCGAGGTGCTCGGGATCGACGCGCTGGAGGCTCTGTCGGCGAAGATCGACCGGAACGAGGAGCGGTTTCCGGTGCCGGGAGACGAGTAGGTGGGCGTAGGCGGGGAGGCGCCAACTGCCTCCCCGCACAGGAACGTCACTCTATGGAGTCATTGAATTATCCACATCGGATTCCGTGTCCACAGATTTCGCCCTTCCCCTGGCTTTCCGTCCCTCCTGCCTTCACTCTGGGTAGTGGACAAGGGAGTTCAGGACGGGGGCGTCGGATGGACGCGGTGCGACTCATCAGGGCGAGCCGACGGGCCCTGGCGGAGAGCCAGGACGCGCCGGCCATCACGAGGGAAGCCTGGCAGGCACAGGCCTTGGCCCAGGCAATGGGGAACAGGATCGCGGCCGAGGGGCCGCCCGAGTTGAGAGGGGAAGCACTCGGCCTGAGCGAGGCCGGCGGCAGAGGCTGCGGTGGCTCGGCGATACCGGTCATCGGGGCAGGCGGCATACGGGCGGCACAGCTGACGGAGTTCGCGGACCCGCACAAGGCACTCATGGCGCTGGCCGCACTGCTCGGAGAGGTGGGCATCGCGCTGGTCGGGATAGCGAGCGAAGCGGAGGAGGGGGCCTACTGGCACTGCATGGACGCCATCGACGCGGCCGACGAATCACGGGACAGGGTGCTGGAGATAATCCGCCGCCTGGCGCTACGCGCGGGCGCGGAACGGGAACCGGAGCCGGATTCGGCGGCGTAGGGGCGGGCGGACTGCGTCGGGGAGTGGGCGGTGCCGGGGTATGGGCGGCGCCGACCCGGGGGGACGGCGGTTTGTCCGGTAGCCGGAGGGGCGTCGGCAAGGGCGGCCGGCGGCGTCGGGGGCGTTAGCGGTGCTGATGTGTGGGCGGCGCCTGCCCTGGGGGACGGTGGCGCGGCAGACGGTGGTACGGGCTGGTGGCGTCGGCACGGGTGGCCGACGGCGTCGGCGAGTTCAGGGACGGAGGTGAGGACCGACGGGACGGGGACGGAGAGCAGATCGGCGGTGCCGGGCGCGGAGGCCGGGGCGGACTCGGCTTGGGCGCGGGCCGGGTTTGGCGGAAATGGGCGGGCAGCACAGGCCCAGAACTGACTGACGGTGTTGGGGGCGCACCGGTGTCCTCGCGACGCGCCCCCGGCAGGTCAGAGGCGGTGGCTCTCTTCGTCGGACGGCGCGGAGGACAACGGTGAGACGGCCGCCGCCTGCGGACCGGTCGACTGCTGCAAATCGGCGTCGAGCTGGGACAGATCCGCGTTGAGCGCGGCCATCAGCTCTTCCATCTGCTGGAGCAGACCCTTGGGGGCGCCCTGCTGCTGGGGCACGGCCGGTTCGTGTACGACCTGCTCGGGCACGGCTTCCTGGGACATGACGGCCTCCTCGGCCACGGCCCTCCCCACGGGGGAAGGCAGTTGAAGCAAGCATCGCCCGGCAGTGACCGCCGGGTGCGGGTGCCGGGCGGTCCGGCTCCGCCCGAGCAACGATCACTCGCGTCGGCCGGTCACTGGCGAGACCCGCCGTCAGGCGCGGGTTGACGGATATTCACTCGACCGGGGTGGGCTCGGCCCGGCGGGATCAGCCGGGTTGACGCACAGGTGAGCGTGCAGGATGGAGGTATGGATCTTCGAATTTTCACGGAACCCCAGCAAGGGGCCACCTACGACACTCTTCTGACCGTGGCCAAGGCGACCGAGGACCTGGGCTTCGACGCCTTCTTCCGCTCTGACCACTATGTGCCCATGGGCTCGTCCGACGGTCTCCCCGGACCGACGGACGCCTGGATCACCCTCGCCGGGCTCGCCCGTGAGACCCGGCGGATCCGGCTCGGCACACTGATGACGGCCGGCACGTTTCGGCTGCCGGGTGTGCTCGCGATCCAGGTCGCCCAGGTCGACCAGATGTCGGGCGGCCGGATCGAACTCGGCCTGGGCGCGGGCTGGTTCGAGGAGGAGCACCGGGCGTACGGCATCCCGTTCCCCAAGGAGAAGTTCCCGCGCCTGGAAGAGCAGCTGGCGATCGTCACCGGCCTGTGGGGCACCGAGGTCGGCTGCACGTTCAGCTACGACGGCACGTACTACCAGCTCACGGACTCACCCGCACTGCCGAAGCCCGCGCAGCAGAAGGTGCCCGTCCTGATCGGCGGGCACGGCGCGACGCGGACCCCGAAGCTCGCGGCGCGGTACGCGGACGAGTTCAACATCCCGTTCGCGTCGATCGAGGACAGCGAGCGGCAGTTCGGCCGGGTAAGGGCCGCCGCCGAGGAGGCCGGGCGCAAGGGCAGCGACCTGGTGTACTCGAACGCGCTCGTGGCCTGCGTCGGCAAGGACGACCGGGAGGTGGCGCGCCGGGCCGCCGCGATCGGCCGCGACGTCGACGAGCTCAAGGCGAACGGCCTGGCCGGCTCGCCGGACGAGGTCGTCGACCGGATCAGCCGGTACGCGGCGATCGGCTCGCAACGGGTGTACCTGCAGATCCTGGATCTGGACGACCTCGACCACCTGGAGCTGATCTCCGCGCGGGTGCAGACGCAACTGGGGTGAGGGGGCGGGGGGAGGGGGAGGGGGGCTGGCCCCGGTGCCGGCCCCCCCGCCGGGGCGCAGGACGGGTGGGCCGCCAACCCGTCGCCGGGGTGCCGGGGTGCCGGGAAGTCGTACCGGCGGTCGCCCGTGCCGCATCAAACAACTCTTGCCCTGTAGTGACGTGACGCGTCGTGGGGGCGGCCAGGATCCGGTTGACGCTTCGCATCAGACCGGCGGCCTTGTGGGCGGAGACCAAAACGATCTCGGGCACACTCGTTCTCGTTTCCGACGGCACCCTTTGGACCACACCACCAGGAGGAACCAGTGTCAGACCCGCAACCGCTCACCCCCGAGGAGAGGCTCGCGGACGCGAAGAAGCGGTTGGGCCTCCCGCGTATCGTCGTGATCTGCGGCTCCACCCGCTTCATGACCGAGATGACCGAGGCCGATCTGCGGGAGACCAAAGCCGGAAAGATTGTCGTCAAGCCGGGTTGCGACATGAAGTCACCGCACGAACTCTGGTCTGATCCTGTCGAGGCCGAGGCGCTGAAGGTTCGACTCGACGATCTGCACCGGGCGAAGATCCGGCTCGCTGATGAGGTGCTCGTAGTCGGCGACTACATCGGAGACAGCACCCGAGCCGAAATCGCCTACGCCCGGTCGCTGGGCAAGCCCGTGCGCTTCACTCACCCCGAAGTCGACCATGACGCCTGACCGCCCTCCCCCTGTCACCTCGACAACCAGGGCCGGCAGCCCGCCGCCTGACCGTCATGCGGTGGTTTCGGCCGTAGCCCACCCCACACCCCTGCGGGCATCCCTTGGAATTGATCATCTAGACCGTGGACAACAGCGTCGAGCTGATCCGGCGCTACACGCCGGTGGTGCCGTCGATGCGTTCGCGGACCAGGTCGGCGTGGCCGTTGTGGCGGGCGTACTCCTCGATCATGTGGACGTAGATCCAGCGAAGGCTGACGTCCTGTTCCATGAAGCGGCCCGTATCGGTCAGGGCGCGTTCGGCGCAGTGCTCGCGGGCGCGGGCGATCTCTGCTTGCCAGGTCGCGAGGGCATCGCTCAGAGTGGCGCCCTCGGCCACGTCGAACCCGCCGTCGGGGGCGTCCGGGTCGGCCTGCGGGTCGTGGATGGGCGGGGCCTGTTCTCCGGCGAACACGCGGCGGAACCAGTTCCGTTCCACCTCAGCCATGTGCTGGACCAGGCCGGTCAGCGTGAAGCCGGACGGCGGCACGGACGCCGCGGCGGCCTGCTCGTCGTCCAGCCCCTCGCACTTCATGGCCAGTGTGGTGCGGTGAAAGTCGAGCCAGCTTTCCAGCGTCGTGCGTTCGTCGGCGTTCAGGGGCGGGATGGGGCGATCGATGGCGCTCATCGGTTGATTATCGTCAGCGTCCGAAACCGCAGACAGGTAGGGCGGCACTACAGGGCGAACGTTGCCTGATGCGGCGCTAGTCCGTAGGCGGGGTGTCGGTGTCGGTCGGGTGGAGGATGCGGGAGAGGAAGGAGCGGGTGCGCTGGTGTTGGGGGTTGCCGAGGACTTCGTCGGGGGTGCCCTCCTCGACGATGACGCCGTCGTCCATGAAGACGACCCGGTCGGCGACCTCGCGGGCGAAGGCCATTTCGTGGGTGACGACCATCATCGTCATGCCCTCGTCGGCGAGGCCGCGCATCACGCCCAGGACGTCGCCCACGAGTTCGGGGTCGAGCGCGCTCGTGGGCTCGTCGAAGAGCATCAGTTCGGGGTTCATGGACAGGGCGCGGGCGATGGCGACGCGTTGTTGCTGGCCGCCGGAGAGCTGGGAGGGGTAGCTGGACTCACGGTCCGCGAGACCTACACGGGCGAGGTTGTGCCGGGCCGTGCGGGCCGACTCGTCCTTGCCCCGGCCGAGGACCCGGCGCTGGGCGATGGTCAGGTTCTCGAGGACGTTCAGATGAGGGAAGAGGTTGAACTGCTGGAAGACCATGCCGATACGACGGCGCACCCGGTCGATGTCCACGTCCGGGTCGGTGATGTCGATGCCGCCGACGACCACACGCCCCGCCGAGGGCTCCTCCAGTAGATTCGCGCAGCGCAGCAGCGTGGACTTGCCCGAGCCCGACGGGCCGATGACGCAGACCACCTCACCGGGGTCGATGGTGAAGTCGATGCCGCGCAGGACCTCCAGGTCACCGAAGGACTTGTGCAGCCCGTGGATCTCGATGGCGGTGCCGGAGGCGGTGGCCTCGCCGGACCGGGCGGCCGGGATCGCGCCGGTCTTCATAGGGGTGCCCCCTTCATGGCTGGGTCGGCGGCCGTCAGCAGCGGGCGCCGTGTCTGTGGGCGGCAGCCCATCAGTGGGACTCATCAGTCACCTCGCCTTCGCATGGCGCGCTTCGAGGCGGCGTACGACATAGCCCAGCGGGACGGTGATGAGCAGGTAGCACAGGCCCGCGACGAAGATCGGCGTCGTGTTGGCGGTCTCGCTGGCCAGGTCGCGGCCGAACTTGGTGAGTTCGCGGGTCTCCAGCGAGACCCCGAGGAAGAGGACCAGGGAGGAGTCCTTGAAGAGGAGCACCAGTTCGTTGGTGAGCGGGGGAACGATGACGCGGAACGCCTGGGGGATGACGATGGAGCGCATGGCCAGGCCGTGCGACATGCCGAGCGTCCGCGCCGCCTCCAGCTGGCCCCGGGGTACGGCCTGGATGCCGGCGCGGATCGTCTCCGCCATGTACGCGGCGGCCACCAGACCGAGGGCGAGCGCGACCTGCCCGTAGACGCCGCCCGGGATGGTGGTGCCGGGGAAGGCGAGCGGCACGCCGACCCCGATGAAGATGAAGATCAGCAGGGCGGGCAGGCCGCGGAAGATCTCGATGTAGACGGAGGCGATCCAGCGGTACGGGGCCACCGAGGACAGCCGCATCAGCGCGATGACCAGACCGAGGACCAGGCCGACGCCGAAACCCGACAGGGTGTAGAGGATCGTGTTGGTCAGGGCGACGGTCAGCAGGTCGGGGAACATTCGGCGGGCGACCGACAACTGGAGGAACTGGTGCTGGAGTTGCTGCCAGTCGGCCAGGGAGACCAGGATCCCGAGGACCACGACCAGGAGTACGTACTGCGCCGCCTGGACGAGGCGGCGCCGGCGTCGGGGCGAGAGCCCGGGCCGCGGGTCCGCCGGGGCGGGTCCCGCCTCGGCGGTCGGTGTCCGCGTGGTCACTGGGCCGCCGCTCCCTCAGGCATAGGGCCGATCCACTTCTCGTACAGCTTCTTGTACGTGCCGTCCTTCTTCGCGTCGCCGATGGCCTTGTCGATGGCGGCGAGGAGCTTGGGGTTGCCGCCCTTCTTCACCGCGAAGCCGTACTGCTCACCGGTCTTGACGGTGCCGACGAGCTCGAACTTGGCGGCGTTCGCCGGGTCCTTGAGCCAGTCCTGGACCACGGGGTAGTCCTGGATGATCACGTCGGCCTGGCCGGTGCGCAGCCCGTTGAGTTCGGCGTCCGAGCTCTCGAACGACTGCGGGTCGAGTCCCTTCGCGTGCGCCAGGTCCTCACCCGTGGTCGACGACTGCGACCCCATTTTCAGCTTCTTGCTCTTGATGTCCGCGAGCGTCTTCGCGTCGACGCCCTTGCGGGCGAGGAGTGCCTGGTCGGCGTCGAAGTAGGGGACGGAGAAGTCGAGGTTCTGCTTGCGCTCGGGGGTGATCGTCATGGCGGCGGCGGCCACGTCGCAGACGCCCGCGTTCAGGTCGGCGCCTGTCTTGATCGTCTCGAAGGACTTGTCGATGATCTGCTGCTTGACGCCGAGATCCTTGGCCGCGAGGTCGATCACGGCGACGTCGAAGCCGACGACCTTGCCGTTCTTCTCCATCTGGAACGGCGGGTACGGCAGGTGGGTGCAGGTGGTCAGCTGACCGGCCTTGACCAGTTTCACGCCGTCCGCCGTGGTCGTGGTCTTGCTGCCGCCGCCGCACGCGGTCGCGGTGAGGGCCAGGCAGGCGGTGAGGGCGAGCGGGGTGGCGCGGCGGACGATTCTTGATCCGTACGGGTTCACGGGCTTCCCCTTCGGGGTGGCGGGACGAGCGCACTGGGTCGGGACGGGCTGCGGCCTGGAGCGGAGCACGTGCGGACGCGGACCGGGGGTGGGGTCCGGCGGTGATCTCGAACAGCGGGGTTGGCACACCCTGCATCAACTGGGCCCAGAAAGTCCAGAGTTGAGTTTCTTCACCCATTCCCTGCAATTTCTTGCCGTCGGCGCATGTTTGCTTCGCGGCACCACCGAAAAACTCGCTGGTCAGCCGCACGCATTCCGGACAGACTCAAAGATGTGTTCCTGACGATCAGCACGACCGGCACCCCTGAACGCCCCGCGACCGACCTCGGATTTCTGCTGCACAAGCATCCCGACAACGTGCAGGCGTTCTCCACCTCGCACGGAACCGCGCACGTCCTCTACCCCGAGGCGTCCGCGGAGCGCTGCACCGCGGCGCTGCTCCTCGAGGTGGATCCGGTCGCGCTTGTACGCAGCGGTAAGGGCAAGGGCCGCGGCGGCGCTCCCGACGCCGCGCTCGCGCAGTACGTGAACGACCGGCCGTACGCCGCTTCGTCCCTGCTCGCCGTGGCCATAGGCAGCGTGTTCTCCAGCGCCCTGCACGGGAAGTGCAAGGCCCGGCCCGAGCGCGCCGCCCGGCCCATGCCGCTGCGTATCGAGGTGCCCGCCGTGCCCGCGCGCGGCGGCGCCGAACTGGTGCGTCGCCTCTTCGCACCGCTCGGCTGGACCACGGTGAAGGCGGACCCGGTGCCGCTCGACGAGCAGTTCCCCGAGTGGGGCGACTCGCGCTACGTGCGGCTCGTCCTGGAGGGCGAGCTGCGCCTGTCCGACGCGCTGCGGCACCTGTACGTACTGCTCCCGGTGCTCGACGACGCCAAGCACTACTGGGTCTCCGCCGACGAGGTCGACAAGCTGCTGCGGGCGGGCGAGGGCTGGCTGCCCACGCACCCCGAGCAGAAGCTGATCACCAGCCGCTACCTCGCGCGCCGCTGGTCGCTGACCCGTAGCGCCATGGAGCGCCTGGAGCTGGTACGGCTCGCCGACACGGACGACACCGACGTGGCCGACATCGACAACGCGGTGGAGGAGGTGCCGGACGAGGCGTCGGGCGGCGAGCACGCTGAGGAGAAGCCCGAGGCCAAGGGCGACGAGAAGCCCGTACTCCTGGCGGCCGCCCGTCGCGCCGCCATCGTCGCCGCTCTTACGGCGGCCGGCGCGGGTCGCGTGCTCGATCTCGGTTGCGGGCAGGGCCAGTTGGTGCAGGAGCTGCTCAAGGACCCCCGGTTCACGGAGGTCGTGGGTGTCGACGTATCCATGCGCGCCCTGACCGTCGCCGCCCGCCGGATCGGGATCGACCGGATGGGCGAGCGGCAGGCCTCCCGGGTCACCCTGCTCCAGGGCTCGCTCGCCTACACCGACAAGCGGCTCAAGGGGTACGACGCGGCTGTGCTCAGCGAGGTGATCGAGCACGTCGACCTGCCCCGGCTGCCCGCGCTCGTCCACGCGGTGTTCGGCGCCGCGCGGCCGAGGACCGTCCTCGTGACGACGCCGAACGTCGAGTACAACGTCCGCTGGGAGACGCTCCCGGCCGGGCAGGTCCGGCACGGCGACCATCGCTTCGAGTGGACCCGCACGGAGTTCCGTAAGTGGGCCGGTGAGGTGGCCGAACTCCACGGCTACACAGTGGAGTTCGTGCCGGTCGGCCCCGACGACCCCGAGGTCGGCCCGCCCACCCAGATGGCCGTGTTCACCCTGACCGACCCCCACCACGCCCAGTCACCGAAGGAGGCGAAGGCCGCATGACCAGTCCCAGCTCTACCCCCAGTCACCCCACGCGCACGCTCCCCGTCACCGACCTCTCCCTCGTCGTCCTCATCGGGGCCTCCGGGTCGGGCAAGTCGACGTTCGCGCGGCGGCACTTCAAGTCGACCGAGGTCGTCTCCAGCGACTTCTGCCGGGGGCTCGTCGCCGACGACGAGAACGACCAGAGCGCCAGCCGCGACGCGTTCGACGTGCTCCACTACATCGCGGGCAAGCGCCTCGCGGCCGGGCGGCTCACCGTCGTCGACGCGACCAACGTCCAGAAGGAGAGCCGCGAGCAACTGGTCGCCCTGGCACGGCAGTACGACGTGCTGCCCATCGCCATCGTTCTCGACATCCCGGAAGACGTCTGCGCGCGGCGCAACGCGGCCCGCGCCGACCGCGCCGGGATGCCCCGCCGCGTCATCACCCGGCACACCCGCGAACTGCACCGCTCCCTGCGCCACTTGGAGCGCGAGGGCTTCCGCAAGGTCCACATCCTGCGAGGCGTGGAGGAGACCGAGAATGCTGAGGTCGTGCGGGAGAAGCGGTTCAACGACCTCACGCACCTCACCGGCCCGTTCGACATCATCGGCGACATCCACGGCTGCGCCGCCGAACTGGAGGCACTGCTCACCAAGCTCGGATACGAGGACGGCGCGCACCCCGAGGGGCGCACCGCCGTGTTCGTCGGCGACCTCGTCGACCGGGGGCCCGACTCGCCGGGGGTGCTGCGCCGGGTCATGGCGATGGTGAAGTCCGGTGACGCGCTGTGCGTGCCCGGGAACCATGAGAACAAGTTCGGCCGTTATCTGAAGGGCCGCACCGTCCAGCACACCCACGGCCTGGCCGAGACCGTCGCGCAGTTCGAGGGGGAGAGCGATGAATTCACGCAGGAGGTAAGGGAGTTCGTCGAGGGGCTCGTCAGTCACTACGTCCTCGACGGCGGCAGACTCGTCGTGTGCCACGCGGGCCTGCCCGAGAAGTACCACGGGCGCACGTCCGGACGCGTCCGCTCGCACGCGCTGTACGGGGACACGACCGGCGAGACAGACGAGTTCGGCCTGCCGGTGCGCTACCCGTGGGCGGAGGACTACCGAGGCAAGGCAGCCGTGGTCTACGGCCACACACCGGTCCCGCAGGCCACGTGGCTCAACAACACGATCTGCCTCGACACCGGCGCCGTGTTCGGCGGCAAGCTGACCGCGCTGCGCTGGCCCGAGCGCGAGCTGGTCGACGTACCGGCCCAGCAGGTCTGGTACGAGCCGGTCAGGCCGTTGCGGTCGGAGGCGCCGGGCGGGCACGACGGGCGGCCGCTCGACCTTGCCGACGTGCACGGACGGCGGACCGTCGAGACGCGGTACGGCGGGCGGATCGCGGTGCGCGAGGAGAACGCGGCGGCGGCCCTGGAGGTCATGAGCCGCTTCGCCGTCGACCCGCGCCTCGTCCCGTACCTGCCGCCGACGATGGCACCGACCGCGACGTCGCGCCGCTCCGGTTTCCTGGAGCACCCTGCCGAGGCCTTCGCCCAGTACGCGGCCGACGGGGTGGCCAGTGTGGTGTGCGAGGAGAAGCACATGGGGTCGCGCGCCGTGGCCCTGGTATGCCGGGACGCGGACGTGGCGCGCGAGCGTTTCGGCGTGGACGGCGGGCTGACCGGCGCCCTCTACACCCGTACCGGGCGCCCCTTCTTCGACGACGCGCAGGTTACGGAGGAGATCCTGGGCCGGGTGCGCGCCGCCGTGTCCGCGGCCGGGATCTGGGACGAGCTCGAGACGGACTGGCTGCTCCTCGACGCCGAGCTGATGCCCTGGTCCCTCAAGGCGTCCGGCCTGCTCCGCTCCCAGTACGCCGCCGTGGGCGCCGCCTCCGGCGCGGTGTTCCCCGGCGCGCTCGCCACGCTCGAAGCGGCGGCTGCGCGCGGTGTCGACGTGGGTGAACTCCTTGCCAGGCAGCGCGAACGGGCCGCCGACGCCGCCGCGTTCACCGACGCGTACCGGCGTTACTGCTGGACGACGGACGGTCTGGACGGGGTGCGGCTCGCGCCGTTCCAGGTGCTGGCGGCGCAGGGCAGGTCGCTGGCCGGGCTGCCGCACGACCAGCAGCTCGCCCTCATCGACCGCATGGTCGAGCACGACGAGGCTGGACTGCTGCAGACGACGCGGCGACTCTTCGTCGACACCGGCGACGAGGCGTCCGTACAGGCCGGCGTCGACTGGTGGCTCGACATGACGGGCCGGGGCGGCGAGGGCATGGTCGTGAAACCGGTCGAGCCGCTCACGCGCGACGCCAAGGGGCGACTCGTGCAACCGGGCGTCAAGGTCCGGGGCCGCGAGTACCTGCGGATCATCTACGGTCCCGAGTACACACGCCCGGACCGGCTGGAGCGGCTGCGCGGCCGCACTCTCGGGCACAAGCACTCGCTCGCGATCCGCGAGTACGCGCTCGGCCTGGAGGCGCTCGCCCGCCTCGCGGACGGCGAGCCGCTGTGGCGGATCCACGAGGCGGTGTTCGCCGTCCTGGCACTGGAGTCAGAGCCGGTGGACCCACGTCTCTGAGCGGGTCGCCTCACGGCGGTGGGCTGGTCGGCGCGGGACGGCGAGCCGGTCGCCTCACGGCCGTGAGCCGGTCGGGCCGAGGCGCTGAGCAGGTCGACCGAGACTCTGAGCTCGATCGCCTCACGGTCGTGAGCCGGTCGGCGGGAGACAGCGAGCCCGTCGACCTACGGCCCTGAGCCGGTCGACCGAGGCTCTGATTCCGCCGGCCTGAGGCGCTGAGCCCGTCGGCCCGAGGCACTTAGCCCGGGTCGGCCCGAGATGTTGAGTTCGTCGACCTACGGCCCTGAGCCGGTCGGCGCGAGACAGCGAGCCCCTCGACGTGAGGCGCTGAGCCCGGTCGACCCGAGTCTCGGAGTTGATCGACCGCGCGCCTCTGATCCCGTCGGCCCATGACCCTGAGCCGGGCGACCCGCGACTTTGATCCCGTCGACCCACGGCTCTGAGCCAGTCGAACGAGACTCTGATCCCGCCGACCTGAGGTGCTGAGCCCGGTCGGCCCGAGACGGCGAGCCCTTGCCCCACGGTCGTGAGCCGGTCGGTGCGAGACAGTGAGCCCGTCGGCCCGCGGCCCCGGCCCGGTCGGCCTGAGGCGGCGAGCCCGTCGGCCCGCGGTCGTGAGCCCGTCGGCGCGACACGACGAACCTGTCGTCCCACGGCCGTGAGCCGATCGGCCCGAGGCGGCGAGCCCCTCGTCCCGAGCGTCCGAAGGCCGGCGGAGCCTACCTCGCTCCGCGATTGCACGCGCGCCGGCCGTCCCGCCGGGGAAAGATGGGGCCATGGGATTCCACGTCGATTCCGAGGCCGGGCGGCTGCGCCGCGTCATCCTGCACCGCCCCGATCTGGAGCTCAAGCGGCTCACCCCGAGCAACAAGGACGCGCTGCTCTTCGATGACGTGCTCTGGGTGCGGCGCGCCCGGCAGGAGCACGATGGGTTCGCCGACGTGCTGCGCGACCGGGGCGTGACCGTACACCTCTTCGGAGACCTGCTCACCGAGACGCTCGCGATCCAGGGCGCCCGGTCCCTCGTCCTCGACCGGGTCTTCGACGAGAAGGAGTACGGGCCGCTCGCGACCGACCACCTCAGGGCCGCGTTCGAGACGATGCCGGCCACGGACCTGGCTTCGGCGCTGGTCGGCGGCATGACCAAGCGCGAGTTCCTGGACCGGCACGCCGAGCCGACGTCGGTCCGCTTCCACGCGATGGACCTGGACGACTTCCTCCTCGGCCCGCTCCCCAACCACCTCTTCACCCGCGACACCTCCGCCTGGATCTACGACGGAGTCTCCATCAACGCGATGCGCTGGCCCGCGCGGCAGCGCGAGACCGTCCACTTCGAGGCGATCTACCAGCACCATCCGCTCTTCCGTGACACGGACTTCCACCTCTGGTCGAAGGGCCAGGCCGACTACCCGTCCACCATCGAAGGCGGCGACGTCCTCGTCATCGGGCAGGGCGCCGTCCTCATCGGGATGAGCGAGCGGACCACCCCGCAGGCCGTCGAGATGCTGGCGCACAAGCTGTTCGCGGCGGGCTCGGCCAAGACGATCGTGGCGCTCGACATGCCGAAGCGGCGGGCGTTCATGCACCTAGACACGGTGATGACGATGGTCGACGGCGACACATTCACGCAGTACGCGGGGCTCGGGATGCTGCGCTCGTACACCATCGAACCGGGCGTGGGGGAGCGGGAATTGAAGGTCACGGACCATCCGCCCGAGCACATGCACCGGGCCATAGCCGCGGCCCTCGGCCTGAACGAGATCCGGGTCCTGACCGCCACGCAGGACGTGCACGCGGCCGAGCGGGAGCAGTGGGACGACGGGTGCAACGTGCTCGCCGTCGAGCCGGGCGTCGTCGTCGCCTACGAGCGGAACGCGACGACGAACACGTATCTGCGTAAGCAGGGCATCGAGGTCATCGAGATCCTGGGCAGTGAGCTGGGCCGGGGGAGGGGCGGCCCGCGCTGCATGAGCTGTCCGGTCGAACGGGAACCCGTATAAGCGCTGTACGGGAGCCCGTGCATCGTCGAACGGCGGCCCGCATAAGTGAACAGGGGGGACTGTATATAAATGTGGAACATCGTATAGACTTCCACTGTCCTTGAGCTCGTGCCGCCGTGCCCGAGCCCGTTTCCGACCCGAGGAGTCCCCATGGCGACAGCCCGTCCCGACCTCACCGGCCGCCACTTCCTCAAGGAGGTGGACTTCACCGCCGAGGAGTTCCGCGGCCTGGTCGACCTCGCCGCCGAACTGAAGGCGGCCAAGAAGGCGGGCACGGAGACGCGCCGCCTCGCGGGCCGGAACATCGCGCTGATCTTCGAGAAGACCTCCACCCGTACGCGCTGCGCGTTCGAGGTCGCCGCCGCAGACCAGGGCGCCTCCACGACGTACCTGGACCCGACCGGCTCGCAGATGGGCCACAAGGAGTCCATCCGGGACACGGCCCGGGTTCTCGGCCGGATGTTCGACGCGATCGAGTACCGCGGTGACAGTCAGCCCGGCGTCGAGGAGCTCGCCGCGTTCGCGGGCGTGCCCGTCTACAACGGTCTGACCGATGACTGGCACCCCACGCAGATGCTCGCCGACGTGCTCACGATGACCGAGCACAGCAGCAAGCCGCTCGCCGAGATCGCGTTCGCCTACCTCGGTGACGCCCGTTTCAACATGGGCAACTCGTACCTGGTGACCGGCGCGCTGCTCGGCATGGACGTCCGGATCGTGGCGCCGCGCGCGTACTGGCCGTCCGAGGAGATCATCGCGCAGGCCCGCAAGCTCGCCGAGACGAGCGGCGCGCGCCTCACGCTCACCGAGGACGTCGCCGAGGGCGTCGCGGGAGCCGACTTCGTCGCCACCGACATCTGGGTCTCCATGGGCGAGCCCAAGGAGGTGTGGGCCGAGCGCATCAAGGCTCTCGCCCCGTACGCGGTGACGATGGACGTGCTGCGCGCCACCGGGAACGCGGACGTCAAGTTCATGCACTGCCTGCCGGCCTTCCACGACCTGGGCACCAAGGTCGGGCGCGAGATCCACGAGACCTACGGCCTGGAATCCCTGGAGGTCACGGACGAGGTCTTCGAGTCGGCGCACTCGGTCGTCTTCGACGAGGCGGAGAACCGCCTGCACACGATCAAGGCGGTCATGGTCGCGACGCTGACCTGAGCCGGACGGGAGGCCTCCGAGGGGGGCGGGATATCAGGGCCTGGACGAGAGCCCGGGCCCTTTCCCGTGGGCCGGGGCGAGAGCTTGAGCCTGCTCCCGGGGTCCGTTTCGGTGGGCCGGGGCGAGGGCCTGGGCCCATTCCCTGAGGCCGCAGCGAGAGCGCCCCGCCCAATGCCGGCGCCCCCAGGCCCGCTACTCCGAACCAGCCCGCTGCCGCGGCACACTCGGCAGCGTGAACCACACCGCCTTGCCCGACTCGGTCGGCCGGTGCCCGCAGGACGCGGAGAGCGTACGGATCAGCAGCAGCCCCCGCCCGTGCTCCTGCAACGGGTCCGGCACCTCGGCCGGGCCCGGACGTGTCAGATCGCCCGGCGGTTCCGGGTCGCCGTCGTGCACCTCCACCTGGCAGCCCGACGGCAGCAGCTCCACCACCAGCTCGATGGGCCCCGTCGCGTGCTCGATCGCGTTCGCGACCAGCTCCGCCGTGAGCAGCTCCGCCGTGTAGCTGTCGGCGGCGGGAGATTCCAGCTCCGCCAGGGCCTTACGTATCAGCGCACGCGCGGCCGGCACCGCGGCCGCGGTGTGCGGCAGCGCGATACGCCAGGAGGTGGGGACAGGCGATATGGGCACGGCGGGTCCGTTCAGGCGGAGGTGTCCTGACAGAGGGCGACAGGGGCGGACTGGTGCGGACAGTGGGGGGCTGTCCTGGTTTCAACCACAGGAACCATACGAATGGTAAGCCGTCGGAATCGTAAGCCTTCGACCGGCCGCCATATCGCGTACTCGTGACGGAAGTCACGAACCGGTGATAACTTCATGGAGCGACGTGCCGCGCGCCGGGACGCCGCACGGTCCGCCGCCCCCGCCCGAGGAGGCCGCACGTCATGAGTCCCTTCACCGGCTCCGCACCGCGCACCGACGACTGGCGGCACCTGAGGTACGCCGTCAAAGATGGTGTCGCGACCGTCACCCTGGCCCGCCCCGACAAACTCAACGCGCTCACCTTCGGCGCCTACGCCGACCTGCGCGACCTCCTCGCCCAGCTCTCCCGCGAGCGTTCCGTACGCGCCCTCGTCCTCGCCGGCGAGGGCCGCGGTTTCTGCTCCGGCGGGGACGTCGACGAGATCATCGGCGCCACCCTCGCCATGGACACCGCCCAGCTCCTCGACTTCAACCGGATGACCGGCCAGGTCGTCCGGGCCGTACGCGAGTGCCCCTTCCCGGTGATCGCCGCCGTGCACGGGGTCGCGGCCGGGGCCGGTGCCGTCCTGGCCCTCGCCGCCGACTTCCGCGTCGCCGACCCCAGCGCCCGCTTCGCGTTCCTCTTCACCCGTGTCGGCCTGTCCGGCGGCGACATGGGCGCCGCCTATTTGCTGCCCCGCGTCGTCGGCCTCGGCCACGCGACCCGGCTCCTGATGCTGGGCGACCCCGTGCGCGCCCCCGAGGCCGAGCGCATCGGCCTGATCAGCGAGCTGACCGACGAGGGCCGCGCCGACGAGGCCGCCCAGGCCCTGGCCCGCCGCCTCGCCGACGGCCCGGCCCTCGCGCACGCCCAGACCAAGGCCCTGCTCACCAGCGAACTCGACATGCCGCTGGCCGCCTCCGTCGAACTCGACGCCTCGACCCAGGCCCTCCTGATGAACGGCGAGGACTACGCCGAGTTCCACGCGGCGTTCACGGAGAAACGCGCGCCCAAGTGGCGGGGGCGGTGACCATGCGGCCCCTGCGCGTTGCGGTCATCGGCGGCGGACCCGGCGGCCTCTACGCCGCCGCCCTCCTCAAGCGGCTCGACCCGGAACGCGACGTCACGGTCTGGGAGCGCAACGCCCCCGACGACACCTTCGGCTTCGGCGTCGTCCTCTCCGACGAGACGCTCGGCGGCATCGAGCACGCCGACCCCGTCGTCCACGCCGCGCTCCAGGCCGAGTTCGTCCGCTGGGACGACATCGACGTCGTACATCGCGGCACCCGGCACACCTCGGGCGGCCACGGCTTCGCCGCGCTCGGCCGTCGCCGGCTCCTCGAAATCCTCCACGAGCGCTGCCGCGCACTCGGCGTCCACCTCCGCTTCCGTACGGAGGCGCCGCCGGTCGGTGAACTCGCGCGTGACTACGACCTGGTCGTCGCCGCGGACGGCGTGCACAGCGCGACCCGTGGCGCCTACGCCGACGTGTTCCGGCCGCGTATCGAGGAACACCGCTGCCGCTACATCTGGCTCGCCGCCGACTTCGCCTTCGACGCGTTCCGCTTCGAGACCGCCGAGACGGAACACGGCGTGATGCAGCTCCACGGCTACCCCTATACGGCGGGCGACAGCACCGTCATCGTCGAGATGCGCGAGGAGGTCTGGCGGGCGGCCGGATTCGCCGACCTCGACATCCGCGAGTCCATCGAGCGCTGCGCCAAGATCTTCACCGAGGCGCTGGGCGGCCGGGGCCTGCGGTCCAACAACTCCGCATGGACCGCCTTCCGCACGGTCGTGAACGAGACGTGGTCCCACGGGAACCTCGTCCTCGTCGGCGACGCCGCCCACACCGCGCACTTCTCCATCGGCTCCGGCACCAAACTCGCCGTCGAGGACGCCCTCGCCCTCGCCGCCTGCCTCCAGGAACAGCCCACGACGGCCGAGGCCCTCGCCGCGTACGAGGAAGAGCGGCGGCCCGTCGTCGCGTCCACGCAGCGCGCGGCCCGCGCCAGCCTGGAGTGGTTCGAGAACCTCGGCCTCTATCTCGACCAGCCCGGCCGCCAGTTCGCGTTCAACCTGCTCACCCGCAGCCGCCGCGTCACCCACGACAACCTCCGCCTGCGCGACCCCCACTTCACCGAGGCCGTCGAACGCGACTTCGGCTGCCCGCACGGCACACCCCCCATGTTCACGCCCCTGCGCCTGCGCGAACTGACCCTGCGCAACCGGGTCGTCGTCTCGCCCATGGACATGTACTCGTCGAAGGACGGCGTCCCCGGCGACTTCCACCTCGTCCACCTGGGCGCTCGCGCGCTCGGCGGTGCCGGGCTCGTCATGACGGAAATGGTGTGCGTCAGCCCCGAGGGCCGCATCACCCCGGGCTGCGCCGGGCTCTACACGACCGAACAGGCCGAGGCCTGGCGCCGCATCGCCGACTTCGCGCACACGCAGGCACCCGGCACGGCGATCGGCGTGCAGCTCGGCCACTCGGGCCGCAAGGGCTCCACGAAGCTCATGTGGGAAGGCATAGACGAACCACTGCCTACGGGGAACTGGCCGCTGGTCGCCGCGTCCCCCCTCCCGTACCGCCCGGACAGCCAGACCCCGCACGAGCTGACCGAGGCTGAACTCGCCGATATCCGCGAGGAGTTCGTGGACGCCGCCCGCCGCGCCGCCGACGCCGGTTTCGACCTCCTCGAACTCCACTGTGCCCACGGCTACCTCCTGTCCGGCTTCCTCTCCCCGCTCACCAACCGCCGCACGGACGCGTACGGCGGCTCGCTCGCGAACCGGCTGCGCTTCCCGCTCGAAGTGTTCGACGCCGTACGCGCGGTGTGGCCGGAGGAGCGGCCCATGACGGTCCGGATCTCCGCCACGGACTGGGCGGACGGCGGCACGGACGCGGCCGACGCCGTGGAGATCGCCCGCGCGTTCGCCGCGCATGGGGCCGACGCGATCGACGTGTCGACGGGGCAGGTCGTCGCCGACGAGAAGCCTGCCTACGGGCGCTCCTACCAGGTCCCGTTCGCGGACCGGATCCGCAACGAGACGGGCGTGCCGGTCATCTCGGTCGGCGCGATCTCCTCGTGGGACGACGTCAACTCCCTGATCCTGGCCGGCCGCACCGACCTGTGCGCCCTGGCCCGCCCCCACCTCTACGACCCCCACTGGACCCTGCACGCGGCAGCGGAACAGGGCTACTCCGGTCCCGGCGCGACCTGGCCCCAGCCATACCAGGCAGGCAGCCGCCGCCCACAAACGGGCCGCCTCGACGCCCCGAAGCCGAGGCTTACGCTGGGGAGTTGAGTGACCCCGAGGCCGGGGCTCACGCGGCTGAGCCCATGGGCATGTCTCCCCGATCACGTGTGGCTGGAGCTTGCTCAATCACGAGTGACGTGCCCGGTATCAGGATCCGAGGCGGCCGATTGAATCGAGGAGCTGGAGTTCGTCCGCCGTGAGTCGGAGCGCGCCCGCTGCCACGTTGTCGACGAGGTGCTCCGGGTTGCCTGTCCCAGGGATGGCCAGCACGTGGGCACCTTGCTGCAGAATCCATGCCAGGCGGACCTGCGCAGTTGAGACGCCGTGCACGCGGGCCACAGCTTGGACCTCGTCGTGCTCGGCCCGGACGGCTCCGGACTCGCGTCCCTGACCGGCGATGGAGAAGAAGGGCACGAAGGCGATGCCGTTCTCTGCGCATGCCCGGAGCATGTCCTTTCCGCCGGATGCGTCGATGCCGTAGCGGTTCTGGACGCAGACCACCGGTGCGATCTCTTGGGCCTGGGCCAGGTGTTCTGGGCGGGCGACGGAGATGCCGAGGTTGCGGACGAGCCCGGCGTCGCGTAGTTCAGCGAGAGCTCCGAAATGCTCGCTGATGGAGTCCTGGCCCATGAGGCGCAGGTTGACCAGGTCGAGGTGGTCGCGGCCGAGTTGGCGCAGATTTTCCTCGACCTGGCCGCGCAGTTGGTCGGGCCGCGCCGAGGTGGCCCACTCGCCGCTGGCATCCCTGGCCGGGCCGACCTTGGTGGCGATGACGAGGTCGTCCGGATAGGGCGCCAGCGCCGAGTTGATCAACTCATTGGCGGAGCGCAGCCGGGAGAAGTAGAACGCTGCGGTGTCGATGTGGTTGACGCCGAGCTCGACCGCGCGCCGCAGTGCGCCGAGCGCCTGGCTGCGGCCTCTGGGAGTGCCCTGGTGGAATGCGGCGCTGCCGGTAAGGCGCATGGCGCCGAAACCGATCCGGTTGACCTTGAGGTCACCGAGCATCCATGTGCCGGCGGCTGCTGCAGAGACCGTTTGGGACGTCATCTATTCCATCAGCTCCATCTCTTCGGCCATCGCCCTTCGATAGTTCAGGCGCGGCGGTCCTGGAGTATGCGCAGGTGACAGGTGCGGCGGGAAGGCGCGGAGCGTCGGGGGAATGTCACAGCTTGACCGGGAATCCTGGCTGCGTACTCCGAGTTGTCACTGGTGATGGCTCGACCCACGAGGCGCCCCCGTCAGGAACGAAGCCAGATGAGGAGCGCGGCAGCTGTGACAGTGCCGACGCTTTGTCGGCGCTCACGCTGTCCGGCGTGCGGCGGGGAAGGCCGAGCCCCTGCCGAGGAACGCTGGGGTGTTGAGCGACACCCAAGCCGGAGCCCACACCGCCGAGCCCCGGCTCGCACGGTTGAGCCCTGCCTCACGCGCCAGGCCCCGCCTACGCGGCCGAGCCCCTCCTCACGCCACCGAGCCCCGCCTCACACAGCGGAACCCCGTCACGCCACCGACCCCACCGCCCCCGCCACAAACCCCGCCCCCTCCTCCCGCAGCCGCTCATGCAGCGCCCGGAAAACCTCCGCTGACCGCCGCCCCGGCCACCCGTCCGGCAGCAGCCCCGCCGGCAACCCCGGGTCCGCGTAAGGCAGATGACGCCAAGAGTCGAGCGCGAGCAGATAGTCCCGGTACGCCGCCTCCGGCGAGGTGTCACCCGGCGTGCGCCCCCGCCACGCCGCCAGTACCGGCTCGTGTTCGGCGAGGAACGCCTCGTGCAGCGCGGCCAGGCGGTCCAGGTCCCACCAGCGCGCCACCGCGTCCGCCGTCGCCGCGAACCCAAGGTGCTCGCCGCGGAACAGGTCGACGTAGGGGGAGAGGCCCAGGCGTTCCAGGGTGTGGCGGGTCTCCTCGTGGAGGGCCGCCGGGGCGATCCACACGCCGGGGGCCGCCGAGCCGAAGCCGAGGCCGGACAGGCGTGAGCGCAGCACGTGCCGCTTGGCGCGCTCGGACTCCGGCACGGAGAACACTGCGAGCACCCAGCCGTCCCCCTCGCCGGCCGGCGCCCCGTAGACGCGCCGGTCGCCGTCGTCCAGGAGCTGTCGCGCCGCGGACGACAGGGCGTACCCGGCGGCGCCCGTACCCGTGCGTTCCGGCAGGAGCAGCCCGCGCCGCTTGAGCCGGGACACGCAGGAGCGCACGGCGGGCGCGTCGACGCCGACCGCGCCGAGGAGGCGGATCAGCTCGGCGACCGGCACAGGGCCGGGAAAGCCGCGCCCGTACGCGCCGTAGAGGGTGACTATCAGGGACCGGGGAGTGTGCAGCTCGGACACGTGATCACTCTAGATCGCCGGTCGCGCGCAGCCGGAACCGCTGCAGCTTTCCGGTCGCCGTGCGCGGCAGCGCGTCGAGGAAGACGATCTCGCGCGGGCACTTGTACGGCGCCAGCTCGGCCATCACGAACGCGCGCAGGGCGTCCGCGTCGCGTACGGCGCCCTCGTGCAGCACGACGTACGCGACCGCGATCTGCCCGCGCTCCTCGTCGGGCCGCCCGACCACCGCGGTCTCGGTGATGTCCGGGTGCCGAAGGAGCGCGTCCTCGACCTCGGGGCCCGCGATGTTGTACCCCGCAGAAATGATCATGTCGTCGGCGCGGGCGACGTAACGGAAGTAGCCGTCGGGCTCACGGACGTACGTGTCCCCGGTGATGTTCCAGCCGCCGCGCACGTACGCCGTCTGCCGGTCGTCGGCGAGATAGCGGCAGCCGACCGGGCCGCGCACGGCGAGCAACCCCGGTTCCCCGTCAGGCACTTCGTCCCCAGAGTCGTCCACCACGCGCGCGTGCCACCCCGGCACGGGTGTGCCGGTCGTCCCGGGGCGGATCGCGTCGTCGGCGGCCGAGATGAAGATGTGCAGGAGTTCCGTGGCGCCGATGCCGTTGATGATGCGGATGCCCGTCGCCTCGTGCCAGGCGTGCCAGGTCGCGGCGGGCAGGTTCTCGCCGGCCGACACGCAGCGCCGCAGTGACGACAGGTCGTACGTGTCCAGGCCGTCGAGGAGCGCGCGGTAGGCGGTCGGCGCGGTGAACAGGACGGACACCCGGTGCTCGGCGATGGCGGACAGGAGCTGCTTGGGGTGCGCCTGTTCGAGGAGCAGCGCCGAGGCGCCGGCCCGCAGCGGGAACACGACGAGCCCGCCAAGGCCGAACGTGAAGCCGAGCGGCGGGCTCCCCGCGAACACGTCGTCCGGAGTCGGCCGCAGCACATGGCGCGAGAACGTGTCAGCGATGGCGAGGACGTCCCGGTGGAAGTGCATACACCCCTTGGGCCGCCCGGTCGTGCCCGACGTGAACGCGATGAGGGCGACGTCGTCGGAGGCGGTCGCCACGGCGTCGTACGTCTCCGGCAGCTCCCCGCCCAGCCGCAGCAGGTCGTCCGGGCCCTCCCCGCCGAACGTCGTGACGCGCAGCCCCGGCACCTCGGCCTTGACCAGGTCGTCCACGGACCGGGCGTCGCACAGCGCGTGCGTGACCCGCGCGATGTCGCAGACCGTCGCCAGCTCCTGTGCCCGCGACTGCGCGAGTACGGTGACGGCGACGGCGCCCGCCTTCATCACCGCGAGCCAACAGGCCGCGAGCCAGGGCGTGGTGGGCCCGCGCAGCAGCACCCGGTTCCCCGGCCGCACCCCGAGCTCGCCGCTGAGCAGATGCGCGATCCGGTCGACGCGACGCCGCAGCTCCCCGTACGTCCACACCTCCCCGTCACCCGTACGGAACACGGGACGCTCGGGGCCGAAACGTTCCACGGTGCGGTCGAGGAGTTCGGCCCCGCAGTTGAGCCGCTCGGGGTACCGCAGCTCGGGGAGGTCGAAGACGAGGTCGGGCCAGAGTTCGCGCGGCGGGAGATGGTCGCGCGCGAAGGTGTCGACGTGGGCCGACGGGTGCTGTGGCGGAGCGTCTGTCATGGCCGTGCGCCCCCTAGGTGTGGTGGGCTCGCGCATCGCGTGGGCGTGGTGCCGCTTGGGCGTGGTGCCCCTTGGGCGTCGTGCCGGGTAGGCGTGGTGCCGCGTGGGCGTCGTGGTGGCTCGCGCATCGAGTTGGCTTCGTGCTCGCGCAACGAGCGTATCGTGATGGTGACGACAGTCAACGGTCCGCGATACCGTGACGGGGTCGGCCCGAGCCGCCGGCGAACCGGGAGGCGCCGCCAGATGACCGGATCCACCGAAGTTCCGTCTGTTTCGTCAGCTCCTTCAGCATTTTCACTCGACTCCGCCCAGACCGCCTGGTGTGCGGAGCTGCGCACGCTCGCGGCCGAGCGGCTCGCGCCCCTCGCGGAGAAGGGCGAACCGGGGAAGGTGAACAGGGCGCTCGTCGCGGAACTCGGCAGGCTCGGGCTCCTGGAGCGGCTCTTCCGATCCGGCGCCCTCGACCTCTGCCTGATGCGCGAGTCCCTCGCCCGCGTCTGCACCGAGGCCGAGACCGCGCTCGCCCTCCAGGGGCTGGGCGCCCACCCCGTACACGCCCACGGCACCGAAGCGCAGCGCGCCCGCTGGCTCCCGCGTGTGAGCGAGGGCAGCGCCGTCGCCGCGTTCGCCCTGAGTGAGCCGGGCGCGGGTTCCGATGCGGCCGCCCTCGCCCTGCGCGCCGAGCCCGACGGCGCCGGGGCCTGGCGCCTGACCGGCGAGAAGACCTGGATCTCGAACGCGCCGGAGGCCGACTTCTACACCGTCTTCGCCCGCACCGATCAGGACGCGGGCGCCCGGGGTGTCACCGCCTTCCTCGTCCCCGCCGACCGGCCCGGACTCACGGGGCGCCCCCTGGACATGCTGTCCCCGCACCCCATCGGCAGCCTCGCCTTCGACGCCGTACCGGTCACGGCGGACGACCTGCTCGGCGAGCCGGACCGCGGCTTCCGCGTCGCGATGACCACCCTGAACCTGTTCCGCCCCAGCGTCGGCGCCTTCGCCGTCGGCATGGCACAGGCCGCGCTCGACGCGACCATCACGCACACCGCCCAACGCGACGCGTTCGGCGGCAAGTTGAAGGACCTCCAGACCGTCGCCCACCAGGTAGCCGACCTCGCCCTGCGGACCGAAGCCGCCCGCCTCATGGTCTACGCGGCGGCGTCGGCGTACGACGCGGGAGCACCGGACGTCCCGCAGCGCGCCGCGATGGCGAAACTCCTGGCCACCGAGACCGCCCAGCACGTCGTCGACACGGCCGTCCAGCTGCACGGCGCCCGCGCCCTGCAACGCGGCCACCTCCTCGAACACCTCTACCGAGAGGTCCGCGCACCCCGCATCTACGAGGGCGCCAGCGAGGTCCAACGCGCCATCATCGCCAAGGAGTTGTACGCGTGAGCAGCAGCAACCCGGAGCCGTTGGAACGCATCAACCCGCCCGAACTCTCCCCGCCCACCGGCTTCTCGCACGCCGTCACCGCCACCGGCGGCCGCCTCGTCTTCCTCGCCGGCCAGACCGCCCTCGACGCCGACGGCAAGGTCACCGGCGACACGCTCCCCGAGCAGTTCGAGCGCGCCCTGACGAACCTGCTCACCGCCCTGCGTCACGCCGGCGGCACCCCCAGCGCCCTCGCCCGCGTCACCGTCTACGCCACCGACGTCGCCGCATACCGCGCTCACGCCCGCGAACTCGGCCGTATCTGGCGGGAGTTGGCGGGCCGCGACTACCCGGCGATGGCGGTGATCGGCACGACCCGCCTCTGGGACGAACAGGCGATGATCGAACTGGACGGGGTGGCGGTCCTGCCGTAAGCAAGGGTCCGCCACCCTCAGCCGGTCATACCCCAGCCGTCACTCCTGCGGCAGAATCACGGCCCGCCCCCGCACCGCCCCCGAGTGCAGCCGCTCGTACGCCGTCGGCGCCTCGTCGATCTTGTACGTCTCGGTGTGCACGGAGATGACCCCGGCCCGCGCCAGGTCGAGCACCTCGAGCAGCTCGCCCCGGCTGCCCCAGTACGGCGACGTCACCGACGCCTCGTACGCCGTCGTGCCGAAGCCGACCGGGAGGCTGCCGCCGCCGAGACCGACGATCGTGACATCGCCCTCGATCGCCACACAGCCGCCCGCGGTGGCCGCCGTGGGCCCGGCTCCGACGAAGTCGAAGACGGCCTCGGCACCCTTGCCGCCGGTCAACTTCCGTACCGCGTCCACGGATTCGGCGTTGGACAGGATCGCCTCATGGGCGCCCACCTCGCGGGCGAGCGCCAGCTTCTCCTCGCTCACGTCGAGGGCGATGACGCGGGCGGGGGACAGGGCGCGCAGGATCTGGATCGCGACGTGCCCGAGCCCGCCCGTACCGATCACGACGGCCGTCGACCCCGGCACCAGCTTGGGCAGGGACCGCTTGATCGCGTGGTACGGAGTCAGTCCCGCGTCGGTCAGCGGCACGGCCTGCACCGGGTCGAGGTCGCCGAGCGGCACGAGATGCCGGGCGTCGTCGACGATCATGTACTCGGCCATGGCGCCGGGCGAGCCGAGTCCGGGCGGGTTGATGCCGAGCTCCTTGGCGCGCAGGCAGTAGTTCTCCTTGCCCTCCGCGCACTTGGCGCAGGAGCCGCAGCCCCACGGCCCGTACACGGCGACGGCGTCGCCGACCTCGAAGGCGACGACGCCGTCACCCACGGCGGCGACGGTGCCGACGCCCTCGTGGCCGAGGATCAGCGGCAGCGGGAAGGTCAGCGCCTCGGCCGGCCAGCTCATCACCGCGATGTCGGAGTGGCAGACACCCGCGGCCGTCACCTTCAGCAGCAGCTGGCCGGGGCCGGGGACGGGCACGGGTACCTGCACGACTTCGGGAGCGGCACCCACCGCGCGGTACTGGACGGCCTTCATCAGCTCGGACATCGTGCGTTCCTCCCGAGAGTGGTGGGGCGGCCGGACGGCCGCCCTCCGCTAGAAACGATGTCACCAGATGGCCGACGCCACATCCGCAGCCCCGAATACGCGGGGCTATGGGCTAAATATCCCGGAACGTCTCGATCTGTGCGCCCACGGAGTTGAGGCGCTCGGCCAGCTCCTCGTAACCGCGGTTGATCACGTACACATTGCGCAGGACGGACGTGCCCTCGGCCGCCATCATCGCGAGGAGCACGACCACGGCCGGGCGCAGCGCGGGCGGGCACATCATCTCGGCCGCGCGCCAGCGGGTGGGGCCCTCGACGAGGACGCGGTGCGGGTCGAGCAGCTGGAGGCGCCCGCCGAGCCGGTTCAGGTCGGTGAGGTAGATCGCGCGGTTGTCGTAGACCCAGTCGTGGATGAGGGTCTTGCCCTGCGCAGCCGCCGCGATGGCCGCGAAGAACGGGACGTTGTCGATGTTGAGGCCGGGGAACGGCATCGGGTGGATCTTGTCGATCGGCGCCTCCAGCTTGGAGGGCCGGACGGTCAGGTCGATGAGGCGCGTACGGCCGTTGTCCGCGAAGTACTCGGCGGTGCGGTCGTGGTCGAGGCCCATCTCCTCCAGGACCGCGAGCTCGATCTCCAGGAACTCGATCGGCACGCGCTTGACGGTCAGCTCGGACTCGGTGACCACGGCGGCGGCCAGCAGGCTCATGGCCTCGACCGGGTCCTCGGACGGCGAGTAGTCCACGTCGACGTCGATGTGCGGGACGCCGTGCACGGTGAGGGTGGTCGTGCCGATGCCCTCGACGCGTACGCCGAGCGCCTCCAGGAAGAAGCACAGGTCCTGGACCATGTAGTTCGACGAGGCGTTGCGGATGACGGTGACGCCGTCGTGGCGGGCGGCGGCGAGCAGCGCGTTCTCGGTCACGGTGTCGCCGCGCTCGGTCAGCACGATCGGCCGGCCGGGGGAGACGCCCGACTCGACCCGCGCGTGGTAGAGCCCCTCGGTCGCGGTGATGTCCAGGCCGAACCGGCGCAGCGCGATCATGTGCGGCTCGATCGTGCGGGTGCCGAGGTCGCAGCCGCCCGCGTACGGGAGCCGGAAGCGGTCGAGGCGGTGCAGCAGCGGGCCGAGGAACATGATGATCGAGCGCGTGCGACGGGCGGCGTCGGCGTCGATGGCGTCCATGTCGAGGGCGGCCGGCGGCACGATCTCCAGGTCCACGCCGTCGTTGATCCAGCGGGTGCGTACGCCGATGGAGTTCAGTACCTCCAGAAGGCGGTACACCTCCTCGATCCGGGCGACGCGGCGGAGCGTCGTACGGCCCTTGTTGAGGAGGGAGGCGCAGAGCAGCGCGACGCAGGCGTTCTTGCTGGTCTTCACGTCGATCGAGCCGGACAGGCGGCGGCCGCCGACCACGCGCAGGTGCATCGGACCCGCGTAGCCCAGAGAGACGATTTCGCTGTCGAGTGCTTCACCGATTCGAGCGATCATCTCAAGGCTGATGTTTTGATTGCCGCGCTCGATGCGGTTGACGGCGCTCTGGCTGGTGTTGAGTGCCTCGGCCAGCTGCGTCTGTGTCCAGCCCCGGTGCTGCCGGGCGTCACGGATGAGCTTGCCGATGCGTACGAGGTAGTCGTCTGGCATAACCGCAGGCTATCTCAGATATGAGATGCCGCATCGCGGAGGGTCCATCGGAGTGACGTGTCGTCAACGAGCCCTGGTGGCGCGCGGGCGGGCGTGCGGGACGATGGGAGGACGGCCCGCCGGTGGCGCGACGGGACGGTTCGGCGAAGGCCGGGGCATGACCTGTCCGGCCTCATGTACTAGGGTTATCTCGACATCGAGATATCTACAGAGGCACACCGCGGCCGGCCCGCTTGGTAAGGGTTACCTAACTCGGCTCTACCGTAGCGGATCGGCGGACCCCGTCGTGACAGCGGGATGCGGTGGAACGCGCACATATATGAAGGAGACTGTCGTGTCGGCGAACAGCTTCGACGCCCGCAGCACGCTGCGCGTGGGCGACGAGTCGTACGAGATCTTCAAGCTGGACAAGGTCGAGGGCTCCGCGCGCCTGCCTTACAGCCTGAAGGTTCTCCTTGAGAACCTGCTCCGCACCGAGGACGGCGCGAACATCACCGCCGACCACATCCGCGCGCTCGGCAGCTGGGACTCCCAGGCCCAGCCGTCGCAGGAGATCCAGTTCACGCCGGCCCGCGTGATCATGCAGGACTTCACCGGTGTGCCCTGTGTCGTGGACCTCGCCACCATGCGTGAGGCCGTCAAGGAGCTCGGCGGCGACCCGGCCAAGATCAACCCGCTGGCCCCGGCCGAGCTGGTCATCGACCACTCCGTCATCGCCGACAAGTTCGGCACCGCCGACGCCTTCGGCCAGAACGTCGAGCTGGAGTACGGCCGCAACAAGGAGCGCTACCAGTTCCTGCGCTGGGGCCAGACCGCCTTCGACGAGTTCAAGGTCGTCCCCCCGGGCACCGGCATCGTCCACCAGGTCAACATCGAGCACCTCGCCCGTACGGTCATGGTCCGTAACGGTCAGGCGTACCCCGACACTCTGGTCGGCACCGACTCGCACACCACGATGGTCAACGGCCTGGGCGTCCTCGGCTGGGGCGTCGGCGGTATCGAGGCCGAGGCCGCGATGCTCGGCCAGCCCGTCTCGATGCTCATCCCGCGCGTCGTCGGCTTCAAGCTCACCGGTGAGCTCAAGCCCGGCACCACCGCCACGGACCTCGTCCTCACGATCACCGAGATGCTGCGCAAGCACGGTGTCGTCGGCAAGTTCGTCGAGTTCTACGGCGAGGGCGTCGCCGCCACGTCGCTGGCCAACCGCGCCACCATCGGCAACATGTCGCCCGAGTTCGGCTCCACCGCCGCGATCTTCCCGATCGACGGCGAGACGCTGAACTACCTGAAGCTGACCGGCCGCTCCGAGCAGCAGGTCGCCCTCGTCGAGGCGTACGCCAAGGAGCAGGGCCTCTGGCTCGACCCGGCCGCCGAGCCCGACTTCTCCGAGAAGCTGGAGCTCGACCTCTCCACGGTCGTCCCCTCCATCGCCGGCCCGAAGCGCCCGCAGGACCGCATCGTCCTCGCGAACGCCGCCCAGCAGTTCGCGCTCGACGTGCGCAACTACGTCGAGGACGACGACGAGGCGGGCAAGGAGTCCTTCCCGGCCTCCGACGCCCCGGCCGCCACCAACGGCGTCCCGTCCCGCCCGACCCTGGTCACGGCCTCCGACGGCTCGACGTACGAGATCGACCACGGCGCCGTCACCGTCGCCGCGATCACCTCCTGCACCAACACGTCGAACCCGTACGTGATGGTCGCCGCCGCGCTCGTCGCGAAGAAGGCCGTCGAGAAGGGCCTGACCCGCAAGCCGTGGGTCAAGACCACCCTCGCCCCGGGCTCGAAGGTCGTCACCGACTACTTCGACAAGGCCGGTCTGACGCCGTACCTGGACAAGGTCGGCTTCAACCTCGTCGGCTACGGCTGCACCACCTGCATCGGCAACTCGGGCCCGCTGCCCGAGGAGGTCTCGAAGGCGGTCAACGAGCACGACCTCGCGGTCACGTCGGTCCTCTCCGGCAACCGCAACTTCGAGGGCCGTATCAACCCCGACGTCAAGATGAACTACCTGGCGTCCCCGCCGCTGGTCGTCGCGTACGCCATCGCCGGTTCGATGAAGGTCGACATCACCAAGGACGCCCTGGGCATCGACCAGGACGGCAAGCCGGTCTTCCTCGCGGACATCTGGCCGACCGAGGCCGAGGTCAACGACGTCGTCGCCAACTCCATCGGCGAGGACATGTTCAACAAGTCCTACCAGGACGTCTTCGCGGGCGACGCCCAGTGGCAGGCGCTGCCGATCCCGACCGGCAACACCTTCGAGTGGGACAGCGAGTCGACCTACGTCCGCAAGCCCCCGTACTTCGAGGGCATGACGATGGAGACCACCCCGGTCTCCGACATCACGGGCGCGCGCGTCCTCGCCAAGCTGGGCGACTCGGTCACCACCGACCACATCTCCCCGGCCGGTGCGATCAAGGCCGACACCCCGGCCGGCCAGTACCTCACGGAGCACGGCGTCCAGCGCCGTGACTTCAACTCCTACGGCTCGCGCCGTGGCAACCACGAGGTCATGATCCGCGGCACGTTCGCCAACATCCGCCTGCGCAACCAGATCGCGCCGGGCACCGAGGGCGGCTACACCCGCGACTTCACCGTCGAGGGCGCGCCGGTCTCGTTCATCTACGACGCCTCGCGCAACTACATCGACCAGGGCATCCCGCTGGTCGTCCTCGCGGGCAAGGAGTACGGCTCCGGCTCGTCCCGCGACTGGGCCGCCAAGGGCACCGCGCTCCTCGGTGTCAAGGCCGTCATCGCCGAGTCCTACGAGCGCATCCACCGCTCGAACCTCATCGGCATGGGCGTCCTGCCCCTCCAGTTCCCCGAGGGCGCGACCGCCCAGTCGCTCGGCCTCACCGGCGAGGAGACCTTCTCCTTCACCGGCGTCGAGGAGCTGAACAACGGCACCACCCCGCGCACGGTCAAGGTCACCACCGACACCGGCGTGGAGTTCGACGCGGTCGTCCGCATCGACACCCCCGGCGAGGCGGACTACTACCGCAACGGCGGCATCATGCAGTACGTGCTGCGCAGCCTGATCCGCAAGTAGGCGGTACGGAAGCGTAGTTGAGGGGGGCCGCATTCCCGGTGACGGGGGTGCGGCCCTTTCCCGTACCTGGGCCGGTCGGCGATGAGTTCTTCCGGCCCGGGGAGTCTCCCCACTGTCACCCGTAACTCAGGAGGAATACGTGACGCAGTTGCTGAGGGTTCAGAACTTCATGGTTTCCAGTGACGGGTTCGGCGCAGGGGAGGGGCAGAGTCTGGAGCGGCCGTTCGGGCACGCCGACCCGCAGGAGATGTTCGCATGGGCCGGTGCCACGGCGAGCTGGCCGAACCGCACCGACCCCGGCGGCAGCCGTGGCCTGGACGACTACCTCGTGCGCGACTTCCACCACAACATCGGCGCCGAGATCATGGGGCGTGGCAAGTTCGGTCCGCAGAAGGGGGATTGGGAGAGCCTGGAGTGGAAGGGCTGGTGGGGTGACGAACCGCCGTTCCACACGCCCGTGTTCGTCATGACCCACCACACGCGGCCGACGCTCACCCTCTCCGACACGACGTTCCACTTCGTGAACGCCGACCCGGCCACCGTCCTCGAACAGGCGAAGGAGGCGGCCCAGGGCAAGGACGTCCGGCTCGGCGGCGGGGCGAGCGTCGTCCGCCAGTTCCTCGACGCCGACCTCGTCGACACCCTGCACGTCGCCGTCTCCCCGATGAAGCTCGGCTCGGGAACACGCCTGTGGGAGTCCCCGGACGAGCTGCGCGACCGCTTCCACGTGGACATCGTCCCCAGTCCGACCGGCCGCGTGACCCACCACTTGTTCTGGCGGAATTGAGCCCAACGTGATGGGCGGGCATGAACTCTCCACGCCCGCCCGGGACTTCAGTTCCGGTACCGGTAGATGATCCGCCCGCGCGTCAGGTCGTACGGGCTGATCTCCACCAGCACCCGGTCGAACGGCAGGATCTTGATGTAGTTCTTCCGGATCTTGCCGCTGATGTGCGCGAGCACCTTGTGCCCGCTCTCCAGTTCCACCTGGAACGTGGCGTTGCGCAGGCACTCCACGACGGTGCCCTCGAACTCGATACCTCTGTTCGTCTTCGTCATCAGTGAAGTACGACCTCCAGATTGCTGCCGGCGCGCTCGGCGCCGAGGGCGTCGAAGAGGGCCGTGGCGGCGGCGTTGCGTTCGCCGACCTCGGCCGACACGGTCCGGACCCCGGACCGGTGCAGGGGGCCGAGGACTTCGGCGAGGAGCGCACGCGCGATGCCACGACGCTGCCGGTCGGCCCGTACCGCGACGAGACCGATCCGTGGCCGGCGCGGAACTGGTGCCACCCGCAGCAGTCCGACGTACCGGCCGGACTCCTCCGCCACCGTGTACTTCGTCGGGTCCACCACGATCGCGTCGGTCAGGCGTGGCAGCACCTCGGCCGGCATCTCCTGCCAGCCGACGGAGGCCTCGACCTCGTCCCGGATCGTGCGGTCGAGCGCGCGCAGGGGGTCCTTCTCCGCCGCGCCGAGGGGGAGGATCGTCACCCCCGACGGCGGCCGCGCCGCGCCGAGTCCCGTGACCTGCGGGTCGGTGGGCAGCAGGTACACCCACTCGCGCCGCCGGATCGTGAACCCGGCGCGCTCCCACCGCGACCTGAGCTCCACGTCGGCCTCGTCGACCATCGTGTGGAGCGGCCTCGGCAGCTCCGCGAGCATGGCGTCGGTGAGCAGGCCGAACGCCGCGTCGTGCCAGGAGTCGATACTGACGAAAAGCCGGCCGTCGTGCCGGGGCCACGCCTCACCGGAGCCGACCACCTGGTCGTCCTCCAGCGCGTGCCAGAGCCCTTCGGCGACGCGTGTGATCACCGTTGTCTTCATAGGTCTGTTCCCTTCGGGATCGCCTTGTCCAGGCGCCCCCGGGGACCTACGTCAGCCGCCCGACCGTGGGGATGAGAGGAGCACCCACATGTGTACTGCGTTCATGGGTCCCACCTCCTCGGGCTGTGTCACGGTTCGGCCCAGACAGTAGGCGGGCCGCCGGGCCCCTGTCCACGGAATTAATGGTCAACGAAAACGCCGCCGAGCATCACAGCCCGGCGGCGCCGTCGCACTTCAGGGGGCTAGTCCAGCAGCTCCACCTCCGCCACCGTCGCCGCCCCGCCCGTGAACACCAGCCGGTAGTGCTTGTACGTGCCCGGGGTGCTCACCGAGAACGCGCGCGTCTGCCGGTCCCACGTGAAGGACTCGCCGGAGCGTGCGTCGAGCGTCTTCCACGTCGAGCCGTCGTCCGACGCCTCCAGCTTCCAGCCGGTCGGCGCCTTGGAACGGTCGTCGGCCGACGTCAGCGTGTACTGCACCGCCTTCGCGCCCTCCGCGCCCACCGGCAGGTCGACCGACTCCGAACTCGCCGACGTAGCAGATGAGTTGTCGAAGAGCGGGCCCGAGCCCGTCGTCACGTCACCGCGTGGCGCCGGCACCTTGTCGTCCTGAGTGATCGACGTGGGCGCCGCGTCCGCGCCCGTGCCCCAGCGTGAAGGGTTCGGGCCCATCGCGAACTCGATGACGCCGCCCTTCGCCACCACCGAGTGGGGGAGCGAAGTCTTGGTCCAGGCATGGCCGTTGACCTTCACCCCCTGCACGTACACATTCTTCGCGCTGTTCTGCGGGGCCTTGATCACCAGGTCCTCGCCGTTCTCCAGGTGCAGCGTCATCTTCGTGAACTGCGGGGAGCCGATGGCGTATTCGCCGCTGCCCATGACCAGCGGGTAGAAGCCCATGGACGAGAAGAGGTACCAGGCGCTCTGCTCGCCGTTGTCCTCGTCGCCGTGGTAGCCCTGGCCGATCTCGCTGCCGGTGTAGAGCCGCGAGAGCACCTCGCGGACCTTCTCCTGCGTCTTCCACGGCCGGCCCGCCGCGTCGTACATGTACGTGATGTGGTGGCCCACCTGGTTCGAGTGGCCGTACATGCCCATCCGGACGTCGCGCGCCTCCGTCATCTCGTGGATGACGCCGCCGTACGAGCCCGCGACGGCCGACGTCGCCGTCTCCGGGGTGGCGAAGAACGTGTCCAGCTTCTTTGCGAGACCGTCCCGGCCGCCGTACAGGTTGGCGAGCCCACGCGCGTCTTGCGGTGCCGTGAACGCGTACCCCCACGCATTGGTCTCCGTGTAGTCGTAGCCCCAGATGCGCGGGTCGAACTCCCCTGATTTAACACGCCAGTTGCCCTTGGCGTCTCGGCCCTGGAAGAAGCCCGCCTTGCCGTCGAAGAGCTTCACGTAGTCGCGGGCCCGGTTGAGGAGGTAGTCCGACTCCTCCTTGTAGTGCTTCTCGCCCGTCTTCTTGTAGAGGGCCTGGCCCATCTGCGCGATGCCGTAGTCGTTGAGGTAACCCTCGAGAGCCCACGACAGGCCCTCGTGCGTGTCCGTCGACGTGTAGCCGAGGAACGGCGACGTCGCCATGCCCTTGCGGCCGACGCCCGACGCGGGCGGCACCACGGTCGCGTTCTTCAGGGCCGCCTTGTACGCCGACTCCGCGTCGAAGCCGCGCACCCCCTTCACGTACGCGTCCGCGAACGCGACGTCCGACGACGTGCCGGTCATCAGATCCGCGTAGCCCGGCGACGACCAGCGCGAGATCCACCCGCCGTCCCGGTACTGCTGCACGAACCCGTCGACCAGCTCGCCCGCCTTCTTGGGCGTGAGCAGCGAGTACGCCGGCCAGGTCGTCCGGTATGTGTCCCAGAAGCCGTTGTTGACGTACGGCTTGCCCTCGACGATCTTCGCGCCGGTGTGCGTCGGGGTGTCCGGGCCCGGCATCGGTGAGAACGGCGACGCGTACTGGAACGTCGAACCGACCTTCTCGAAACCGGAGTTGGGGTACAGGTAAAGCCGGTACAGGGACGAGTAGAGCGTCGTGCGCTGGTCGGGCGTGGCGCCCTCCACCTCGACCTTGCCGAGAAGCTTGTCCCACTGCGCGCGGGCGCTGTCGCGTACGGCGTCGAAGGAGCGGTTCGCCGGAAGCTCCTGCGCCAGGTTGTCCTTCGCCTGGTCGACGCTGATCAGCGAGGTCGCCAGGCGCAGCGTCACCGTGCGGTCCTTGCCCGCGTCGAACGTGAAGTGCCCCTTCACGCCCGCAGAACCCGCGTCCTTGACCGGCTTGTCGAAGACGCCGTACACGAAGAGCCGGGTGGCCCCGGCCGACAGGCCGGACTTCACGTCCGAGTAGCCCGTCACGACCCCGTGGTCCCGGTCGAGGGTGAGGCCCGCCTGCTCGGAGACGTTGTCGAAGACGACGCTCGCGTCGTCGCCGGGGTAGGTGAACCGCAGCGCCGCCGCGTGGTCCGTCGGCGTCATCTCGGCCTTGAGGCCGTTCTCGAACCGCACCCCGTAGTAGTACGGGCGAGCCGTCTCGTTCTCGTGCCGGAACGGCAGCGCGCGGCCCGAGCGCGAGGTGTCCGGCGCACCGGCCGCCACCGACGGCATCACCTGGAACGTCTGACGGTCACCCATCCACGGGCTCGGCTCATGGCTGGCGGCGAACGCCTGCATCGTCGGCAGGTTGTCCGCGTTGTTGCCGCGAGCGTAGTCGTAGAGCCAGCTCAGCGAACCGGCGTTGGTGACCGGCGTCCAGAAGTTGAAGCCGTGCGGGACGGCCGTCGCGGGGAACGTGTTGCCGCGCGAGAAGCCGCCGCTGGAGTTCGTGCCGCGCGTCGTGACCGCGTAGTCCGACAGATGCGCCTTCGGCGGCTCGGGCTTCGCGGCCTTCAGCGAGATGTCGTCCACCCAGCCGCGGAACTTCGCGGGACCCTTGGGGGAGTCGTACGCCACCAGGATCCGGTCGACGGTCTTCCCGGCCGCGACGGACCCGATGCCGGAGGCGACGGCGTTCCACTGGTTCACGTAGAGCCGCTTGGCCGCGCCCTGGCCCTGCGGCGTGAGCAGCCCGCCGTTGCGGTCCGTCGCTTTGAGGTCGCTCAGATACGTGCCGTCGGTGAAGGCGAGGTCCACGGACACGTTCGTGGCGTCGTAGTCCCGGTCGCCGTCCGCCATCGACGGGAAGATCTTGTACGAGAGTTCCGTGTCTCGCCCGACGGCCACATCGACGTCGAAGACCTTGTTGTACGAGTACGCGCGCGTGTCCGCCTGGTGCGTGCCCGCGTAACGCAGCGCCCGCTTTCCCGTGAAGCCGGCGCCGGCCTTCGCGGTGGGGGAGCCGCCGGGGCCCTTGTCGACCAGCGTCAGCATGTCCTCGGGCGTCGGCGAACTCGTGTCACCGGTGGACAGCTGGAGGTCGGCGAGCTGCGTGATGTCGTTCGCGCCGTTGTTCCGCGTGAACTCGATCCGGAAGTGCCGGTACGCGGCCGGGTTCTGGATGTCGTACTTCTTGGTCTGGAAGCGGTCGGCGAAGCTCTCCCCGGTGCGGGTGTCGAGCGTCGTCCACTCCTTGCCGTCGGTGGAGCCCTTGAGGGTCCAGTCCTTCGGGTCGCGCTCGGCGTAGTCGTTGGCGGACGTCAGCGCGTACGTGGTGATCGTGGCCGGTTCGTCGAGGTCGTACTCGATCCAGGCCGTGGGGGCGAAAGCCAGCCATTTCGTGCTCGACTCGCCGTCGAGGAGGTTCTCCTTGGTCTCGCCGCCGCCCGTGTTCTCGGCGCTGGCGCGGACGTCGGTGACATGGCTGTTGACGTTGCCCGGCAGGCCGCCGCTGTAGCCGCCGTCGACCCCGGACGAGCGTTTCGTGCCGTCCGTGCCGGTTTCCACGGTGTTCAGCCAGGTCGGTGCGGGATCGCCCGTTTCGAAAGAGGAGCTGAACTCGGTGTCGGCGTGCGGTGGTTGGGCGGGTGTCGCGGCGGCGGCTCCCTGACCGGCGGCGACGAGTGCGAGTGAGGCCGCTCCCAGGGCGGCCGTGGATCTGAGTCCGGATCTGCGTCCGTGTCTGGATCTGCCCTGCATCGGCGAGCACCCTCCCGGCTGGAGACAACGTTGTCAATTCACAGCGCAACGTCCAGTAGGGCGGCAAGTCACCAGTGGTGTCAAGGGTGTTGGGGGCGTGCCGCGCGACGCATGGGGCCAAAAGAGTGGCGCGGCCATCCATTCGGCGAGGTCACCGGCCGTCCGTGACCGTCATCGGCCACGCTGGGGCGGCTCATATTTCCGGGAGGTCTCAACTCGGGAAAGAACGCCGGGTAAAGCTGCATTCGATCTTGCCCCGTTGACGTGAAGTGGACTATACCTGTCGGCGTCTGCTCAGCCGTTTCCACCGGCCGCGGACAGCGCGGGGGGACGGGAGACAGCCAGGCGCGATCCGCGCGCACTCGGCCGTACGTTCCGTCAGATCCCGGCGTGCAGCCATCGAGCACGACCCCAGCTTCACATCACCGCGGTGCCGGGGAGGATCCGGTTCACCGCCTGAGTCCTGGAGAAGGCGAGGACTTGAGCATGGGATCCACTTCCGCCCAGAACAACGGTGAGGGCTTCGACCGCCGCGACCTGATCAAGCGGTCCGCGGCACTCGGTCTGGTCGCCGTCCCCACGATGAGCTTCCTGTCCGCCTGCGCGAGCAGCGACAGCGGCTCGGGCGACAAGGCGAAGAAGGGCAAGACCTCCGCGAAGAACCCGCTCGGCGTGAACGAGACCGCGCCGCTCGCGGTCACCATCTTCGACGGCGGCTTCGGCACGAAGTACGCCACGGACGCCAACGCCGAGTACAAGAAGGCGTTCCCCAAGGCCAAGGTCCAGTTCCACGCGACCCAGAAGATCCAGTCGGAGCTCCAGCCGAAGTTCAACGGCGGCACGCCCCCGGACCTCATCGACAACTCGGGCGCCGAGCAGATGGACATGGGCGTCCTCGTCGGCAAGAAGCAGCTCACCGACCTCACCCCGCTCCTCGACGCGCCCTCCTACGACGACCCGTCGAAGAAGGTCCGCGACACCCTGCGTCCCGGCATCGTCGAGATGGGCCAGTTCGACGGCAACCCGGTCTGGATCATGTACTACGCGTACACGGTCTACGGCGTCTGGTACTCGCAGAAGGCCCTCGACGGCCTCGACGCGCAGTACCCGGAGAACTGGGACGACATGCTCGCCCTGTGCGCCAAGGCGAAGAAGAAGGGCATCGCCGGCTGGACGTACGCGGGCAAGTACCCGTACTACCTGCCGTTCTCGCTCTACCCGTTCATCGCCAAGATCGGTGGCCGCGAGGTCCTCGACAAGATCGACAACCTGGAGCCGAACGCCTGGAAGGACCCGGCCGTCAAGGCCGCCTTCGAGGCGTACTACGAGCTCTACAAGAAGGGCTACATCCTCAAGGGCACGCCCGGCATCGACCACATCCAGTCGCAGACCGCGTGGGCCAAGGGCAAGGCGCTGTTCATCCCGAACGGCTCCTGGGTGGAGAACGAGTCGGCGAAGGTCATCCCCTCCGACTTCCAGCTCTCCGTCGGCGCGCCCTCCGGCCTCGACTCCAGCGACAAGATGCCCTTCGGCACCATCTGGGCGTCCGGCGGCGAGCCCTTCATCGTCCCGGCCAGGGCGAACAACGTCGAGGGCGGCATGGAGCAGCTGCGCATCATGCTCTCCGAGGCCTCCTCGAAGAACTTCACCTCCTCGGTCAAGTCGCTCACCGCGTTCAACGGCGGCACCGACGGCATCGAGCTGACCCCGGGCCTCAAGTCCGGTGTCGCGGCCCTGGAGAAGGCCGGCGACAACGTGGTGAACCCGCGTCTCCAGGACTGGTACGTCAAGCTCGAGAAGGAGCAGATCGGCGTCTCCTGCCTGGGCGAGATGATGGCCGGACGCATGACCCCGGCCGAGGCCATCAAGAAGATCCAGGCCTACGCGGACGCGACCGCCAAGGACCAGTCGATCAAGCACTACAAGCACCAGTAAGAACTCGTGCGCACGCGTCATCAGCGGCGGCACCCGCGAATCGATCGGGGTCGGTAAACCATGCAACACGGCAAGTACAGGTTCATCGTGGGGTTCCTCGTGGCCCCCGTGGCGTTGTATGCAATCTTCGTCATCTGGCCGTTCATCCAGTCCATCTACTACTCGTTCACGGACTGGACCGGCCTGAGCCCGGACTTCAAGATGGTCGGCTTCGCCAACTACACGCGGATGTTCCAGGACGACGTCTTCTGGAAGTCCTTGCAGCACAGCCTGTTGTTCGTGTTGCTGCTGCCGCTGGTGACGCTGGGCCTCGCGCTCTTCTTCTCCTTCATGCTCAATGTCGGTGGCCGGCGCCGGAAGGGCGCCGCCGTCACCGGCGTACGCGGCTCAAGTTTCTACAAGATCGCGTACTTCTTCCCGCAGGTGCTGTCGATCGCGATCGTCGCCATCCTCTTCCGCTTCGCCTTCAATCCCAACGACGGCGTGATCAACGGGACGCTCAGCGCCATCGGGCTCGGCAGCGTCCAGCCGGACTGGCTGGGCGACCCGAACCTCGCCCTGTGGTGCGTCATGGCCGTCCTGGTCTGGAGCACCGTCGGATTCTTCGTCGTGCTCTTCTCGGCGGGCATGGCGTCCATCCCTAAGGACTTCTACGAGGCGGCGCTGCTCGACGGCGCGAACCGGTTCACCACCTTCTTCAGGATCACGCTGCCGCTGCTCTGGGACACCGTGCAGTCCGGCTGGGTCTACATGGGCATCCTGGCCCTCGGCGCGGAGGCCTTCGCCTCGGTGCAGATCATGACGGTCGGCCCCGGCGGCCCCGACTACTCGACCACGGTCCTGCCGCTGTACGTGTACCAATCGGCGTTCCGCGACGCCAACGCCGCCTACGCCACCACGATCGGTGTCGCCCTGCTCATCGTCACGCTGCTCTTCGCGGCGATCGTGATGCGGCTCGGCCGGCGCGAGCGGCTGGAGTTCTGATGCGGTTCCTCCCCGGGGCACCCGCCCCCCGCCCCCGGCCGCACCGCGGGCCGGACCAGACGACCGGCGCTCCCTCGCGAGGTGAACGACAGTGAAGACGACCGACATCCCGCCGCCCATGGAACCGGTCGACGACCGCCCCCGCGTGACGAAGACGGACGCTCCGGCGAAGGCGGAGAGCAGCGAGGGCACCACCCTCAACGTCTTCTCGCACGGCGTCCTCGTCATCTGGGCGATCATGGTCGTCATGCCGCTCCTCTGGGCGGTGATGACGTCCTTCAAGGACGACAACTCGATCTTCAGCTCGCCCTGGTCCCTGCCGGACAAGCTGCACTTCGACAACTGGTCGCGCGCCTGGTCCCAGGCCCACATGAGCCAGTACTTCGCCAACACCGTGATCGTAGTGGGCTGTTCGCTGGTCGGCACGCTCGTGCTCGGCTCCATGGCCGCGTACGTCCTGGCCCGCTTCGACTTCCCGGGCAACCGGTTCATCTACTTCCTCTTCGTCGGAGGAATGAGCTTCCCGATCATGCTGGCCCTGGTGCCGCTGTTCTACGTGATGCAGAACCTGCACCTCGTGAACACGCTGCAGGGCCTGATCGTCGCCTACATCGCCTACTCGCTGCCGTTCACGGTCTTCTTCCTGACGTCGTTCTTCAGGACGCTGCCGACGTCGATCGCGGAGGCGGCGTTCGTCGACGGCGCCTCGCACACCAGGACGTTCTTCCAGATCATGCTGCCGATGGCCAAGCCGGGCCTGATCAGCGTCGGGATCTTCAACTTCCTGGGGCAGTGGAACCAGTACATGATCCCGACGGTGCTCAACACCGACCCCGACAAGCGGGTGCTGGCCCAGGGTCTGGTGGAGCTCGCGACCAGTCAGGGCTACAAGGGTGACTGGTCCGGTCTCTTCGCCGGGCTCGTCATGGCGATGCTCCCGGTGCTCGGGGCGTACATCATCTTCCAGCGTCAGGTCGTGCAGGGCCTGACCGCGGGGGCGCTCAAGTAACACGGCGTCCCAGGCGGGGGGAGGGCCCGGTTCCGGAGGAGATCTTCCGGAACCGGGCCCTCGTCAGTGGTAGCCGCGCTCTTCTGTGCCGGGTATCGCTCAAGCTCTTGACGGGAGGCGACCGGAAAGGCTCAGCTTGGAGTTCAATAGTTGGACATAACCGAGGCCTCACCGAAGCGGCCTCGTACGCAGGAGGTCGTCGTGGAGACTCCGGGGTCGCAGTCGTCACTGCACCGGGCCAATCTCGAGCGGGTCGTACGCGCCGTGCGGCTCGCCGGATCGCTCACGCAGGCGGAGATCGCGCGGACGACCGGCCTGTCCGCGGCCACGGTCTCCAACATCGTCCGCGAGCTCAAGGAAGGCGGCACGGTCGAGGTCACGCCCACCTCGGCGGGCGGCCGCCGGGCCCGCAGCGTCTCGCTCAGCGGCGACGCGGGCATCGTCATCGGCGTCGACTTCGGCCACACCCACCTGCGCGTCGCCATCGGCAACCTCGCCCACCAGGTCCTCGCCGAGGAGTCCGAGCCTCTCGACGTGGACGCCTCCGCCGCGCAGGGCTTCGACCGGGCCGAGGAACTGGTCGAACGCCTGGTGGCGGCCACCGGCGTGGACCGTACGAAGGTGGCCGGTGTCGGGCTCGGCGTGCCGGGACCCATCGACGTAGAGAGCGGGACTCTCGGGTCCACGTCGATACTGCCTGGCTGGACGGGCACCAAGCCCGCCGAGGAGATGAGCCGGCGCCTGGGCGTGCCGGTGCACGTCGACAACGACGCCAATTTGGGCGCCCTCGGCGAGCTGGTCTGGGGCAGCGGGCGCGGCGTCCGGGACCTCGCGTACATCAAGGTAGCCAGCGGGGTCGGCGCCGGGCTCGTGATCAGCGGGAAGATCTACCGGGGGCCGGGCGGCACGGCGGGGGAGATCGGGCACATCACGCTCGACGAGTCCGGTCCGGTGTGCCGCTGCGGCAACCGCGGCTGCCTGGAGACCTTCACCGCCGCCCGCTACGTGCTGCCGCTCCTGGAGTCCAGCCACGGCACCGGGCTGACCATGGAAGGCGTGGTCAAGCTCGCGCGGGACGGCGACCCGGGGTGCCGGCGCGTGATCGCCGACGTGGGCCGGCACATCGGCAGCGGCGTCGCGAATCTCTGCAACCTGCTCAACCCCAGCCGGGTCATCCTCGGCGGCGACCTGGCCGAGGCGGGCGAACTCGTCCTCGGCCCCATAAGGGAGTCCGTCGGGCGGTATGCGATCCCCAGCGCCGCGCGTCAACTGTCGCTCCTGACAGGGGCGTTGGGCGGCCGGGCCGAGGTGCTCGGGGCGCTCGCCCTGGCGCTCAGCGAGATGGGCGACTCGACCCTCCTTGACGGGACGCTGCCCGCGGCCACGCCTGTCTTCACGTAGGCCCGGTCCTGGAGTGCGCACTTGAGAATGCCTTCACTTAAAGAACGCATGGCACCGTTGTCATCTCGTTAAGGATTAACTCCTTGACGGTTGCTCTGTGGCCGAGTTGACTCCAAGCCACCTCGGCCGCAACGACGCGGCCGCGTCAGGGAGGTTTCTGAAGTGAACACGCGTATGCGTCGCGCGGCCGTTGCTCTCTGCGCCACCACCATGGCCGTCTCGCTCGCCGCCTGCGGAAGCGCCAAGCAAGCCGGCGGCGGCGACAAGGGCGACAAGGCCGGGGCGAAGAAGGGCGACGCGCTGCGGGTCGGACTGCTCCTTCCGGAGAACCAGACCGCGCGCTACGAGAAGTTCGACAAGCCCATCATCGAGAAGCAGGTCAGCGAACTCACCGGCGGCAAGGGCAAGGTCGTCTACGCCAACGCCAAGCAGGACGCCACGACGCAGAGCCAGCAGGCCGACACCATGATCACCAACAAGGTGGACGTGCTGATCGTGGACGCGGTGGACTCCAAGGCGATCGCCGGCTCGATCAAGAAGGCCAAGGCCCAGAACATCCCGGTCGTCGCCTACGACCGCCTGGCCGAGGGACCGATCGACGCGTACACCTCCTTCGACAACGAAGAAGTCGGCCACGTCCAGGGCAAGGCCCTCCTGAAGGCCATGGGCGACAAGGCGAAGCCCAGCTCAAAGATCGTCATGATGAACGGCGCGATCACCGACCCGAACGCCGCCTTCTTCAAGAAGGGCGCCCTGGCGGAGCTCAAGGGCAAGGTCACCATCGCCAAGTCGTACGACACCAAGGAGTGGAAGCCGGAGAACGCCAACGCCAACATGGAGGCGGCGCTCTCGGCGATCGGCAAGGACAAGGTCGCGGGCGTCTACTCCGCCAACGACGGCATGGCGGGCGGCATCATCACGGCCCTGAAGGCCGCCGGCCTCTCCAAGCTCCCGCCGGTCACCGGTCAGGACGCCGAACTCGCGGGCGTGCAGCGGATCGTGACGGGTGAGCAGTACATGAGCGTCTACAAGTCCTACCCGCAGGAGGCCGAGATCGCGGCCAAGATGGCCGTCGCGCTCGCCAAGGGCGAGTCCCTGGACTCGATCGCCAAGGACAAGACCGACAGCGCCACCGAGAAGGGCATCCCGTCGGTGATCGTCCCGGTCGTCTCGCTGACCCAGGACAACATCAAGGGCACGGTCATCAAGGAGGGTTTCTACACCCTCGACGAGATCTGCACGCCCAAGTACAAGGCCGCCTGCGACAAGATCGGCCTGAAGTAACCGAGTTGCAGCCTCTGCTGGCCCAACTCCCTTGTTCTGCACGGGACATCAGCGCACCGCGTAGCGTGCCCACCCGTGTGAGCCCGTCCGGTGCCCCGCCGCCGACAGCCCCGCAGCTCAACCGGCGGGGCGCCGGACGCAGTGACGTACGAACGCGGTGACGTACGGACGCACCCCCTTTCTCGTACGCACCCCCCAGTCCTCACGTCTGTTCAACCCCCCGCCGGGGCAACCCCCTTGGCGGTGGCGAAGGAGATGGTTCACGTGTCCGCTGTGCCCGTGCTGGCGTTGCGCGGGGTCTCCAAGCGATTCGGTGCCGTGCAGGCGCTCACCGGCGTGGAGCTCGAGGTCCACGCCGGTGAGGTGGTCGCCCTCGTCGGCGACAACGGCGCCGGAAAGTCGACCCTCGTCAAGACGATCGCCGGCGTGCATCCCGTCGACGACGGTGTCATCGAGTGGGAGGGCACCCCCGTCGCGATCAACAAGCCGCACGACGCCCAGAACCTGGGCATCGCGACCGTCTACCAGGACCTCGCGCTGTGCGACAACATCGACGTCGTCGGCAACCTGTACCTCGGCCGTGAGCTGAAGAAGCGCGGCATCCTCGACGAGGTCGAGATGGAGCGCCGCTCCCGCGAGCTGCTGACCACGCTCTCCATCCGCATCCCGAGCGTCCGCATCCCCATCGCCTCGCTCTCCGGCGGCCAGCGCCAGACGGTGGCCATCGCCCGTTCGATGCTCGGCCAGCCCAAGCTCGTCATCCTCGACGAGCCCACCGCGGCCCTCGGCGTCGAGCAGACCGCGCAGGTCCTCGACCTGGTGGAGCGCCTGCGTGAGCGCGGGCACGCGGTCATCCTCATCAGCCACAACATGGCCGACGTGAAGGCCGTCGCGGACAAGGTGGCGGTGCTGCGGCTCGGCAGCAACAACGGCGTCTTCGACGTACGGACCACATCGCAGGAAGAGATCATCTCCGCCATCACGGGCGCCACGGACAACGCCGTGACCCGTCGTGCGGCGCGGGGCGGGGAGGCCCGGAAGTGAACCTCGACAAGACCGGCGGCCCCGCCGACCAGAACCCGAACCCGAACCTGACGCCTAACCCGGTCCCGGCCCAGCCCCCCGCTCCCGCCGCCGAAGCCGTCACCGCGGTCGACCCGCGCCTCCTCGTGCGCGAACAGGGCTTCGCCGGCTACCTCACCGAGTTCCAGCGCAAGATTCGCGCCGGCGACCTGGGCTCCATCCCCGTCGTCGTCGGCCTGATCGTCATCTGGGCGATCTTCGCGAGCCTGAACGAGAACTTCCTCACGGCCGGCAACCTCTCCGACATCTCCGTCGCCATGGTCGGCACGGGCATGATCGCCGTCGGCATCGTCTTCGTGCTCCTGCTCGGCGAGATCGACCTCTCCGTCGGCTCGGTCAGCGGTGTGGCGGGCGCGTCCTTCGCCGTACTGAACGTCACACACGGAATGCCCGAGTGGCTCGCGCTCATCCTGTCCGTCCTGACGGGCACGGTCGCGGGCGCCATTCACGGCTTCTTCTTCGCCCGGATCGGGGTGCCCGCCTTCGCCGTCACGCTGGCCGGCCTGCTGTTCTGGAACGGCTTCATGCTCCAGATCCTCGGCAGCAACGGCACGATCAACCTCGACGACTCGGGCCTCGTCGCCCAGCTGAGCGGCTACTACTTCAGTGACGTCGCCGCCGGATACGGCCTCGCGGTCGTCGCGGTCGTGGTGTTCTTCCTCACCTCTTTCTACGACAACCGCCGCCGCGCCGCCGCGGGCGTGCCCTCCCGGCCGCTGAGCGAGATCGTCCTGCGCACGGCGCTGCTCGCCGTCGTGGCCTTCGCCGTGGCGATCGTGTTCAACCAGTACAAGGGACTGCCGCTTGCCGTCGTCCTGTTCCTCGCCGTCCTGGTGATCACGGACTTCGTGCTCCGGCGTACCGCGTACGGCCGCAAGGTGTTCGCGCTCGGCGGCTCCATCGAGGCGTCCCGGCGTGCCGGTATCGACGTCGCCCTGATGCGGACCTCGGTCTACGCGATCTCCGGCACGTTCGCCGCGATCGGCGGCCTGTTCATCGCCTCCAAGATCACCTCGGCCAACCAGGGCGCGGGCAGCGGTGAGCTGCTGATGAACGCCATCGCGGCGGCCGTGATCGGTGGCACAAGTCTCTTCGGCGGCCGCGGCCGCACCTGGAACGCGCTGCTCGGTGTGCTGGTCATCACGTCGATCCAGTACGGCCTCGCCCTTCAGGGCATCGCCTCGCCGATCCAGTACATGATCACCGGAGGCGTGCTCCTGGCGACCGTCGTCATCGACGCCGTCACCCGGAAGACCCAGAAGTCCGCAGGTCGCGCGTAGCGGCACGGAACCGGCGGAAGCGTGCCCGGCGTCCATGACGGCGCCGGGCACAGCCGTGTCCGCGTCCGAACGCCAGTGCCCTCAAAGCACACCCGATCGGGTGAAGTGCAAGCCAGAGGCCGGGCACCACGCATCCGGGCGGAACATTAGACTCGACAGGCCCGGCAAAAGCTCGATCAGCTCTATCGCAAGGAGGCACGGGTGCCGCTGCTGACCCGCATCACGGGACCGCGCGATCTGGACCGGCTCAGCCTGGAGGAGCTGGACCAGCTGGCCGGAGAGATCCGGACCTTCCTGGTCGACGCGGTATCCAAGACCGGCGGCCACCTCGGCCCCAACCTCGGCGTCGTCGAGCTCACCATCGCGCTGCACCGCGTCTTCGAGTCCCCTCAGGACAAGGTCCTGTGGGACACCGGCCACCAGTCGTACGTGCACAAGCTGCTCACGGGCCGCCAGGACTTCTCCAAGCTGAAGATGAAGGGCGGCCTCTCCGGCTACCCCGCGCAGGCCGAGTCCGACCACGACGTGATCGAGAACAGCCACGCGTCCACGGTCCTCGGCTGGGCCGACGGCCTGGCGAAGGCGAACGAACTGCGCCACAAGGACGACCACGTCGTCGCCGTCATCGGTGACGGTGCCCTCACCGGCGGCATGGCCTGGGAGGCGCTGAACAACATCGCGGCCGCCAAGGACCGCCCCCTCGTCATCGTCGTGAACGACAACGAGCGCTCCTACGCCCCCACCATCGGCGGCCTCGCCAACCACCTGGCCACCCTGCGCACCACGGACGGCTACGAGCGCTTCCTGGCCCGCGGGAAGGACCTCCTGGAGCGCACGCCCGTCGTCGGCAAGCCGCTCTACGAGACCCTGCACGGCGCCAAGAAGGGCCTCAAGGACTTCATCGCCCCGCAGGGCATGTTCGAGGACCTCGGCCTCAAGTACGTCGGCCCGATCGACGGCCACGACATCGAGGCCCTGGAGTCGGCGCTCGCCCGCGCCAAGCGCTTCGGCGGACCCGTCATCGTGCACTGCCTCACCGAGAAGGGCCGCGGCTACAAGCCGGCCGAGCAGGACGAGGCCGACCGCTTCCACGGCATCGGCCCGATCCACCCCGACACCGGACTGCCCGTCAAGGCCGCCGGCGCCGACTGGACCTCCGTCTTCGGCGAGGAGATGGTCAAGCTCGGGCGCGAGCGCGAGGACATCGTGGCGATCACGGCGGCCATGCTCCAGCCGGTGGGCCTCGACAAGTTCGCCAAGGAGTTCCCCGAGCGCGTCTACGACGTGGGCATCGCCGAGCAGCACGCCGCGACCAGCGCCGCCGGTCTCGCGGCGGGCGGCCTGCACCCGGTCTTCGCCGTCTACGCGACGTTCCTCAACCGCGCCTTCGACCAGCTCCTGATGGACGTGGCGCTGCACAAGTGCGGCGTGACGTTCGTCCTGGACCGGGCGGGCATCACCGGCACCGACGGCGCCTCGCACAACGGCATGTGGGACATGTCGATCCTCCAGGTCGTGCCGGGCCTGCGGATCGCCGCGCCGCGCGACGCCGACCAGGTCCGCGCCCAGCTCCGCGAGGCCGTCCAGGTCGAGGACGCCCCGACCGTCGTCCGCTACTCGAAGGGTGTCGTCGGCCCGGCCGTCCCGGCCGTCGGCAAGGTCGGCGCGATGGACGTGCTGCGCAAGCCCGCGGCGCCCAAGCCGGACGTCCTCCTCGTCTCCGTCGGCGCGCTCGCGCCCATGTGCCTGGAGATCGCCGACCTCCTCGACAAGCAGGGGATCACCACGACCGTCGTCGACCCACGCTGGGTCAAGCCGGTCGACGAGGCGCTCGCCCCGCTCGCCGAGCAGCACCGCGTCGTCGTCACGGTCGAGGACAACTCCCGGGTCGGAGGTGTCGGTTCCGCGATCGCGCAGGCGCTGCGTGACGCGGGCGTCGACGTGCCGCTGCGTGACTTCGGCATCCCGCCGCGCTTCCTCGACCACGCCTCCCGCAAGGAGGTCATGGCCGAGATCGGTCTCACGGCTCCTGACATCGCACGCCAGGTCACGGGCCTGGTCGCCAAGCTGGACGGCCGTTTCGAGCGCGCCACGGCCACCGACGCGGTGCAGCCCGCGCGCGACTGACGAGGTCACAGACAGCCACGACCCACGCGGTCCCGGCTGAAACCCATGGGCCGGTCCCACCACTCCGCAAGGGTGGTGGGACCGGCCCATTCGCGTGAACGGGCCCGCGTCGGGGCATATAGGGCGAAAGCCCCCTCGATCATGTCGAGGACGACCATGCGTGGGAGGTAAGCCCGTGAGCAGCACCCTCTTCAGGACGAAGAAGGTCGAACAATCGATCTCGGACACTGAGGAGCCGGAGCACGCACTCAAGAAGTCCCTGTCCGCTCTGGACCTCACCGTTTTCGGCGTCGGTGTCATCATCGGCACCGGAATCTTCGTCCTCACCGGCAAGGTGGCCAAGGAGAACGCGGGTCCCGCGGTCTCCCTGGCCTTCATCGTCGCCGGCGTCGTCTGCGGTCTGGCCGCGCTCTGTTATGCGGAGTTCGCCTCCACCGTCCCGGTCGCGGGATCCGCGTACACCTTCTCGTACGCGTCACTCGGCGAACTGCCCGCCTGGATCATCGGCTGGGACCTGGTCCTCGAATTCGCGCTCGGTACGGCGGTGGTGGCCGTCGGCTGGTCGGGCTACGTCCGCTCGCTCCTGGACAACGCGGGCTGGCATCTGCCCGCGCAGCTGGGCGGGCGCGACGGGGCGCAGGTCTTCGGCTTCGACATCCTGGCCGCGGCCCTGGTCCTGGTCCTCACCGCGATCCTGGTCGTCGGGATGAAGCTCTCCGCCCGTGTCACGTCGGTGGTCGTCGCGGTCAAGGTGGTCGTCGTCCTGATCGTGATCGTCGCCGGTGCCTTCTTCATCACCTCCGACAACTACAAGCCCTTCATCCCCAAGGCCCAGCCACAGACGGCGGGCGGCAACCTCCAGTCCCCGCTCGTCCAGCTGATGTTCGGCTACGCGCCCACGAACTTCGGCGTGATGGGCATCTTCACCGCCGCCTCCGTCGTCTTCTTCGCGTTCATCGGCTTCGACGTGGTGGCCACCGCCGCCGAGGAGACGAAGAACCCGCAGCGGGACATGCCACGCGGCATCCTCGGCTCCCTCTTCATCTGCACCGCGCTCTACGTCGCGGTGTCGATCGTCGTCACGGGTATGCAGCACTACAGCGACCTCTCCATCGACGCCCCGCTCGCGGACGCCTTCAAGGCCACCGGACACCCCTTCTACGCGGGCGTCATCAGCTTCGGCGCCGCCGTCGGCCTCACGACGGTGTGCATGATCCTGCTGCTCGGCCAGACCCGCGTGTTCTTCGCGATGAGCCGTGACGGGCTGCTGCCCACGTTCTTCTCCCGCGTCCACCCGCGCTTCAGGACCCCGCACCGGCCGACCATCCTGCTCGGCGTGATCATCGCGATCCTGGCGGGCTTCACCAGCCTGAGCGCACTCGCCGAACTGGTGAACATCGGTACGCTCTTCGCCTTCGTGGTCGTCGCGCTCGGCGTCGTCATCCTGCGCCGCACCCGCCCGGACCTGCCCCGCGCGTTCCGCACCCCGCTCGTCCCGCTGGTCCCGATCCTGTCGGTCCTCGCGTCCCTGTGGCTGATGATCAACCTGCCGACCGAGACCTGGATCCGCTTCGGCGTCTGGATGCTGATCGGCTTCATCGTGTACTTCGCGTACGGGCGGACACACAGCCGGCTCGCGCTCCAGGAGAAGGAGGAAGGGGTGCAGGCGGCCGACGGGGCCTGAGGCGGCCACGTCGTTTTTCGGGAAGGGCGGTCCCGCCGGGTCAAAGGGACCGCCCTTCCGTGTGCCTCGGCATGGTGAACACCTCGGGGAGATGGCGGTGAGGTCACGTGGGGATGACGCCGAGTCGGCCGTTTTGGCTGGGGCTTATGATGTGGCGAGTTCACAGTCCCCGCGTCCACGCAGGGCGTGAGGTTGACGGAGGGTGACGGCAGACATGCGGGGTAGGTCCGCGCGTGTGGCAGACGGGCCGCACATATCGTCGGCGGGTACGGACGGGCCGCGCACCGGGGGCAAGGGGGCCGCGACCCTCGCGGGTTCCTGGCTCACACGGGGCAAGGACGGCCGCCTGACCGTGTACGTTCCGGTCGACGGCGGGCTGTCGCGGTGGACCGAGGACCGGGTGGGCGGGCCCGGGTGGACCGGCCCCGAGTTCTTTCCCGTCGAGGGTCTCACGCATCTCACCGTCACTCAGGGTGCCGACACCTACGTGCATTTCCTCGGCCGCAGAGAGCGGCGCAGCTCCGAGGGCCGGGCCGACGTCGACATCGTCCACGCCATCCAGTACCAGACCGGACGCCCCGTCACCGAGTGGCGCTCGCTGGGCAACGCGCACAAGGACGCGGCGAAGGCGGCCGTCTTCGGTGTCCCGGCGGCGGCGGTGGACTCGCGGGGCACGGTGTTCGTCTTCGCCCGCAACGCAGGCGGCGGGCTCATGCTCCGGCGTGAGCAGAAGGACGGCAAGTGGGCGCCCTGGCAGGACCTGAAGGGTTCGCGCCTCGCCGACGGCCCCATCCCGGCGGCCACGTCCGCCGGAACGGTGGAGGTCGCCGTCCCCACGCAGCGCGGCGTACAGCAGTGGCACCAGAGTGCCGCGGACGGGCCGCTGGCGGCGGGGCAGCCGATGCAGATGCACGCCCTGCCGGGTTCGGGCACGGCGCTGGAGACCGCGCCGGGCCGGGTCACCTACTACTGGACCGACGCGAACATGTCGGGCACGGTCGCGTACCGCGCCGGTGCCTGGCCCGTCGCGCTCGGCGGTGCGCCCGGCGACGGGGCCATCGCCGCCCTGCGCGCCCCGCTCGACGGTTTCGACTGCACGGTCCTGGCCCAACGCGGCGCCGGCGGCACGCTGTTGGTCGGCGTCTGCGGCACCGAGGGCGAGCAGAACGGCGTGTGGTGGTCGGACACCACGGCTGAGTGCGTCGGCGCCCCGGCCCTGGCTCTGGACGCGTACGGACGCGTGGTCGTCGCGGTACTGGGACCTGACGGCGCACCGCGCGTCGCGCGCCAGGAGCAGGGGCCCGGGCTCACGCTCTCGCCCCGGTGGCAGCACCTGTGAGCGTGTTCTAGAACGACGAACGGGGGCCCGGATGTGCGGGCCCCCGAAGTCTGACGTGGGCCCGGATGTGCGGGCCCACGGAGTCTGACGCGGCTCAGCCGCCGGTCGCGGGGGACTTCTTCGCCGACTCGGGGATCTCCGTGTCCGTCCGGATGGCCTTCCACAGGGTGTCCGCCTGCGGCTGCGCGGCCACCACGCGGTTCGGGTCGATCTTGTCGTACGCGACGGGCAGCATGATCGTGTCCATGTTGCCCGGGTCGACGCCGTTCATGCTGCGGCCGAAGTCGGCGAGCGACTTGAGGGACGCCAGCTCGGAGTCGGTGGTGAGCGACGAGGTCAGGCTGTTGGCGATCTTGTAGGTCTTCGCCGGGCTGCCGAGCAGGTCCTGCTGCTTGATCTCGCTCAACAGGGCGACCATGAACTGCTGTTGGAGCCCGATGCGGCCGAGGTCGCTGCCGTCGCCGACGCCGTGGCGCGTGCGGACGAACGCGAGGGACTGGGTGCCGTCGAGCTTGTGGGTGCCCGCGGTGAGGTCGAGGCCGCTGGACTTGTCGTGGATCGGCTTGTCGACGGTGACGGTGACGCCGCCTATCGCGTCCACGAGGTCCTTGAAGCCCGAGAAGTCGATCTCCATGAAGTGGTCCATGCGGACGCCGGACATCTGCTCGACGGTCTTGACCACACAGGCCGGACCGGCCAGCGAGTACACGGAGTTGAACATGACGCGCTTCGCCGGCGGGACGGTCGAGCCGTCCGACTTGGTGCACTCGGGCCGCGTGACCAGGGTGTCGCGCGGGATGCTCACCGCGGTGGCCCGGGTGCGGCCCTCGGGTATGTGCATCACGAGCGCGGTGTCGGAGCGGGCGCCGGCGACCTTGCCGGTGCCGAGGGCGGCGTTGTCTCCCGCCCGCGAGTCCGAGCCGAGGACCAGGATGTTCTGACCCGAAGTCGCCATCTTCTCGGGGCGGTTCTTACCGAGCGCCTCGTCCAGGTTCACGCCGTGAAGGTTGCTGTTCAGGTTGTTGTACAGCCAGTAACCGGTGCCGCCGGCGGCAAGGACGAGGACCACCAGGGTCCACAGGATGATCCGGCGGACGCGTCGGCCTCGGCTGCGCGGCGGTCGCCCGCTCTTGCCGTCGGCCGCTCTTCGGCGGTCGGCCCTGGTGCTCTGAGGTGCCTCGGCATGGGTCATGGACTGGGGCTTCCCGTTTCTCGCGGGCCCGGAAGGGCGGGAGGGACAGCGGGAACCGGGTGCTCCGGACCGCGTCAACGTCTGACTGACCGAGCACTATATGCAGGTCACGCGTTCGATGACGGGTCGCCCTGACGTCACTTGTTGTTCCGTCGGAAGTCGGAAAAAGGTTGTACGGAAAATCGGTGGGATACATCACGGGGCTAGTGACTCTATGTCAAGTTATTGCCTGGACTTTTACCTAGTTCTCATGTGAAGGTGCTGGAGTCCCCGGCGGTGACTGGGGAACTCGACATGCTATGTGGTGGTCTGTCGGGGTGGATCACAACTGAGAACGGTCTTCTTTCGACCGGTGGCCCGGTGCGTTGCCGCGCGGGGAACCGTCGGTTCGCGGGGCCGCAGTGGCGTGGATGGTGGATGCCTCGTGGCAGGTTCCGGGAATCCGGAGGCTGGATCGCTGGTCTCGGCGTACCGCTCCGTCGTGCCCGTCGGCGCGCGCCGACGCATCGTCGCCGGAGTTCCCTCCCCGCTGCGCTCCGCAGTGAAGTCCTCGCTCACCACGGTCGACGCCATTCGCTCCGCCACGGTCGTCTGGGCCATGGGCGGCCGCCGCAAAGTCCCGCGCCACAGCGCCGCGTTCGCCCGCCGGGTCGTCCGGGTCGGCCGCCGTCACATGCGCGCCCTGCTCGTCGAGGGAGCCACCGACTGGGCGGCACGCGCCCGTAACCTCCACATCCTCGTATCGGTCCTCGAAGCCGGCGACATCGACTACTTCTGCATCCGCGGCACGGCCCAGGGCGTGCCGACGGTCGCGGTGCCCGTTCAATTCCGGGAGACCGCGGAGGAACTGCTCAAGATCGCCTTCGACCAGACCCCGGGCTACGTGGGTCCGGCTGCGGCCGCGGAGCCCGACATGCAGCCCGGGGACGAGGACAAGTCCTGGCGTCAGCTGCGCAAGCAGCAGGTGCTGCGGCTCGCCTGGTACGTCACGGACCCCTCGCACCACCTCGTCTTCGGCGCCGACTCCGGATGCGACCTGGAGTTCTGGGCCGAGAAGGACGACCACTTCGTGGCGCCGCGGTCCAACCGGGTCGCGGACAGCATCCCCGTGGACGCCCCGCGACGCGTCGCCCCGCAGGCCCTGTTCAGCCCGGTCCCGCCTGCGTACACCACCGGCGACGCCACCACCATCGCCGAGTTCTCCGTGCGGCTCCCCGAGGACCACGCCTTCCCGATCGACGTCGTCTACACGTGGGTCGACGACTCCGACCCGTCCTGGCGCGCCGTCCGCGACCGGGCACGTACGGCCCTGACCGGGGGAGGCCTGCACGAACAGGCCGCCAACGACGCGCGCTACACCAGCCGCGACGAGCTGCTGTACTCGCTGCGCTCCCTGCACCAGTACGCCCCGTGGGTCCGCGACATCTATCTGGTGACGGCCGGCCAGGTCCCGGCGTGGCTGAACACCGAGCACCCGAACATGCACGTGGTGGACCACCGCGAGATCTTCTCCGACCCCATGGCGCTGCCGACCTTCAACTCCCATGCGATCGAAACCCAGTTGCACCACATCGAGGGCCTGTCGGAGTGCTTCCTCTACCTCAACGACGACGTCTTCTTCGGGCGCCCCGTGCCCCCCGGCCACTTCTTCCACCCCAATGGCCTGACCAAGTTCTTCCAGTCCAAAGCGCTCATACCGAGCGGTGACCTGGAGGCGTCCGACCTGCCCGTGAACGCGGCGGGCAAGAACAGCCGCCGCCTCATCGCGCAGGAATTCGGCAGCGCCATATCGCAGAAGATGAAGCACACACCGCACGCCCTGCGGCGCAGCGTCCTCGACGAGATCGAGCAGGCGTACCCCAGGGAGCACCGGACCACCCAGCACTCGCGCTTCCGCTCGCCCAAGGACATCCCGGTCGCGTCGTCGCTCCACCACTACTACGCGTACCACTCGGCCCGCGCCACGGTCGGCGACATCCGCTACCAGTACGTCGACCTGGCCGCGAAGCTCGCCGAGCGCAGGCTCAACAGCCTGCTCGCGCACCGCAACTTCGACACCTTCTGCCTCAACGACACCGTGGTCGGCGACGACCCGGACGCCCAGACCCGGATGCTGGAGCGCTTCCTCGAGGCGTACTTCCCCGTCCCCAGCCCATACGAGATCGACAGCCTGCCCGGCATCCCCTCGGCACGCCGGGCCGAGCTGAGAAGCACGGACAGATGAGACGTTTCCCGCGACGGCCGAGAGGACTGCGCAGACGCGCCGGTGCGGTCCGGTACCGGATGCGCAAGCGCACGGCCGCGCTGCGCGCCGCCTTCACCGCCCGCTTCTTCCTCCCCCTGCGCGCCCGGCGCGGGGCGCGGCTGCTGTACGCCGCGATCCTCGACGGGCAGACGGTGAACCTGCACGCCCGGCTGCCGCGCGGCGCCAGGCTCCCCGAGCGCGCCGAGATCCTGCTCAAGCGCGGGCGCGTGCGGTGGCGCACGGACGCCCGGGTCTACGAGGGCCCCGACGGACAACTGCTGATGGACGCCGCAGTGCTGCTCGGCACGGAGGTCGGCGGGGCTCCCGTCACCGACGGCCGCTGGAAGCTCGGGCTGCGCCTGCGCGACGGCCGCCGCACACGCAGCTGCGCCCTGCTCCTCGTCGAGCCACCCGTGCCGTACGAAGGCCCCACCAAACCGATGGAACAGTCGGCGGCGACCGGGGCGAAGCACCGGATCAGCCGCTCGTTCGCCGGCAGCGCGCGCGTCGTGACCCGCAGCGCGCGGCCCTCGGCCGAGGTACTGAAGATCCATATCGACCATGCCGGGATCACGGTCGACTTCCGGCTCCTCGGACCCGGCGACGAACTGCCCTGGATGGAGTTCATCGCCTCCGGCCGCACCCTGGAGACGGACGTCGACGAGGTGGCCCCCGACGTGATCCGGGCCGTCGTACCCCTGGACCAAATGCCGCCGCGCGGCAAGGGAGTCGACCAGTGGGACGTCGTGGCGTGCTTCGGGAACGGCGACCGGCTGCGCGTGGGGCGCCGCCTGCACGACGTCCGTAACCCCGCGCGTGTCTTCGCGATGAAGCAGCTCGCCATCACCCCCGAGGGCCTGGCCCCCATGATCGTCCAGCCGCGCTACACCCCGGCGGGCAACCTCCGGATCACCTGTACTCCCATGCCCGAGGCCCACTGAAACACCCATGAAGATCACTTTTCTGCTGACCACGGCGGATGCCGTCGGCGGCACCGAACGCGCGGTGTTCAACCAGGCCTCCGAGCTCGCGGCCCGGCACGATGTCCGCGTCCTGAGCGTGTTCAAGAGCAGGCCCGCACAGTTCTTCTCCCCGGACGAACGGGTGCGTGTCGACTACCTAATCGACACCACCACGCCGGTGCCGCAGCCGCTGCGCCCCTCGGCCGTGGAGCCCTCCGTCTGGGGCCACCTGGCCGCGCAGCCCAGCCAGATCGTCGACCGCGGCTGGGAGGCGGCCTTCAACCGGCTCTCCGACCTCGAGCTGGAGCTGGCGCTCCAGGACATCGACACCGACATCCTCATCACCACCACGCCCGCGCTGATGGCGCTCGCGGTGACCCTCGCCCCGTCCTGGGTGATCACCGTGCACCAGGAACACCGGGTGTCCGAACTCCGCGGCACCAGCGGTGAACCGCTGCTGCGGTACTCGCCGCGCCTGGACGCCCTCGCGGTGCTGAGCGAGCGCACCCGCGAATGGTTCGCCGAGACCCTGGGCGCCGGCGCCCCCCGGCTGTGCGTCGTACCCAACGCGCTGCCCAGCGGCTTCCGGCCCCGCTCCACGCTGGAGACCCGGACCGTGGTCATCGCCGGCCGTCTGGTCGGCGAGAAGCAGATCGACCAGGCCGTCGCCGCCTGGGCCCTCGTCGCGCAGTGCCACCCCGAGTGGACCCTGCGGATCTTCGGCGACGGCCCGCTGAGCGGAGCGCTGCGCCGGCAGATCGACTCCCTCGGGCTGCACGACTGCGTCCAGCTCAACGGCAACTCACCGCACCTGGCGGAGGAGTGGGCGAAGGCCAGCATCGCCCTGCTCACCTCGCGCAACGAGGCCTTCGGCCTGGTGCTCGCCGAGGCGCAGGCCGCGGGCGTGCCCGTGGTCTCCTACGACTCGCCCAACGGGCCGCGCGAAGTGATCGTCGACGGGCATACGGGATTCCTGGTGCCGGTCGGTGACACCGACAGCCTCGCGGCGCGGCTGCTCCAGCTCATCCAGGACGCGCCGCTGCGCCACCGGATGGGCGCCGCCGCGCTGGAGTCCGTCGGACGCTTCTCGCCGCAGGTGGTGACGGGGCAGTGGGAGCAGATCTTCACCGAGTTGCTGGAGGCCCGGGACAAGGGGCACCGCGACATCGCCAAGATCGAGCGGCAGGCCTTTCACACGGTCCGCAGCAGTGCGGACGGCGCCGCCCAGGCGGCCGAACCCGCCCCGGCCGGCCTGGTGCGCACCGGCGACCAGAAGGCCCTGGAGGACAAGGTCGAGCGCGCCCGGCGAGGTCTGGTGCGCAGCGGCGGCCAGCTCTGCCGCGTCATCGAGTCGGAGACCCCCTGGGACATCGTCCAGGCCAACCTGGCGCTCGCCGCGAACGCCCTGGAGGCCGCGAACATCCCGTACTTCGTCGTCCGCGACTCCATGGTCCGGCACACCGTGGCGGTGCATGTCCACTACCGCACCGCCGCCCTGGAGGCCCTGGCCCGGCAGTACGCGCAGGAGGCCGTGTACGCGTCGCTCCTCAACGACAAGCAGAGCGAAACCGCCACGGTCCTCGCGGGCCTGCTCACCGCCCACACCCAGACCCCCTGCTCTGGTGTGCGCGTGTACCAGAGCGCGGTGACGGCCTCGCGCACCATGCGCCTGGGCGCCGTCTACGGCTGCACCATCTCCTTCTGGGAGGCGGACGAAGAGGACCCCACCCACCTCATGTCCCCCACCCGCACACTGGTCGGCGACCGCCTGCCGCAGCGGTCCCTGCAGCGCACCACCCTGACCCTGGGCGGCCGCCACTACCCGTCGGTGGCGCCGTTCAGCCAGTCGCTGCACGGCGACGTCACCTTCCCCATCGACGCCGTCTACACCTGGGTCGACGGCTCGGACGTCGCCTGGCTGGAACGGAAGAACGCGGTGCTCACCGCGATGGGCATCGCCACCGAGGACGCCGCGACCAGCGCCGCCCGCTTCCGTAACCGCGACGAACTGCGCTACTCCCTGCGCTCCATCGACATGTACGCGCCGTGGATCCGCAACATCTACCTCGTCACCGACCGGCAGGTGCCGCCGTGGCTCGACACCTCGCACCCGCGCGTGCGGGTCGTCGACCACACGGAGATCTTCGGCACGCGGGGGGCGCTGCCCACGTACAACTCGCACGCCATCGAGAGCCAGCTGCACCACATCGAGGGCCTGGCCGAGCACTTCCTCTACTTCAACGACGACGTCTTCGTCGGCCGCACGCTCCAGCCGAGCATGTTCTTCCTGAGCAACGGCCAGGCGAAGCACTTCATGTCGCCCACATCGATCCCGATGGGGCCGCCGTCGTTCGAGGACGAGTTCAACATCAGCGCCGCGAAGAACAACCGGGCTCTCATCCAGTCCTACTTCGGGCAGACGCTGGTCCACTCCTTCCTGCACGCCCCGCATCCGCTGCGGCGCAGCGTGCTGGAGGACGTGGAGGTCCACTTCAAGGACGCGGTCCTGACCGCGGCGGGCAACCGGCTGCGCGACCACAGCGACGTCTCCGTCGCCTCGTCCCTGCACCACTACTTCGGCTTCCACACGGGACGCAGCGTGCCGGGTTCGATCTCGTGCGGCTTCGTCAACGTCGGCCTGAGCGACCACAAGGCGCGGCTGGGCCGGATCCTCACCGCCCGCCCGCACGACGTGTTCTGTCTCAACGACTTCCACGACGGGGACGTCTCCGAGGACGAGCAGGACGCGATCCTGCGTGCGTTCCTGCCAAGCTACTTCCCCGTCCCCAGCCAGTTCGAGACGGGTTCGGCCCGCAACCAGCGCGCGCACGCCGGCTATCTGCCGGGATGGCCGCTGTGACCGGGTCCGCGCCCGTCAGCGGAAGGACCGCCCGATGACCAGTCCCGCCTCCGTGCTGCAGATCGTGGCGCACCCGGACGACGACCTCTACTTCATGAACCCGGCGACCTTCCAGGGCATCAAGGCGGGCACACCCACGACCACGGTCTACCTGACGGCCGGCGACGCGAACGGGCGCAATCCGAGGCCCTGGCACCCGGACGAGTCCGTCCCGGATCACGCCGCCTACGCGAAGGCCCGGCAGAACGGCATCAGGGCCGCGTACGCCGCGATGACGCTCGGCGACCGCACGGCACCGTGGAAACCGGCCACGCTCACCACGGCGTCCGGCGCCCTCGCCGAGGTCTACCAACTGGTCGACGCGCCCTGGGTGACGCTGGTCTTCTTCAACATCCGCCAGCACGGCACTCCCGAGGGGCCGCCCCACAGCCTGCACGCCCTCTGGCACGGGGAGGCGGAACAGGTCGCGACGCTGGTGCCGGCCGGGGGCCTGGTGCAGGAGCTGTACGGGTACACGCGCCAGGGCCTGCGCGCCTCGCTGGCCCAGATGCTCGACGTCTTCCGGCCGACGCTGATCAGAACCCTGGACCCGGACCCGGACCGGCTGGTCCACGACAAGAAGTTCCCGCAGCGGCACGACTTCAAGAACCTCTCGGACCACAGCGACCACACGGCCGCGGCCCTGTTCGCCTGGGCCGCGCTCGACCACTACCAGGGCCCGGAGGGCGGCGCGCCGTTCACCGTCGAGGCCTTCCGCGGCTACTACAACGAACGCTGGCCGCACAACCTCAGCCCGCAGGCCGTGTCGCTGAAGGAGTTCTTCCTCAACGTCTACGGGGCGGCCGACGGATACGACAACGGCGACCCGGCGGGCAGCGGCGACTACATGGTGGGCCTCAACTCCCGGAACACCGGCTGGGTGCAGAGCACGACGCCCCGCTACCCGGGCGGCCCCAACTGGCTCCTGCCCGACCACCAGGGACGCCTGACCGCCTTCGCCGTGATCGGCCGGCAGGCCGCGATCTGGGTGGAGTCGAGCCCCGGCAGCGACCAGTGGCGCGGCCCCTTCCTCATGGGCGGCGGCCCGCTGGCGCCCGGCCTCGCGGCGCACCTCACCCCCGACGGCCGCTGGCAGGTCTTCGCCGAGCGCCTCTCCCACCTGGCCGCGGACGGAGCGCACAGCCGGGAGATCGTGCTGCTCGAACAGTCCGAGCCCGGCGGCGCCTTCCCCGGCTGGGTCTCGCTGGGCAACCCGTCGGCGGGGGACCCCGAGCGGGACCGTCACCTCGGCGGTCCGGTGGTCACCCGGGACGGCAACGGACGGCTGCACCTGTTCGTGCGCAACGCGGGGCAGGGCCTGCACACCCGGGTCCAGGAGCGTGACGGCTCCTGGGGGGAGTGGACCGACCTGCACGGTCACGACCTCCAGGAAGGGCTTTCGGCCGTGACCGCGCCGAGCGGCAAGGTGGAGGTCTTCGCCCCCAGCCGCGACGGGGTGTTCCACTGGGCGCAGGCGACGCCTGACCATCCCCTCGCCCGGGCACCCAGGTTCCGGCTCACCACACCCGCGGGGCCGTGCTCCGCCGTCGTCCAGCCGAACGGGCGGGTGGCGGTGTTCTACCGGCAGCCGGACACGGCCCGCGTGCGGATGGCCGAGGAGGACGCGCCCGGCGGGCGCTGGGCCCAGCCCGCGATGAGCCTGTCGGGGCGCGGCGGTTTCGGTCCGGTCGCCTGCGCGGCGGGCCCGGCCCCCGAAGCGGGCACACTGCTCGCCACCCGAAGCGACCTCGGCGGGGTCGCGTACCGGTTCGTGCCCGGTGACGGCCCGTGGCACGAACTGCCCATGACCGCGCTCGGCGGCACCGTCGCGCACGCTCCCGCGGCGGCCTTCGACGCGCTGGGTCGGGGCACGATCGCGGTGATCACGCCCAGCGGGCATCTCGCCGTCAGCCGCCAACGCGGCCCGGAGGGACCGGAGTTCGGCCCTTGGTGGTTCGTGGGGTGAGCTGGCGGCCCGACCGGTGGGCCGAACGGCGGGCGGCGCTGGGCGCGTTGTGCCTGCTGTTCGGCGCGGCGGCGCCGACGAGCCCGAGGGCCGCGGCGCCGCAGGTCGTGGCCACGTACCGCGTCTGGCAGTGGAACGTGGCCGGGAACGCGGTGCACCACGGCTCGACCACCGACGGCCTCGTCGAGGCGGCGGCCGCCTCGCTGGTGCACCGCCGCATCGACCTCGCCTCGTTCAACGAGCTGTGCTACGGCCAATTCCAGCGGATCCGGGACGAGTTGACCGCCCGGCACTGGCCCGTCGACCCGCGTAACTTCGGCCGCTTCGAACCGAGCCTGCCGAGCGGCGACCCCGCGGTCTGCCAAGGCGACGCCTACGGCATCGCGGTCTTCAGCAGACAGCCGCTGGGGACCGCCGACCGCTGGACGCTGCCCGACGACCGGCGCAGGGAGAAGCGGAAGCTGCTCTGCGCTCCCGTGACCGGCGGACCGCGCATCCGGCTGTGCACCACACACATCACCGTCAGCCGGGACACCGGACCCGGCGGCGTTCCGGACGACGTCGCCCAGCTCACCTATGTCCTCGACCGGGCGGAGCGGTACCACGCGGCCGGTGACACCGTGGTGCTGGCCGGCGACTTCAACGCCCAGCCGGACGACGCCCGGCTGAATGCGTACTACACGAGCAGTGCCGGCACCGGCCATTACCGGGAGATCGACGACAACGACCCGGACCACTGCCCCGGTTACGGGGAGGGGACCGTCGACGTCGAACCGGAGGCCGCACCGTCCTGCGGTGGCAAGGCCAAGATCGACATGATCTTCGTCCGGGAGGACGTCCTCTCGGCCCACGACGGTGACTCCCTGGCGATCCCTACGAGTTGCGCGGGCTCGCGCCCCTGCTCGGACCACCGGGTCCTGACGGGAACGGTCACGGTCACCGTCGACCGACCGAAAGACGGTGGCCCTGGTCCTCGCGCCCGGCGCTAGTCGTCCCGCCGCTCCCCGCCGTACACCGTCCGAGGCCCCACGCACTCCGCCCCCAACTCGCCCACCCGGAACCGCAGTTCACGGTCCGCCGTCACGACGACGCAGGGGCCGTCCGCCGCCGCGACCAGCGCCACGATGTGGTCGTCCCCGCTCCCCGGCGCCGACTCGACCCGTACGCCCGGTACCGACTCCACGCCGCGCGCCGCGCCCTCGACGACGAGCACGATGTCGACGTCACCGCGCTCGGCCCGTGTCACCAGCCGGTCCCGCAGCCGCTCGGCGGCCCCGCGCCGGTCGCGCCACCAGCCGTCGGGCACGGAACCGACGACATTCGCGCCGTCGACGATCAGCAGAGTCTCCATGCGCCCCACCTTCGCACGGTCACCATGGGCCTCACGTCCACACGGCCTCCCCGGGCCACACCTACGCACGGCCTCCTACGCACGACGAGGCCCCGGCACCACAGGGGGTACCGGGGCCTCGCCGCATGGGGGTACTGGGGGACTACGCGGGAACGCTCGCCACGCCCTGGTCCAGGAACCGCTTGCCCGTCACCCGCTCGCTGACGCCCTCGCGGTCCAGGTACGGCGTGATGCCGCCCAGGTGGAAGGGCCAGCCGGCGCCCGTGATCAGGCACAGGTCGATGTCCTGGGCCTCGGCGACGACGCCCTCGTCCAGCATGAGCCGGATCTCCTGGGCGACGGCGTCGAGCACGCGGTCGCGGACCTGCTCCTCCGTCAGGACGACGTCGCCCTGCTTGAGGAGCGCGGCGACCTCGGGGTCCAGCTCCGGCTTGCCGGAGTCATAGACGTAGAAGCCGCGCTTGCCCGCCTTGACGACGGCCGCGAGGTTCGGGGACACCGTGAAGCGCTCCGGGAAGGCGCGGTTCAGGGTCTCCGAGACGTGCAGGCCGATGGCCGGGCCGACCAGTTCGAGGAGGACGAGCGGGGACATCGGCAGGCCGAGCGGCTCGACCGCCTTCTCCGCGACCTCGACCGGCGTGCCCTCGTCGATGACGTTCTGGATCTCGCCCATGAAGCGGGTCAGGATGCGGTTCACGACGAACGCCGGGGCGTCCTTCACGAGCACGGCCGTCTTCTTCAGCTTCTTGGCGACACCGAAGGCCGTGGCCAGCGAGGCGTCGTCGGTCTGCTCGCCGCGCACGATCTCCAGGAGGGGGAGGATCGCTACCGGGTTGAAGAAGTGGAAGCCGACGACCCGCTCGGGGTGCTTCAGCTTCGACGCCATCTCGGAGACCGAGAGCGACGAGGTGTTGGTGGCGAGGATCGCGTGCGCCGGAGCGACCGCCTCGACCTCCGCGAACACCTGCTGCTTGACGCCGATCTCCTCGAAGACGGCCTCGATGATGAAGTCCGCGTCCGCGAAGCCCTCGGCCTTGTCCAGGACACCGGAGACCAGGCCCTTGAGACGGTTGGCCTTGTCCTGGTTGACACGGCCCTTGCCGAGCAGCTTGTCGATCTCGGCGTGGACGTAGCCCACACCCTTGTCGACGCGCTCCTGGTCGATGTCGGTCAGCACGACCGGCACCTCCAGGCGGCGCAGGAACAGCAGGGCGAGCTGCGAGGCCATCAGGCCCGCGCCCACGACGCCGACCTTGGTGACCGGGCGTGCCAGGTTCTTGTCCGGGGCACCGGCGGGACGCTTCGCGCGCTTCTGCACCAGGTTGAACGAGTAGATGCCGGCGCGCAGTTCACCACCCATGATCAGGTCGGCGAGCGCCTTGTCCTCGGCGTCGAACCCGGCCTGCAGGTTCCCGTCCTTGGCGGCGGCGATGATCTCAAGGGCGCGGTACGCGGCCGGGGCGGCGCCGTGCACCTTGGAGTCGGCGATGAACCGGCCGCGCGCGACCGCCTCGTCCCACGCGTCACCGCGGTCGACCTCGGCGCGCTCGACGCTCACGTCACCCTTGAGGACGTTCGCCGTCCAGATCAGCGACTGCTCCAGGAAGTCCGCGCCCTCGAAGATCGCGTCGGCGATCCCGAGCTCGAAGACCTGCTTGCCCTTGAGCTGCTTGTTCTGGTTCAGGCTGTTCTCGATGATGACCGAGACGGCCTTGTCGGCGCCGATCAGGTTCGGCAGCAGCGCGCAGCCGCCCCAGCCCGGGACCAGACCGAGGAAGACCTCGGGCAGCGAGAACGCCGGCAGCGACTTGGAGACGGTGCGGTACGTGCAGTGCAGACCGACCTCGACACCGCCGCCCATGGCTGCGCCGTTGTAGTACGCGAACGTCGGGACGGCGAGACCCGCGAGGCGCTTGAAGACCTCGTGGCCGCCCTTGCCGATGGCCAGCGCGTCGTCGTGCTTCTTGAGGAGCTCGACACCCTTGAGGTCGGCGCCGACGGCGAAGATGAACGGCTTGCCGGTGATGCCGGCGCCGACGATCGTACCGTCGGCCGCCTCCTGCTCGACCTGGTCGATCGCGGTGTTCAGGTTCGCGAGCGAGGCCGGGCCGAAGGTGGTCGGCTTCGTGTGGTCGAGGCCGTTGTCCAGCGTGATCAGCGCGAACCGGCCCGCGCCGAACGGCAGGTCGAGGTGGCGCACGTTCGCCGACGTGACGACCTCGTCCGGGAACAGCTCGGCGGCGCCCTTCAGGAGCTCGGTGGTGGTGGTGCTCACTTGTCGCCTCCGGCGTCCTTGTGGTGCGGGTTCTCCCAGATGACCGTGGCGCCCATGCCGAAGCCGACGCACATGGTGACCAGGCCGTAGCGGACCTCGGGCTGCTCCTCGAACTGGCGGGCCAGCTGCGTCATCAGACGGACGCCGGAGGAGGCCAGCGGGTGGCCGAACGCGATGGCGCCGCCGTACTGGTTGACGCGCGAGTCGTCGTCGGCGATGCCGTAGTGGTCCAGGAAGGCGAGGACCTGGACGGCGAAGGCCTCGTTGATCTCGAAGAGGTTGATGTCCTCGATCGACAGACCCGCCTTGGCGAGCGCCTTCTCCGTGGCCGGGATCGGGCCGTAGCCCATGACCTCGGGCTCGACGCCGGCGAAGGCGTAGGAGACGAGGCGCATCTTGACCGGCAGGTTGTTCTCGCGGGCGAAGTCCTCGGACGCGATGATCGACGCGGTCGCACCGTCGTTCAGACCGGCCGCGTTGCCCGCCGTGACGCGGCCGTGGACGCGGAACGGCGTCTTCAGACCGGTCAGGTTCTCGATGGTCGTGCCCGGGCGCATCGGCTCGTCGGCGGTGACCAGGCCCCAGCCGGTCTCGCCGACCTCGGGGTTGGTGTTGCGGACCGAGATCGGGACGAGGTCCTGCTGGATCTTCCCGTTCGCGTACGCCTTCGCCGCCTTCTCCTGCGAGCGCACGGCGTACTCGTCGGCGCGCTGCTTGGTGATGTGCGGGTAGCGGTCGTGCAGGTTCTCGGCGGTCATGCCCATGAACAGGGCGGACTCGTCGACGAGCTTCTCCGACACGAAGCGCGGGTTCGGGTCGACGCCCTCGCCCATCGGGTGACGGCCCATGTGCTCGACACCGCCCGCGATGACGGCGTCGTACGCGCCGAAGGCGATGGAGCCCGCGGTGGTGGTGACGGCGGTCAGGGCGCCGGCGCACATGCGGTCGATGGAGTAGCCGGGCACGGACTGCGGGAGGCCCGCGAGGATGCCGGCGGTGCGGCCGAGGGTCAGGCCCTGGTCGCCGATCTGCGTGGTCGCGGCGATGGCGACCTCGTCGATCTTCGCGGGGTCGAGGGCCGGGTTGCGGCGCAGCAGCTCCCGGATGGCCTTCACGACGAGATCGTCGGCGCGGGTCTCGTGGTAGATGCCCTTCGGGCCCGCCTTGCCGAACGGGGTGCGGACGCCGTCGACGAAGACGACGTCCCTGACGGTACGAGGCACGATGGCTCTCCTCCAGATGCGGGATGGCACTGCCGCGCGGCACGCTCCCGGAATGCGGGCGGCGCGCTGCGAATACCGTCATGCTACTTGTGAGTAACCAAGTCGTGTAGCCCCCACGGCCGGAGCGGCGAAGGTCACACCCTGCGATCGACGACGGAACGCCCGACTGGCCCTGCCGACACCACCACGTCCCGGACGAACCGCCACCGGCCCACGCCCAGTCGCCGCAGCCCCGACCCGTGATCGCACGCGACCACGAGCGCCGCCCCGAGCAGCAGCCCCCGCCAGCCCGCGAGCACCAGCCGCACCACCGGCCGCGGCACCCCACGAAACGCCTCGCGCAGCCGGTCGCAGTGGAACGGCACATGCCGCTCCTCGTCCGCGAGCACCGCCCCCGCCACCCGCGTCGTCAGCGCGTCCCCGGTGCCGTCCCGCAGCGCCCGGTAGTAGCGCAGCGCCACCACCTCGGCGACCATCAGCACGAGCAGTTCGAGCCGCAGCCCGAGCAGCCGCCGCAGCCGTACGAAGACGGTGTCGCTCCAGTGCGAGACGAGCGGCGGCACCCCGCTGGCCCCGAGCAGCAGCCCCAGAAGCCGCGCGTGATTCTGCTCCTCGGCCACGAACAGCCGCACGGCCCGCGCGTACGCGGCATCACCGGCGCGGTCCGCCTTGGCGATCAGATTCGCCCCGTCCCCGCTCTCCCCGACCTGGAACCGCCGCACACTGCGCCACACAGCGGGGTGTACGCGGGCGCCCAGCCCCCAGTCGGGATCCCCCGCTGCCTCACGCCGCTCCCGCTCGCCCTCGAACTCCCGCACCCATGCTTCGTACCCCCTGGTGATCATGAGGGGGAACGTAGTCAGGGGGTTGGTGGTGCAGGGGGCTGCGCGGGGGCACCGGTACAGAACCGGGACGAATGGCGGGCGGGCGGGTGCGGGCGCGGGCGTGGGGTGCCGGCAACGCAAAAACGCCCCCGGGAGTGATCCCGGGGGCGTCGTCACGTGTGTGTCAGCCTCAGGCGGTCTGCTTGAGCGCCTCGGTCAAGAGCGGCGTGACCTGTTCGATCTGCCAGGGCCGTGCCCCGTACCCGCGCAGCACCTCCGCCACGGCGGCCTCGGAGCGGTCGCCCGGGGGCTCCCAGCACACGCGGCGGACGGTGTCCGGCGTGATCAGGTTCTCCTGCGGCATGTTCAGCGTCTCGGCGAGCGCCGACACCGCGGCCCGCGCAGCGGACAGGCGTGCCGCCGCGACCGGGTCCTTGTCGGCCCAGGCGCGCGGGGGAGGCGGGCCGGCGACGGGGGCGCCGGGCTGCGGCAGCTCCGCGTCGGACAGCTCCTTGGCCCGGTCGACCGCCGCCTGCCACTGCTCCAGCTGACGCCGGCCCATCCGGTGCCCGAACCCGGGCAGCGCGGCCAGCGCGTGCGTGTTCGGCGGGAGCGAGAGCGCGGCCTCGACGATCGCGCCGTCCCCGAGCACCTTGCCGGGCGAGACGTCGCGCCGCTGGGCGATCCGGTCCCGCGCGGTCCACAGCTCCCGGACGACGGCCATCTGACGGCGGCGGCGCACCTTGTGCATCCCGGACGTACGGCGCCACGGGTCCTTGCGGGGCGGGGCGGGCGGCGCCGAGGCGATGGCGTCGAACTCCTGGTGGGCCCACTCCAGCTTGCCCTGCCGGTCGAGCTCCTTCTCCAGGGCGTCGCGCAGGTCGACGAGCAGCTCCACGTCGAGGGCGGCGTACCGCAGCCACGGGTCGGGCAGGGGCCGGGTCGACCAGTCGACGGCGGAGTGGCCCTTCTCCAGGACGTAGCCGAGGACGTTCTCCACCATCGCGCCGAGGCCGACGCGCGGGAACCCGGCGAGGCGGCCGGCCAGCTCGGTGTCGAAGAGGCGGCTCGGGACCATGCCTATCTCGCGCAGGCACGGGAGGTCCTGCGTGGCGGCGTGCAGCACCCACTCGGCGTCGCCGATCGCGTCGCCGAGCGCGGAGAGGTCGGGGCAGGCCACGGGGTCGATGAGCGCGGAGCCCGCACCCTCGCGGCGCAGCTGCACCAGGTAGGCGCGCTGCCCGTAGCGGTAGCCGGAGGCACGCTCGGCGTCCACGGCCACGGGCCCGGTGCCCGCGGCGAAGGCCGCGACCACCTCGGCGAGGGAGCCCTCGTCGGCGATCACCGGCGGAATGCCCTCGCGGGGTTCGAGCAGGGGGATCGGCACCTCCGCAACAGATCCGCCGTCGTCCGGGGGTGCGCCCCCGGTGGTTCGCAGTGAGCTGTCTGCTGCGGTCTCTTGGGCGTCGGTCACCTGTCAAGGGTATCTGCACGTAGGTGTGCCTGACCTGCGTGTTCCGGCCAATAGTCGGCTGACCTGCGAGAACGCGTCTCGCTGCTCCGCAGTATCGGCATTTCTCCGCCTCATGCGCCCCGAATGTGCCCTGGTGCGTGTCGGTGGGCGGGTCCGCCCTGCACGGCCGAAGCGCGGCTAGTACTCCTTGTTCAGGTCAGTACCCGCCGGAGCCTTGAAGCAGCCCGACACGACCGTCACCATGAGGAGCGGCTCCTGCTTCCCTGACTCTCCGGTGATTCTCAGCGATGCGTTCAACGAGAATCGGTCGTTCTCGGAGTCGGCAGTGATCTCCAGGTTCTTGTTGGCGCTGCTGTCAGGTCCGTACTGGACGATCTTCCAGCCGTGTTCGGGCAGACTCTCCTTGAGTCGCTCGAATCCGGCCCTCAGCTTCTGGGGTGCGACGCCGTAGACCGACCACGGATGACGAGTCTTGTACAGGTGGTCGGGGTCTTCGTCGCAGGTGGAGACTCCAGGACCGGGTTCGGTGACCTTGCCTTCCTTGATGGCGATCATGTCGAGGATCTGGCTGGAGTGGCTGCGTGTTTTTTCTCGGGCCTTATCAACGTCGAGGGTTGTGGGCTCGTACCCGAGGTCATCCACGGTCTTCGAACATCCTGTCAACAGAAGAGGAAGCACTGCCACGGCTGCGAGAGCGGCCTGCCTCCAGCTGGGCTGTTTCCTTAGCGGACTCACAGTCATTCCTTCACGTCGCCGTACTTGCCCACCACCACGGCCGCCTGATTGTTCAGGGACACGGAGTCAGCATCCCAGTAGCCGCTGTGACCGCTGGTGTCGACGTCCATGCGGTGGGCGCCGAAGGACTCGTCGGAGGGGATCGAGATGATCGGTCCGAGGCTGTACGGGACGCCATTCCATGTGTTGACGCCGAACTTGCGGCCGCCCAGAGCCTCCTGTCCCATGGCGGGCACGGGGTCGTTGCTTGCTGCCTCCGACCAGACGTGGTCGCTTCCGACCTCGAGTTCTGAGGCGTCGCTCACCAGCATGCCGGGGCTGCCGGCCACGACGACGTCGTCCGCGGCCAGGTTGCCGTCCTCCTTGGCGGCGGCGCCGATCGTGGTACTGCCGTAGCTGTGACCGACCAGGGTGGTGTGGCTGCTTTCCGGGCCGCCCTGTGCGGTCTGGAGTCCGTCCATGAATGTGTTGAGCGCGGGGGCCCCGTCGTACGCGTAGTGGCGGGCGGTGGCGTTGGGTACGACGTTGTCGGGAGCGTCGTAGCCGATCCACGTGATCGTGGAGGTGCTCTGCCCTGGAGATTGCTGGTTCGCGGCACGCCACAGTTCTGACATGCGGTTGATGTCGCCGTGTGCGTTCGCGAGGCTCGCCCCGGTCCCCGGCACGTAGACGGCTGTGTTGTCAGCCGTGTCGGGGTTGCCGGTGGCGACGATGGCGCGACCGTCACCCTGGGTGTCGAAGCCGAGAAGGTACGCCTGCGGCAGTCCCGAGGTCGACCCGCCCTTCGAGCCCTGGCCCGGCATACCGCTCTCGTCGAGGCGGGCCTGGATCGCCTCCATGCCCTTCTGGTCGTCGGTGAGCCTGACCCACTTCTGCCAGGCCGGATTGACCACTGAGGAGGGCGGGTCGCCCTTCTGGACATACTGGGGTGGGTTCGCGGGCAGAGCGTCCAGCTCGATCTGGGTCTGCGCCATCGTCTGTGCGAGCACCATCCGGTTCGACGTGTCGCGGGCGATGCTCGGGATCCCGTCGAGCGCGCCGACCTCGGCCGGGTACAGCGTCGTGTACTCGTCGCGCTGCTCCTGGGTGAGGTGGTCCCACCACCTCTTGTTCTCCGCTGGACTCTTTCCGTGCGGGATATCGCTCTTGTCCAGCAGGCCGCCGGTGGTCTTCTGGGCCGCCCGCAGGTCCTTGCCCGAGTCGGCCAGCATCTCCTTGGTCACCGAGAGACCGGCCGGTGCCTTGAGCCTGCGCAGCACGCTGGCGTACCGGGCGTCGATCTCGGCGGCGTCGTTGACCGCTGTGGAGATCCGCTCGGCGATGTCTTCGGCCTTGCCCTTGTTCTCGTTGCCCTGCCCTTCACCCTTGCCCGGCAGGAACGGCAGCTGCGAGCCCGGAGTGGCCTTGTCGTTGCCCGAGACAAGGGGAACGGGGTTGGGGTAGGTGACCGAGCCGTCCGGGTTGACCGTGAATCCCAGGCTCTCGGCGTCCTCAAGAGCCTGGTGGAGCTTGCGCTGCGGAGCGTGGAGATCCTTGGCGAGGGCGTTCAACGTGGTGCGGATCAGGCCGCACTCGCTGTGCAGGTACTGGTAGTTGTCGCGGAGCCGGTTCAGCCGGCCCACCGCCGCGTCCGGCGTCTTGCCCTTCTGCGTGCTGCGCACGGGGATGGACATCTCCTGGTCCACACGAACCCGAGCCGCGTCCGAGCGGCGGCTGACGTCTCCCCAGCCGTCGGCGGCATCCTCGTACTCGCTGATCTTCAGATCTCGGAGCTGCTGCCAGGTCGTCATTCAGATCACCTGGCCCAGCCGGGCTTGCCGGGGGTGTGTACGCCGTTGGCTCTGTCCTTGACACCATGGTCGGTCTCGCCGAACTTCTTGCCGGTCTTGCCGAGTGCGTCGTGCAGGTAGTCGCACTCGTCACGCACTGTTTGAAGCCTTTCCTCCCAGGTCGGCTGAATCTCCTTCAGCGCGGCCGTGCAGTCGAAGCCCTGGGTGCAGACGCCGATGCCGTTGTCAGACTTCGTCAACTCGGTCAGACCGTTGTGGGTGGAGGTGCTCAGCTCCTTGGCGACGCGGGCCGCACCGGTCCACGGGGTGTCCGTGATCAGCAGGTCGGGGCCGCCACTGCCGGTGGCCGGCGCGGAGTGATCGCCGGCGGCGGAGGCGCTGTTCAGCTGCACGTGGGCGGTATGCCGGTCGGCGGCCTGACCCTTGAGCTGTTCCCACTCGTCCCATGCCATGCGTTTTCCTCCCCCGTTTCCCGGACTCTGCTCCGGAGAGCTCCGTTTCCACTGCGCTTGTGTAATGAGGCTGCCGCGACAGACGTTACGGGTGTGTTGCACTGCGTCACGTCCGTCGCATCACTCAAACGGCACTGAGTACCCGTACCTACCCCCAGTCCTGAGCGTGGAACGAACGTACGCACAGAGCCCGTCGACGGAACGTTCCGTCGACGGGCTCTGAACGTACGTAAACAAGTCAGGATCAGTGAATGATGCCGGTGCGCAGGGCCACGGCGACCATGCCGGCGCGGTCGCCCGTGCCGAGTTTGCGTGCGATGCGGGCGAGGTGGCTCTTGACGGTCAGAGCGGACAGGCCCATCGAGACTCCGATGGCCTTGTTCGACTGGCCCTCGGCGACGAGCCGGAGCACCTCGACCTCACGTCCTGACAGTTCGCGGTAGCCGCCCGGGTGGCTCGGAGCACCCGGGGGGCGGCGGTGCATTCTGGCCGCGGCGGACCCGATGGGGGCCGCGCCGGGGCGGGAGGGGAGACCGACATTGGTACGGGTGCCGGTGACGACGTAGCCCTTGACCCCGCCCGCGAGGGCGTTGCGCACGGCACCGATGTCGTCGGCGGCGGAGAGGGCGAGCCCGTTGGGCCAGCCTGCAGCACGAGTTTCGGACAGAAGGGTAAGGCCGGAGCCGTCCGGAAGATGGACGTCAGCGACACAGATGTCTCGGGGGTTGCCGATGCGGGGACGAGCCTCCGCGACGGACGAGGCCTCGATGACGTCACGTACACCGAGCGCCCACAGGTGGCGGGTCACGGTGGAACGGACGCGGGGGTCGGCCACGACCACCATCGCGGTCGGCTTGTTCGGGCGGTAGGCGACCAGGCTTGCGGGCTGCTCGAGGAGAACGGACACCAGGCCTCCTGGGGTGCGGGACGGGACCGGCTCGGGGATGAAGCCGGGGCGAACCGTGCTTTCAAGGTCACAGACCTCTTCGGCAGCAAACCCGCCCGCCTTTAGAGAAAGATCACGATTTAGTGAGTAACAATTCGTGCAATTCGGACACGCGATCGATCATCCGAAGATCGACCGAAGATCGAAACGAATCACAACGGGACCGGAACTCTTCGAGGTCCGGTCCCGATTCGTGTCACGCACACCCACGCCCACTCCGTCACCGTCGGCGACGGAAGGCCGAAAATCGCCTGCGGTAGCCGCCCAGCACACGCGGCCACTCACCCGTCCGTCAGGACTTCTGCGGCCCCCGGCGCTGAGGCAGCGTCACCACGGACGCGTCCCCGGGGCTCGAAGGAGGCAGACCCGCGACCTGGCTGAGCAGATCACACCAGGCCGCCAGATGCGCTGCCGTGTCGGGCACGCCGCCCGAACCTTCACGCGGTGTCCACGAAGCCCGGATCTCGATCTGGGACGCCGGTGGCCGGTCGCCGAGTCCGCCGAAGTAGTTCGAGCCCGCCCGCGTCACCGTGCCGCTCGGCTCCTCGAACGCGAGGCCGCGCCCCTTCAGCGCCCCCGTCAGCCACGACCAGCAGACCTCCGGGAGCAGCGGGTCCGCCGCCATCTCCGGCTCCAGCTCCGCCCGCACCAGCGTCACCAGGCGGAACGTCCCGCGCCACGCGTCATGCCCCGCCGGGTCGTGCAGCAGCACGAGACGCCCGTCCGCGAGGTCCTCGTCGCCGTCCACCACCGCGGCCTCCAGCGCGTACGCGTAGGGCGCGAGGCGCTGGGGCGGCTTGGCCGGGTCCACTTCGATCTCCGGGCGCAGCCGCGCCCCCCGCAAGGCGTCGACCGCCGCGCGGAACGGAGGTGGAGCCGAGTCCACCGGATCGTTCGTCTTACGCCCCTCCCGCTCTGATTCAGTCATTCCGTCAGCGCCGTCCGACAGTCGTCCCTCAGCCGCAGCCATGCGGGGAAGATTAAGGGGAACGCGGGCTTCGCGCAGGGAGAGACACAGGGAGAGACAGGGGAGAGGAGCGGGAGGGGAGGGGGAGAGGAGCGGGAGGGGAAGGGGAGAGGAGCGGGAGAGGTGCAGGGCCTTCGCGCCCCGATGTCCCCGGGCCTGCCGTTGCTGCGACCCGTGCGAGACTCTTCGACGTGAGTGCCAACCTCCGCCCCACGGGCCAGCAGCCGACAGCGACGTACGAATCCGCCTTTCTCAAGGCGTGCCGGCGTGAGCCGGTGCCGCACACCCCGGTGTGGTTCATGCGTCAGGCGGGTCGCTCGCTGCCCGAGTACCTCAAGGTGCGCGAGGGCATCCCCATGCTCGACTCCTGCATGATGCCCGAGCTCGTCGCCGAGATCACGATGCAGCCCGTGCGCCGCCACCACGTCGACGCCGCCATCTACTTCAGCGACATCGTCGTCCCCCTCAAGGCCATCGGCATCGACCTCGACATCAAGCCGGGCGTCGGGCCCGTCATCGAGCAGCCGATCCGCTCGCGCGCCGACCTCGCGCGCCTTCGCGACCTCACGCCCGAGGACGTCTGGTACGTCACCGAGGCGATCGGCCTGCTGACGGCCGAGCTCGGCTCCACCCCGCTCATCGGCTTCGCCGGCGCGCCTTTCACCCTCGCGAGCTACCTCGTGGAGGGCGGCCCGTCCAAGAACCACGAGCACACCAAGGCCCTGATGTACGGGGACCCGCAGCTGTGGACCGACCTGCTCGACCGGCTCGCCGAGATCACCTCCGCGTTCCTCAAGGTGCAGATCGAGGCCGGCGCCTCCGCCGTCCAGCTCTTCGACTCGTGGGTCGGCGCGCTCGCCCCCGCCGACTACCGCCGCTCCGTGATGCCCGCGTCGGCCAAGGTGTTCCAGGCCGTCGAGGAGTACGGGGTGCCGCGCATCCACTTCGGTGTCGGCACCGGTGAACTGCTCGGGCTCATGGGCGAGGCCGGCGCCGACGTGGTCGGCGTCGACTGGCGCGTGCCGCTCGACGAGGCCGCCCGCCGCGTCGGCCCCGGCAAGGCGCTCCAGGGCAACATCGACCCCGCGGTCCTCTTCTCCACGCAGGAAGCGGTGGAGGCCAAGGCGGACGAGGTCCTCGCCGCGGCCAAGGACCTGGAGGGCCACGTGTTCAACCTGGGCCACGGAGTCATGCCGACGACGGACCCGGACGCGCTGTCGCGCCTCGTGGAGTACGTCCACACGAAGACGGCCGTCTGACCCGGACGCGCCCTACAGCGACGCGCGCTGGACGCCGTCACGTTGTACGCCGACGCCCGCCATCTCCGTAGAGGTGGCGGGCGTCGGCGTACCTGGCTCGGGGGAGTCACACCTTCCTCAGCCCTGCGCCGCCCGTACCGCCGCCGTCGCCTTGCGGGCCGCGACCAGGACCGGGTCCCACACAGGGGAGAACGGCGGGGCGTAGCCCAGGTCGAGTGCCGTCATCTGTTCCACCGTCATCCCCGCCGTCAGCGCGACCGCCGCGATGTCGACCCGCTTCGCCGCTCCCTCGCGCCCGACGATCTGGACGCCGAGCAGCTTGCCCGTACGGCGTTCCGCGAGCATCTTCACCGTCATGTCGGCCGCGCCCGGGTAGTAGCGGGCGCGGCTGCTCGACCGGATCGTGGCCGTCACGAACTGGAGGCCCGCCCGGCGCGCGTCCTTCTCGCGCAGGCCGGTGCGCGCGATCTCCAAGTCGCACACCTTGCTGACCGCCGTCCCGACCACACCCGGGAACGTCGCGTAACCGCCGCCCACGTTCGTCCCGATGACCTGGCCGTGCTTGTTGGCGTGCGTGCCGAGCGCGATGTGCCGCTCGCGTCCCGACACCAGGTCCAGGACCTCCACACAGTCGCCGCCCGACCAGATGTTCTCGTGGCCGCGCACGCGCATCGCGAGGTCCGTGAGCAGCCCGCCGTGGCTGCCCACCGGGAGCCCGGCGGCGCGGGCGAGGGTCGTCTCGGGGCGTACGCCGATGCCGAGGACCACCACGTCGGCCGGGTGCTCGGCGGCCGTCGTCGCCACCGCCCTCACCCGCCCGTCGTCATCCGTGAGGATCTTGGTGACCTCGGCGTCGTCGACCATCGTGATGCCCAGGCCCGTCATCGCCTCGTGCACGAGGCAGCCCATGTCGGGGTCGAGCGTCGACATGGGCTCGGCCCCGCGGTTGACGACCGTGACCTCGTACCCGCGGTTGATCAGCGCCTCCGCCATCTCCACGCCGATGTAGCCCGCGCCCACGACGACGGCCCGCCGCCCCCGCGTCCCGGCCAGCGTGTCGAGCAGGGCCTGCCCGTCGTCGAGGGTCTGCACCCCGTGCACACCCGGCGCGTCGATCCCCGGCAGCTCCGGCCGGATCGGCCGCGCCCCCGTGGCGATCACGAGCTTGTCGTACGACGTCCAGTCCTCCGCCCCCGTGTCCAGCTCACGCCACCTCGCCCGCCCGCCCTCGACGTCGAGTTCGGTCACCTCCGTGCGCATCCGCAGGTCGATGGCGCGCTTGCGGTGCTCCTCGGGCGAGCGCGCGATCAGCTCCTCGCGCTCGGACACGTCGCCGCCCACCCAGTACGGGATGCCGCACGCCGAGTACGAGGAGAAGTGCCCGCGCTCGAAGGCCACGATCTCCAGCTCGTCGGGGCCGCGCATCCTGCGTGCCTGCGACGCGGAGGACATCCCCGCCGCGTCCCCGCCGATGACCACAAGTCGCTCACGTGAAGGGCTCATGCGCACCAAACTACGTGGGCGGCCCATGACGGGGACGGTCGCCCGGCTTACTGGCTCCGGGCCCTGCGGGTGCGTCGGCGCCCCGTAAACGAGCGCCCGCCCCAGTCACTCGTGCTCGCCCCGCGCGGGCGCCGGCACCGTACCGGCCGCCGGAGCCTGGGACGGTACGGGAGCCGGTGCCCGGCGCGGCAGCCGGCGTCGTACGACGCGCACCCACAGGAAGGCCAGCAAGACGCCCACCGCCGCGAACGGCAGCACCGCTCCGATGACCACCGCGACCCAGCGCAGCATCGTCACGAACGCGTGCCAGCCGCCCGAGACCGCGTCGGTGAACCCGGGCTCCTTGTTCTTCCCCTCCGCCGGCTTCACCGGAGTCTCGGTCAGTGACAGCGTGATCGTCGCCAGGCTCGTCCGGTCCTTGAGGGACGCCTGCTGGGCGAGCAGCGCCTCCAGGTCGGACTCGCGGGTGCTCAACTCCCCTTCCAGGGCGACCACATCACTCAGTTTCGTCGCCTTGTCCATCAGCTCCCGCACCCGCGCCACGCTCGCCCGCTGCGACTTGACGCGGCTCTCGACGTCCACGACCTGGTCGGTGACGTCCTGCGCCTTCTTGTTCCGCTCGAGGAGCTTGCCCGCACCCGAGAGGTCCGCGAGCACCTGCTCGTAGCGTTCCTGGGGGACGCGCAAAACGACCCGGGAGCGCTCGTGGCCCTCGCTGTCGCGGTCGGTCGTCTCGTCGCCGACGATGCCGCCCGCGTTCTCCGCCGCCGTACGGGCCTTGTCGAGCGCCTGCGGCACGTCCTTGACCTGCACCGTGAGGTTCGCGGTGCGGATGATGCTGAGGCCGGTGAGTCTGGGCGCCCCGCGCTGGGCGGAGCCGCCCGCGGCCTGACCGCCGCCGGCTCCCTTCGCGTCACCGCTGTCCGCGGCGGCCGCCTTCTCACCGGCCTTGCTGTCCCCGGCGACGCCCGCGCCGCCGGCGCTGCACCCCGTAAGAGCGAGGGACGCCACGAGCAGTACGGCGCCCGCCGCCCGTACGCCACGGCTTCCCGGACGCGTTCCTGTGGTTCCTGACCATCGCATCGGCGTACCCCCGGAGGTTGGAGTGGTGGGACGGCTCTTCTCGCACCTCCTTCGACGGCCGGGCGGCCCGTTTCGGTGGTTGCCGGGCGGTCCCGATGCGGTCACGGTCGGGACTCGACCGTCTGAGACAGTGGGGTCATGCGCGAAGCGGAGACAGGGACGGGAACGGGGCAGGCGCCCAGGGCGGTCGTCATCGGCGGAGGAATCGCGGGGCTCGCCGCGGCCCACCGGCTGCTCGGCACCGGCGCCCACGTCACCGTCCTGGAGGCCTCAGGCCGTCTCGGCGGCAAGCTGCGCGCCGGCGAGATCGCGGGCGTACGGGTCGACCTCGGAGCCGAGTCGATGCTCGCGCGGCGCCCCGAAGCCGTCGCCCTCGCCCGCGAGGTCGGGCTCGCCGACCGGCTCCAGCCCCCGAGCACCGCCACCGCGTCCCTCTGGACCCGGGGCACGCTGCGGCCCATGCCCAAGGGCCACGTCATGGGCGTCCCCGGCACCGCCGCCGCCCTCTCCGGAGTCCTGTCCGACGAGGGCCTGGCCCGTATCGAGAAGGACCGCGACCTGCCGGCCACCGAGTTCGGCGAGGACGTCGCCGTCGGCGAGTACGTGGCCGAGCGGCTCGGCCGCGAGGTCGTCGACCGGCTCGTGGAGCCGCTGCTCGGCGGGGTCTACGCGGGCGACGCGTACCGCATCTCGATGCGCAGCGCCGTCCCCCAGCTCTTCGAGGCGGCGCGCGCCCACCGCTCCCTGACCGAGGCCGTCCGCGGCATCCAGGAGCGCGCGGCACAGAACCAGCAGACCGGCCCCGTCTTCATGGGCATCGAGGGCGGCATCGGCAGCCTCCCCCTCGCCGTCGCCGATTCCGTCCGCGCGCGCGGCGGCGAGATCCTTCTCGACAGCCCCGTCCACGAACTGCGCCGCGCCCCCGACGGCTGGCGGATCCGGGTCGACGACCGCGTCGTCGAGGCCGACCTCGTCGTTCTCGCCGTGCCCGCGCGGCAGGCGGCCCGGCTCCTCGACACCGAGTCACCGGCAGCCGCCGCCGAGCTGCGCGCCGTCGAGTACGCGTCGATGGCCCTGATCACCCTCGCGTTCCGGCGGGCCGAGGCGAACCTGCCCGAGGGCTCCGGCTTCCTCGTGCCGCCCGTCGACGGCCACACCATCAAGGCGTCCACGTTCGCCTCGAACAAGTGGGGCTGGATCGCCGCCGAGGACCCGGACCTGGTCGTCGTACGGACCTCGGTCGGCCGGTACGGGGACGAGAAGGACCTCGCGCGCGACGACGAAGGGCTCGTCGACGTCTCGCGGCACGACCTGCGCGAGGCCACCGGCCTGACCGCAGAACCCGTCGCCACCCGCGTCACCCGCTGGCACGAGGGCCTGCCCCAGTACCCCGTCGGCCACCACGCGCGCGTGGCCCGCGTCCGCGCCCACGTCGCCGAGGTCCCCGGGCTCGCCGTGTGCGGAGCGGCGTACGACGGGGTCGGCATCCCCGCCTGCATCGCGAGCGCCTACGCGGCCGTCGACCGGCTCGGCGGTGGCCTGACACGGGCCGCGGAGCCGACCGCCCACCCGGTGCGGAGTCCGCACGGCGGCGCGGGAGAATAGACACATGAGTGACGACGCAGCCGCCAAGATCCCCAACGCCGGCAAGAAGGCCAAGGACCTCAACGAGGTCATCCGGTACACCCTGTGGTCCGTCTTCAAGCTCCGCGACGTCCTCCCCGAGGACCGCGCGGGCTACGCGGACGAGGTCCAGGAGCTCTTCGACCAGCTCGCCGCGAAGGACATCACGGTCCGCGGCACGTACGACCTGTCGGGCGTGCGCGCCGACGCCGACCTGATGATCTGGTGGCACGCGGAGACCTCCGACCAGCTGCAGGAGGCGTACAACCTCTTCCGCCGTACGAAGCTCGGCCGCGCCCTGGAGCCGGTCTGGTCGAACATGGCGCTGCACCGCCCCGCCGAGTTCAACCGCTCGCACATCCCGGCGTTCCTCGCCGACGAGAACCCCCGCGACTACGTGAGCGTCTACCCCTTCGTGCGCTCCTACGACTGGTACCTGCTGCCCGACGCGGACCGCCGCCGGATGCTCGCGGACCACGGCAAGATGGCCCGCGGCTACCCCGACGTGCGCGCCAACACGGTCGCCTCGTTCTCGCTCGGCGACTACGAGTGGATCCTCGCCTTCGAGGCCGACGAGCTGCACCGCATCGTCGACCTGATGCGCCACCTGCGCGCCTCCGAGGCCCGGATGCACGTCCGCGAGGAGGTCCCGTTCTACACGGGCCGCCGTAAGAGCGTCGCCGAACTGGTCGAGGCCCTCGCCTAGTCCGGGGTTTCCCGCACACGCAGACGTACACGCAGACGTACACGCGGAGGCCGGCCGGTCATGACGACCGGCCGGCCTCTTCGCGTCCGCGCGCCCGTCGTCAGCCCGTCGTCAGCCCGTGGCGAGCGGGGTCGGTTCGGGGTGCGGGGCGCAGAAGGCCTGGGCCGCCGGTACCCGCCCTTCCATCAGGTAGGCGTCGAGGTGGCCGTTGACGCATTCGTTGGGGCCGCCGGCGATGCCGTGGTTCCCGGCGCCGCGCTCGGTGACCAGGGCCGACCCGGCCAGCCTGCGCCACAGCTCCCGGGCTCCCTCGTAGGGGGCGGCCGCGTCCCGTTCGGCGGCCAGGATCAGCGTCGGGGGCAGCGCGCCGGGCGCGGTCCGCACGTCGACGGGGCGCATCCGGGGGGCGGGCCAGTACGCGCAGGGCAGGTTCATCCAGGCGTTGGTCCACGTGCCGAACGGCGCGGTGCGGGCGAGCGCCGTGTTGTCGCGGTCCCAGACGCGGAAGTCGGTGGGCCAAGCCGCGTCGTTGCACTCGACGGCCGTGTAGACGGCGGCCGCGTTCTCGCTCTCCACGGCCCCGGCGGGCTGTGGCGCGGCCTGCTCGACGAGCGGCTTCGGATCGCCCTTCAGGTACGCGGACAGGGCGCTCGCCCGCATCGCCCAGTAGTCGTCGTAGTACCCGACTTGGAGGTACGCGGCCTGGAGCTCGCCGGGGCCGACGGTGCCGCCCGCGGGTTCCCTCGCGAGCCGCGCCCGCACCTTCTCGTAGCTCCGCCGCACCTCGTCCGCGGTCGCGCCCAGGTGGTACGTCCCGTCGTGCTCGGCCACCCAGTGGCGGAAGTCCGCCCAGCGCCGCTCGAAGGCCGCCGACTGCGCGAGGTTGTCGGCGTACCAGATCTGCTTCGGGTCGGGGTTCACGGCCGCGTCGAAGACCATGCGGCGCACGTGCGTGGGGAACAGCGTCGCGTACACGGCCCCGAAGTAGGTGCCGTACGACGCCCCCATGAAGTTCAGCTTCGGCTCACCGAGCGCGGCGCGCAGCACGTCCAGGTCGCGCGCGTTGTTGAGCGTCGTGTACTGCCGCAGCGCGTCCCCGGCGCTCTTCGCACACCTCTGCGCGTACGCCTTGGCCCGCGCGATCCGCTCCGTCTTGTACGCGGCGGAGGGGCGCGTCGGCGCCTGCGTGGGGCCTTTCCCGAACCGCTTCGGGTCCTCGCAGGACAGGGGCGCGGAGCGGCCGACGCCGCGCGGGGCGTAGCCGACAAGGTCGTACGCGGACGCGATGCGCTTCCACTCCGGCATCAGGCCGACGAGCGGGAAGTACATGCCGGACCCGCCGGGTCCGCCGGGGTTGAAGACGAGGGCGCCCTGCCGGGCGACCGGTTTGCCGTCCTCGGGGGCCGTCATGCCCGTGGCCTTCACCCGGCTGACGGTCAGTCGGATCTGCTTGCCGGCGGGGTGCGCGTAGTCGAGGGGGACGGAGACGGTGCCGCACTTCACGTACTTCGGGAGTTGCTCGGCGGCGGCGCACGGGCCGAAGCGGATGCCGGTGGCCGCGGCGCGGGCGGCGGCGACGGCGGTGCCGCGCAGCGCGGCGGAGTCCGGCGGTGGTGCGGGGTCGGCGCGGCCGGGGGTGGCGACTAGGGCGGTGAGGACGAGGGAGCCTGCGGCGGCGTAGAGGGGGAGGGCGTGGCGGGAACGGGGGCTGGGGGAAGGGGTGTTGCGCGAGGGGGCGTTCTGGGAGGGGGCTGCTCTCATGGCGCTTCTCATCGCGCTTGTCGTCCCTTTCGTTCGAGCGGCGAACAAAAGGGATACTTCGTGCGGCAGTTGGCGAAGTAAAGCACCGGCCCGCCGGTGTCGGCTCAATGACCCCGTTGCGCCGTACTGAACGCGGAGCGCAATGCCGCGTCGGGGACGGCACGTACGCCATGCATGGCGACGGCGGTGAGCAGCCCCGCGTCCGCGCTCTCCGTACGCGTGGCCTTCGGCAGCGCGCCGATGAGCCGCTGCCCGGCGGGCGAGGCCCAGCTGGTGTACGGGTGCGCCTCGTAACGGGCGATCGCCAGACAGGCCAGGGTGAGCGCCAGCGGCAGCGAGAACCACGCGACGATCAGTACATCGTCCCCTGGTGCGATGTCGGGCATCAGCAGGGACGCGGTGGCCAGCCCCACGCAGGCGAGCGCGGCGCCCCGCACCTGCCGGACCGCGCCCATGATCCCGGTGCGCGCACCGTGCGGAACGGCGAGGCCCGCCGCGACCAGCCGGTCGGCGACCGCCCGTACCGCGTCCGCCGCCACCGTCGCCCGGCGCACCGCCCCTATCCGGGACTGCCCCTCCGGCCCGATCGCGCCGATCACCGACCGCTCGAGGTCGTCACCGCCGACCGGGTCGACCACGGTCGCCCAGCCGGTGTGCGCGAGCCACAGGCGCCGGCTCCGCGCCATCGAGACGAGGGTCAGGTCGACGACCCGGTACGGGCCGCCCGACAGGAACGCGGCCTCGTACAGCGTCAGCTCGTGGCCGCCGTCGTCGCCGGCGGGCTCGCTCGCCGCGGCGTGCACGGCGGCGAGGCACAGGCGTGCGCAGGACAGGAAGGCCGCGGCGCAGGCCATCAGGAGGAACAGGACCCAGAGCATGGCGTTTTTCTATGCCAGGTGTTCGGGTGGGCGCCACGGGCTTTTCACCATGTGGACAGAGGGTCGCCGGTATGTGACGTTCCGTTTCCCGGTCGGGCGAGTTCGTTCCGTTCCCCGGTCACGCGAGTCAGTCCCGTTTCCCGGTCACGCGAGTTCAGGGACGCCGCGTGCGCGGTGCAGGGCGGACCGGGCCGCGCGCGCGAGCCGCGCCACCGGCCGTGCCGACGGAGGCATCGGCCCCGACCGCTCCCGCCACCACCGCTCCAGCCCGCGCCGCGCACCCGCGTCCGGCCGGGAACCCGCGTCCATGTGCTGCCCCGCGTCGAGCAGGTGCTCCGCGAAGTCGAGCGCGTCCCGCCGGTACCCGCCCGTCATGGGGCGCGACCGCGCGTACGACAGGAACGCCGGCCGGTACGCGGAGCCGAGGATCACCGGCAGCTCGGGCGCCACCTTCGCCACGACATCCGCGCGCTTGCCGAACAGGGCCCTGCCCTGCACCTTGAGCCGCGCGTGGTCGAAGCCCTCGGGAGCGGGGGTGCCGGCGACGAGGGAGGAGAGGAGGGAGGCCTGGGCGAGGGCGAGACGGTGGCGGGCGGCGGTGGTGTCGTCGGCGAGGGTGACCCGGCGTACGGCGTGGTCCTGCGAGGGCGCCGTCGTCAACGTCCGCCCGATCTCGGCCAGTTCACGCTCCAGCTCCTCCGGTGCCGGGAAGTTCTCGTCGCGCTCGAGGAGGACGCCGGGCGGCGAGACCCGGGACGCCAGGTCGGCGAGGATGTCGAGGACGGGGCGCGGCACCGGGTGCGCGTGGCTGTCGTGCCATACGCCGTCACGCTCGAAGCCGCCCGCCACGTGGACGTAGGCGATGGCCTCGACGGGCAGCTCGGTGAGCGCCTTGGCCGGGTCCTCGCCGCGGTTGACGTGGTTCGTGTGCAGGTTCGCCACGTCGATCAGAAGGCGGACACCGGTGCGCTCCACCAGCTCGTACAGGAACTGTCCCTCCGTCATCTCCTCGCCGGGCCAGGAGAACAGGGCCGCGATGTTCTCGACGGCGAGCGGGACGGGCAGGGCGTCCTGGGCTGCGCGGATGTTCTCGCAGAGCACGTCGAGGGCGTCGAGGGTGCGAGGGACGGGCAGCAGGTGTCCGGCCTCCAGCGGCTGCGACGCGGTGAGCGCGCCGCCCGCCCGTACGAACGCGATGTGCTCGGTCACGAGCGGGGAGCCGAGCGCCTCGGCGCGGGCCGCGAGGTCGGCGAGCCTGCCCGCGTCGGGCCGGTCGGCGCCACCGAGACCGAGCGACACCCCGTGCGGCACGACGGTCACGCCGCGCTCGCGGAGCCGGAGCAGGGAGTCGGGGACGTGGCCGGGGCACACGTTCTCGGCGACTGCCTCGACCCACTCGACGCCCGGCATCGCCTCCACGGCCTCCGCGATCTCCGGACGCCAGCCGATGCCCGTACCCAGACGCTCGATCCGCTGCATGGTTCCCCTCCTCCACCCGGCGTGTGCGCCGCGCCGTGCTGCGCTGTGCGATGCCGGTGTCATGACCCCGACCGGCGCGTGCGAACCCAGGAGGAGGGACGTTCAGAGGTTCATTTGAGGTTCCGCCGGGGTGGCGGGCACGGCCGGTTCACGGAGTTTGAGGTTCCGCTGGGGTGGCGGGCAGGCTCGGCTTACGGAGTTTGAGGTTCCGCCGGGGTGGCGGGCAGGCTCGGCTTACGGAGCCTGTAGTTCCGCCCCGCGCAGCGCCGGATGGTCGGCGACGACCGTGCAGGAGCCGGGGGCGACCTCGGTCGACCCCCTGCGTCTTGCACTCCGCGCCGACCTGCACACTCTCCGTATTCGACCTTGGTTGGTGTGGTTCCCGCTGGCCTCGGCTGACCCTCCGTCCAGGGCTGACTCCGCCCAACGGCTCCTCGTCTGCGTCACCGGCGAGCGGATCGCTTGGGGGCGCTGGCGTTCGCGTTCCCGGCGTGGCTCCGTTCAGTTGGGGCCCTGGCTGGCCCGTACCGGGGTGAGAAGGGCGCACTCGACAATTAGTTGGCTGCGTTTGACCGTTCAGCGAGCTTTGGTAACAACCATCCAGTGCCACGAACGCCCCTGATGGCTCGTATCGACCTCGCCGATCGTCGTCCAACCGTCACGCCACTTGCCGCGCCCGTGGTACTTGGCGCGGCAGGAGCATGTGCACAGATGTCCCTGGGCGTTCTTGCAAGCCGAGTTGCATCTCTCGCCCGGGTTGTATTCGCGCCAGACCATAACGCTGTGATTCCTGCTAAGAAGTAGGCCAGCCATATGGAGAAAGTGCCCGTTGGTAACAGTCCAGCATCCGCGGTGGCCGTCCCAGCGTGGCGTGCGGTTGACGGCGAGCAGGGTCCCGAGCTTCTGCTCGTGCTCCCACGAGGTGTGAGCGGGGAGCCAGATGCCGAGCCACCTCTTGGCTGGCAGAGAAAGCGACGGAAGGTGGTTGCCCTCCCATTTCGGCAGCCACTCGGGTGCCTTGAGATAGTGACTCGGTCGGCGGCTGACTTCGAGATCCCGAACAGCGGGCCGAGCTGCCGCATCGTCAAGTTCGTTCGCCAGTACGCCGCGACCAGCAGAACCCGATCCTCCAGTGCCAGGCCCCAGGGCCTTCCCCGCCGGGCCGGCTCCGCTGCTTCGCGCCGCAGCGCAGTGACGAGTTTGCGGAAACTCCGCAGGTTCAGCCCGGTGAACGGGCCTATCCAAGACGGCTGCGACGCCGTGATCACACCAGCCACACGAAGATGATCACACCTGGCGCGCCCTATGAGGAGCGCGTGACCGCCTTCCGGACACCGGCCAACCGCAGCCGGTTCTCCTGCAGCCACTCTGAGCCGACATCGATCGGCACACGCACGGCGATCTGTGTCGACGGCGAGTCGTGCACCGTCACCTCCACCGGGTCATCCGGCACTACCTCTACCCAGGCACTACGGCCACCAGCCGGCCACTCCGCCCCCTCCTCCGTCTGAAGGGCATCGAGGCACCGCTCCCACTCGTCCAGGTCCCCCAGCGACACCTGCAGCCCAACCCGTCCACCGACGAAGCCGCTCTCCACAACGATCTCGGCCGCGTAATACCGCTCTTCCCCCATCAGTAGAGGCTCACCGCATCTCACCTCAATGGAGACACTCTGAACCGGATCTGCGAACCGGAAGAGTTCGACCGCCTGCGCTTCGTCGACCACAACTGCCTCTTGAACACTCGATGGACCAGGTTGCTCTAGATCCTCTCGCACGCACTGTCCCGGACGACAGTTTCATGAGGCACATGCGGGACATCACTTAGGGTGCCGCTGTGACTAAGCGTTGTCCCGTAAATGATCTAGCACGGGTGCGTTGACCTGCCTGATCGTCGTCACCCGGCGAGGGTGAAGTTGTGCAGGCGGGCGATGCCGAGCATCGCGTGATGGACGCCGTCGCCCTTGAGGCGGCAATCGCGGAGGATCTTCCAGGTCTTCATCCGGGCGAAGGCGTGCTCGACACGGGCGCGGACCTTGCGGTGGGAGGTGTTGTGTTCCTCTTTCCACGCCTCCATTTTGCTCTGGCCGGGTTCGCGGCGGTGTGGGATGGCCAGGCCGGTGCCCCGGTAGCCGCCGTCCGCGATGACCGTGGTCTTGCCGACGGCACCCTTCGCTCCGGACATTTCCCATGCCTTGCAGTCATTGCGGTTGCCGGGCAACGGCCGGCCGACCGCGACGACCAGCCGAGTGTCTGCGTCGATGACGACCTGGTGGTTGGTCGAATACCGGTAGTTCTTCGACTGCTCAGCGATGCTGTGGTCTCGGGTGGGGACCAGGGTGGCCGTCCACGATCAGCACGGTGTCCTTGCGGAACCGCTTGCGTTGCTGGAGCGCGAGCGCGGGTCCGAGGTGGTCGATGATGCCGTCGGCTGCGGACTTGGACACCCCGAAGAGCGGCGCCAGTTGGCGCAGGGTGAGGTTCGTCCGCCAGTACGCGGCGACCAGCAGCACGCGGTCCTCCAGCGGCAGGCTCCACGGCCGGCCCTTGCGCACCGGATCTGCACCCTCTCGCCGGAGCGCGGTGATCAGCTTGCCGAACTGCCGCGGGCTGAGCCCGCTGAACGGGGCTATCCAGGAGTGCTCCGACGCCGTGATCACACCAGTCACTGCGTGATCATTCCACTGCTTTAGGTTCTCCCTGCTCGAAGTCGATGCGGCAGCGTTCAACCTGCTTGGCCACGTGCTCCATGAACCAGCACATGATCTCGTAGGGGATGACGTGCTCGTCGTGGCTGTGGATGTGGACGGTTGGCTCCAGGTCCGGATCCTCGTCCGGTATCACCGCCACCAGGAAGGCCACTCCAGGCAAATGCGTTTCGGCGCTGGGGATCTCAGCCCACGCGGCCGGCGCCGGGACCTCGCTCAGCTCCACACACCATGCGTCGTCCGGCAAGGCGTAGTGGAACTGGATGGCGTAGTGACGACCCGCATGAACACGCAGCGCTGGCATGTCCGCAGGCTGTCACAGCCCCGCGTCGGAGTCCCGCGAGTATCCCGCTCAGCACCTGGCACGGGCGCCAGCCAGCCTTTTGCGGGACAGCCCTTAGAAGTGCTAACAGAATGAACTAGGGTCAGCTTGCTGTGGGACGAGGTGAGTTGGGAGGACGAGCAACTCATTACCCTGCATGGGTGCTGTCATACGACGAGTTGACCCTGCCGGAACGTGAGCTGTGGGACGCCTTCCCCGAGGGGCGTCAAGTGGACCTGCGTACGGGGCTGCCCGAGGAGGATGACCCGACCGCGGGTGCCCAGTGGGGCCCCGAACGTTCGATTCGCGCCGGTGTCGTGGCGGCGTTGCTCCTCGGCGAGAACGATGGGCGGTCCGGCGCCGTCGCCGCACTGCGGCTCGCCGGCGCGCGGATCACCGGCCGTCTGGATCTGTCCGGAGCGGGGATCCGCCACGCGTTCTCGCTCGATGGCTGTCAGCTTGAGGAGCCGGTGAGCCTGTACGGGGCTACGACCCGGACGATCAGGATCGCGGACAGCTGGGTTCCCGGGATCAACGCTGAACTCGTCCAGATCGAGGGTGAGCTCGACCTGCGACGGTCGGTCCTTGAAGGCGGCTCTCTCACACTGGTCAATGCTCGTGTGGCCGGGAACCTGCTCCTGACGGACGCCCGGATTTCGGGCCCGGGTGAGTGGGCGGTGCTTGCGGGCGGCCTCGTCGTGGAAGGCGGCGCCTTCGGCGAGCGCCTCACCACGCAGGGCGGGCTGCGGCTGCCCGGCGCGCGGCTGTCCAGCGGCCTGTTTCTGCAGGGGGCGCGGCTGACGAACTCCGGCGGCGCCGCACTCGCCGCAGGCGGAGTGGTCGCTCCGACCGTGGACTGCTCCCAGGGGTTTACCGCTCAAGGGGTAGTAAGGCTGCGAAACGCCCGCATAGAGGACCTGTTGACCTTCGAGGGAGCACATCTGAACGGCGACGGCACCGCCCTGGTAGGCATAGCGATGCAGGTGGGGGACTTCGACTTCAGGGTCGCCGCACCGCCCTCAGGCACGGTGGATCTACGCTCCGCACAGGCCGCCTGGTGCCAGGACAGCGAGCGGGGCTGGCCGCAGAAAGTGCTGCTGGACGGGTTCACTTACGGCTCCATCCGCTTCGGCCAGGCAGCCTTCCCGGGAGACGGGGCGGCAGGGGAAGACGGAGAGCCGGGGGGGTACAGGACATCCGTGGGAGAGGAAAAACCGGGGGACGAGGTGACACGTCGCCTGGCATGGATCCGCCGGAATCCCGGCTACACCCCGCAACCCTACGAACAACTCGCGGGCTGGTACCGCAAGATCGGCCACGACAGCGACGCGCGCCGCGTGCTCCTGGCAAAGCAGCGCCACCGCCGCCGCACGCTGCACCCGGCCGCTCGCGCGTGGGGTCATCTGCTGGATGCCACCGTTGGCTACGGCTACCGCCCGTGGGTGGCCGGCATGTGGCTCACAGCACTGGTCCTGTTCGGCACGTCGGTCTTCGGGACCCACGAGCCGACTCCGGTGAAGTCCGGTGACAGCGCCCCGTTCCAGCCCCTCGTCTACACCCTCGACCTGCTCATTCCCATCGGCGGTCTCGGCCAGCGTACGGGCTGGTTCTGGACGGACAGCGGTACCCAGTGGCTGGCCTACGCACTGATCGCCGCAGGCTGGGTGCTCACCACGACGGTCGTTGCGGGCGTCACCCGAACCCTGACCAAGAGCTAGTGCCGCATCAGGCAACGTTCGCCCTGTCGACCACGGCTCGTAGCCGTTGATCGTCAGCGTGACGGTTTCGCCAGATGATGTAGCGGCGGATCATGCTGCCCTGCGCTTTGTGTGTGGCGTGGTCGGTGCCGCCAAGCGCGAAGTAGCGCAGGGCGGTGAACTGGGCCTCGATGCGGTTGAGCCAGGAGCTGTTGGTCGGGGTGTAGGCGAACTCGACGTTGTTGGCCATGGCCCAGTCACCGACCCGGGCGTCCTTCTTCGTGGTTAGGTGCGGGGAGAAGTTGTCGAGCACGATCGCGATGCGAATCTCCGGCGGGTAGAGACTGCGCAGGTAGCGGCAGAACTCCAGGAACCTCGTCCGGTTCTTCTTCGGCTTGATGTGGCCGTAGAGCCTGTCCTTGCCCAGGTCGTAGGCGGCGAACAGGTGACGGACCCCGTGCGGGCGGGTGTAGGTCGCCCGCCTGCGGGGCCTGGGCTCCCGGTCGGGGTCCTTGTGCTTGCCGCCGCGCTCGGCCCACTGCCGTCCGGGGTGGGGCTGGAGGTTCAGCGGCCCGAACTCGTCCAGGCAGAACACCACATCGGGCTCGCTGTCCTCGGGTATGACCTCGCCGTCGGCGATCGCGTAGAGGTGTTCGACGCGGGCCTTCTTGGCGGCGTAGTCCGGGTCACGGGAGGTCTTCCAGGTCTTTATGCGTTGAAACGAAACGCCCTCCTGGCGGAGCAGGATCCGAAGGCCCTCGTGGCTGATGTCGTCGATCACCCCCTCGGTGACGAGGAAGTCAGCCAGTTTGGCCAGGCTCCACGTCCAGAACGGCAGGCCGTGCTCGGCCGGCTTGGACTTGGCGAACTTCTTGATCTCGCGGCGCTCGGGCAGCGTGAAGGTCCTCGGCCGGCCGCCCTTGTACTTGGGGTAGAGGGCGTCGAAGCCGTCGGCGTTGAAGTTGTGGATCACGTCGCGGACCCGGTCGTCGCTGGTGAACGTCACCTCGGCGATCTTCGCCACGGGCATGCCCTGCGCGGACAGCAGCACCATCTGGGCCCGCCGCCAGGTCACCACCGAGTCGGTGCCCCGGCGGATGATCCGCAGCAGGCGCTGCCCCTCGTCGTCATCGATCTCACGGACCTGTACCGGCTCTGCCACCCGCACAGTCTTCCGGGAAGAGGAGGCGTCCGGGTTGAGAACGGGTGAGGTGTCTGCTGGTGCCGTATCAGGCCAACACCTCCCGCAGCCAGGCCCTTTCGGCGCGGCTGGTGGCGCGGGCGACGGTGAGCATGCCGCGCCGGTAGGGGTCGTCGGTGTCGTCGGCACCCAGGGGGCGGTCGCCGTCATGGAAGAAGCTCGCGGGCTGTTCCAGGAATTCCAGTCGGCGGCGCAGTACCGCGTGCTGGTCGGCGGGGTCGGGCAACTGGGAGAGGAAGGCCAGGACGGTGAAGTAGCGGGTGCTGTCGCTGATGTCCAGGCCGCCTGCGTCCCGCAGTCGGCGCAGCAGTTCGGTGCGGCCGGCGTCGGTCAGGCTCAGGGTGTGCCGCTGGGCGGCCGAGGCGCCTGGTTCGGTCAGCCGGTCGAGGAGCCCGGCGTTGGCCAGCCGATTGATCGCCGGGTAGAGGCTGCCGTCGCTGACCGGCCGGGCATGGCCGGACAAGTGAGCTATCCGGCGGCGCAGTTGGTAGCCGTGCAGCGGCCCCTCGGTCAGGAATCCCAGGATCGCGAGTTCGAGCATGCTGCTACTCTCGCACATCGAACCGAGGTATATCGAATCGATGCAGGGGGCAGGAATGGAGTACACCGAGGAATGGGTGACCACGCGGGCACATGACGCCTACGAGCGCGGCCGGGCATCGTTCGGAGTGCGGCCCGAACGGACAGCACTGCTGGTCATCGACATGCAGGATGAATTCGTCCGGCCCGGCTGGAGTCCCTACTGGGTGCCCGCCGCCACTCGGATGGCGCCCCGGCTGCAGCAACTGGTCGAAGACTGCCGGGGTGCCTCGGTCCCGGTGCTCTGGACCATCTTCGACGACACCCACCTCGGCCTGGACCGGCCGCACGCCCTGCGTTTCCTCCCACACGCCGACAGCGGCTGGCGTCGACCGGCCCCTGCCGAGGTGTGGGCCCCGATGGGCCGCCGTCCCGACGAGGCCGTGATCCGCAAGCCCTCCTACGGGGCGTTCTACGACACCCCGCTCGACACCATGCTGCGTAACCTCGGCCGCGACACGGTCATCGTCACGGGAACGCTCACCAACTACTGCTGTGGCACCACGGCCCGGCAGGCATACGAACGCGGCTACAAGGTCGTCTTCGGATCCGATGTCACGGCCACCGACGACGAGTCGCGGCACGAACCCGAACTCGCCGTCCTGCGCAAGGGTTTCGCCCTCGTACTGACCGCCGAAGAGATCACCAACCGACTGACCGCAGCCACCCCGGCATCAGACGACGAGGAGCGGGCGAACGTTGCCTGATGCGGCACTAGGGTCCGTCGTTGGGGGTCACGGGATGGAGATCGGTGGGAGTGAGACATGTCAATCTTGATCAGCCCCCCCCAGATGCCACGGTCTCAAGACTCCTCTCGGAGTGAGTTCAGGCGTCGCCAGCAGATCAGTGCGCATCCGAGGGTGAGGAAGGCTTCGTGGATGTCGTCGCGGATCTCCCAGCGGATTCGCAGGCGGCGGAACCAATGCAGGTGGGCGAACGCACGCTCCACGACCCAGCGTTGGGTGCCAAGCCCAGAGCCGTGCTCGGTACCGCGGCGGGCAATCAGCGGCTTCACACCGAGATCCCAGACCAGGCGGCGGTACTTGTCGTGGTCGTAGCCTCGGTCGGCCAGCACCGCGTCCGGGCGGCGCCGGGGCCGGCCGCGCTTGCCCCGCACTGGCGGCAGCGCTTCGAGCAGGGGAATGAGCTGGGTGACGTCACTGCGGTTGCAGCCGGTCAGTGTGACGGCGAGCGGGATACCCGTGGCATCGGTGATCAGGTGATGTTTGCTGCCCGTCCTACCCCGATCGACAGGGCTTCGTCCCGCCTTGGCTCCCCCTTTAGCGCCCGGATGTGGGAGCCATCGACCGCCGCGCGAGAGAAATCCAGGGCGTTCGCGCTGCGGAGCCTGGCGAGGAGGAACGCGTGCAGCCGGGGCCAGACCCCCGCCGCAGTCCACTCGGCCAGGCGGCGCCAGCAGGTCATGCCGGAACCGAAGCCGAGTCCTGCGGCAGGTGTTCCCAGGAGATCCCAGTGTGCAGCACGAACAGGATGCCCTGGAACACCAGCCGGTCCGGATGCCGCTTGCGTCCCGGATGCCGAGTCCGGCGCTCTACCTTGGGCAGCAGCGGCTCGATCACCGCCCACAGCTCGTCGTCGACTTCCCACGGCTTCGGCCTCGCCACCTTGCACCCCCAGATCATCAGTCTGGGAGTGATCCAAGCACCTCGAAGATCATTTCGTTAGGGGTTCTTAGCGCGGTGGCTTCTTACATGCCGCGGTCTGGGCCGTACCAAGGCTCGGGGCGTTCGTCAGCGGACATCGGAAGACTCTGCAACTGCACGGGACCCGGGTAGAAGGCTGCGCTGTTGGGCCCGCTCATGTCTTCGCCGATGAGGTAGCGGTAGAGCCATTCCGCGAAGCTCATGCGGTGCTCTGCCCAAGTTTCGCCGTAGCTCACCAGGAGCCTTGGAGCATCGGGGTCGGAGTGCAGGAAGATGGCCTCTCCTCGGTCGGTGCTCGCGATCGGCCACAGCCCGTTGCGGGTGCCAAAGCTCAGCTCGTCGAGTCCGAAGAGCCGGCGGGGATCCTCATCCGCGTCGAGGTCGAGGTCGTCCCACGGCACCTCTGACCACGCCTTGATCGTGCTGCGCATGTTTTCGCCCAGGTTCCACCGTTCGGTCGCGGGGTGGGAGAGGTACAGGTGCCCGTTGATCTGGATGGGGGCGAACGCGTCCACGAGGGCCCTGTAGTCGGGAGGAAGTTCTATGCCGAGCTCTGCGTGGAGACGGTCCCAGGCAGCCGGGTCCGCATAGCGGTTCTGGGCCGGGCCGAGCATCTCCAGCACGGCAGCCAGGTAGTCAGTCATGAGTTCCTCGACGGTGTGTCCGCGGCGCGGTCCCCCCGCGTCGGGCCGGCCCCTGTGGAGCCGTACTCTACGGATCACGTCGAGTTGATGACCTTCGCAAGTCTGCGGTAACAGATCAGAGCGGCGGCGATTCCGGCGAAGGCGAGGAAGTGTCCTGCCTTCTGTTCGTACCGACGGTGCAGGCGGCGGCACCCGGCAAGCCAGGCGACCGTCCGCTCCACGGTCCAGCGGTGACGGCCCAGGCGCTGGAAGGACTCGATGCCCTTGGGCGCGATGCGCGGGGTGATGTTCCGTGAGCGCAGCCACCGGCGCAGGTGATCGAGTCGTACCCCTTGTCGCCGTGGAGCTTGGCAGGCCGTCGCCGACGCGGTCCACGGTGTGAGCGAACGGGCGGGATGCCGCGTACGAGGGGTTCGAGGCCCTGACTGTCGTGGGTGTTCGCGGCGGAGATCCCGATTGAGAGGGGCAGACCGGATCGCTCGGTGATCAAGTGGATCTTTGACCCCTTCTTGCCGCGATCTACGGGATTCGGACCCGTCAGATCCCCCCTTTCGTTGCGCGCATGTTCACCGAGTCGATCGCGCACCTGGACCAGTCCAACTCCCCGCGTGCGCCGAGTTCGGCCAGGAGCAGGCGGTGGAGCTTGCCCCATACCCGGGCCCGGCTCCACTCGGTGAAGCGGCGGTGCGCGGTCGGCCCGGACGGGCCGAAGCCTGGCGGTAGTTGTCGCCAGGTACAGCCGGTTGTGGCTACGAACAGGATCGCCGCCAGCACTTCGCGATCGCCGTAGCGCCGACGGCCGCCGCCCTGGGGACGAACCGGCGCAGCCGGGACCACACGCTGGAACAGTTCCCACAGCCCGTCCGGCATCAGACGTCCCACCATCGCCATCACGGCCGCCAGCTTAGAGATCAAGCCAGTTGAGACGACCTCTAACTCATGGGGCTGGGCGGGGTGGCGAGCGATGTCATCCACGGCTTCATTCTGGCGTAGATCGTTAGCGTGACGGCTGCTTGCACCACCCCCGCACCACCCGGGCGGCGGCAGAGGGCCCGCTTCGTTAAATGACTGTTCTTGAGGCTTGCTGCGGCGAGACTGCTGGTGGCGTAGGGGGAGGGGGAAGGGTAACCGGTGGTTGACCGGGGCGTTGTCGATCCTTGGGAGCGGCAAGGCGGAGAGTCGGGGCAGGCTTTTGAGGCATTTGCTGCGTACCGCGGTCTCGGTCATCCTCGTAGGCGGTCTCCACGCGGGGGTTGGCATCTCGCATTCGATGCCAGCGACCTCTGGTCACGCTTGGTCGCTGTTGATTGCGGAGCGGAGTCGACCGTGCGGGGCAGAGCTGTTACGTGGACAGGCTCGTGATCTACATCGTGAGCTGGTCGGCGGCGGGTCACGCCCGTGGTGGGCGCGGGAGAGGGCAGAAGCGACTACCGCCTTCGACTGCAAGAGTTTTCCCGGGCGCGATCTCCGTGAACCCGGCGTCCCGTACCACCGGGAGCCCGCTCGCGGTCAGTTCGGCCCAGTGGTCCGCGTCCGCCGTGCGTACGGAGAGCGGGAAGCCAGCGTCGCGCCACTCCGCGCGCTGCTCGTCCGACAGCTCCCACCAGGCCAGTTGCGCGCCGTGACCCGCCTGGGCCATCGCCTTGCCGGCCGACATGTCGAGGCTCGGGCTCAGCCACAGGACCGGCGCCGTGCGGTCCGGGGCGGCCGGCGGTTCCGGGTCGTCCAGGTCCGTGCCCGACACCTGGAGCCGGGCCAGGTCCTTGGGCCAGCCGTCGAGCGGGACCGGCGGGAACACGCGGACCTCGGCCGACTTCCCCGTCACCGTGATGCCGTCGAGCGCCTCGGCCCTGCGCCACTCGGCGCCGCGCGCCCGCCGCACCACCTTGCGGATACGCGCGTCCTGCCAGTCGCGCATGGCCTCCGCCCACTCGCCGTCGCCGGTCGCCCGCGCGTCGGAGAGGATCACGAGGACCGCGCGGGCCGCCGTCTCCAGCGCGTCGGTACGGGCCGGGGGAGTGGCCTTCTCGATCCGCGCCACGAGAGGCAGCACGAACTGGGGCGCCTCGTCGCGCGCGGTCGACTCGTGTCGGAAGGGGCTGTCCTGCGTCTGGTCCGCACTGCTCACGGGCTCTTCGCTGCTCACCCGACCAAGTCTGCCAGGCGCGCTGCCGGCCGCCTTGCGCCGCCTACCGGGCCGGACGCCCCGCCCCGCGCCGCCTACCGGGTCGGCCGCCCCGCCCCGCGCCGCCTACCGGGTCGGCCGCCCCGCCCCGCCCCGCCTACCGGGCCGGACGCCCCGCCCCGCCTACCGCGCCGCCCGCCCCGCCGCCGTCCCGATCAGCTGGGACACCCGCACGAACGTGTACCCGCGCTCGCGCAGCTTCGGTACGACGGCGCGGACCGCGCGCTCCGTGGCCGGGGCCGCGCTGCGGGTGCAGTGCATGACGACGACCGAACCCGGCCGCACCCCGTCCAGGACCTGCTGCGCCACCGCGTCCGAGTCCGTCGCGAACGCGTCCCCGCTCACCACGTCCCACTGCACCGCCGTCACGCCGGTGGGCGTCAGGGCCTTCAGCGCCCGCTGGTCGTAGCAGCCGCCGGGGAACCGGAAGTACGGCACCGTCCGCTCCACGCCCGCCTTGCGGAACGCGGTGAACGCCCGCTCCACGTCCGACCTCATCCGCGCCTCGGGCACGGTCGGCAGGCCGTAGCAGTCACCCGTGAACGCGTAGTGGCTGTACGAGTGGTTCGCCACCTCGAAGAGCGGGTCGGCGCCGATCGACTTCGCCTCGGCCGGGTACTCGTCGGCCCAGCGGCCCGTCATGAACACCGTCGCGGGCACCTTGAGCCGCCGCAGCGTGGCGATCAGCTCGGGGTTGTCGAAGTGCTCACCGGCCGCCGCGCGCGGTCCCTCGTCGGCGGTCATGTCGGCGTCGAACGTGAGCGCGACGGTACGGGCCGGGGAGCGGGGCGCGCTCTTGAAGACGGGGGTGAGGCCGGTCGGGCCCGGGGCGAGCGTGGGCGGACGCGACGGCGCGGCGGACGACGCCGGAGCGCTCACCGCGCTCCGCCCGAGGTGCCGCCCCTGTCCGGCGGACCCGCCACCGCCCGCACCACATGCCGCCGCTGCGACCCCCAGCGCGCCCAGGGCGCAGACCAGCGCGAATCTCCGTACGTAGGTCATCACGCCGCGACGTTAACCGTACTAATGGGATGCGTTGCGCACCTGGTCGCGGGGGCGGTGCGGCGTAGGGCCAGGTGTACGAACGGTGGGGCGCGGCCCTTCGCGGGGCGGCTCCTCAGTCGTCCCGCAGCGCCCCCGCCACCCCGTCGAAGAAGCGGGCGTGCGCGGGCCCGCTCGCCGGGAGCTCGGGGTTCCAGGGGAGCAGGCGAGTCCTCGCCGCGATCTCCTGCCAGTGCGGATCCGCCGCGTACTGCTCGGGCGAAGCCGCGTTCACGCGGGAGTCGACGAGCACGATGTCCGGCGCGAGAGCGGCGGCCTCCGCCCACCCGGCCGTGTTCCAGTTGACGCCGGGGCCCTCGGGCGGCTCCACCGTCCGTACGCCGAGGGCGGTCAGCGCGCTCAGGTCGGGCCACTTGGCGGGGCGGGCGAGATGGACGCTGTCCGGCCCGCCGGGGGACAGGGCGAGGACCCGTCCCGGCCGCAGCCGCGCGGCCTCCCTCAACTCCCTTACCGCCCGCTCCAGTTCACCGTCCCCGCTCTCCGGCGCACCGAGTGAGCGCGCCAGCTCGGCGAACCGCTCCCGCACCTCCGTCAGCGAACGGTCCTGGCCGACGTCGACCACGAACACCGGCACGTTTTCCTCCAGGTGCTTCGCGACCTCGGGATCGAGGCCGTACACCTGTCCGCCGCCGTACGTGACCGCCACGACGAGATCAGGCCTGGCCGCGAGAAAGGCGTCCAGGCCGAGCCCGGCGCCCGCCCCGAGGTAGCCGACCGTGTCGAGCGGCAGCGCCCCCGACTTGGCCGGGTCGGCGCTGTCCCCGTCGTGGAACGAGCCGAAGACCGCCGTCGGCCGTACCCCGTGGTCCCACAGGGTGGCGCCGGCCTGTATGTACGCCACGACCCTCGACGGCACGTACCCCGAGGTCGCCACGTGTCCGCGGTCGTCGGTGAACTCCCAAGCCGGTGCGTATCGTCCCATGTGTCTGCGTGTCCTTGTCCGGAGAGGCGCGGAAGGGTCCTACAGGTCCGGCCGGACCCATAGAACCCTTCCCGGGGCGACGGCCCCGCACGCGTCAACTCCGCACGCGTCAACTCCGCACGCGTCAGCGAGCTGCGCGAGGCGCCGACGCTCGACGAGAGGTCAGCGGATCTCCAGCAGCCGCTCGCGCGACTCCTCCACGTCGAAGTCCGCCTTCGGGTACTGCGGGTCCAGCGCCTCCAGGTGCTCCAGGAGCAGCCTGCTGATGGCCCAGTTGCGGTACCACTTGCGGTCGGCCGGCACGACGTACCAGGGCGCCGCGTCCGTGGAACAGCGCTCCAGGGCGATCTCGTACGCCTTCTGGTAGTCCGGCCACAGGAGGCGGTCCTCGATGTCGCCTGTGGAGAACTTCCAGTGCTTGTCCGGGTTGTCGAGCCGTCCGAGCAGCCGCGCGCGCTGCTCCTCGTACGAGATGTGGAGGAAGCACTTGACGACCGTCACGCCGTCCTCGGCCAGGGTCTGCTCGAAGCGGTTGATCTGGCCGTAGCGGCCGCCGAGTTGGCGGCGCGGGACGAGGCCGCGGACGCGGGCGACCAGGACGTCCTCGTACTGCGAGCGGTCGAAGATGCCGATCTCGCCGGGCTGCGGGAGCGCGCGTGTGACGCGCCAGAGGAACGGGTGGCCGCGCTCCTCGGCGGTGGGCTCCTTGAACGCCTTGATACGGCAGCCGGAGGGGTTGAAGTGGCCGATGACGTGTTTGACCGTGCCGCCCTTGCCGCTGGTGTCCATGCCCTGGAGGATCAGCAGGATCCGGCGCCGGTCACCCGCCGTGGCCGCGGCCCACAGGCGCTCCTGGAGTCCGGCGAGGCGTTCACCCGCACGGGTGGTCGCCTCCAGGCCTTCGGCCTTGCCTGACGGCCCGGCGGGTGTCGCCCGTGCGTCGTAGGAGGCGAGGTCGACGGGCTTGCCGGAGGGGATGCGCAGCAGCTCGCGGAGCGGGGTGGAGGCGGCGTTCTCGGCGGGCGCCTTGCCGGGGGAGGCCTTGCCGCCGGGCGACTTCCCGGCCGACGACTTCCCACCGGACGACTTCCCTGCGGACGCCCTACCCGCGGAGCTCTTCCCGGCGGACGCCTTCCCGGCGGACGCCTTCCCGTCGGAGCCTTCCCCGGCGGGCGCCTTCCGGTCGGAGCCCTTTCCGCCGGAGGCCTTCCCACCGCCCGCCTTCCCGGCCCCGCCCCCCGCACCCTTCCGCTTCGTGTCCGTGCCGCCCTTGGCCACCGCGCACCCCTTCCCGTACCCGTCAGGTCACACGTCTTCTAAATCGTGCGACCGACGGGGCGGTGGCGCTACCGGTGCCAGGGCCCCGTCACGGCGAATGTCGTCCCGGGCGAGTAGCAGTTGACGTACATCGTGTCGCCGTCCGGCGAGAACGTGACGCCCGCGAACTCGCCCCAGGCCGGAGCCTCGGCCGTACCGATGTTCTGGCGCCCGCGCGCCATCGCGTACACCTCGCCCTTGCGGGTGACGCCGAAGACGTGCTGCGCGCCCTCGCCGTCCTCGCACACCATCAGGCCGCCGCTCGGCGCGAGGCAGATGTTGTCCGGCTCCTCCCCCGGCAGCTGTACGTCGGTGCTCGGGCCGAACACGACCACCAGCGTGAGCCGGCGGCTGTTCGGGTCGTAGCGCCAGATCTGCCCGAAGTGGTCGGCCGCCGAGCCCTCCGCGCTGTGGGCGAACGACGAGACGAAGTAGACGGACGAGCCGCCCCAGTAACAGCCCTCCAGCTTCTGCGCGTGCGTGATGCCCTTCGGGCCGAAGTCCTGGAGCCGGACGGGCGTCTGCGCCGCCAGCGGGTCCGGTACGTCGACCCACTCGACACCGTCGAACGCCCTGCCGGTCTCCTGGACCGCCGACAGGTCCGGCACCCCGGGCACCCGCATCGCCTGGAGCGTGCCGCCCGCGCGCAGCGAGCCGAGGCCGCCCTCGGGCTTCTTCGGCAGGAACCGGTAGAACAGACCGAACGGCTTCTGGAACGCGTCCTCCGTCTCGTAGACGATGCCGTTTCTGGGGTCGATGGCGATCGCCTCGTGCTGGAAGCGGCCCATCGCCGTCAGCGGTACGGCGCCCGAGCGGTGCGGGTCCTCGGGGTCGACCTCGAAGATGAAGCCGTGGTCCTTGGTGTACCCGTTCGTGCCGGCCCTGTCCTCGGTCTCCTCGCAGGTCAGCCAGGTGCCCCAAGGGGTGGGCCCGCCCGCGCAGTTGACCGCCGTACCGGCGATGGCGACGCGCTCGGACAGCACCTCGCCCTTGTGGTCGAGCGTCAGCGCAGTACAGCCGCCCTTGCCCATCGGGTCGTAGGTGAGGCCGGCGACGATCGGGACGGGGATCTTCGCGGTGACCCGGTTCTCGTGGTTGCGGACCAGGTGGACGCGGCCGCGTCTGCCCGCGAGGGCGGTCATGCCGTCGTGGTTGCTGGGCACCTTGCCCTCGCCGGAGCGCAGGGGGTCGCCCTCGCGGGAGAGGACTTTGTAGCGGAACCCCTCGGGCAGGTCGAGCAGCCCTGCGGGGTCGGGCACCAGCGGGCCGTAGCCCTTCTCGCCCAGGCTCTGCGCGGCGGCCGTACCCGCGAAGAGTTCGGAGAGACTGCCGGCGAAGGCGATGGCGGCGACGGAAGCGCCACTGCGGGCGAGGACCTGACGTCGGGTCGCGGACGGCTGAGCGGTACGTGCGGTACGTGCTTCAGACATGGGTCGACCTCCTGCTGGCGGACAGGAACCTGTGACCCGGTCGTGTGTACCACGCGACTTGGTGCGCGGGAACCACGCGCGTACCCGACTGACGCACATGACACGGCGGCACTCAGCGGTAACAGCGGTTTCGCGCCACGGCCCTGCCCACCTCGGTATGCGGCAGCCCCTACGGGCGCGCGAACCCTCCGCGCGCCCGGCGAACGGTCAGCCGTCCACGAGCCCCTTCGCGTCGCGCGCCAGCGCGGTCAGCCGGGAGATCGCACGGAAGTACTTCTTCCGGTAGCCGCCGTTCAGCATCTCCTCGCTGAACAACTGGTCGAAGGGGAGGCCGGAGGCGAGCACCGGCACCTCGCGGTCGTAGAGCCGGTCGGCGAGCACGACGAGCCGCAGCGCCGTCGACTGGTCCGGAATCGGCTGCACGTCCGTGAGACAGACGGCCTTGAGGTCGTCGGTCAGGGCGCCGTACCGGCTGGGGTGCACACGCGCGAGGTGGTCGAGCAAATGGGGGAAGTCGTCGAGCGAGGCACCCTCGGTCGCGTACGCCACCCGTGTCACCTGGTCGTCGGAGAACGGGGCGGGCGCCTCGGGCAGGCCGCGGTGGCGGTAGTCCTCGCCGTCGATGCGCAGCGGGCGGAAGTGGGCGGACAGGCCCTGGATCTCGCGCAGGAAGTCGGCGGCGGCGAAGCGGCCCTCGCCGAGCTTGCCGGGCAGCGTGTTCGAGGTCGCGGCGAGCGCGACGCCCGCCTCGACGAGCTTGCTGAGCAGCGACGACACGAGGACCGTGTCGCCCGGGTCGTCCAGCTCGAACTCGTCGATGCACAGCAGCCGGTGCCCGCTCAGCGTCTTCACGGTCTGCTGGAAGCCGAGCGCGCCCACTAGGTTCGTCAGCTCGACGAACGTGCCGAAGGCCTTCTGCTCGGGCGCCGCCGGGGTGGCGTGCCAGAGGGAGGCGAGGAGGTGGGTCTTGCCGACGCCGTAACCACCGTCGAGGTAGACGCCGCGCGGGCCGGTGGGGGCCGCCGGCTTCTTCGCGAACCAGCGGCGCTTGCCCGCCCCGGTCGCGTGGGCGCCGCCGAGTCCGGCCGCGAAGTCGCTCAGGACCCGCACCGCCTCGGGCTGGCTGGGCTGCTTGGGGTCCGGGATGTACGTGGCGAAGCGGACCGAGTCGAAGCGCGGCGGCGGCACCATCTCGGCGACCAGACGGTCGGCGGGCACTTGCGGTTCGCGGGCGCACAGCGACAGCGGGGCCGAGTCGGCTATGGGGCTCTGAGCGGGGGCGGTGGTGGAGGACGACACAGCCCTCAACTCTAGACGCCGTGGGACACTGCAGGACATGCGACGCCTGTTCCCTGTGACGTACGAAACAGCAGATCACGCGGCCCACGAGCCGCGCGAATGGAGTCTCGACGAGCTCGCGGACGCCTACGCCTACCCCGCCGAGCAGCCCGTATGGCTGCGGGCCAACATGGTTTCGACGCTCGACGGGGCCGCTCAGCACGACGGCCGCTCACAGGGCATCTCGTGCGAGACCGACATGCGGATCTTCGGCACGCTGCGCGGACTCGCGGACGCCGTCGTCGTCGGCGCGGAGACGGTCCGGCTCGAGGGCTACCGCCCGGCACGCGCGCGTGAGGCCTTCGCCGCGCGCAGGAAGGCGGCCGGACAGGGACTCGCCCCCGCCATCGCCGTGATCAGCGCGAGCCTGAACCTCGACTTCTCCCTCCCGCTGTTCACCTCGCCCCTCGTCCCCACACTCGTCCTCACCGGCGCCGCCGCACCGCCCGACCGGATCGAGGAGGCGGCCAAGGCGGGCGCCGAGGTGCTGATCGCCGGCGAGGGCACCGGGGTCGAGCCGGACCGCGCCGTGCGGATGCTCGCGGAGCGCGGGCTCACGCGGCTGCTGACGGAGGGCGGACCCCGGCTGCTCGGCCAGTTCGTGGCCGCACAGGTGCTCGACGAACTCTGTCTGACGCTGTCGCCGATGCTGACGGCCGGGGACGCGCAGCGCATCGCCGGTGGATCATCGTTGACCGTCCCCGAACGTTTCGAGATGGCTTCTGTGCTGGAAGAGGCCGGGTTCCTGTTCACTCGATACCGTCGGTCCTGACAATCGACGGAATGTGCCGTTCCGTTTACCTTCCGGTGGGCACACTAAATCTCGCAGACCCCGTGCTGTCGCGGGGCAGGATGGTTTCCGCAGGGACCCGTCGAGCGACGACGGACCCACGGAGGAGAAGAAGAAGGGCGCCTGTCGTGTTCACGAGCGTATTGATGATCGAGAAGGCCCTTACGTCCGCCGACGTGGAGTTCGTCACGACCTTGCACGGCGACGAGCCCGTCACGTTCCACGTGCTGATCCAGCCCCGCGGCGACCAGGCGGACCGCCTGCTGCGGGCCATCGACGACGTCGCGATGGGAGAGCTGGACGACGCGGCGAAGGAAGGCGAGGTGCCCGAGGGCGCGGACGCCGCCGAACTCGGCGAACAGGCCCTGGAGGTCTCCCTCACCGCACTCCACCAGGCAGGCTGCGAGGCGGAGGGACGCCTCGTCGAGGACCACCCGCTGGACGCCCTCAAGGCCCTCGTCGACGAGATCGGCGCCGACGAGGTCATCGTCCTGACCGACCCGCACTACGTCGAGGAGTTCTTCCATCGCGACTGGGCCTCGCGCGCCCGGCACAAGGTCGGCGTCCCCGTCCTGAAGCTGTTCTCCTACAACAAGGCGTGAGGCCCGGCGAGGCGTGAGGCCCGACATGGCGTGAGGCCCGGCAAGGCGTAGGGCCGGTCACGCCTGGGGCCGGGTGCGGGCCGGGGGCACAGGCTTGCGCGGGCGGGGTGCGCGGAGAAAGTAGGCTGAGTCCGCCCGCACACCGGGCACGCAAGCGCACACCGTCCCAGGGGAGAAACGAATGGCACCCGGCCTGCCCACCGCCATGGACCGACCGCACTTCATCGGGATCGGCGGCGCCGGAATGTCGGGCATCGCCAAGATCCTCGCCCAGCGCGGCGCCCAGGTCGCCGGCAGCGACTCCAAGGAGTCCGCCACGGCCGGGGCGCTGCGCGAGCTCGGCGCCACGGTCCACATCGGCCACGACGCCGCGCACCTCGCCCCCGACGCCACCTGCGTCGTCGTCTCCTCCGCGATCCGCGCCGACAACCCGGAGCTGGCCCGCGCCGCCGAGCTCGGCATCCCCGTCGTGCACCGCTCCGACGCGCTCGCCTCCCTCATGGACGGCCTGCGCCCCATCGCCGTCGCGGGCACGCACGGCAAGACCACGACGACGTCGATGCTGGCGGTCTCCCTGAGCTCCCTCGGCCTCGAACCGTCGTACGCGATCGGCGGCGACCTCGACGCCCCCGGCTCGAACGCGCTGCACGGCGCGGGCGACATCTTCGTCGCCGAGGCCGACGAGTCGGACCGCAGCTTCCACAAGTACGCGCCCGAGGTCGCCATCGTCCTCAACGTCGAACTCGACCACCACGCCAACTACGCGTCGATGGACGAGATCTACGAGTCCTTCGAGACCTTCGCCTCCAAGATCGTCCCCGGCGGCACGCTCGTCATCGCCGCCGACCAGTCCGGCGCCGTCGAGCTGACCCGCCGCCTGCGCGACACGACCTCCCTGAAGGTCGTCACCTACGGCGAGTCCGAGTCGGCCGACGTCCGCATCCACAAGGTCACCCCGCGCGGCCTGACCAGCGAGGTCACCGTCCTCCTCGACGGCAAGCTGCTCACCTTCACGGTCTCGGTCCCCGGCCGCCACTACGCGCACAACGCGGTCGCCGCGCTCGCCGCCGGCGTCGCGCTCGGCATCCCCTCGCGGAACCTCGCCGCCGCCCTCAAGTCGTACACCGGCGTCAAGCGCCGCCTCCAGCTCAAGGGCGAGGCGAACGGCGTCCAGGTCATCGACTCGTACGCGCACCACCCCACCGAGATGACCGCCGACCTGGAGGCGATGCGCTCCGCCGCCGGTGACTCGCGGATCCTCGTCGTCTTCCAGCCGCACCTCTTCTCCCGCACCCAGGAGCTCGGCAAGGAGATGGGCGACGCCCTCGCCCTCGCCGACGCGTCCGTGGTCCTGGACATCTATCCGGCCCGCGAGGACCCGATCCCCGGCATCACGAGCGGCCTGATCATCGACGCCGCCCGCGCGGCCGGCGCCGACGTGGACGCCGTCCACGACAAGGCGACCGTGCCCGACGTGATCGCGGGAATGGCCAAGCCCGGCGACCTTGTTCTCACCATGGGCGCGGGCGACGTGACGGAGCTCGGCCCGCAGATCCTGGACCGCCTCGCCAAGTGAAGGACTGAGCCGTATGCCGTACGACGTAGAGAAGCCGGACGAGGAATGGCGCGCGGAGCTGACCCCGGCGGAGTACGCGGTACTGCGTCAGGCCGGCACGGAGCCCGCGTTCGTCGGTGAGTACACGGACACGAAGACGAAGGGCGTCTACTCCTGTCGCGCGTGCGGCGCGGAGCTGTTCACCTCGGGCGAGAAGTTCGAGTCGCACTGCGGCTGGCCGTCGTTCTTCGACCCCAAGGACTCCGACGCCGTCGAGCTGATCGAGGACCGCTCCCACGGCATGGTCCGCACCGAGGTCCGCTGCTCGCGCTGCGGCTCGCACCTGGGTCACGTCTTCGAGGGCGAGGGCTACCCCACGCCCACGGACCAGCGGTACTGCATCAACTCGATTTCGTTGACGCTGACGCCCGAGCAGGGCTGACGCACGCCGACACACGAACGGGACCGAGCCTGGCTCGGTCCCGTTCAGTGCGTTCAGCAGTGCGTTAAGGGGGGTCAGTCCTGCTCGTCGGACTTCTCCGGGCGCATCATCGGGTGGATGACGCCCGGGAAGACCCGGGTCTGGACGACCGGCTCCGCCGACCCGCCCCGCACCACCGTCTCGGCCATGCCCCAGGGGCGGCCGCGCAGGACGACGGTCAGGGTGTACGTGGACGAGCAGCCGGTGCACGCGTAGCGGTCGGCCCAGGTCTCGACGTCGGTGAGGCTGCCGGGGGCGCGGCCCACGTGGCGGTGGACGGCGTGGCAGTGGTCGCACTTCTCGCCGGGTTCGCACGTGCCGCCGCAGGGGCAGGGCTCGTCGAGCGAGTCCGCCGGGCGCCAGCGCTGGGTGCGGACGGCCTCGGCGGTCTGCCCCATGTCCTTCATCGCCTTCAGGTTGCGCGCGGCCTCGACGTACGACTCCCCGGTCGACGTCATCCGGTTCCGGATCACGTGCTTGCGTCCGCGGTTCGTCGTCATCTCAGTTCCTCTCGGGGGTACACGCAGCCCGCCAGGAGGCTTACGAGACAGTTCCCCCCAACGGTACCGGCCCCGCGCACGTGCTCAGCCGGGCCCTGTGGCGACCGGGAGCGCCTTCACGCCGTTGATGAAGTTCGACACGAGACGCCTCGGCGGGCCGGCCAGTTCGAGGGTGGGCAGCGCCCGGCAGGTCTCCTCGTAGAGCACCCGTAGTTGAAGGCGTGCGAAGTGCGCGCCCAGGCAGACGTGCGGGCCGTCCCCGAAGGAGACATGGGGGTTGGGGTCGCGGCCCAGGTCGAGGCGGTGCGGGTCGGCGAAGACGCGCTCGTCGTGGTTGGCGGAGGCGTGGAACACGACGACCTTGTCGCCCGCCCGGATCCGCCGGCCCGCGAGCACGGTGTCGACGACGGCGGTACGGCGGAACGTGAGCACCGGCGGATGCCGGCGAAGCAGCTCGTCCACCGCCGTCGCCATGCCGGCCTTCCCGTCGCGCAGATTCCGGTACGCGTCCGGGGCGCGGGCCAGCTCCAGGAGGCCGCCGGGAGCCGCGCTGCGCACGGTGTCGTTGCCGGCGACCGTCAGCAGGAAGAAGAACATCTCCAGCTCGGCCGGGGTGAGGTCCGGGTCGGTGGCCAGGGCTGTCATGACGTCGTCCGCCGGGTGGTTCCGCTTGTAGGCGGCGAGCGAGCGCGCGTACGCGAACATGTCGGCCAGCATCGCGGGCGAGCGCGGGTTGACCGGTTTCCCGTCCGGGCCGAGGACCGGCTCGCCCGCCTCGTCCGGGTCCTGGTAGCCGATGACGCGCTGCGTCCAGTGCAGCAGCAGGCCCCGGTCGGAGTCGGGGACGCCGAGCAGGTCGGCCAGGTTCAGGAGGGCGTAGTCGTCGGTGACGGCCGCGACGAGGTCGGTCGCGGGGGCGGGCGTCGCGCGGGCGATCGACAGCAGGGCACGCGCGCGTGTGCGGGCGAGTTCGGCGAAGCGGTCTACGCGGCGCGGGGTGAAGGCCCGGCTCACCAGGCGCCGCAGCCGGCCGTGGCCGGGCGGGTCCTGGTTGAGCATCATCGAGCGGATGAACGGCAGGTCCGCCGGGTCGGGGTCGCGGATCTGCGTCGCGCCCAGAAAGGACGAGTACGTGGCCGCGTCTTTGAGGACGCGGACCACGTCGGCGTGCCGGGTGACCGCCCAGAACCCGGGCCCGGCGGGCCACCCCAACACCTCCGGCTCCGCCTGCCAGGCCACCGGGTGGCGGTCGCGGAGGATGCGGTAGCTGTCGTGGGGGATGCCGTGGGCGTACTGGCGGGGGTCGAAGACGTCGGGGACGTCGGGGAGGCCCGTGGCGCCGGGGGAGCGCGGGGAGTCGGGAGGGCCCGGGGTGTCGGGAGGGCCCGGGGCGTCGGGGGAGTCCGGGACTTTGGGGGAGGCCTGGCCCCCAGGAGGGCCCGGGGCGTCGGTGGAGTTTGGGGCCTCGGTGGAGCGCGGGGCGGCTGCGGAGCCCGGGACCTCGGGGGAGCCCTGGCCCCTGGGGGAGCGGACCCCGGGGGAGCCCTGGACCCCAGGGGAGCCCGGGGCGTCCCGTTCGGCCGTCCCTTCGTGCCCGTCGTGCGCCTCCGTCACGCGTGGGCCCCGTCGCCCGGTCCGTCCGCCCGGAGGAAGTCCTCCACCGTCCGGATCAGCGCGAGCGGTGTCTCGTCCATCGCGTAGTGCCCGCACGCCGGGAGTTCGGCCAGTTCGGCGCGGGCGTACCAGTCCATCCAGGTCGCGCGCATCAGGTCCGCCGAGAGCGCCGGGTCGAGCGCGCCCGTGACGGCGAGCGCGGGGACGGTGGCGCCCTTCACCTGCTCGTGGAAGTCCTCGCCGGCCCAGGAGTCCAGCCAGGCCCGGAACGCCTTGGCGTCGCCGGACGCCAGCGACCGCGCCACCATCCGGTCGAGCCAGGCCGCGGGCCGCGCGCCGCCGGTCGTGACGTCGAGGATGGCGCGGCGGTTCTCCGGAAGCCGGTCCGCACCGGAGAACAGTTCCCACTGCTCGGGCGGCAGCGGCAGCCCCGACGCCGGGACCGGCGATACGCCGACCAGTCTGCGCAGCCGGTGCGGCGCGAGCCCCAGGATCCGCTGGGCGACGCTTCCGCCCATCGAGTGCCCGATCACCGAGAAGCGCTCCCAGCCGAGCCGGTCCGCCAGCGCGATCACGTCGGCCGCGCCCTCCGCCGTCGTGTACTCCCCGCCCGAGTCCCTCGCCCCGCCGTAGCCGCGCAGGTCCACCAGCGCGTACTCGAAGGAGTCACGGTCGAGGTCCGGGACCACCTGCGCGTAGGCGCCGCGGTCCGCGAGCCAGCCGTGCACGGCGATGACCTTGTGCGCTCCGGATCCGTGCACCTCGTGGGGGAGGACGAAGGAAGAGGCCACTGTGACTCCTGTCGGGTCGGGGTCCGTACGGTCGCGTGGGCGTGAGCGGGTGTGCGCGCGCCCGCGCCTGCTCACGGTGGCGTGATGTCCCCGGGGCGCACAAGGGCGCGCGGTGGCATCAGGGACAATGAAAGTCCGACCCGGGCGCCGCCGCGAGGCCACGCCGGCCCGGCAGCCGCCACCGTTCGTCACGCAGGAGACCAGGCCCGTTGTCCCAGAAGCGCGAAACCCGACCCGAGCCGGCCGAGAGCCCCGACACCTCTCAGGAGGCCGGGCACCGCCGCCGTCTCGACCTGGTCGCCGACTGCGGGAACTGCTTCGGCCTGTGCTGTGTCGCGCTGCCTTTCGCCAAGTCCTCCGACTTCGCCGCGAACAAGGCCGCCGGCCAGCCGTGCCGCAACCTCCAGGACGACTTCCGCTGCGGCATCCACGCCACGCTCCGCGACAAGGGCTACCAGGGCTGCACGGTCTTCGACTGCTTCGGCGCCGGCCAGCAGGTGTCGCAGGTGACGTTCGGCGGCGAGGACTGGCGTACGTCCCGCGGCACCGCCCGCAAGATGTTCGACGTCTTCCCCGTCATGCGCCAACTGCACGAACTGCTCTGGTACTTGAACGAGGCCCTGGAGCACGAGCGGGCCCGCCCGGCGCACCAGGAGGTACGGCGCGCACTCGACGGGATCGAGGAACTCACCCGCGCCGACGCCGCCACCCTCGCCGCCGCCGACGTGCCCGCTCTGCGCGCCGACGTCAGCGAGACGCTTCTCAAGGTCAGCGAACTCGTCCGCGCGGCCGTGCCGGGCCGGAAGAAGAACCACCGGGGCGCCGACCTGATGGGCGCGCGCCTCAAAGGGGCCGACCTGCGGGGCGCCAACCTGCGCGGCGCCTATCTCATCGCCGCCGACCTGACCGGCGCCGACCTGCGCGAGGCCGACCTCATCGGCGCCGACTTCCGCGACGCACGCCTCGCGGGCGCCGACCTGACGGGCAGCCTCTTCCTCACCCAGGCCCAGGTCAACGCGGCCCGCGGTGACGCCACGACCCGCATCCCGGCGACGCTGAGCCGGCCGGCGCACTGGTAAGCGTCGGCGCCGCGGAGGCGGGCGACGCCGAGCCCTGCCACTGAGCCGGCCGGCGCACTGGTAAGCGTCGGCGCCGCGGAGGCGGGCGACGCCGAGCCCTGCCTCACCCCGAGCCGCCCCGCCTAGCGGCAGGCCCTTCGGTGAAGGGTCACCCGGGACCCGGACGGGTAAGCCCCCGCCTCCCCCGCCGAGTTCAGCGCGCCAGCGACTTCTTCAGAAAGTCCCGCTGGAACACCAGCAGGTTCTCCGCCACGTCCTCCCGCGTGACCATGTGGGTCGCGCCCGGCAGCGGAAGCACCTGGTGGCTGCGGCCCGCCGCGAGCAGCGCCGCCGAGAGGCGCAGCGTGTGCGCGACCGCCACGTTGTCGTCGGCGAGACCGTGCACCAGGAGCAGCGGCCTGGTGAGCCGGTGTGCGTCCGCGATCAGGGAGCAGCGGGCGTAGTTCTCCGGCTCCTCGTCGGGGTGGCCGAGATAGCGCTCCTTCCAGTGCGTGTCGTAGAGCCGCTGGTCGGTGGGCGCGGCGCCCGCCACCGCCGCGTGGAACACATCGGGCCTGCGCAGCACGGCGCCCGCCGCGAGGAACCCGCCGAACGACCAGCCGCGGATCGCGACCCGCGTCAGGTCCAGGTCGGGGAAGTCCGCAGCCGCCGCGTGCACCGCGTCGACCTGGTCGTCCAGGGCGTGGGTGAGGATGTCGCCGCGGATCGCCTTCTCCCACGCGGGCCCGCGCCCCGGACCGCCGCGCCCGTCCGTCACGAGGACCGCGAAGCCCTGCTCGGCGAACCACTGCGACACATGCGCGGGCCAGCCGAGGCCGCGTGTGGCGAGCTGCATCTGCTGGCCCCCGTACGGGTTGAGCAGTACGGGGAGCTCGGCGCTGCCCGGGGTGTGCCAGGACGGCAGGAACAGCTGGCTGCGCAACTCCCGCTCGCCGAGCCGCAGATGGACCGGGCGCGTGGGGACGACGGGACGCTCGACGAGGGAGGTGATGCTCCCGTCAGGCTCGCCCTTCTTCGTCACGTCGACGGACAGCCCGTCCTCCGTGCGGCTCACCAGGACCGTGGTGCCGCCGCCGGCGACCGCCGTGTGCACGCCGGGCGTCGTGGTCAGCCGGACGCACCCCGCGTCGGGGGACCAGGTCCACACATGGGTCTCGGTCGGCTCGCCCCCGCCCGTGAACAGCACCGACTCGCCCTCCGCGCCCAGCACTTCGCGTACCTGGAGGCCCACCGGAGTCACGGCTTCCCCGGCCACGGTCAGGCGGCGCGTGTCCTGCTCGTCGTGCGTGGTCACGAGCGCGCCGGACGCCGTACGGCACGGCGCGCCGGGCACCAGCTCGACCCAGGCCGCGTCGCGCTGCTCGTCCAGGACGCGGGTCGCGCCGGTCGCCGGGTCCACGGCCAGCGTGCGCAGCGTCCGCTGATCACGGCTCTGCACGGCGGCGAACGGGCCGTGCGCGTCCCACCCGGCCCTCGGGACGTACTCGAACGCCTCACGGTCCCAGTCGGCCTCGGCCCGTGAGCCGTCAAGGGACAGCACATGGAGCGACACGTCCGCGTTGGCGGTGCCCGCCGCCGGGTAACGCACCATGCGGGGTGGCGCCGACGGGTCGGCGGGGTCGGACAGGTACCACCGCTGAACCCGTGACGTGTCGACGCGCGCGGCCAGGACCGCGCTGCCGTCCGGCGCCCACCAGTGACCGCGCAGCCGGTCCATCGACTCCGAGGACGCGTGGTCGGTCAACCCGTAGGTGATGTCCGGGCCTTCGGGCGCCGCGAGCAGCCGGTCGTCACCGTCGAGCGTGACGACGTGCAGCGCGCCCCCGGTGACGTACGCGACCGACCGCCCGTCGGGCGAGAGGCGTGGATCCACTACGGGTCCCGCCGCCGGTACGGAGAAGGGGACCCCGTCGGCGACGCGCACGGCCCAGAGCGCTCCGGAGAGGGCGTACACGACGGTCCGGGCCTCGGCGTCGGCCGAGTACGAGACGAGCCCGACCGCACTCTCGCGCGCCCGCTCCCTGCGCACGCGCTCGGCGGCCGGCACGTCACCGCGCGCGGTGCGCGACACGTCCACGAGGACCCGCTCCGCACCGTCCTCGTGGACCCACAGGGCGCTCACCGGGTCCGCTCCGCCGCCCGTCCGCAGGAACAGGACGCGCGCACCGTCCGCCGACACCGTGAACCGGTTCGGCGCCCCCAGGGAGAAGCTGCGCGTGCGGGCGTACTGGCGCGGGAAGTCTCGGGCATCGTCCATACGGGCACTGTGACATGCCCCGCTGACGCTCCGTCGGGTGACGGGTGGGATGTGGCCAGGACCCGGTGAGTCGCCCGTAATGCGCGGAAACGTGGGGGGAGTGCGCACCCCCTTACCCCGTCCGCGCGATCTTCAGTCATCGGTTCACGCGATGGTGCGATCATGTGCACCCGCCCGGATGCCCGCGAATGATCACGGGTAGGGCCGGGCACATGACGCAGCCCTTCGAACTGCCGCACTTCTACATGCCTTATCAGGCGCGGCTCAATCCCCACGTCGACGAGGCGCGGGCCCACTCCACCGGGTGGGCCCGCGACATGGGAATGCTGGAGGGGTCGGGCGTCTGGGAACAGAGTGACCTGGACGCGCACGACTACGGACTGCTGTGCGCGTACACCCACCCGGACTGTGACGGGCCCGCCCTGTCGCTCATCACCGACTGGTACGTGTGGGTCTTCTTCTTCGACGACCACTTCCTCGAGACCTTCAAGCGGACGGCGGACCGCGAGGGCGGCAAGGCCTATCTGGACCGCCTGCCGCTGTTCATGCCGATGGACCTCGACACCCCCATGCCCGAGCCGCGGAACCCGGTGGAGGCGGGCCTCGCCGACCTCTGGACGCGCACCGTGCCCGCCATGTCGGTGGACTGGCGCAGACGGTTCGCCGAGTCGACCGAACACCTCCTCAACGAGTCGATGTGGGAGCTGTCCAACATCAACGAGGGACGGGTCTCCAACCCCGTCGAGTACATCGAGATGCGCCGCAAGGTGGGCGGCGCGCCCTGGTCGGCGGGGCTCGTCGAGTACGCGACCAAGGAGGTGCCCGCCTCCATCGCCAGATCACGGCCACTGCGCGTCCTCATGGAGACGTTCTCCGACGCCGTCCACCTGCGCAACGACCTGTTCTCGTACCAGCGCGAGGTCGAGGACGAGGGCGAACTCAGCAACGGCGTACTGGTCCTGGAGACCTTCTTCGGCTGTACGACGCAGCAGGCGGCCGAGGCCGTCAACGACATCCTCACCTCACGCATCCACCAGTTCGAGCACACCGCGCTCACCGAGGTGCCCGCCCTCGCCCTCGACAAGGGGCTCACGCCACCCGAGGTCGGCGCGGTCGCCGCGTACACCCAGGGCCTCCAGGACTGGCAGTCAGGCGGCCACGAATGGCACCTGCGCTCCAGCCGCTACATGAACCAGGGCGCGACCGCCTCCAGCCCGCTCGCCGGGCCGACCGGACTCGGCACGGGCTCCACCGACATCGGCGCCCTGCTCGCGGCCGCCGGAGCCGAACGGCTGCGCGCCTACACGCACGTACCGTTCCAGAAGGTCGGCCCCTCTCAACTGCCCGACTTCTACATGCCGTTCGGACTCAGGGTGAACCCCGGCCTCGACGAGACCCGCCGCCGCCTCACCCCGTGGGCGCACGCCATGGGCATTCTGGCGGAAGGCATCTGGGACGAGGACAAGCTCACCGCCTACGACCTGCCCCTGGGTGCGGCCGGCACCGACCCGGACGGCAGCCAGGAAGCCCTGGACCTGAGCGCTCAGTGGCTGGCCTGGGGGACGTACGCCGACGACTACTACCCGCTCGTCTTCGGCCACCGCCGTGACCTCGCGGCGGCGCGGGCGTGCACCGCGCGGCTGTCCGCGTGTATGCCGCTCGACGGGAGCCCGGTCCCGCCGCCGGTGAACGCGATGGAGCGCGGCCTCATCGACCTCTGGGCCCGTACGACCCGCAGCATGACGGCCGACCAGAAGCGCCGCTTCAAGGCGTCCGTCGACGTCATGACCGAGAGCTGGGTGTGGGAGCTGTCCAACCGGCTCCAGAACCGCGTCCCCGACCCCGTCGACTACCTGGAGATGCGCCGCGCCACGTTCGGCGCCGACCTCACCATGAGCCTGGGCCGCCTCGGCCACGCCCCCGCCGTCCCTCCCGAGGTGTACCGCAGCGGCCCGGTCCGCTCCTTGGAGAACGCGGCCGTCGACTACGCCATGCTCCTGAACGACGTGTTCTCGTACCAGAAGGAGATCGAGTACGAGGGGGAGATCCACAACGGGATCCTCGTCGTCCAGAACTTCTTCGGCTGCGACTACCCGACGGGCGTGCGCATCGTGAACGACCTCATGACGCAGCGGATGCAGCAGTTCGAGCATGTCGCCGCCCATGAGTTCCCGGTCCTGTACGACGACTTCAAGCTGTCGCCGCAGGCGCGGGCGGCCATGGACGCCTACGTCGTCGAGCTTCAGAACTGGACGGCCGGAATCCTCAATTGGCATCGCGAATGCCGCCGTTACGGTGCGGACGACCTGGCCCGGCGCGCGCACGGGTTCGTGCCCGGACGGCTGCCGAACCCGTTCACCGGGACGTCGGGGCTCGCGGGATTCACGGCGCCGTTGTGGGGTGCGATGGGGACGGTGGCGCCGGTGGGGTGATCGGATGGTGCGTTGGGTGCCTGTTCAGTCTCACTCGTTCGTGGATCGTCGTGTGGGGTGCGGCCGGGTAGGGCTGTGGCCGGAGGTGGGCCATGGAACAGACCGCGTTGCGCCCCAAGGCGATGCCCGGAGCTCCACGTAATGAGCAGGGTGTGGAGGACCGGGTGCCCGGACCGCGCCGCCGTCCGCACGCCGCGCGACGGCGGGGCAGGCGGCTTGTGACGTTGTCGCTCGGATTGCTGCTCGGGGCCGGGCTCGTCCTCTCGGGCGTCGGCCTCGGCACGGTCGGCGCGGCGGTCGTGGGGATGAGCAAGCTGGCGGAGATGCGGCAGCGGGCCGAGGCGGCGGAGGCGCGTCCTCCGTCGCCCCCGCCCACGTCGGAACACGCTTCCCCGCCGCCGCGGTCCACGGAACACGCGTCCCCGCCGCCGGACCGCCCCTTGCGGGCGGCGCTCGGCGTCGAGGCGGTGGACGCGCCCAAGGGCGAGGGCGCGCTGGTCGTCGGCGTCCACGTGCCCGGACCCGGCTACACGGCCGGACTCGTCCGTGGCGATGTACTGGTCGCCATCGGCGGGACACCCGTCGACTCGGCGAACGGCCTCGCCGGAGCAGTGGAGGCCGCGCCTCCGGGGCAGGAGGTCACGCTGACGGTCCTTCACGCGTCGGGCGCGCACCAGGTGCTGTCGGCGACGCCGGGAGTGGTGGTGTAGGCGCAGGTCAGACGACCCGGAAGTGGGTCGTCAGCCGGTGCTCGTCGTCGAGGATGTGGAACGCGAGCCCGACCGGAGCGTCACGGTCCGCGACCCCCTCGCCCTCCCAGGGCAGCCGCAACGTCCAGGTCACGCCGGGGCCGACCACGAGGGGACGCCCGGCGAACACGGTGGCGGCGGGGGTGTGGGCGTGGCCGGTGATGATTCCGGCGATCTGGGGCCGCCGCGCCATCAGGGCGGCGAGATCCCCGGGCCGCTGCAACTGGTAGGCATCGGGCAACGGGTGATGCAGGGCCACGGGCGGGTGGTGGAAGGCGAGGAGGACGGGGGCGGGGGCGCTCGCGCTTTCGCGGGCGCCCCCATCAAGGGTTCCCCGGGCGCCCCCATCAAGGGTTCCCCGGGCGCCCCCATCAAGGGTTCCCGCCTCGACATCAAGGGTCCCCGCCTCGATCCCGTCCAGCGTCGTCTCCAGCCACTCGTACGTCTCCCCGTCGAGCAGCCCCTCGTCGGCGCCCGGAATGCTGGAGTCGCACATCAGGACCCACGCGCCGCCCACCCGGTACGCGCGGTTGACCGGGCCTTCCGACGCCGGTTCACGCAGCAGCGCCTTGCGGTAGGGCGCGCGGCTGTCGTGGTTGCCGGGGCAGGGGAGCACGGGGAAGGGGAGGCCGAAGGTGTGCAGGCCGAGCAGTTCGGCGGCCTCCTCGTACTCCGGCTCCGCGCCGTGGTCGGCGATGTCGCCGGTGACCAGGAGCGCGTCCACGCGGCCGGGGAGCGCGCGCAGGTGGTCGACGACGCGGCGGGCGCGCTCCGTGGCGCGCGGGGTTCCGTCCAGGTGCAGGTCGCTGATCTGGGCCAGCACAAGCATGTTGGTACGTCCTCCGGAACAGGGGGTTAACGGATGATGCCGATCTAAGCATTAGTGGTAATGGTTGATCAATGCTTGGCCATTAGCAGGTGGGTGGGGCGGTTGCCGGAACTGACTCGCGTCAGGCCCGGCGTGCGGGCAGGATGCTGCCCGTACGTCCCGTTCGGATAAGCACTGTCCAGTTCGGCACACTCGGAGGACACCGGATGACCGCGACGCCACCGCCGTTCACGGCGGACGACTACAAGGCCCGCATGGAGCGCGCCGCCCGGTCCGCGGCCGAGGCGGGGCTCGCCGGCGTCCTGGTGGCCCCCGGCCCGGACATGGTCTGGCTCACCGGTTACGCGCCGACCGCCGACACCGAGCGCCTCACGATGCTCGTCCTCGCCCCGGGCCGGGACCCCGTACTCGTCGTCCCCACCCTGGAAGCGCCGGACGCAGCCGCGGCCGTGGGCGCCCCCGCCCTCACCCTGCGGGACTGGACCGACGGCAAGGACCCGTACGCGGTGACCGCGCCCCTCCTCGGCACCTCCGGGCGCTTCGGCATCAGTGACAACGCGTGGGCGATGCACCTGATCGGACTGCAGAAGACGCTTCCTGACACCTCGTACGCCTCCCTCACCGAGGCCCTGCCGATGCTGCGCGCCGTCAAGGACGCGGCCGAACTCGAACGGCTCGCGGCCGCCGGCGAGGCCGCCGACGCCACGTACGAGGAGATCAAGAAGGTGTCCTTCGCTGGGCGCCGCGAGACGGACGTCGCACACGATCTCGCCGATCTGCTACGGCAGTTCGGGCACTCGCAGGTCGACTTCACCGTCGTCGGATCCGGGCCGAACGGCGCCAACCCGCACCACGAGGCGGGCGAGCGCGTCATCGAGAACGGCGACATGGTCGTCCTCGACTTCGGCGGCCTCAAGCACGGTTACGGCTCCGACACCTCCCGCACCGTCCACGTCGGCGAGCCGACCGACGAGGAGCGCCGCGTCCACGACCTCGTGAAGCAGGCGCAGGCGGCCGGCTGCGAGGCGGTGCAGCCGGGCATCGCCTGCCAGGAGATCGACCGGGCGGCGCGCGCGGTCATCGACGAGGGCGGGTACGGCAAGTACTTCATCCACCGCACCGGCCACGGCATCGGCGTCACCACCCACGAACCGCCCTACATGATCGAGGGCGAGGAACAGCCGCTGGTCCCCGGAATGTGCTTCTCCGTGGAACCCGGCATCTACCTGCCGGGCCGTTTCGGCGTACGGATCGAGGACATCGTGACGGTCACCGAGGGCGGCGGGCGACGGCTGAACAGCACGTCGCGGGACATGGCGATCGTGAGCTAGGCCATGTCCGAGACCCCCCGGCCCAGCCAGGACACCGTACGCAGACTGCTCGCCGCCCTCCTGCCCGACGGCGGCGCGCTCGACGTGGCGCCCGTCATCGAGGGCGGCGACCACGCCACATGGTGGGCGGGCACCCGCTACGTGGTGCGCTTCGCCCTCGACGCGTCCTCGTCCGCCCGGATGCGCCGCGAGATCAGGCTCCGTGACCTCGTGCGCCAGCACGTCGGCGTCGCCGTGCCGGCCAGCCTCGCGTCCGGAGAGTGGACGAGCGGTCTCATGTACACGCTCGACACACGGCTCCAGGGCGTCTCGGGCGAGGCCGTCGACGTGACCGCGGCCGGCGAGGAGGATCTCGCCGGGCTGCTCGGCGGCCTCCGCGCGGTGCCCGCCGTCCGCGCCGAGAGCCTCGGCCTGCGCCGGGTGCCGCCGCGCTCCCTCGAAGTGCTGCGCAGGGAAGCGGCGCGCGCGGCCGAACGCCTCGGCGTGGAGGGCGAGTTCGAGCCCGCCCGGCTCGCGCAGCTGACCGCGCACGCCACCGCGCAGCTCGCCCCGCAGCCCGGCGCCGTCGTCGTCCACCACGACCTCAAGGGCGAGCACCTGACGGTGACGCCCGACGGCCGGGTGCGCGGCGCCCTCGACTGGGCCGACGCCGTCATCGGCGACCCGGCCGAGGACATCGCGGGCCTCAGCATCTCCGTCGGCGCCCGCGCGGCCGTCCGCGCGGCGACCCTCGCCGGTTACGGCGCCCGCGCCACCCTCCGCGGCCTGTGGCTCGCGCGCTGCGACACCCTCGTACGCCTCTCCGCACGGCTCCAGGGCGCGGACGACAGCCCCCTGCCGCTCCTGCGCATCCAGCTGGAGCGGGCGTGGGAGGCGATCCTCCTGGAACTCGTGACGGAGTTCTCCGACAAGGACCCGGACGCCGACTGACCGACGGGTACCGGGGCGCCGACTGAGTGACGGGGCCCCGGTCGCCGACTGGCCGGCCCCGGCCGATGGGCCTGCCCCAGGAACAGGCTCAGGGGCCGACCAGCACCGCGCAGGACTCCGGGGGGACGGTCAGCAGGCCGTCCTCGCCCGGCAGTCCGACCGGTTCCCACGCGGCGACCACCCGGTACGTGCCGCGCCCCACCGGCACCGCCGCCGGCGCGTCCGACAGGTTCACCGCCACCCGCAGATCACCCCGCCGGTACGCGATCCAGCGTGCCGCCTCGTCGTACGCCACCCGCACCGCCGCGAGGTCGGAGTCCGTCAGGTCGGCGCGGTCGCGGCGCAGGGCGATCAGCTCGCGGTACCAGGACAGCACGCGCGCGTGGGCGCCGCTCGCGGCCTCCGACCAGTCCAGACAGGAGCGCTCGCGCGTGGCCGGGTCCTGCGGGTCGGGGATGTCACCCTCGGCCCACCCGTGCGACGCGAACTCCCGCCGCCTGCCCTTGCGCACGGCGTCCGCGAGCTCCGGGTCGGTGTGGTCGGTGAAGAACTGCCACGGCGTGGACGCGGCCCATTCCTCGCCCATGAACAGCATCGGCGTGAACGGCCCGGTCAGGACGAGCGCCGCCGCGCACGCGAGGAGCCCGGGGGAGCAGATCGCGGAGAGCCGGTCGCCCTGAGCACGGTTGCCGACCTGGTCGTGGGTCTGGGTGTAGCCGAGGAGCCGGTGCGCGGGCGTGTGGCTGCGGTCGATCGGGCGCCCGTGATGGCGGCCCCGGAACGAGGAGTACGTGCCGTCGTGGAAGTAGCCCCGGGTCAGCGTCTTGGCGAGGGCCGCCATCGGCGCCGCCGCGAAGTCCGCGTAGTAGCCCTGCGACTCGCCCGTCACCGCCGTGTGCACGGAGTGGTGCAAGTCGTCGCTCCACTGCGCGTGGATCCCGAGGCCGCCGTGGACACGCGGGGTGATCAGGCGCGGGTCGCCGAGGTCCGACTCGCCGACCACGAACAACGGCCTGCCCTGCTCCTCGCCCAGCGTGTCCACCGCCGCCGACAGCTCCTCCAGGAAGTGCACCGCGCGCGTGTCCCGCAGCGCGTGCACCGCGTCCAGGCGGAGCCCGTCGATCCGGTAGTCGCGCAGCCAGGCGAGCGCGCTGCCGACGAGGAACGCGCGCACCTCGTCGGAACCGGCAGCGTCGAGGTTGATCGCGGCGCCCCAGGGCGTGTGGTGGGAGTCGGTGAAGTACGGCCCGAACGCGGGCAGATGGTTGCCCGAGGGGCCCAAGTGGTTGTGGACCACGTCCAGGACGACGCCGAGCCCCAGCCCGTGCGCCATGTCGACAAACCGCTTCAGCGCCTCCGGGCCCCCGTACGGCTCGTGCACGGCCCACGGGCTGACGCCCTCGTACCCCCAGCCGTGCTTGCCGGGGAACGGGCACACCGGCATCAGTTCCACATGCGTGACGCCCAACTCGACCAGGTGGCCCAGGCGTTCGGCGGCGGCGTCGAGCGTGCCCTCGCGCGTGAACGTCCCCACGTGCAGCTCGTACAGGATCGCGCCCGGGAGCCCGCGCTCCGGGCCCGAGGGCGAGCGCCACTGGTACCGCGCGTGGTCGACGACCGCGCTCAGGCCGTCCGGTCCCTCCGGCTGGCGGCGTGAGCGGGGGTCGGGGAGCACCGGTCCGTCGTCGAGCGCGAATCCGTACCGCGAGCCGTCCACGGCGTCGGCGTCACCCGCCCACCACCCCTCGCGCACCGGGTCGCGCCGCAACGCGCTCGTGGAGCCATCGCAATGGAGCGTGACCCGGTCTGCCTGTGGTGCCCACACCTCGAACCGCACGGACCGTTCCCCCTTGTCTGCCGACAGTGACGACCCGTCCATCCTGCTTCAGCGGAGATCGATCCGCTGGGATTCGGGGTGGGCCGCGCACATTCCTCGCCGGATCAGACGCACGCTCGACGCACGGACGGGCCCTCGGACAGCTCGTTCTCCGGCGTCCACCAGCGGCGCGACCCGTCCGTCAGGAGCCCCGCGCCCGCGGCCCCTGTCCTCGCTGGTCACGGCGGTGCGCGGGAGGGGGGAAGTTCGTCGTTTCCTGGACACCCCGGCCGTGCTGCCGGACAATCACGAACGTGACCTCCTCGTACGAGCACCACACGTACCCCGCGCGGCTGTCCGACGCCGAGCGCGACAGGGCGCTGCGGGAGCTCCGGGAGGGCGCCGCCCAGGGAAGGCTCTCGCACGACACGTTCGTACGGCGCATGGAGCTGGCCCTCGCAGCCCGCAGGTCCGACGAACTGGCCGCGCTCACCGCCGATCTGCACACCGAGGGCCGCTGGTCACGGGTCGTCTTCGGCTCCGTCGCCGCGGTCTCGGGCTTCACGGTACGGCTGCGCGGGGCGTGGCAGCGCGAGCGGCTCCCGAAGCTGCAACTGCCGCCGCCGGGCAACCCGTATCCGCTCCGCATCGGCCGCGACCCGGCGAACGGGCTCCGCCTCAGCCACGAGACGGTCTCCCGCGTGCACGCGGAACTCAGTCTGCAGGGCGGCATGTGGGTGCTGCGTGACCTCGGTTCGACGAACGGCACGTCCGTCAACGGGCGGCGCGTGGTCGGCGCCGCCGTCGTCCAGGACGGCGACCAGGTCGGCTTCGGGCGCATGTCGTTCCGGATCACCGCAAGCTGACTCCCGCTGTTCCTACGGGAGTTCGGTCACCCGCGCGTGCCGCACGGCCGCGAGCGTCGTCCGCGCCTGGTGCTCGACCTGGTGCTCAAGCGGCACCCACCGCGCCCTGAACCGCTCGGCGAACGCGTCGCACCACAGCGCCACCAACTGCTCCAGGGCGGCAGCCTGCGGAGCGTCCGCTTCCTCCAGGACCCGCAGCAGCATCGCGGCCGCCCGCAGCGGCAGCCGCCTGCTGAACGCGTCGATGCTCCCCACGTACGCCATCGTGGCGTCCGGCGGCGGCGGTTGCAGCCAGTCGGCGGCGAGCCCCGGGACCAGCGCGAGCGCCCAACGCGCCGCCCGCAACAGCGGCCCGGCCTCCTCGGGAAGCCAGGGCTGCGCCTTGTGGAGGATGTCCTCCACCCGGAGCGCGTCCAGCCTCAACCGGTGGGCCAGGCGCCGCAGTTCGAGTCCGGGAGTGGGGTGCGGCGCCGGGTCGTCCACGAGGTCGCTCGCCCACATCGGGACCTCGATGATCGCGGTACTGCCGCCATAGCGGTGGGCGTGGTGCCAGGTGCTGTGCCGGGCGTCGTCGGGCAGGCTCGGGAACGCGGCCTCCGCGCCGGGTGCCGGCATCACATGGACGCCCGGCCCGGTCGCGGGCCAGCCCGCCGCGTCCGCCGCGCCCGTCTCCACCGGGATGTGCAGCTCCGCCGCCGACTTGGCGAACGGCTCGGCGAGCCCCGGTATGTCCCGCGTCAACTGCACCCAGCTGCCGCCCAGATCGGTCCCGTGCAGCGTCACCTGGAGGAACGGCCGCAGCTCGTCGATGACCCCGGTCAGGGCGCGCGTCTCGGGTGGCAGCCGGTCCGGTGGCAGCTCGGACGGCGACCACTCGGGCTGTTCGGGACCGGCCGGGCGGAAGAAGCGCCGGTGGTAGTCGAGCAGGGTGCGGGGCGCCGGGGTGCGGTGCAGATCGGCGCCGTCCGGGTCCGCGCACAGCAGGAAGTGCCAGGAGTGGTCGGTACGCAACTCCGGTTCCTGTACGGCGCGTTCGGCGAGGCGCCGCAGGGTGGCGCCGCCCACGGGTTCGTTCGCGTGGGCTCCCGCGACCACCAGTACCGAGGGGCGCGCCTCGCCCACGGAGAGCAGGTGCAGGGGTCTGCCCGCGCGTGAGGTTCCGACCTGGCGCAGTACGCACAGACCGGGACGCCGGGCCGCCAGCTCCCGCGCTGACTGGGTCAATTCGGTCACATTCGGGTAGCGCTGCTCCGTCAGACTCACCCCCCGTTGGTGCTCCCCGCGTCGCATCCGCAGTACCCCACGCTGCGCGGCACGTGTCAAGAAGGCGGCGGGGGCGGGTGCGGCGGGGTGCTGCGCGGGGGCTTGGCGGGTGCTTCGCGGGTGCTTGGCGGGGGTCGCTCACCCGTACGGGCGTCCGAGGACTGCGGGGGTTCGTACTCGGTGGTCCCCTGGGAGGAATCGCGCGCCGCCCGGCGCGCACCGGCACAAGGGCTGGGGGCACGGCGATGCGCGTTGCTCCGGATGCGTGGGGCTCCGCCGGGTTCACGGGGGCGGCGGCGCGGGAGCCCGAGGCGTCGTGCCCGTTCGCGCCGAGCGGTGACGCGGATGTGGCGGGGGCGGATGTGATCGGCGGAGGCGGGACAGGTGCCGGGGCGGCCGGAGCCGGTGCGACCGGCGGCTGCACCCCTGCCGGACTCCGCCCCGCCGCTTCCCGGGCCACCGTCCTCCCGCGACTCGAAGGGCCCCTGCCGCCCAGCCTCCGTTCACCTGACATAGCCCGCGACCCCTACCCCCTGTACCGGACGCTCAGGACCTCGCACCCCTTCCACTACGACGAGGCCTTCGGCGCGTGGCTGATCAGCCGGCACGAGGATGTACGGGCGGCGCTCGGTGACCCGCGGCTCATCGCGCCGGTCCAGGGGAGCGCGCCCCTGGAGGACCGCACGCACGCCGCGCACCGGGCGCTGCTCTCGCCGGCGCTGCGCGGGCGGGCGCTGGCCGCGCTACGGGCCGGGGTGGAGCGGGCGGCGTTCGTACTCGCGCGACGCCTGGCCGACCGCCAAGAGGCCGACCTCGTCACCGAGTTCTGCCACTGGCTGCCGGCCGTGGCGGCGGTGAGCGCGCTCGGGCTGCCGCACGAGGACACCGCGCGCGTGCGGGAGTGGTGCCGCGACGGCCTCACCCACCTCGGCGGCGGACACGGTGACCTCGACGTCTTCTTGCGCCCGCACGTGGCTCGCCGTCGCGCACGTCCGGGAGCCGACCTGCTGTCCGTCCTGTGCACGGCACGCGCCGACGGCCGCCCCTTGCCGGACGAGACGGTCGTGGGGATGGCCGGAACGCTGCTCGGCGCCGGAGGCGAGGCCACCCATCTCGCCCTCGCGTCGTTCCTCGCCAACCTCCTTGACCATCCAACCCAGTTGAGGCTCGTACGGGAACGTCCCGCGCTGATTCCGGGGGCCTGGGCGGAGTCCCTGCGCCGCGACCCCGCTGTGCACATCGTGATGCGCCGCGCTCTGGTCCCCGTGGTCACGGCAGCGGGCACGATCCCGGCGGGCGCCGACGTCGCCTGCCTCATAGGTTCCGCGGGCCGCGACCCGGTCCGCTTCGCCGCCCCCGACCACTACGAAGTCCTGCGCCCCGCACCGGGCCGACTCGCCTTCGGCACGGGCCGCCACCGCTGCCTGGGCATACAACTGGCCCGCCTCACCGCGGAGTGCGCCCTGCACGCCGTCCTGGAAGCGCTGCCCCGCCTACGCTGGACCCCCGCCGGCCGACCCGAGTCAGAGGGCCTGACCACACGCGGCCCTAAGACGCTTCCGGTTCTTCTGGGCTGAGGGGCGCACGGACGGGGTGTGGGGTTCCGGATCACGCCACCCCTACGCGGGGCCTAACCCCCCGCCCGGACCAACAGCGCCACCGGCAACCCCGCGAACAGCTTCTCCACGCGCGCGTGCCCCTCGAACTCCCCTCCCGGAGCCAGCAGATCGACCCACCGACCCTCCGGCAGAGACAGTTCCGTATCGCGCCAGCCCCCCGCCTCGGCCAGCCGCAGCGACAAGCGGGTCACCGCCGTGACGACCTCCGCCGAGCGCGCGAACGCCACACAGTGCTCCGCCCCCGCGCCCCGCGCGGTCAGCGCCTCGTACGTGGCCTCTCCGCCGAACCACTCCGGATGCGCCCGCCGCAGCCTCAGCGCGGCCATCGTCAGCCCCAGCTTCTCCTCCGCGTCGCCCCGCTCCAGCGGCCCGGCGTCGCCCCGCTCCAGCCGTCCGACATCGAATCGCGCCGGCGCCCGATTGTCCGGGTCCACCAGCGCCCGGTACTCGAACTCCGTTCCCTGGTACAGGTCAGGCACCCCCGGCATCGTCAGATGGATGAGCGCCGCCCCGAGCACATTCGCCCGCACATGCGGCCGCACGGAGCGCGCGAACGACGCGACCGCCTTCCGCGGCGGCCCGCACGGGCCCGCCGTCACGAAGTCCCTCACCGCCTTCTCGTACCCCGCGTCCGGCTCCGTCCAGCTCGTGCGCAGGCCCGCCTCCCGAACGTGCTTGAGCATCGCTCCCTGAAGCCGCTCGCCGTCACCATCGTCGGAGTCGCCGAAGCCGACCGCGGTCTGCCAAGCAGCCCACGCCAGTTGGGCATCCGGCGCGCTCGCCCCGCCACCTGTGACCTCCGCGAGCAGCTTGGCCCAGCCCTCCGGGCACTGCGTGAGCACCGAGATCCCCGCCCGCACATCGGCACTGCGCTTCGTGTCGTGCGTAGAGAGCACCGTCCCCGTGGACGGCCAGTCGCGCTGCACGCGCGCGCAGTACGCGTGGAACGACTCCGGGTCGACCGCCGGACTCTGCGGCGCGCCCCCCACCTCCGTCGCGGACAGCAGCGGCGCGTGCCGGTAGAACGCCCGGTCCTCCAGCGCCTTGGCCCGCAGCGCCGACGCCGTCTGCGCGAACCGCGCCCGGAACGCGCCGTGCTCCGGCCCCGCCCCGCCCTTCCCGAGCGCCAGCAGCCGCACCGTGTCCACCGCCTCCGCCTCCTCCGCGACGGTGAACGCACCCTTCGCGTCCTCGGCGTCCTCGGGCGTGAGAACCGTCTCGGGGTCGTCGCCCCCGTTCACGTACGGCCGGTACACGTCGAGGCGGACGAGGAGTTCGCGGACGGCGGTCCGCAGGGCCCAAGGGGCGTGGTCGCGCAGCGTCGGCTCCGCCGCGCACAGCCGGCCCGCCTCGCGCGTCAGCCGGTCCACCTCGGCCGCCAGTTCGTGCGTCACGACCTCGTACGCGGCGCGCCGCGCCGTCGCCTCCCAGTCACCGCCCTCGTCGGCGGGCGCCGCCGTGAAGCGCCGGAACCGGCCGAGCAGTTCGTCCGCCCCCGACGCATCGGTGAACAGGCCGTCGATCCGCCGCAGAGCGTCGTACCCCGTCGTGCCGGCCACCGGCCAGGCGGCGGGCAGCTGTTCGTCCTCGCCGAGGATCTTCTCGACGACGGTCCAGCGCCCGCCCGCCGCGTCGGCGAGATCCTTCAGATACGCGCCCGGGTCGGCGAGGCCGTCGGGATGGTCGACCCGCAGCCCGTCGAGGACGCCCTCGTCGAGGAGCTGGAGGATCTTCGCGTGGGTGGCGTCGAAGACCTCACGGTTCTCCACGCGGACCCCGATGAGGTCCGAGACGGTGAAGAACCGCCGGTAGTTCAGCTCGGTTCGGGCAAGACGCCACCAGCCCAGCCGGTACCACTGCGCGTCGAGCAGCTCCGGAAGCGGCAGTGTCCGCGTGCCCTCGCGCAGCGGGAACGCGTGCTCGTAGTAGCGCAGTACCGGACCGTCCACCTCCAGGTGCTCCAGCTCGTGGCTCAGCCGGTGCCCCAGTACGGGCAGCAGCACCCGCCCGCCCTGCGCCTCCCAGTCGATGTCGAACCAGTGCGCGTACGGGGAGTGGGGGCCGTCCCGCAGCACTTCCTGGAGCGCGCGGTTGAGGCCGGCCGCCGACGCCATGTGGTTCGGCACGATGTCGGCGATCAGCCCGAGCCCGTGCTCGCGCGCCGTCCTGGCGAGCGCCCGCAGCCCTTTCTCGCCGCCCAGTTCCTCCCGCACGCGCGCGTGGTCCACGACGTCGTACCCGTGCGTGGACCCGGGGACGGCCTCCAAGATCGGCGAAAGATGCAGGTGGGAGACGCCCAGGGAGGCCAGATACGGGACGGCCGCGGCCGCCGCGGCGAACGGGAACGCCGGCTGGAGCTGCATCCGGTACGTGGCCGTGGGCGGTGCGGCGTGCGGGTCCGGCGTCAAGGGCGTCATGCGAAGCTACGTACCCGCCCGGGCGTCTTTCGTGTCATCGCCGTATGCATATGTCACCGCCGCCGTGGATAGCGTCGGACGATGGCACAGGCAGCAGGGGGAACAGCCGAGCGAACAACGGCGACGTACCGCGCGGTGATCGACGCGACCGGAAGGCTGCTTCCGGTGCTGTCGTTCTTCGGCCGGCTGCCGGTCGCGGTGATCCAGTTCGGCAGTGTCCTGCTCGTGACGAGAACGAGCGGATCTCTCGCGACGGGAGGGATCGTCGCCTGCGCCCTCGCGCTCGGACAGGTGACCATGGGTCCTGTCGTCGGCCGGCTCGCCGACCGGCACGGGCAGCGCGGCGTCGTGCTGTGCTGCTCGCTCCTGAACGCCCTCGCGATCGCCTGCTACACGCTCGGCGCCCTCGCCCGGCTCCCCACACCGCTGCTCGTGGTCCTCGGCGTGCTCGCCGGGGTCACAGTGCCCGGCATCGGCCCGCTGGCCAGAGCCAGGGGCGTCGCCCTCGTCCGCCGCGCGGGGACGGACGGGCGCGACGGCCGTGTGGTCAACGCCTTGTTCTCGCTGGAGAGCACCATGGACGAGCTGTCGTTCGTCCTCGGACCCGCGCTGATCGGCGTGGCGGCCTTCGTGGGCCATCCGGCGTACGCGTTCGGGGTGGCCGCCCTTCTCGTCGCCGGCTGCGGTTCGGCGTTCGCGCTGCACCCGACGGCGACGGCCGTCCGGCCGGTGGCGGTCCCCAGGAAGCAGCGAGGCCGCCCGCGTATGCCGCGCGAAGTCCGGCTCGTACGCCTCGGCCTCGCCCTCCTGGGCGTGCTCCTCGGCGGCTGCGGCGCCGGGATCACGGCGCTCACCCAGGACCTCGGGCAGGAGGACCAGGCGGGCCTCGTCTACGCCGCGATGGGCGTCATGAGCGCCGCCGTCGGCCTGTCCATGGCCGCCGTCCCGGAGCGCTTCGGGCTCGCCCTGCGCTGGCGCGTGGCCACCGCCGGCGCGGCCCTCCTGTCCCTCCTGCTCATCGGCACGACGAGCATGACCGGCCTCTACGTGGCGGTGACCGTGTTCGGCGCCGCCTTCGCGCCGAACCTGATCACCGGCTTCGGACTCACCGAACGCGCCGTGCCGGGCGAACGTCTCGCCGAGGGCATGACGTTCGCCGCGAGCGCCTTCGTCGGCGGGCAGGCAGTCACGCTCGCGGTGGCGGGCCGGCTCGCCGAGTCGTACGGCCCCGCCGCCGCGTTCACCGTCGGCAGCGTGGCCGCCGCCCTCGCGTTCGGCGTAGCCCTCCTCGTACGGACCCCAGCCGCCCCGGAGGTCACGCCGGTCGCTGCAGCACCGTCAGGCTCCGGTCGAGGAGCGTGAGCCGGTCGCCGGCCTTCACCTTCTCGCCCGCGCCCGGCGGCACCCCGTCGGGCAGCGCCGTGTCGACGACGACCTCCCACTGCCGCCCGTGGTCGAGCGGCACGAGGAACTCCCTCGGGTCGGGGGAGGCGTTGAACATCAGCAGAAACGAGTCATCGGAGATCTTCTCGCCCCGCGGGCCCGGCTCCGAGATCGCGTGCCCGTTCAGGAACACGGACATGGCCCGCGCCTGCGCCGAGTTCCAGTCGTCCCGCGTCATCTCCCCGCCCTCCGGGGTGAACCAGGCGATGTCGGTCAGCTGGTCACGCGTGCCCTCGACCGACCGCCCGAGGAAGAAACGGCGCCTGCGGAACACCGGGTGGTCCCGCCTGAGCCGCGCCATCGCGCGCGTGAAGGCCAGCAGGCCGTCCTCCTCGTGCTCCTCGGGCCAGTGCACCCAGGCCAGCTCGTTGTCCTGGCAGTAGGCGTTGTTGTTGCCGTTCTGCGTACGCCCCAGCTCGTCCCCGTGGCTGAGCATCGGCACGCCCTGCGACAGCATCAGCGTGGCGATGAAGTTACGGCTCTGCCGGTCCCGCAGGCCCAGGATCCGCGGGTCGTCGGTGTCACCCTCGGCCCCGCAGTTCCACGACCGGTTGTAGCTCTCCCCGTCCCGGTTGTCCTCACCGTTCGCGTCGTTGTGCTTCTCGTTGTACGAGACCAGGTCGCGCAGCGTGAAGCCGTCGTGGCACGTGACGAAGTTGATGGACGCGAGCGGCCGCCGCCCGTCGTCCTGGTACAGGTCGGACGAGCCCGTCAGGCGCCCGGCGAACTCGGCGAGGGTGCGCGGCTCGCCCCGCCACAGGTCCCGGACGGTGTCCCGGTACTTGCCGTTCCACTCCGTCCACAGAGGCGGGAAGTTGCCCACCTGGTAGCCGCCCTCGCCGACGTCCCACGGCTCGGCGATGAGCTTCACCTGCGAGACCACCGGGTCCTGCTGCACGAGGTCGAAGAACGACGACAGCCGGTCCACCTCGTGGAACTGCCGCGCGAGGGTCGCCGCCAGATCGAAGCGGAACCCGTCGACATGCATCTCGGTGACCCAGTACCGCAGCGAGTCCATGATCATCTGGAGGACGTGCGGCGACCGCATGAGCAGCGAGTTCCCCGTGCCCGTCGTGTCCATGTAGTAGCGCGGATCCTCCGCCAATCGGTAGTACGAGGCATTGTCCAGGCCCCGGAAGGACAGCGTCGGGCCCAGATGGTTGCCCTCGGCCGTGTGGTTGTAGACGACGTCGAGGATGACCTCGATCCCCGCCTCGTGCAGCGCCCGGACGGCCGACTTGAACTCCAGGACCTGCTGCCCGCGGTCACCCCAGGAGGCGTACGCGTTGTGCGGGGCGAAGAAGCCGATGGTGTTGTAGCCCCAGTAGTTGTTGAGCCCCATCTCCACGAGGCGGTGGTCGTTGACGAACTGATGGACCGGCATCAGTTCGAGCGCGGTCACACCCAGTGAGGTGAGGTGCTCCAGGATCGCCGGGTGCGCGAGCGCCGCGTACGTGCCGCGCAGCTCCTCCGGGAGCGCCGGGTGCGACATCGTGAGGCCCTTCACATGGGCCTCGTAGATCACCGTGTGGTGGTACTCGGTGCGCGGCCTGCGGTCGTCGCCCCAGTCGAAGTACGGGTTGACCACGACGGACGACATCGTGTGCGGCGCCGAGTCCAGGTCGTTGCGCCGGTCGGGCGACCCGAACGGGTACCCGTACACCGCCTCGCCCCAGTCGACCGCCCCGCTGATCGCCCGCGCGTACGGGTCGAGGAGCAGCTTCGACGAGTTGCACCGCTGCCCGCGCTCGGGGGCGTACGGGCCGTGCGCGCGGAAGCCGTAGCGCTGGCCCGGCATGATGCCGGGCAGGTACGCGTGGCGCACGAACGCGTCGGTCTCCCGCAGTTCGACGGCGGTCTCCGAGCCGTCGTCGTGCAGCAGACACAGCTCTATGCGGCGGACGGCCTCCGAGAAGACCGCGAAATTGGTACCGGCACCGTCGTACGTGGCACCGAGTGGATACGCCTGTCCAGGCCAGACCTGCATGGGTTCGACTCTTCCACTCCGGCCCGGATTGCCCCGGGCGACTTGGGCCAGAGTCTTCCCGAAAGTCACGGAACCTCCTAGGAGGTGACGGAGTGCAAGAAGAGCGCTTCTCCTGAGCCCTCAGAGGCGTGACCGCTATGAATCCGCTCACTCCCGGTGACCTCACAGGGCGGAACGGCGTGACCAGGAACGGCAGTTGAGAAACTGCCATGCCCATCGGGCTGCATCGCCGACCGCTCCCGGAGTACCCTTCCTTGATCGTTGCTGGGGGAGTGCTCGGGGGAGCGGAAGGCGGTGTGCGGGTGAGCTCGGGTGGGCTGGAACTGCCCCCTGGTGACGCGGGTCACGAGGGGGCGTCGGCTGACGTCCCGCCCGGAGCGGTGTCCCTCGCGCGGCCCATGGACATGGGGTCCCAGATAGGTCCGGAGTCGGAGTTCGCCTGGGGCACCGAGGCCTGGGGCGAGGTCCGCACGCGCGCGCAGCGCGCCGGCCGCGCCTACATCTGGCTGAATCTCGTGGAGCAGCGCCTGCGGGCCGTCGTCGCCGCCGTGCTGCGCCCCGTCTACGAACCCGTTCACGGCGACGACTGGGTCGTGGCGGCGGCCGGACCCGCAGGTCAGGAGTGGGTCCAACGCGCAGTCGCCGTCCGCGAGGTGAGCCGCCGCAAGGGCTATCTGCTCGACCCGGCCGACGACAACGTCCTCAGCTTCCTCACCCTCCCGCAGCTGCGCGAGCTGATGGTCCAGCACTGGCCCTGCTTCGAGCCGTACTTCGACGACCGCCGCGACGTCGAGCTCGCCCTCGACGAGCTGGAGGTCACCCGGAACGTCGTCTCCCGCAACCGCGCCCTGTCCGAGGCCGTCCTCGGCCAGGCCGAGCGCGCCTCCGCCCGGCTCCTGGAGATGCTCGGCGTCGGCTCGGACGTGCCATCCGCCCGCCGCCTCCCCGTCGACGCCGTCGAGGAGCTGGTCGGCGACCGGTACTCCGACGTCGTGGGCGTCCATTCGGACCGCGTACGGCTGCTGCGGCAGTTCCCCGCCGAGGACATCTTCGGCGGCGCGCGGCGCCTCGACGCCATCGGCATAGGCCTGAACATGCTGGTCCAGAACTTCTCCGGCCGCCGCCTCGTACGCCTCGCCGAGTCGGGCTGCCGGGTGCGGCTGTTGTTCCTCAACCCCGCGTCGAGCGCGGTCAAGCGCCGGGAGCGCGAGCTGGGCCTCAAGCGGGGCGAGCTGAGCCGCTCCGTCGAGATGAACATCCTCCACATGCGGCGCGTACGGGCCCGGCTGCGCGACCCGGGCGCCTTCGAGATCCAGGTCTACGACGAGACGCCACGGTTCACCGCGTATCTCGTCGACGGTGACGGGGCGGACGGCGTCGGGGTCGTCCAGTCGTACCTGCGGCGGGGCCGGGGGATGGAAGCGCCTGTACTGGTGCTTCGGGGACCTGGTCGCGTGGTGAAGGCGCACTCCGCGCGCGCCGAGGAGGAAGCCGGACTTTTCCCGACGTATCGCGAAGAGTTCGAGATGGCGTGGGCGGACGCCCGGCCGGTGTCCTGAGCCCCGCGCACGGCGGAAAGCGGAACGCGCACGGCCCGTTGTCAGTGGCCCGTGCGATCGTGGTGAGCCACCGGGGGGAGACACGGGGAAGCACCACGAAGAAGGGGGCCGCGATGGGATGGCACCGGGAGCTGCTGGTCGGCTTCGACCTGGAGACCACGGGGACGGATCCGCGTGAGGCGCGCATCGTCACGGGCGCGGTGATAGAGGTCAAGGACGCGAGGCCGCTCGGGCACCGGCAGTGGCTCGCGGACCCGGGGGTCCCGATCCCCGCCGACGCGGTCGCCGTCCACGGGATCAGCAACGAGAGAGCCGCGGCCGACGGCGAGCCCGCCGACCGCGTCGCGGACGCACTGGCCGACGCGCTCGTCGGGTACTGGAGCACGGGCGTACCGGTCGTCGCGTACAACGCCGCGTTCGACCTGACCCTGCTCACCGCCGAGCTGCGCCGCCACGGCCTGCCCTCACTGCGGGACCGGCTCGGCGGCGTGGAGCCGATGCCGGTCATCGACCCGTACACGATCGACCGCTCCGTGGACCGCTACCGCAAGGGCAAGCGGAACCTCGAAGCGGTGTGCGCGGAGTACGGCGTGCGGCTGGATGCCGCGCACGACGCGTCGGCGGACGCGCTGGCCGCCGCCCAACTCGCCGTGGCGATAGCCGCCCGCCACCCCAAGGTCGCCTCCCTCGGCCCGGCCAAGCTCCACGACCGGCAGATCGAGTGGTACGCGGAGTGGGCGGCGGACTTCCAGGCGTTCCTGAGACGCAAGGGGGACGAGGGGGCGGTCGTCGAGTCGGCTTGGCCGATACGGGAGTTGGCGGACGTCTGATCGGTGACCTGGCGCTGGCTCTGGTCCCGCACCGGCAGTGGACCCGAACCGGCAACTGGTCCCGCCCCCTGAAACCGCTCCGTCAGAACGGGTACCAGCGCACCGTCGGATCCCCGTCCCGCAGTGACGCCACCCTGCGTTCGAACTCCGCCAGGGCCTTGGGGTTGGTCGGCGCGTGCTGGGCGACCCACGCACAGCTCGCCGTCTCGCGTGCGCCGCGCAGCACCGCGCACCCGTCCCACTCGCGCACGTCCCAGCCGTAGGTCTGCGTGAACGCGTCGTAGGCCTGGGGGTCGAGTCCGTACCGGTCGCGGGAGAGCGCCATGACGACCAGGTCGTGCTCGCGCAGGTCCGAGGAGAACGTCTCCAGGTCGACGAGGACCGGACCGCCGGGCCCGATGTGCACGTTGCGCGGGAGCGCGTCGCCGTGGATCGGGCCGGGTGTCAGGTGCGGGACGAGCGCGGCGGCCGCGTCCGCGAATCCGTCGCGCCGCTCGCGCAGATAGGCCGCGTCGGCCGGGTCGATCGCGTCGCCCGCGAGCCGCAGCCACCGCTCCACGCCGCCGAGCAGTTCACGGCGCGGCAGCGCGAAGGGCGGGGCGGGCAGCGCGTGCACGAGGCGAAGCAGTTCGGCGAGGTCGCGCGGTTCGGCGGGCCGCAGCGCGGCGGGGACCCGGTGCCACACGGTCACCGGGTGGCCGTCCACGAGCAGCGGCTCCGGCTCGGCGGCCCGGACGGCCGGCACGTCGTGCGCGGCGAGCCAGCCTGCGACGGACAGTTCATGGCGGGCCCGCTCCAGGAGTTCGGGGGCGCGGCCCACCTTGACCACCAGGTCGCCGAGCGCGAACACGGCGTTCTCGCCGAGCGCCAGCAGCTCGGCCTCCCGCGCGTCGCCGAGCGTCCCCTCGGGGAGCCCCGCCGCGCCGAGCACCTTCCGTGCCTGCGCCTCGTCCATCATCTGCCTCCCACGATCACGGCGTACCGGCCAAGTCTCGCACCCGCCCGGGAGCCGTCTCCGCCCTGGTCGGCGGGTACTGCGGACGGAGGCCGCCCGGCATTAATGTCATTGCACGAGACGTATCGTCTCGCCTACGGTTTCTTCATGACCGCTTCCCGGAACACCCATATCGCCATGTTCTCCATCGCCGCCCACGGGCACGTGAACCCGAGCATCGAGGTGATCCGGGAGCTCGTCGCCCGCGGGCACCGCGTCACGTACGCGATCCCGCCGCAGTTCGCGGACAAGGTCGCCGAGGCCGGGGCCGAACCCAAGGTCTGGCACTCGACGCTCCCCACCGACGACGACCCGGACGCGTGGGGCACGGAGCTGATCGACAACATCGAACCCTTCCTCACGGACGCGATCCAGGCGCTGCCCCAGCTCATCGACCTCTACGAGGGGGACGAGCCCGACCTCGTCCTCTACGACATCACCGCGTACCCGGCCCGCGTCCTCGCCCACCGCTGGAACGTCCCGATCATCCAGTTCTCGCCGAACCTCGTGGCCTGGGAGGGCTACGACGAAGAGGTCGGCAAGCCGATGTTCGAGCCGCTGAAGCAGACCCCGCGCGGCAAGGCGTTCTACGAGACCTTCGAGGGCTGGATCCGTTCGAACGGGATGGATCTGCCGGTGGAGGACTTCATGGGCCGCCCGGACCGCTGCCTCGTCCTCATCCCCAAGGCGCTCCAGCCGAACGCCGACCGGGTCGACGAGGGCCGCTACACCTTCGTCGGCGCCTGCCAGGGCGACCGCTCGGCGCAGGGAGGCTGGCAGCGGCCGGCCGACGCCGAGAACGTGCTGCTCGTCTCGCTCGGCTCGACGTTCACCAAGCAGCCCGCCTTCTACCGCGCCTGCGTCGAGGCGTTCGGCGATCTGCCGGGCTGGCACGTCGTCCTTCAGATCGGCAAATTCATCGACGAGAAGGAGCTCGGTGAGGTCCCCGCGAACATCGAAGTGAGCCGGTGGGTACCGCAGTTGGCGATCCTGAAGGAGGCCGACGCGTTCATCACGCACGCCGGTGCGGGCGGCAGTCAGGAAGGTCTCGCCACCGCGACGCCGATGGTCGCCGTGCCGCAGGCCGTCGACCAGTTCGGCAACGCGGACATGCTCCAGGCGCTCGGCGTCGCCCGCCACGTACCGATGGACGAGGCCACGCCCAAGACGCTCCGGGAGGCCGTACTCACCCTGGCCGGCGACCCCGAGGCGGCGCGCCGCCTCCAGGAGATCCAGAAGGACATGGCGGGGGAGGGCGGTACGACGCGGGCCGCAGATCTGGTGGAGGCGGCGGTCGACACCGCGGTTGCGCGCCGACGATAAAGAGAGCGCGGGCACTTAGTTACAAAGGTTGTGCCCAGCGCTAATCGAGCAGGGTCTGCGGAAAGTTCAGGCCAGTGAGGTGCCGTCGCGGGAAATCCTGCGGCGGCACCCGGCCGCCCAAGTAGTGGATCTCCACCAGGAGTTCAGGAGTCGTTTTTCCCGTATGCCTACGGATTTTTCGAACTCCCCATCGTCTACAAGCTGTTGCTGTCCATCGGCGAGTGTGAATTCCAGAGGTCCGAAGTGTCGGCCGAAGCCCGAATTGTTATTACGAGAGCCTGTTGAACAAGTCACAGCTGTATGCAGGCCTTGATCTGCCCGCGTCAATCGGACAGGGTTTTGTGCCAACCCCCGGAAATCTTCCGGGGATTCGCGGGGGACGCGTGAGAACCATCGGCGCCCCCGCACACCCCCACAAAACAAAACCCCCCCCACGAATCCACGAGGAGAACCCTCTTCATGGCAGATCACAAGCGTGCCCGGAACACGGTCAAGCTCACCGCGGCGATAGCCACCGCGGCCACCGCGGTCGGAGTCACCCTCTTCGCGGGCCCCCTGGCCGGCGCCGCGACCCCCACCGAGGGCAAGGTCTACGGACTAGATGCCAAGGGTGCCGTGTCCGGCAGCTACATCGTGCTGCTCGACAAGAAGGCCGGCACCGACGCCAAGCAGAACCTCGCCAAGGAGTACGGCGGCAAGCTCAAGCGCGCGTACTCGTCCGCCGTCAACGGCTTCTCCGTGAACGGCCTTTCGGAGACCGAGGCCAAGCGCCTGGCCGGTGACTCGGCCGTCGCCAAGGTCGTCCAGAACAAGACGTTCCACATCAACGCGACACAGGACAACCCGCCGTCGTGGGGCGTGGACCGCATCGACCAGACGGACACCGCGGGCGACTCCAAGTACACGTACCCCGACAGTGCGGGCGAGGGCGTGACCGCGTACGTCATCGACACCGGTGTGCGCATCAGCCACAAGGACTTCGGCGGCCGGGCCTCCTCCGGCTACGACGCCGTGGACAACGACAACAACGCCGACGACGGCAACGGCCACGGCACGCACGTCGCCGGGACCATCGCCGGCCAGGCGCACGGCGTCGCCAAGAAGGCGAAGATCGTCGCCGTCCGCGTCCTCAACAACCAGGGCTCCGGCACCACCGAGCAGGTCGTCGCCGGCATCGACTGGGTCACCAAGAACCACCAGGGCCCGTCCGTCGCCAACATGTCCCTCGGCGGCGGCGCCGACGAGGCCCTCGACGCGGCCGTCCGGAAGGCCATCGCCTCAGGCGTCACCTTCGCGGTCGCCGCGGGCAACGAGTCCACCGACGCCTCCAAGGGCTCCCCGGCCCGCGTCAAGGAGGCCATCACCGTCGCCTCCTCCACCAAGGACGACCAGCAGTCCAGCTTCTCCAACTACGGCCCCGTAGTGGACATCTACGCCCCCGGCTCGGCCATCACCTCCGACTGGAACACGAACGACGACGCCACCAACACCATCTCCGGTACGTCGATGGCGACCCCGCACGTCGTGGGCGCCGCCGCCGTCTACCTGAGCGGCCACCCGGACGCGACCCCGGCCGAGGTCGCCAAGGCCCTGACCGACGGCGCGACCCCCGACAAGATCTCCAACGCCACCCAGGGCACGCCTGACAAGCTCCTGAAGATCGTCGAGTAGCACCCCGTTCCGGCGGCCGCCGCGCCCTCCCCCACGGGGCACGGCGGCCGCCTAAGGTGTCCCGCATGGCGACAAAGGCGTACGCGGCACTGCTCCGCGGGATCAACGTGGGCGGCAGCAAGAAGGTCCCGATGGCGCGGCTTCGTCCCCTCGTCGAAGGGCTCGGCTGCGGCGACGTACGGACGTATCTGCAGAGCGGGAACGCGACGTTCACCAGTGACCACGGCGGTGAGGAGTCGCTCGCGGCCGAGATGAGCGCGGCGATCGAGAAGGAGTTCGGCTTCGACGTGGACGTCATCGTGCGCGACCACGCGTACCTGAAGTCCGTCGTCGACGCGTGCCCGTTCCCCGCGGACACCCTCGAAGGCAAGCAGCTGCACGTCACGTACTTCTCCGCGCCGGTCGACCCCGAGCGGTTCGCCTCCGTCGACCGGGCCGCGTTCGCCCCCGAGGACTTCAGGCTCGGCGCGCGCGAGCTGTACCTCTACGCCCCCGACGGCCTCGGCCGCTCCAAGCTCGCCGCCCAGCTGTCCCGGCCGGGCCTCAACAAGGGCCTGATCGCCACGTCCCGGAACTGGAACACCGTCGTCAAGCTCGCGGAGATGACCGGTGCCTGAGCCCGACCCCGCCGTCGACGCCGCCATCGAGGGCGAGCTGCGGCTCCTCGACCCGGAGGTACGCCGCTCCCCGGAGCTGACGGGCGCCCTGCTGCACCCGGACTTCTTTGAGTTCGGTGTCTCGGGCCGCCGCTGGGACCGCGCCTCGATCATCGCGGACCTGTCCACGTCGACCGAACCGGGCGCGCGCCCCCTGACGGTGTCCCGTATGAAGGGCGTACGTCTCGGCCCCGACCTCGTCCACCTCACCTTCGACACCGACCGCAACGGCGTCTGCGCGCACCGCAGTTCACTGTGGCGGCGGCACGGCGAGGACTGGCTCCTCTACTTCCACCAAGGGACGCCGTTCAGCCGGGAATGAGCCCCGCGCCGGTGTCGCGTTTCTTCAAGCCGCCGGCGGCCCCGGCGCGCGAAGCTCCACGTATGGAAAACACGCACACCGCCATGAAGGAATGCGCCGCAGAGGCCGCCAGGGTCGCCCGGGGCGTGACCGAGGCACAGCTGCCCGAACCGAGCGGATGCGGCGACTGGGACGTACGCACCCTCGTGAACCACCTGGTCCTCTACACCTCGCACGGCCTGGAACACCGCGCCCTGCGCAAGACGCTCCCCGACGACCTCACGGCCCGCGACTTCACCGCCGACGGCGACTGGGCCGGGACGTACGCCACCCAGCTCGACAAGGCCGTCGCCGCGTGGTCCGACCCGCAGGTCTGGGAAGGCGAGATCGACCTCGGCTTCGCGCAGACGCCCGCACCCGCGATCGCGGAACTCCTCATCGCGGAACTGGCCCTGCACGGCTGGGATCTGGCCCACGCCACCGGCCAGGACTACGACGTGTCGGACGACACGGCGCGACTTCTGTACGGCGTCATCGAGGCGAACGCCGAGGAGTACCGCCAGTACAAGGGCTTCGCCGAGCCCGTCCCGGTGCCGGAGGACGCGCCTCTGTTCCACCGGGTCCTCGCCCTGAGCGGACGCGACCCGCGCTAGGCGCCGAGGGCTACCAAGTCCCGTACGGCCGCCGCCTCGTAACGTTCGACGAGGAGGCGGGCGACCTCGGGGGCCGGGCCCAGGACGTCGGCGAGGACGTCCGCGTCGGCCGCGCCCCGGGCGATGCGGTCCGGGAGGAAGCCGGGCGCGAGGACGTAGGGGGCGACCGCGATCCGGCGGACGCCCTCCGCGCGCAGCTGCGCCACGGCGTCCTCGGGGCGGGGCAGAGATGCGGAGGCGAACGCAGGCCGCACGGCGCACCAACCGGTGTGCCGCCACTCCCGCGCGATTTCAGCGATCACTGCGATCGCCTCCGGGTCGGTGGAGCCCGCCGAGGCCAGGACGACCCCGGTCGTGGGCTTGTCGGCCGGGGTGAGCCCGGCCTCGTACAGACGGCGTTCGAGGGCCGCCGTCAGCAGTGGTGAGGGGCCGAGCACCTCGGTCTGGCGGATGCGCAGCCGGGCCGGGGCCTGCCGCAGGACCGCAGGGATGTCGGCCTTCGCGTGGAACGCCCGCGTAAGGAGGAGGGGGAGGGCGATGACGTCACGCACCCCCTCGGCCGCCAGGGATTCCAGGACTCCCTGCACCGAGGGCACGTTGAAGTCCAGGAACCCCGTCTCGACGCGCAGCCCCGGCCGCAGCGCCCGCACCGCTTCGACCAGCGCGTGCACCGTCGCGGCATGGCGCGGATCGCGGCTGCCGTGGGCGATGACGAGCAGGACGGGGCGGGCGGGGTGCGGACGCATGGTGCTCAGCTCCTCACGAGGAGGCCGCGGCCGCGCAGGACGCGCCGCTCCAGCGGGCTGAAGATCAGCAGATCGATGGCGATGCCGACGATAAGGATCAGGAAGATGGCGAGGAACACCATCGACATGGAACTCGCGTTGCGGCCGTTCTCCAGGAGCTGGCCGAGGCCGACACCCAGGTCGGGCGACGACGCGATGATCTCGGCGGCCATCAGCGAACGCCACGAGAACGCCCAGCCCTGCTTCAGGCCCGCGAGATAACCGGGCAGCGCGGCCGGGAGCACGATGTGCCAGGTGTGGCGCAGGCCCGTCGCCCCCAGGGTGTGACCGGCCCGCAGGAACAGCGGCGGCACCTGGTCGACGCCCGACACGAGGCCGTTGGCGATCGACGGGACGGCGCCGAGCAGGATCACGGCGTACATCATCTTGTTGTCGAGGCCCAGCCAGATCACGGCCGGCGGGACCCAGGCCACCGACGGCAGCGACTGGAGGCCGGACAGGATCGGGCCGATCGCCGACCGGATGAACCGGACGCGGGCCACGACGAGACCGAGCGGGGTGCCGATCGCGAGGGCCAGCAGGAAGCCGAGCAGGCCGCGCGACACGCTCGTCCAGATGTAGTCGAGGAGCGTCCCCTCCAGCCACGCCTTGGACACCTCGTCCCACACCGCGGACGGCGAGGGCAGCTTGCTCGGGTCGGTGACGATCTTGAACGAGATCAGCGCCTGCCACACCACCAGGACGAGGAGCACCGCCGTCACCGGCGGAAGCACCTTGCGCACCAGCGTCTGGCGCAGCGGCGTACGGGTGGTCTGCACCGTCTCCAGGGCGTCGAGCCCCGCCTCCAGACCCGCCAGGTCCTGACCGGACTCCGTGTCCGTGACGGCGCCCGTGTCCTTGCTCGCGGTCGTCGTCTCAGTGCTGGCCATGACGGCGGATCTCCCCACGCAGTTGTTCGGTGATCTCGACGGACAGTTCCGCCACGGCGGTGTCCTCGATGCGGCGCGGCTGCGGAATGCCGACCCGCCACTCGTGCGCCACGCGGCCCGGCCGCGACGACAGCAGCACGACCCGCTCCGCGAGCCGCACCGCCTCACGGACGTTGTGGGTGACGAACAGGACGGAGACGTTCGTCTCGCGCCAGATGCGCGTCAGCTCGTCGTGCAGCACGTCGCGCGTGATGGCGTCGAGCGCGGCGAACGGCTCGTCCATCAGGAGAAGCTGACTGTCCTGCGCGAGCGCGCGGGCCATCGCCACGCGCTGGCGCATACCGCCGGACAGCTCGTGCACCCGCTTGCCGTGCGCGCCGCCGAGCCGGACGAGCTCCAGGAGCTCCTCGGCCCGCGTGCGGCGGTCGGCCTTCGGGACGCCCCGCAGCTTCAGGGCCAGTTCGATGTTCTTGCCCGCGGTCAGCCACGGGAAGAGGGCGTGCTCCTGGAACATCAGGGCCGGCCGGCCCTGCGTGGTGATCTCGCCGGACGAGGGCTTGTCGAGCCCGGCGACCAGGTTGAGCAGCGTCGACTTCCCGCAGCCCGAGGCTCCCAGGAGGGTGACGAACTCGCCTGGAGCCACGTCGAGCGTGATGTCGTCGAGGACGAGCTGCTGCCCGGCGGGCGTGGCGAAGGACTTCGAGACGTGCTCGATCCGCGCGGCATGGCCAGTGGTCCGATCGCCGTCCACCGCGGCCTTGGCGAGGGTGGTTGCCATGGTCGTCACCTCCTGGGAACTCAAGTGATTACGGGCTGGTCGACGCGGTTACTTGACGCCGAGGCCGGCGTCGTCGACCGCGCTCTTGCCTTCGGTCTTGAGGACCTTGTTGAGCGGCGCGAGGTCGTAGATGCCCTTGAGGTCGGGCTTGTCCAGGAGCCCGGCCTTCACCGCGTGGGCCGCCTCGGCGTCGAGGGTCGAGGCCAGCGGGTCGTCGATGAACCGGATGGACTTCCAGGCCGGGTCGAGGATGTTCGCGGGCAGCGCGGCGCCGGTGTCGGCCTCGAGCTGCTTGTTGGCCGCCGCCTTCGCCTCGTCCGGGTGGGCGTTGATCCACGCGTTCGTCTTCACCGAGCCGCGCAGCACGGCCGCGACGATGTCCGGGTGCTGCTTGAGGAACTGCTGCCGCACGATGATGTTCGTGATCACGAACTTCTTGCCGGGCCACAGGTCGGACTCGTCGAGCAGCACTTTCGCGCCCTCGGCGACCAGCTTGGACGCGGTCGGCTCGGGGGCCCAGGCGCCGTCGATGGAGCCGGACTTGTAGGCGTCCGGGGTGATCTTGTTGTCCGTACGGACCACGGAGACGTCGCCCTTGCCGCTGTTGGCGTCGACCTTCCAGCCCTTTTCGGCGATCCAGTTGAGGAACGCGACGTCCTGGGTGTTGCCGAGCTGCGGGGTGGCGATCTTCTTGCCCTTGACGTCGTCGAGGGACTTGATCTTCTTAGGGTTCACGACGAGCTTCACACCGCCGGACGCCGAACCGCCGATGATGCGCAGGCTCTTGCCCTGGGACTTGGTGAAGCCGTTGACCGCGGGGGACGGGCCGATCCAGCCGATGTCGATGGCGCCCGCGTTCAGTGCCTCGATCTCGGACGGGCCCGCGTTGAACGTCGCGTACTGGGCCTTCGTGCCCTGGAGCTCCTTCTGGAAGAAGCCCTTCTGGTTGCCCACCAGGGCGGTGCCGTGCGTGAGGTTGCCGAAGTAACCGATCTTCACTGTGTCGGCGGAGAGCTTCTTGCCCTTCGCGACGGTGTTCGCCTGGCCGGAGGCGTTGTCCTTCGCCTCGGAGCCGTAGCCGCAGGCCGTCGCGGCGAGCGCGAGGAGCGGCAGCGCGGCGACGGCGGCGAGGCCGCGGCGCCAGGAGGCGGAAGAAGTGACAGGCACGGGAGGTGGTCCTCTCGTTGGCCCGGCGGTCACGGACTCATTCCGTGGCCGGGAAGTCGGCGGGTTTTCGCTTGCGTACGAACAAGTGGGCGCGCAGGCAGTGCGCGTACGTCAGCACGCACATCGCCCGACCCCGCCCTGGCCCGCGCCGAGGGCGCCGCTGCCGACACGGCCGCCCTCCTTCGCGAACGTCGCATAGACGTCGATGGGTGTCATGACTAGAAGTCCCAGCCTTCGTCGTCGGAGGCCTGCGCGGCCTCGTCCGCCTGCGTGGCCCGCGGCTTGCCGCCGCCGAACGCCTCGCCCGCCATGCCGGCGGCGAGCGTCGTGCCGTCCGAGGGGTCGATCAGCAGGAACGAACCGGTGCGGCGCGAGTCGGCGTAGTCGTCGAGCGCGATCGGCTCGGCGGTACGGATCTTGACGCGGCCGATGTCGTTGGCGACGAGCTGACCCGGCTCCGGGTGGTCCGAGAGGTCGTCGAGGGTGAGCCGCGAGGGGATCTCCTTGACGATCGCCTTGACCGTGCGGGTGGTGTGCTTGAGCAGCACCCGCTGGCCGACGGCGAGGGACTGGTCCGCCACGTGACACACGGTCGCCTCGATGTCCTGCGAGGTCGCCGGGGCGTCACCGCTCGGCACGATCAGGTCGCCGCGCGACACGTCGATGTCGTCCTCCAACAGGAGGGTCACCGACTGCGGCGTCCACGCCACGTCGACCGACTGGCCGAGCAGGTCGATGCCGGAGATCTTCGACGTACGCCCGGACGGCAGGACCGTGACGGACTCGCCGACGCGGAACGTGCCGGCCGCGATCTGGCCCGCGTAGCCGCGGTAGTCGGGGTGCTCGGCGGTCTGCGGGCGGATGACGACCTGGACGGGCAGGCGCGCGTGGCAGCTCGTCAGGTCGTGGCTGACCGGGACCGTCTCCAGGTGCTCGAGAACGGTCGGGCCGCCGTACCAGTCCATGTTCGCGGACGGCTCCACGACGTTGTCACCGGCGAGCGCCGAGATCGGGATCGCGGTGATCTCCGGGACGCCCAGGTCGGACGCGTACGCCGTGAACTCCTCGGCGATCCTCGCGAAGACGGACTCCTCGTAGTTCACGAGGTCCATCTTGTTGACGGCGAGGACGACGTGCGGGACGCGCAGCAGCGCGGCGACGGCGGCGTGCCGGCGGGTCTGCTCGATGACGCCGTTACGGGCGTCGACGAGGACGACGGCGAGGTCGGCGGTGGACGCGCCGGTCACCATGTTCCGCGTGTACTGCACGTGACCCGGGGTGTCGGCCAGGATGAACCGGCGGCGCGCGGTCGCGAAGTAGCGGTACGCCACGTCGATCGTGATGCCCTGCTCACGCTCGGCCCGCAGACCGTCCGTGAGGAGCGCCAGGTCGGGGGCCTCCTGGCCGCGGCCGAGGGACACCCGCTCGACGGCCTCCAGCTGGTCGGTCAGGACCGACTTGGAGTCGTGCAGGAGCCGGCCCACGAGGGTGGACTTGCCGTCGTCGACGGAACCGGCCGTGGCGAAGCGCAGCAGGGTGGTGGCCGACAGGCCGGCCAGCTGCTCGGTGGTGCTGGTCATGTCTAGAAGTACCCTTCGCGCTTGCGGTCTTCCATCGCGGCCTCGGACATCTTGTCGTCGGCGCGGGTCGCGCCCCGCTCGGTGAGCCGGGAGGCGGCGATCTCGGCGATCACGGCGTCCAGCGTCGTCGCGTCGGAGTCGACGGCGCCGGTGCAGGACATGTCGCCGACGGTGCGGTAGCGGATGAGCCGCCGCTCGACGTTCTCGCCCTCCTTGGGGCCGCCCCACTCACCGGCGGTCAGCCACATGCCGGCGCGCTGGAAGACGTCCCGCTCGTGCGCGAAGTAGATCTGCGGCAGTTCGATGTCCTCGCGGGCGATGTACTGCCACACGTCCAGCTCGGTCCAGTTGGACAGCGGGAAGACGCGGACGTGCTCGCCCGGCGCGTGGCGGCCGTTGTAGAGCTGCCACAGCTCGGGGCGCTGGCGGCGCGGGTCCCACTGCGAGAACTCGTCACGCAGGGAGAACACGCGCTCCTTGGCGCGGGCCTTCTCCTCGTCACGGCGCCCGCCGCCGAACACGGCGTCGAACTTCTCGCTCTGGATCTTCTCCGTGAGCGGCACCGTCTGCAGCGGGTTACGGGTCCCGTCCGGGCGCTCCTTGAGGGCGCCGCGGTCGATGTACTCCTGCACGGATGCGACGTGGAGGCGCAGACCGTGCTCGGCGACGACGCGGTCGCGGTACTCGATGACCTCGGGGAAGTTGTGGCCCGTGTCCACGTGCAGCAGCGTGAACGGCACCGGCGCGGGCGCGAACGCCTTCAGCGCCAGGTGCAGCATCACGATGGAGTCCTTGCCGCCGGAGAAGAGGATCACCGGCCGCTCGAACTCGCCCGCGACCTCGCGGAAGATGTGCACGGCCTCGGACTCGAGGGCGTCCAGGTGAGAGAGGGCGTACGGGCTGTCGGTCTCCCCGCCCGTGATGGGTGCGACGGTCGTCATGAGAGACCCCTTTCGGTGAGCAGCGCGTGGAGCGCGGCCGCGGACTCCTGCACGGTCTGGGTGTGCGACTCGATGCGCAGGTCGGGCGCTTCCGGCGCCTCGTACGGGTCGTCGACCCCGGTCAGCCCGGAGATCTCGCCCGCGGCCTGCTTCGCGTACAGGCCCTTCACGTCGCGCACGGAGCACACCTCGACGGGGGTGGCGACGTGCACCTCCAGGTATCCGGTGCCGCCGGCCTGGTGACGCTTGCGTACGGCCTCGCGGCTGTCCGCGAACGGCGCGATCACCGGGACGAGCGCCAGCACGCCGTTACGGGCGAGCAGTTCGGCGAGGAAGCCGATGCGCTGCACGTTCGTGTCGCGGTCCTGGCGGCTGAAGCCGAGGCCTGCCGACAGGAACTCGCGGATCTCGTCGCCGTCGAGCACCTCGACCTTGCGGCCCTCGGCACGCAGCCGGCCGGCCAGTTCGTTGGCGATCGTGGTCTTGCCGGCGCTCGGCAGACCCGTGAGCCAGACGGTGGCTCCGGTCACTTGCTTCTCCAAAGTCTCTGTGGTCCCGGTCATCAGCCGTGGAGCCCGCACTCGGTCTTGTTACGTCCGGCCCAGCGGCCCGCCCGCGCGTCCTCGCCCTCGGCGAGACGCCGGGTGCAGGGGGCGCAGCCCACGGAGCCGTAGCCGTCCATGAGCAGGGGGTTGGTCAGCACGCCGTGCTCGGCGACGTACTTGTCGACGTCGTCCTGCGTCCAGCGGGCGATCGGCGAGACCTTGACCTTGCGGCGCTTCTCGTCCCAGCCGACGACCGGGGTGTTCGCCCGGGTCGGGGACTCGTCGCGGCGCAGTCCCGTGGCCCACGCGGTGTACGAACCCAGGCCCTCTTCGAGGGGCTTGACCTTCCGCATCGCGCAGCACAGGTCGGGGTCGCGGTCGTGCAGCTTGGGGCCGAACTCGGCGTCCTGCTCGGCGACGGTCTGCCGGGGCGTGAGCGTGATGACGTTCACGTCCATGACGGCCTCGACGGCGTCGCGGGTGCCGATGGTCTCGGGGAAGTGGTAGCCCGTGTCGAGGAAGACGACGTCCACACCGGGGCGGGCGCGCGACGCGAGGTGCGCGACGACCGCGTCCTCCATGGAGGAGGTGACGCAGAACCGCTCGCCGAAGGTGTCGACCGCCCAGGTGAGGATCTCCAGGGCGGACGCGTCCTCCAGGTCGCGCCCGGCCTGCTCGGCGAGCTCACGCAGTTCGAGCTCGGTCAGGCCGGCTGCCTGAGTGACGGTCATATCTCTTCCCCTCCACCGTCGTTGACCTGCACACCCCGGGACAGGAGCCCCAGGAACTTCAGCTGGAAGGCCCGGTTGCACGCCCCGCACTCCCACGCGCCGTGACCCTGCTCGCTCGGACGCAGGTCCTCGTCACCGCAGTACGGGCAGTAGAAAGGGGCCGCCCGCTCGCTCACGACAGCGACTCCTCGGACGCGCGCGTCGTCCACGTGGCGAAGCGCTCGCCCTCCTCGCGCTCCGCCTGGAAGCGCTTGAGGACCCGCTCGACGTAGTCGGGCAGCTCGGCCGCGGTCACCTTCAGGCCACGGACCTTGCGGCCGAACCCGGCGTCGAGGCCGAGCGCGCCGCCCAGGTGGACCTGGTAGCCCTCGACCTGGTTGCCGTTCTCGTCCAGGACCAGCTGCCCCTTGAGACCGATGTCCGCCACCTGGATACGGGCGCAGGCGTTCGGGCAGCCGTTGATGTTGATGGTGAGCGGCTCGTCGAAGTCCGGGACGCGGCGCTCCAGTTCGTCGATCAGCGAGGCGCCGCGCGCCTTGGTCTCGACGATGGCGAGCTTGCAGAACTCGATGCCGGTGCAGGCCATCGTGCCCCGGCGGAAGGGCGAGGCGTTGACCTTCAGGTCGAGCGCCTCGAGCCCCGCCACCAGCGACTCGACCTGGTCCTCGGCCACATCGAGCACGATCATCTTCTGCTCGGCCGTCGTGCGCAGACGGTCCGAACCGTGGGCGCCCGCGACCTCGGCGATCTTGGTGAGGGTCGCACCGTCCACGCGGCCGACGCGCGGCGCGAAGCCCACGTAGAAGCGGCCGTCCTTCTGGCGGTGCACGCCGAGGTGGTCGCGCCAGGTGCCGGCGGGCTGCTCGGGCGCGGGGCCGTCGACCAGCTTGCGCTGGAGGTACTCGTCCTCCAGGACCTGGCGGAACTTCTCGGTGCCCCAGTCGGCGAGCAGGAACTTCAGGCGGGCACGGGTGCGCAGGCGGCGGTAGCCGTAGTCACGGAAGATGCCGATGACGCCGCCCCACACGTCCGGGACCTCGTCGAGCGGCACCCAGGCGCCGAGGCGCTGGCCCAGCTTGGGGTTGGTGGACAGGCCGCCGCCGACCCAGAGGTCGAAGCCGGGGCCGTGCTCCGGGTGGTTCACACCGACGAAGGCGATGTCGTTGATCTCGTGCGCCACGTCGAGCTGGGGCGATCCTGAGATCGCGGTCTTGAACTTGCGGGGCAGGTTCGAGAACTCGGGGTTGCCGATGAAGCGGCGGTGGATCTCGTCGATGGCGGGCGTGCCGTCGATGATCTCGTCGGCGGCGACACCGGCGACGGGGGAGCCGAGGATCACACGGGGCGTGTCACCGCAGGCCTCGGTCGTGGACAGGCCGACCGCCTCGAGGCGCCGCCAGATCTCGGGCACGTCCTCGATACGGATCCAGTGGTACTGGATGTTCTGCCGGTCGGTGATGTCGGCGGTCCCGCGCGCGAACTCCTCCGAGATCTCGCCGATGACCCGCAGCTGCTCGGTGGTCAGCCGGCCGCCGTCGACGCGGACGCGGAGCATGAAGTACTCGTCGTCCAGCTCCTCCGGCTCCAGGATCGCGGTCTTGCCGCCGTCGATGCCCTGCCGGCGCTGGGTGTAGAGCCCCCACCAGCGCATACGGCCGCGCAGGTCGTTGGGGTCGATGGAGTCGAAACCGCGCTTCGAGTAGATCGTCTCAATGCGTGTCCGCACATTGAGACCGTCGTCGTCCTTCTTGAACTGCTCGTTGCCGTTGAGCGGCGTGAAGTGACCCGCGGCCCACTGGCCCTCGCCGCGGTGACGGCTCACCTTGCGGCGCGGCGCGGCGGTCGTGGGCTTTTCGGGGGTGGCAGCCATGGGTGTACGTCCTTCAAGCGGGCGAGCGACTAAGGGGACAGCGCTGACCTGCACACTTCGCGGCAAGGGCGCGGCGGTGCGCAGAGCGGCTGTACGAAAAGGGATGCGGCGGTGCTGAGTGGATCAGCGCGCCGGACACATGGCGCTGGACATGCGGCCGAGGTCGACGTGACGCCGACTCACCAAGGCAATTCCAGCTCGAGACATGACGGAAGCGTGGCACGGGACTTTAGACTCAGTCCACCACCGTCCATATAGCGGACGAGAATGTCTCACATCGTGGGCAAGTGTGGTGCGTGTCACTGGAGAGTAAGGGAAAGGGGCGCCACGGTCACCCGGGGCGCCCCTCATGATCTTGCGGAGTCTCTCCTCTTACGCGGCGTACGCCCCGGGCCACGGCCCCGGCGTCGCCGTCACGGACTCCTCCTCCACCTTCGTGTCGAAGAGGCGGAAGCCGCGCCGCTCGTAGTTCGCCATCGCGTGCTCACCGTCCTTGCTGCATGTGTGCAGCCAGACCCGCTTCGTCGGCGTCCGCTCCGGCCACCGTTCGGCCAGGTCCCACGCGCGCGCCACTCCGTACGACAGAAGGTGCCCGCCGATGCCGCGCCCCCGGAAAGCGGGGATGAGGCCGAAGTAGACGATCTCGACGACACCGTCGTCCTGCGCCTCCAGCTCGACGTACCCGGCCGGCGTCCCCTTCTCGTACGCCACCCAGGTCTCCGTGCCCGGCCGCCCCACGACGTCCTGCCACTGCGCGTACGTCCAGCCCAGCCGGTCGGTCCAGAGGATGTCGCCCCCGACGGACGCGTACAGGAAGCGGCTGAACTCCGGCGAGGGCACCTCGGCGCGCATGACGCGGACGTCGTCGCCCTCGGGTGCGGCGGCCGGCAGGAGGTCGGTCGGAGCGGTCTGCTCCAGGGACCAGGTGGTCACAACGATGTTGCTCATGCGCGTCAGGCAATCACGAGGGCCCACACCCTGGCGAAAGGGGTCCGGGATACGGGAAGATCCGGCCGCACGACGCCACCCCCACCGCGTACGACGCACCCGGAGGACGTTCATGCCCCGCAGGACAGCTCGCCGCACACCCCGCGGTCTCCTCGCCACGGCCATCGCCACCGTGGCCCTCGCGACCCTCGCCGCACCGGCATCCGCCGGGACCGGCGCGCAGGCCGCCGACCCGCAGGCCCGGGTCTTCATGGTCAACCCCGTCCAGTCGTCCGGCGACCAGACCCTCACCGACGCCAAGGACTCCGCGGCCGCGGTGCCCACCTCCGCGTACGCCCTCGCGAGCCTGCGCAATCTCGACGGAAGCGGTGGTCTCTCCGGCAAGTGGGCCACCGTGAGATCGAACACCGGCGGCGCCGCCAAGGTCGCTGACGCGGCGTCGTACGACCGTCATGACGACCAGTTCGAGCAGGTCATGGCGTACTTCTGGATCAACGAGGCGCAGGAGTACCTGCAAGGCCTCGGCTTCGGCAGCGAACTGCCCGGCGCCAACGACCGGGCGCAGCCGGTGCGCATCGACCAGTGGGGAGCCGACAACTCCTTCTTCACCGACAAGAAGGCCGAGATCCGCTACGGCAAGGGCGGTGTCGACGACGCCGAGGACGCGGAAGTGATCGTCCATGAGTACGGACACGCCGTCCACAACGCGCAGGTGCCCGGCTTCGGCACCTCCGAGGAGGCGGGCGCGATCGGCGAGGCCTTCGGCGACTATCTCGGCGTCGAGGTCGGCTCGGCCGCCGACGCCAAGTACGGCTGGCCGCGCAAGACCGACCTCGCCTGCGTCGCCGACTGGGACTCGGTCGCGTACACGAACACGACCCCGCACTGCCTGCGCCGCGTCGACACCGGCAAGACGTACGCGGACAAGGTCGGCGAGGTGCACGCGGACGGCGAGATCTGGTCCCGGGCGCTCTTCGACATCCGCAACACGCTCGGCGCCCGCACGGCCGACCGCATCATCGTGAACGCCCAGTTCGGCTTCGCCCCCGACACGAGTTTCAAGGACGCGGCCCTCACGACGGTCGCGACGGCGCAGAAGATGTACGGGACGAAGGCGGCGGACGCGGTGCGCGAGGCGTTCCAGGCGAGGGGGATCCCGGGCGTGTGAGCGCACCTCTTCCGTGAGCCGGCAGTCCCTCCGTGAGCCGGTACGCCTCCGAAAGTCGGCGGTCCCTCCGTAAGTCCATGGATCCGGGTCCTCAGTCCATGGAGTAGGGCGCGGCGGGGCGGCACGCTCTGTGCCACCCGCCGGGTTCGCTCTCCACCGGCACCCGCCACCACTTACGGAGGTAGTCATGAGACGCAGCGCAAGCACGGCGCTCGCCGTCCTCTGCGCCGCGGCCACGGCCGCCGTCACGGCCCTCGCGTCCGCCCCCGCCGCCGCGGCCGCCCCGCTCAAGTCCCGCGCCCACTACGTCGACTGCGAGGCGAAGTCCGGCCCCGAGAAGGGCACGGTCAAGCTGCCGTGGCGGTCCCTCGCCGCCGTCAATGCGCAGCATCTCGGCCCCGGTGACCAGGTGCTCCTCAAGCGCGGCACCCACTGCACCGGCACGCTCGCCCCGGACGGCGCCGGCGCCCCGGGCAGCCCCGTTCGCATCGCCACGTACGGCACCGGGGCGAAGCCGGTGATCGACGGCGCGGGCGCCACCGACACCGTGCTCCTGCGCAACACCCAGTGGATAGAGGTCTCAGATCTTGAGATCACCAACGCGGCGAACCCGGGCACCAAGCGCCGCGGCGTGCGCGTCGTCCTCGACGACTACGGCACCGGCACGCACTACCGCCTCAGCGGCCTCGACATCCACGACATCCGCGGTGACGACACCAAGGACAACAACGGCTCCGCGGGCATCCTCTTCTCCGTCACCGGCTCGGCGAAGGAGACCCACTACGAGGACGTGGTCGTCGAGAACAACACCCTCAAGACCATCGACCGCGAGGGCATCTTCTTCGCGTCCAGCTGGAACCAGCGGCCCGCGATCAGCGGCTACGACCCGAACGGCCCGCACTGGGTCCCGTCCACGGGCGTCGTCGTACGCGGCAACAAGCTCAGCGACCTCGGCGGCGACGGCATCGTCATGACCGCCACGAAGGGCGCCCTCGTCGAGCACAACAAGCTGGACGGGTTCCAGCGCCGCTCCGCCGGTTACAACGCGGGCATGTGGCCGTGGGACGCGGACGACACCGTCTTCCAGTACAACGAGACCTCCGGCGGCGAGACGACCCGCGACGGCATGGCGTACGACGTGGACGAGGGCTCCTTCGGCACCGTCTTCCAGTACAACTACAGCCACGACAACGCGGGCGGCTTCTTCCTCGTCTGCACCGCCGACGGCAGCCTCGGCGACGCGGTGATCCGCTACAACATCAGCCAGAACGACCACTTCCGCGGCATCGAGACCTGCCGCGGCACGTTCTCCGGCGTCCGCTTCCTGAACAACACGATCTACGTCGGTGACGGCGTCAGCCAGACCGTCGTCAACGAGAACACGACCAACCGGCACGAGATCGGCTTCGACAACAACATCGTCGTGAAGGAGGGCACGGGCACCGCCGCCTTCACGCTCCGCTCAGGCGGAGTGACCGCGTCCCACAACGCGCTCTACGGCGTCGGCTCCGTACCGGCCAACCCCGGCGGCACGACGGCCGACCCGCTCCTCGCGGCCCCGGGCACGGCCACTGGCTACACCGACGCCGGAGCGGCCTACACCCTGCGCGCGGGTTCGCCCGCGATCGGCACCGGCGCGCCCCTGGCCGACACGGGCACCCGCGACTTCGCCGGCAACCCGGTCACCCCGGGCACGGACCCCAACATCGGCGCGTGGAACGGCAGTTCAGCGACCCGCTGACACCCGGCACCCACCCTCGCCCCTACCCCCGGGAGACCCCTGGGGGCAGGGGCGTTTCACGTGCGGCTCCCGACGTGACGGACAAGGCAGCTGTGTCCGTAACGTGCGCGTTTCATGCGCGAAGCTGCAAGAACTAAATAGTTACCGATCAAGTCTTGTCATCGATCTGGGCGCTGACGCAAGATTCCGGTACCTCGCCGCCGGGCAAGTCCCCGCGAGGTCACCGGTGAAACAACCCCCGCTCGCCACTCGACGCAGGAGGTGAATGTGTCGGCCGCCGCGTCCGCATCGCCCATGCCCACATCGCACAACCCGCCCGACCAACAGCACGAGGACCCCGGGACAACGGGCAGGAAGAAGGCGTCCGGCACACAGGGAACGCAGGGAACACAGGGGAAACCGGGGAGGAAAGGGCGGAAGCCCGCCGGCAAGCGCCCCCTGCGCGAGCGCCTGCGCAAGGACCGCACACTGCTCCTGCTGTGCGTGCCCGGCATCCTCTACTTCGCGGTCTTCTTCTACCTGCCGCTCGCGGGCAACAGCATCGCCTTCCAGGACTACCAGCCCTATCTCGGCTTCAAGGGAAGCCCGTTGGTCGGCTGGGACAACTTCACGGCCCTGCTGGGGCAGCCGGAGTTCTGGACGAGCGTCTGGAACACGCTGGAGATCAGCGCCGTCCAGATCGTCCTCTACTTCCCCGCGCCGATCGCCCTCGCGCTCTTCCTCAACTCGCTGATCAGCAACAAGACCCGGCGCCTCATGCAGACCGTGGTCTACCTGCCGCACTTCCTGTCCTGGGTCGTGGTCGTCGGCATGTTCCAGCAGATCTTCGGCGGCGCGGGCACGGTCTCCAGCTACCTGAACGAACACGGTCTGCACGTCGGCAACATCATGAACAACCCCGACACGTTCATGTACCTCGTCACCTCCCAGAACGTCTGGAAGGACGCCGGCTGGGGCGCGATCATCTTCCTCGCCGCGATGGCCTCCATCGACACCTCGCTCTACGAGTCGGCGGCGATGGACGGCGCGGGCTGGCTGCGCCGCATGTGGCACATCACGCTGCCCGGTATCCGGCCCGTCATGGTCATGATGCTGATCCTTCGCCTCGGCGACATCCTCTCCGTCGGCTTCGAGCAGATCCTGCTCCAGCGCGACAACGTCGGCCGCGACGCCTCCGAAGTCCTCGACACCTACGTCTACTTCCACGGTGTCGTCGACGGCGACTGGGGCATGTCCACCGCCGCCGGCCTGATGAAGGGCGTCATCGGCTTCGCCCTGATCGTCGCCGCCAACAAGTTCGCGCACCGCCTCGGCGAGCAGGGGGTCTACCAGTGAGCGCCGCGCCCGTACCGACGTCCACCACCCTGCGCCGCGAGAGCCGTGGCCGGGCCGGCAGCACCAGACGCCGCGGCTCCGCCGAGCGGCCGGCCTGGATGGAACAGCCCAACCCGGCGGCGCAGACGCTGAAGTTCGTCGTCATGATCGCGATGGTCGTGGCGGTCGGCTACCCGTTCCTGCTCGCCGTCGGCACCAGCCTGTCCTCCAAGGCCGAACTCGCGGCGAACGGCGGCTACGTCCTCTTCCCGGACCACCCCACCCTGGAGGCGTACCGGGTCGTCCTGTCCGGCGGCGTCATCACCCGCGCCACCCTCGTGAGCGTCGGCGTCACGGTCGTCGGCACCGCGCTCAGCCTGCTCTGCACGATCGCGCTCGCCTACGGCCTGTCCCGGCCGCGCACCTTCGCGGGCAAGCCGCTGCTCCTGATCGTCGTGGGCACGTTCCTGTTCACCCCGGGCATCATCCCCAACTACCTGGTGGTGCAGGAGCTGGGCCTGCTCGACACCTACGGGGCGATGATCGCGCCGATCCTGCTCAACGCGTTCAACATCATCGTCGTGCGTGCCTTCTTCCAGGGCATCCCCGACGAGCTGCACGAGGCCGCCCGCCTCGACGGCGCCGGCGAGATCACCATCCTGTGCCGGATCGTGCTGCCCCTGTCGAAGGCAGTCGTCGCCGTGGTCGGCATGTTCTACGCGGTGACGTACTGGAACAGCTTCTTCAACGCGATGCTCTACATCAACGACCCCGACAAGCTGCCCCTCCAGGTGGTCCTGCGCAGCTACGTCCTCCAGGGCGACACCTTCAACGCGAAGGCGCTCGGCGTGAGCGTGCTGCCCGCCAGCACCGCCCTGTCGATGGCCGTGCTCATCCTCGCGGTCCTGCCGATCGTCGCGGTCTACCCCTTCCTCCAGAAGTACTTCGTCAAGGGCGTCCTCACCGGCGCCGTCAAGGCCTGAGCCGCTCCCCCCGCGTCACCCCCCACCGAGCAGTCACCACCCTCAACCGCTCCTCGCCCCTTAGGAGAGCCATGTCGACCCCAGACCTCAACCGCCGCGGGTTCCTCGGTGCCGCGACCGTCGCCGGCCTCACCGTCGCCGGTGCGGGCTCCCTGACCGCCTGCGGTTCCGGCGCGGCCTCGGGGGGCGGCGGCGCCAAGGCGTCGGCCAAGCTGAAGCTGCCGACGTACGTCCCGGCGAACGTTCCCGCGCCCGACCTGCCGGGCAACGCGTCCGGTCTCGACCCGGCGTACCTGCGCTACCCCAAGAACCTGGCCCGCAGCGTCGGCAAGACGCCGGGTGACGGCAAGCCGGTCACCGCCCTGACCGAGACCTTCACCACCGCGGCCCCGGCCATGAACCGGAACGCGTACTGGCAGGAGCTCAACAAGCGCCTCGGCTCCGACCTGCAGATGACGATCGTCAACGGCCTCGGCGCCGACGACGTCTACCGCGCGAAGTTCAACGCCACCATCGCCGGCGGCGAGCTGCCCGACCTCATGTGGTTCCCGCCGAACCAGGGCCTCAAGAACGTCCCGGCGCTCCTGGAGGCGAAGTTCCACGACCTCACCCCGTACCTCTCGGGCGACGCGGTCAAGAAGTACCCGAACCTCGCCAACATCCCCGAGTTCGCCTGGAAGACGGCCGTCATCAACGGCAAGATCTGGGGCCTCGCCGTCCCGTACGGCCGCATGGGCCAGGTCTACGTCGGCAACGAGGACTTCTGGAAGCCCGTCGGCGGCCTGCAGTTCGACAGCGCCCAGGACTTCTTCGACAAGGCCAAGGAACTCCTCGACGTCAAGCGCAAGAAGTACGTCCTGGAGCCCATGTATGTGAACCACATCCTGCAGTTCGCGTACTGGCACGGCGCGCCCAACAAGTGGCGCATGGACGGCGGCAAGCTCACCCACTACTTCGAGACCGACGAGTTCCACGCCGGCCTGGAGTTCGCCCTCAAGTGCCAGAAGGCGCAGCTCTTCTGGCCGGACCCGAACCTGCCGACGACGCTGGAGAAGATGGAGGGCGGGTTCCTCGGACTGCACGTCCAGTCCTTCCCCGGCTTCCTCAACGACAGCGCCATGTACGACTGGCCGGAGAAGGTCCTCGTCCCGTTCGGCGCCGAGAAGGGCATGACGCCGACCTGGGGCTTCGGCTACGGCTCCGTCGGGTTCACCGCGATCAACAAGAACGTGAGCAAGGACCGTATCGAGACCCTGCTCCAGGTCATGAACTACCTCAGCGCCCCCATGGGCAGCGAGGAGCGGCTGTTCCTGGACAACGGCCTCGAGGGCACGCACTTCACCCGTTCCAAGGACGGCGACGTGCTGCTCAACAAGAAGGGCAACGCCGAGGTCCTCACCACCCGGCAGGCCATCAACTTCTTCGGCAACGCCCCGGAGAGCCTGTACCTCCCCGGCAAGCCCGAGGTCACCCGCGGTATCCACGAGGCCCAGGTCGAGCTGATGAAGATCGGCAAGATCGACCCGACCACGGGCTTCTTCTCGGACACCTACGCCAGCAAGGGCGCGTCCTCCTCCGACGCCGTGTACGTCGGCATCAAGGACATCGTGGCGGGGCGCAAGCCCCTCTCGTCCTTCAAGAAGGACCTCCTGCCCACGTGGCGCAGCGACGCCGGCGACGCGATGCGCAAGGAGTACGAGCAGGCCATCGCGGACAGCAAGTAGCACCCGTCCGTCCGGCGGGACCTCCCGCACCCCTACGCGTCTCGCACGCAGAACAGGACACCCACGTGGAAGACCTGCGCATCGGAGTCATCGGGCTCGGGCTGCGACGGAATCTCGCGGCCGCCGCGCACCGGCCCGGCAAGGGGTCGGTCGTGGCGGCGGTCGCCGATCTCGACCCGGAGATCCGGGCCAAGGTGCCGGAGCTGTACGAGGGCGCCGTCGCCGTCGACGACTACAAGCGGCTCCTCGACGACCCGTCCGTCGACGCCGTCATCGTCGCCACCCCCGACGACACCCACGAAGCCATCGCCTGCGACGTCCTCGAAGCGGGCAAGCCGGTGTACGTCGAGAAGCCGCTCGGCATCTCCGTCGAGCAGTGCGACAGCATCCTGCGCACCGCCCACCGCACCGGCACCCGCCTCTACGTCGGCCACAACATGCGCCACATGGGCGTCGTACGCCTGATGCGCGACATCATCACGCGCGGCGACATCGGCGAGGTGAAGACCGTATGGGTACGGCACTTCGTCTCGTACGGCGGCGACTACTACTTCAAGGACTGGCACGCCGACCGCACCCGCACCACCGGCCTCCTCCTGCAGAAGGCCGCGCACGACCTCGACGTCGTGCACTGGCTGGCCGGCGGCTACACCAAGCGCGTCAACGCCCTCGGCGACCTCATGGTCTACGGGGACCTGCCGCGCCGCGAGCCGGGCACCCCGCGCCCCGACGGGTGGCTCAAGGAGTTCGACTGGCCGCCGACCGCACGCCACGACCTGCACCACATCGTGGACGTCGAGGACGTGTCGGTGATGAACATGCGCCTGGACAACGGCGTCATCGCCGCCTACCAGCAGTGCCACTTCAGCCCCGACTACTTCCGCAACTACACCGTCATCGGGACCGAGGGCCGCCTGGAGAACTTCGGCGACAGCCCCGGCGACGAGGTGCGGGTCTGGAACACCGGCCCGACCGGCTACCGCAAGGACGCCGACGTCGTGTACCGGGTGCCCGAGGCGACCGGCTCGCACGGCGGCGCCGACGAGCGGATCATCGACGAGTTCTGCCGCTTCGCGCGCGAGGGCGGCGTCACCGACACGTCGCCCGTCGCGGCCCGGATGAGCGTCGCCGCCGGCGCGCTCGCCACCCGCTCGCTGCGCGAGGGCGGTGTCCCGTACGACGTCCCGGACCTTGAGCCCGAGCTGCTCGCCTACTTCGACGGCGGCCAACTGCCGGGCGGCGCGGGGGAGTAGGGGCCAGCAGACCGGTGTGGGCAGGCCTGTCGGAGGGGGCGGGCCTGCCCACACCCGTACGCGCGGCGGGGCCGACCCAACGGGAGTTCAGGGCGCGGGCACCCGCGACCGCAGCACCCCCGGCGCAACCGAATGCGGCAACAGGTCCGCCGCGACCTCCGGCAGCAGCACCTCCACCTCCGCGTCCTCGCGGAAGCGGTACGGGCGGTGGAGCAGGAGGCAGCCGAGGTAGCGCCGTACCCGGGACATCTCCGCGCGGATCGTGACCGTACGCGTCGGGTCGCCGAACATGTCCTCCGCCAGGGCCGATGCGCTGCGGCCTCCTCGGTGCAGGGCCAGCAGGTAAAGGAGTTCGGCGTGGCGGGGGCTCAGCTCGTGGGACCAGGACCGGGAGCCGTCCGTCACTTCGACCGACCAGCGCCGGGGTCTGCTCACGTCGATCACGACCCGGGTGTCGCCGGCCGATTCGGCCTCCCCGTCCGGGCCGTCGAGCCGCAGCAGCCAGCCGCCCGGCAGCGGCGACACGGTGACCGCCCCAAGCGTCGGCAGCCACGCCCGCCCCTCCGCGGTCTCCGACTGCTCCGACAGCGACTTGGGCAGCGCGATCCGGTCCACCGGCTGCATCCCGATCACCGCCGCCGTCCAGCCGTTCACGTCCACCGCGACCGCTCGGCCGCCGATCCGCGCGAGGAGTGGTGCCGCGACCGCCCGCAGCCGTTCGAGAGCCGCCACATGGCGCTCCCGTAAGCGCGCCTCCGCGAGCTGCGCCACCGTTCCGACGAGCGAGAGCGTCGCCGGGTGCATCGTCTCCAGCGGACCGCTCACGTCCACCACGCCGAGCAGCCGCCCGTCACGCGGGTCCGTGATCGGCGCGCCCGCGCACGTCCACATGTGCTGCGCCGACACGAAGTGCTCCGCCGAGAACACCTGCACCGGGCGCCGGGCCACCAGCGGCGTACCCACCCCGTTCGTCCCGACCGCCTCCTCGGACCAGTCCGCGCCCAGCTCGGCGCCGAGCCGGTCGGCCCGGTGCAGCACCGCCGCGTTCCCCTCGCGCCACAGGATGCGTCCGTCCGCGTCGCACACGACCATGATGTGGTGCGCCTCGTCCGCGACGCTGACCAGCGCCTCGCGCAGCACCGGCATGATGTCGAGCAGCGGGGACGCCTGCCGGCGCTCCTCGATCTCCTCGAGGTTCAGCAGGCCCGAACGCACGTCCCGGTCCGGGTCGACGCCGTTGCGGAGCATCCGGCCCCAGGACTCGCCGATCACCGGGCGCGGCAGCAGCTGGGGCCGCTGCCCCGACAGGGTCGCCGCGCGGACCCCGTTCAGGAGCCGTGCTGCGTGGGCGCAGTCCATCGTGGACAGCCGCCGCAGATCGACGGTCGAGTTCTTCTCCGTCACAGGTCCTCCTGTAACAGAACAGTGCGTGGGGACATGCGCACATCGTGCCGCGCCGAGGGGTCCGGCGGGGCCGAAAAGCAGCAGGCGACGGGCACCGCTCGGGTTGCAACCCTCTGCAACTCTGGCGAACAGCCGTACGGCGGTCAAAGCTGACTCCGTGCCGCTCCGGTGGCACGCACGCTCCTCAAGGGGGCAAGAAGAGCGGGGGTGGTGCCGTGTCGGCGCAGCATCACCCCCGTGATCCGGGAACACCCACCCTGACGCTCAGGCCACGGGACGCGCCCGCGCCACGATCGTCCGCAGGTCGAGCCCGTGCGGCAGCGTCCCGAAGGCCGCGCCCCAGTCCCCACCGAGCCGCGAGGCGCAGAACGCGTCCGCGTGATCCGGGACCCTGTGAGCACCCGGCCCGGACGCTCAGGCCACAGGACGCGCCCGCGCCACGATCGTCCGCAGGTCGAGCCCGTGCGGCAGCGTCCCGAAGGCCGCGCCCCAGTCTCCGCCCAGGCGCGACGCGCAGAACGCGTCCGCGACCTCCGGCGGCGCGTGGCGCACAAGGAGCGAACCCTGGAGCACGAGCGCGATCCGCTCCACCACCCGCCGCGCACGCCCCTCGACGCCCTCCAGATCCGCCAGTTCGGTCAGCAGGTCCTTGATCGCCGCGTCGAGCCGGTGATCGGCGCCCCGCGCCTTCCCGACCTCCTGGAGGAACGCGTTCAGCGCCATCGGCTCACGCTGCAACGCCCGCAGCACGTCCAGGGCCTGTACGTTGCCCGACCCCTCCCAGATCGAGTTGAGCGGCGACTCGCGCAGCAGCCGCGGCATCCCGGACTCCTCCACGTACCCGTTCCCGCCCAGGCACTCCAGCGCCTCGGCCGCCAGCGGCGTACACCGCTTCGTCACCCAGTACTTGGCGGCCGGCACCGCGATCCGCAGGAACGCCCGCTCCTGCTCGGACCCGCTGTCCTGTACGGCGTCCTGCGCCGCCGCGAGCCGCAGCGCCAGCGTCGTCGCCGCCTCCGACTCGAGCGCCAGATCGGCCAGCACATTGCGCATCAGCGGCTTGTCGACGAGGCGGCCGCCGAACGCCTCGCGGTACGTGCAGTGGTGGACCGCCTGCGCGACGGCCTGCCGCATGATCGCGGCCGACCCGATCACGCAGTCGAGACGCGTCGCGGCGACCATCTCGATGATGGTGCGCACCCCGCGCCCCTCGTCCCCGACCCGGCGCGCCCACGTCCCGTCGAACTCGACCTCCGCCGACGCGTTCGACCGGTTGCCCAGCTTGTCCTTGAGCCGCTGGATCGCGAACGTGTTGCGCGTACCGTCCTCCAGGACGCGCGGCAGCAGGAAACACGTCAGGCCGTCGGGCGCCTGCGCGAGCACGAGGAACCCGTCCGACATCGGTGCCGAGCAGAACCACTTGTGCCCGGTCAGCCGGTACGTGCCGTCCTCGGCGAGCGGCGCCGCAAGCGTCGTGTTCGCGCGGACGTCGCTGCCGCCCTGCTTCTCCGTCATGCCCATCCCGAAGACGGCGCCGGCCTTCTGCGCGGCGGGCCGCAGCCCCTTGTCGTAGACGGTCGACGTCAGCCGGGGCTCCCACTCGGCGGCGAGCTTCGGGTCGGCCCGCAGCGCCGGCACCGCCGCGTGCGTCATGGACAGCGGGCACGTGTGGCCGGCCTCGACCTGGCTCCACACGAGGAACGCCGCCGCCCGCCGCAGATGCCCCGCCGGCCGCGACCAGGCCGCCGTGAGCCCGGCCCCCACGCCCTTCCCCATGAGCCGGTGCCACGACGGATGGAAGTCGACCTCGTCGATCCGGTGCCCGTACCGGTCGTGGGTGCGCAGTCGCGGCGGGTTCTCGTTCGCGAGCACCCCCCACTCCTGCACCTGCGCGGAACCGGCGGCGCTGCCGAGGATGCCGAGCTCCTCGCGGACCTCGCCGAGAAGAGCCTCGTCCAGGTGCCGTTCGACCCCCTCGACGAGGGCCCTGTCGGTGGCAAAGACGTCATATCCGACCAGGGGCGGAGCCTGGTTGGTCACTGCGTGGGTGGTGGCTGCCATGACAGATACGGTAAGGACGTGCACCAGGCAAATGAAACACCCGACCGGCCGGGCAAGGGCCGTCTCCACCGGGCCCGCGCCCTCTATCGCAACGTGTCGAAGCGCAAGACCGCCTGGCTGCTGCTCAAGGACACCGTCAACTCGTGCATGGAGTACCGCATCCTGGGGCTCGCGGCCGAGGCGGCGTTCTTCACTCTGATGTCCGTCCCCCCTTTGCTCCTCTCGCTCATCGGACTGCTCGCCTACGTCGACACGTGGACCGGCGCCCACACGATCGCCGGCGTCCGCGACCACATCCTCGAGGCGTCCCGCACCGTCCTCACCGACCAGGGCGTGAAGGACATCGCCCGCCCGATCCTCGACGACGCGATGCGGGCCCGCCCGGACGTCATCTCCATCGGCTTCGTGTTCTCGCTCTGGTCGGGCTCGCGCGCGGTGTCCACGTTCGTCGACACGGTGACGGTCATGTACGGGCTCGACGGCGTGCGCGGCATCGTGAAGACCCGGCTGCTGGCCTTCCTGCTGTTCCTCATCGCGCTGGTCGTCGGCTCGATCGCGCTGCCGCTGATGATCGCGGGCCCGGACGCCGTGATCGCCCTCGTCCCATGGTCCGAGACCGTCGTCCAGATCCTGTACTGGCCCGTCGTCCTCATGCTGTCCGTGGCCTTCCTGACGACGCTCTACCACGTGTCCGTACCCGTGCGTTCGCCCTGGATCGAGGACGTCCCCGGCGCCCTCGTGGCCCTCGCGATGTGGGTCCCGGGCAGCTTCCTGCTCCGCCTCTACATCACCAGCACCATCGAGGGCCCGACCATCTACGGGTCCCTGGCCGCGCCCGTCGCCGTACTCCTGTGGATCGGCGTCTCGGCGTTCGCGGTCCTCGTCGGAGCGGCGGTGAACGCGGCGATCGACCGGGTCTGGCCGTCCGTCGCGACGTCGGCCGCCCGCGCCGCGAACGAACGCTGGCGCACCGCACAGGCCGCGGAGTACGTCGCCCGCTCCACCGCCCACGCGACCCACGAGGACACGGACGACCCGGACATGCCGTCCGAGTTCCCCGAACGCTGGTCGAAGTTCCTGCCCCCGGACGACGTGTCGTCCCGCCTGCGCACCCACGTCCGCAAGAACGGCGACCACCCCCAGGCCCACGACAAACACGACCACTCCAAGTTCAAGCACGGCCACGGCCACGAGAAGAACGGCCATGACGGCAGCGGCCGTGACGACGATGGCCAGGGCAGGAACGGTCACGACAAGAACGGGCACCCGAACCACAACTGAGCGGTCAGCGCTGCCGCGCGCGTAGCCTCGGAAGCGTGGCGGACGGTTACCAGGAGCGGGCGTCGCAGGGTGTGCCGGGTGCCGTCCTGTGGACCAGCACGACGACCCCCGGCGCCGACGGACCCGACCCCGTCCCCGACGTCCTGCCCGACGGCTGCATGGACCTGCTGTGGACGGAGGGCCGCCTCTTCGTCGCGGGACCCGACACACGTGGTCACCGCTCCGACGACGCCGGGGGCATCCGATTCGCGGGCATCCGCTTCTTCCCCGGCACCGCGCCCGACGTCCTCGGCGTCCCCGCCGACGAACTGCGTGACCGGCGCGTGGACCTCGCCGACCTGTGGCCGTCCGGCCTGGTACGGCGCCTGACGGAACGCGTCGACGCGGCACCGGACCCGGCGGCCGCCCTCGAAGCCGTCGCCCAAGTACATGGCGCCGCGCCCCCCGATCCCGTCCTCGCGCACATCGTGGCGTCGCTCGGCGCGGGCCGCACGGTTGCCGCGACGGCCGAGCGCGCGGGGCTGAGCGCCCGCAGCCTGCACCGACGCTCGCTGGCCGCGTTCGGCTACGGCCCCAAGACCCTGGCCCGAGTCCTGCGGATGCAGCGCGCCCTCGCACTGGCCCGCACCGGGGTCCCGCTCGCGGAGACCGCGACGAGGGCGGGGTACGCGGACCAGGCGCATCTGGCACGTGAGGTGAGGGAGTTGGCGGGCGCACCGCTCACCCGGCTCGTCCGACCACCCCAGGGAGCCCCCCTACCAGGGTGAGATGGGCTGGACGCCGACGTGCCGTCCCTCCTCGTCGAGCAGATGCCCCATGCGTTTGACGGTGTGCAGGCCCACGATGCGGTCCGTCACGGTGAGCGTGGGCAGCCGGGCGCACAGCGCGGTCTCGCGGCGCTGGATGTCACCTGGGCCGTGCACCCACAGAGTGGCGAAGATGTTCGCGGGCCCTGTGACGGCCGCGACCAGGCGGCACTCCGACTGTGCGGCCAGCGTGCGGTGGACGGTGCCGATGTCCCGCGGGGGGACCCGGCCGAGCAGGGACACCGGGACGGGATGCCCGGCGAGCGCGGAGGCGATGTCGCAACGGAACGTCAGGACCGCCGAGTCCGTGAGGCGGCGCAGCCTGCGGCGCACCGTGGCCGGGCTGGTGCCGGTCCGCTCGGCGAGTTCGGCGAGGCCGAGCCGCCCGTCACGTACCAGCTCGTCGAGCAGGGAACGGTCCACCGGGTCGAGCCCGAGCCCGAGCGGCGGCTCCTGCGCCGCCGTCTGACTGCCAAGCGCCGTGAGCTGCGAGGGGTCCAGCGAGCGCAGCCGCCAGCGACTGCCCTCCACGTACAGCGAGGTGGCGAGCAGGGCGCTCACCGACTCGATGCCTGGCAGCCGGTCGAGGCGCTGGGTGAGGAAGCGGCTGAGCGAGGGCAGATCGGGGGCCAGCACGTCGAGCAGCAGATCCGCGGTGCCGGGCGCGGTCACCTCGATCGTCACCGCCTCCGGGAGCAGGATCAGCTCCGCGAGGAGCCGCTCCCGCTGCCCGGGGCGGACGCGCACCAGCACGAAGGCCGTGCAGCAGTGGCGGGAGAACTCGCGGCCCGGCGCCGCGTACACCCAGGCGAGCCCGGCCTGGTTCAGCCGCTCCCAGCGCCGCGCCAGAGTGCCCGCCGTCACGCCGAGCAGCGGCGACAGCTCCGACCAGGACGCCCGGGGCCGCAGCTGGAGGGCGTTCACCAGGGCGAGGTCGAGTTCGCTGGCGGTGACCGTTTCTGGCATCAGCAGCACTCCGTACGAACGAATCCATGAATATTCGGGGCGCTCTGCGCCTCGACCCGCACAGTAGCGACCACATTCGGTTCCGGCCATCAGACGATCCAGAGGTGAAGCTGTGTCCACACGCGTGACGGGGACGAGAACGGGAACGGGGCGCGGAGCGGGAGCCGTGAGCTCCGCGTCCGGAATGCTCGCGACGATGGCCGTCGTCGTGCTGTTCAGCGGCATCGTCCAGGGCTATCTGACCCCGCTCCTCCCCGAGGTCGGCAAGCGCCTGCACCTCGGCCCGGTCGGCCTGAACAACATCTACCTGCTGTTCCAGGTCGCCTGCACGGTGCTCACGCCGCTCCTCTCGCGCCTCGGTGACCTGCACGGACACCGCAGGCTCCTGCGGATCTCGCTCGCGATGGTGGCGGGTGGCTCGCTCCTGATCGCGGTGTGGCCGTCCCCGGCTACCCTCGCCGCCGGTGTCGCCCTCCAGGGCGCCGTCGTCGGGTTCTTCCCGCTGCTCGTGGGCATCCTGCGGTCCCGCGCGCCGGAGCAGAACCGTAAGGGGATCTCCCTCCTCGTCGGCGTCCTGCTCATCGCGGTCGGCGTGGGTGGTCTGGTGGCCGGCGCGCTCAGCGAACGGCACGCGATGGCCGGTCTGTGGACGGCCGTGCCCGTCGCGGCCCTCGCGGTGGTCGCGGGACTGCTGCTGCCCGACAGCGACACCCCGCGCGGCGGCCGGTTCCACTACGGCGCCGCGGCCCTGCTCACCTCCGGCCTCGTGGCGTTCGTCCTCGTGCTGGCCCAGGGCGGAACCTGGGGCTGGACCTCGCCCCTGACGCTCGGCCTCGCCGTCCTGGCCGCCGTCGTCCTCGCGGCCTGGATCCTGGTCGAACGCGGGGCGGCCGAGCCCCTGGTCAGCGTGCGTATGCTCGGAAATCCGCGGCTCGCCATCGTCAGCGGCCACACCTTCTGCGCCGCGTTCGGCACCATCGGCTTCTTCGGCGCCAACGCCCTCTTCCTCGCCTCCTCACCGGCCGAGACCGGCTACGGCATGAACCTGGGCCCCCAGGCCATCGCCGCCGTCTCGCTGGCCATGCTGGCCGCCGGTTTCGCGGGCTCCGCCCTGACCCCGCGGCTGACCGCGCGCTCCGGTGACCGCACCGTGCTCGCCCTCGGCGGAGCGCTGACCGCGCTCGGCTTCCTCGGCATGATCCTCTTCCACGACACGCTCCCGCAGTACGTCACCTGCGCCCTCCTCGTCGGCCTCGCCACCGGCGTCTTCGAGTCGATCACCCGGTCCGTGTCGGCGGAGGTGGTCGACGCGCACGAGACCGCCCTCGCCGTCGGCCTCAACGAACTGGCCCTCTCCTTCGGCGCGGCCATCGGAGCCGCCGTGATCGGCATGTTCTTCGCCGCCCACGTCCAGCGCGGCACCGCACACATCGCCGAGTCCGGCTACCTGTGGGCCTGGGGCGCGTGCGCCGCGATGGCGGTCGCCGGCACCGGCCTGGCGATGCGCTACCGCGCCCCGCGCGCCGAGGGCGCGACCCCCGTACGACAGTCTGCAACGAGCGGAGACCTCGCATGACCGACACCACGACCCTCCGGAACAAGGCCGCGGCTGCTGTACGTGCCGGGAGCCAACAGCTCGTCGAGCTCAGCCACGGTCTGCACCGCGAACCCGAGACCGCCCTGGAGGAACACCGCGCCGCGGCACGGATCGCCGCCCTCATGAAGCGCGCCGGATTCACCGTCACCACCGAGGCGGGCGGCCTGCCCACCGCCCTCGTCGCCACCTACGGCACCGGCGAACTGGTCATCGCCTTCTGCGCCGAGTACGACGCCCTGCCGGGCATCGGCCACGCCTGCGGCCACAACGTCAACGGTGCCGCCGCCGTCGGGGCCGCGCTCGGACTCGCCGCCGTCGCCGACGAACTCGGCGTCACGGTCAAGCTGGTCGGCACGCCCGCCGAGGAGGACATCGGCGGCAAGGTGCTCCTCATCGACGCCGGTGTCTTCGACGACGTGGCCGCCGCGATGATGGTCCATGCCGACGCCCACGACAGCGTCGGCGCGTCCTCGCTGGCCATCGGCGCCTGGGACATCCGCTACGACGGACAGCCCGCGCACGCCGCGCTCGCCCCCTGGGAGGGAGTCAACGCACTCGACGCGATGACCCTCGCCCACACCGCGATAGGAATGCTGCGCCAGCAGTTGCCTCCCGGCGTCCTCGTGCACGGCATCGTCACCGACGGCGGCCAGGCCGTGAACGTCATCCCGGCCCGCACCGCCGCCCGCTGCGAAATCCGGGCCCGCACGCTCGAACAGCTCGAAGAGGCATGGCGGCGCGTACGCGCCTGCTTCGAGGCGGGGGCTCTCGCGACGGGCACAACGCTCGAAGTGCGGTCGCACGGACGGGACTTCGCCGACCTGCGGCAGGACCCGTACATGTCGGACGCGTACGCGGAGGCGGCCCGCGGGCTCGGGCGCACCGTGCTGTCGCGCCACGGCGAGAGCATGGCGTCGACGGACATGGGCAACGTCTCGCACCTGGTGCCCACGATCCACCCCACCGTCGGCTACGACACCGGGGGCACGAAACATCACACCCCGGAGTTCACGGCCTACGGCACCACCCCGGGCGCCGACCTCGCGGTCCTCGACGGTGCGACGGCCCTCGCCCAGGTCGGCGTCGATCTCGCCACGTCCCGGGAGCAGCGTGCCCGGCTGCTCGACGGAGTGCGGAAGCGGGCAGCGAACCGCGACTAGTCGGCGGCCAGCGGTGCGAACAGGTCGACCCCGTTCCCGTCCGGGTCCTGGATCACGGCGTACCGCTGGCCCCAGAACGCGTCCCACGGTTTGAGCTCGCCCTCGTACCCGGCGGCGGTCAGCTCCCCGTACACGGCGTCGACCCCGGCCGCGTCGCCGCAGTCGAAGGCGAGGGCGTGCCGGGAGGCGCCGCGGGCGGGCGCGCGCCAGGACGGGTGGAACGACTTCACGGTGTCCTCGGTGTCCAGCAGCACGCGCAGGCCGCCGGGCAGCACGGCCTCCGCGTGCGGCTGCTCCTCGGAGCCCTCGGGGAACGCGAGCCCGAGGCGGCGGTAGAAGGTGACGGCGGCGGCCATGTCGGAAACGACGACGCCGACCGCGTCGAAACGTGCGGTGATCTCGGTCATGGGCTCACCGTAGGCACCCGCACCGCCGCCGGTCTTGAACGAATCGGACGCCGCCGCCCGGCCACGCCTATGCCGTCGCCCGGCCACTCGGCGACCCATTAGCGGACCCGCCCCTCAGCCCCGTACCGCCTTCGCCAGCGCAGCGATCTCGTTCGGGCCCACCCGGCAGCAGCCGCCGATCAGGCGGGCTCCGGCGTGTTGCCAGCCCGCCACGCGGGTGGCGGAGAAGGTCGGCTCGCCGTGCCAGTCGCGGGCGGTGGCGTCCCAGGACTCGCCGCTGTTCGGGTAGGCCACCGCCGGTTTTCCGGTGAGGCGTGTGGCCAGGGTCAGGGCGGGTTCCACGTCTTCGGGGGCGCAGCAGTTGACGCCCACCGCGACGATCTCGTCCGCGTCGGCGGCGAGCGCGAACGCCTCCTCCAGCGGCTGCCCGGCACGCGTCCGGTCCCCGGCGACGCTGTACGACAGCCATGCCGGGACGCCGAGACCCCGCACAGCCCGCACCAGCGCTCGTGCCTCGTCCGTGTCCGGAATCGTCTCCAGGGCGAGGACGTCCGGGCCCGCCGCCGCGAGGGCTTCCAGGCGCGGGCGGTGGAAGGCCACCAGCTCGTTCTCCGTCAGCCCGTACCGCCCCCGGTACTCCGCTCCGTCGGCCAGCATCGCCCCGTACGGGCCCACCGACGCGGCCACCCACAAGGGGCCCGGCACGCCCTTCGCCTGCGCCAGCCGGGCCGCCTCCCGCGCCAACTCCACGCTCTGGGCGAGCAGTTCGGCCGTACGCTCATGGCCGATGCCGTGCCGGGCGAACCCCTCGAACGTCGCCTGGTAGCTCGACGTGATCGCGACCGAGGCACCCGCCTCGTAGTACGCGAGATGCGCCGCCACGATCGCCTCGGGCCGCTCGGCGAGCAGCCGCGCCGACCACAGCTCGTCGCTCAGGTCGAACCCGGCGGACTCCAGCTGGTTGGAGAGCCCGCCGTCCAGGACGACCGGTCCGGCGGCGAGGGCTTCGGGAAGCGAGGGCTGTGTCATGCACCGACGCTAGCCCACCCGAGGTCGGCGTTTGTAGGTCAAGGCCGCGTACGCCACTTCCGGCCGTCCGCCGCCCCGGGCCGCGAGGCCGCGACGCGGGGGCATACCGTGAGTTCCCGAGCACCGGCTCGAAGAGGACCGGTGCGCAGAGATGACTTGCAGGAGCGAGGAGAACGGGATGCAGAGCCGTACGGCGCTGGTCGAGGACCTGATGGAGCGCTTCCCGCACGTGCCGCGGGAAGCGGTGTTCAAGGAGGACCTGCTGCGCGGCGGCGTCGCGTTCGACGTGTCCGCGCTCAGCGACAACGAGTCCGGCGAGGTCAAGCCGAAGTCGTACTTCATCTTCTCCTTCGACCACGGCACGCTCCCCGAGCTCGGCGAGGCCGCCCTGCGCCGGCCGCCGGAGGAGATCATCCTCACCGGCGGCCCCTACGACCTGCGCCGGACCGTCGTCTCGGTCCGCGTGAACCCGTCGTCGCCGTATCGCGTCGCCGCCGACGAGGACGGGATGCTCGGGCTCTACCTCGACGGGAAGCGGATCTCGGACGTCGGCGTCCCGCCGATGCCGGAGTACTACCGCCACAAGCTGTCGAACGGGAAGTCCGTCATGGAGGTGGCCCCCACCATCCAGTGGGGCTACCTGATCTACCTGACCGTCTTCCGCGTCTGCCAGTACTTCGGCGCCAAGGAGGAGTGCCAGTACTGCGACATCAACCACAACTGGCGCCAGCACAAGGCGGCCGGCCGCCCGTACACCGGCGTGAAGGACGTCGACGAGGTCCTGGAAGCACTGGAGATCATCGACAAGTACGACACCGCGAAGGCGTCGACCGCGTACACGCTCACCGGCGGCGCGATCACCTCGAAGCTCCAGGGCCGTGACGAGGCCGACTTCTACGGCATGTACGCCAAGGCCATCGAGGAGCACTTCCCCGGTCGCTGGATCGGCAAGGTCGTCGCGCAGGCGCTGCCCAAGGACGACGTGCAGCGCTTCAAGGACTACGGCGTGCAGATCTACCACCCCAACTACGAGGTGTGGGACCGCCGCCTGTTCGAGCTGTACTGCCCCGGCAAGGAGCGTTACGTCGGCCGGGACGAGTGGCACAAGCGCATCCTCGACTCGGCCGAGATCTTCGGCGCGCGCAACGTGATCCCGAACTTCGTCGCCGGTGTCGAGATGGCCCAGCCGTCGGGCTTCAGCACGGTCGACGAGGCCATCGCCTCCACGACCGAGGGCCTGCGCTTCTTCATGTCGCAGGGCATCACGCCCCGCTTCACCACGTGGTGCCCCGAGCCCACGACCCCGCTCGGCAAGGCCAACCCGCAGGGCGCGCCGCTGGAGTACCACATCAGGCTCCTGGAGGCGTACCGCTCCACGATGGAGGACTTCGGTCTCTCCTCGCCGCCCGGCTACGGCCCGGCGGGGGCGGGCCGCGCGGTGTTCTCGGTCAGCTCGTTCATGGACAGCCTGGCGCCGGAGTCGGAGGCGGCCGAGGCGGAGTGACGCTGCCCCTGCCCTAGGTCTCCGGCGCCGGGAGACCCTTGACCTCCGGCGCCGGGAGGGCGTGTCGTCAGGCCGTGTGCTTGCGCAGCACCGCGAGCGCACGGTCGGCATGGGCGCTCATCCGGAACTCGCTCCGGACCACTTCCCGTACGACCCTGTCCTGCCCCACCACGAACGTGGCCCGCTTGGTCGGGGCAAGGGAGAAGCCCCGCGCGACCCCGAACCGCCCGCGCACCTCGCCCTCCGGGTCCGAGAGCAGCGGGAACCCGAGCGTGTGCTTCCCGGCGAACTCCGCCTGCCGCTCCACCGGGTCACCGCTGACCCCGACCGGCCGCGCCCCGACCGCCGCGAACTCGGCGGCGAGATCCCGGAAGTGGCAGGCCTCGGCCGTGCAGCCGGGCGTCATGGCGGCCGGGTAGAAGAACAGGACGACGGGCCCCTCGCTCAGCAGCGAGGACAGCGAGGTCGGGGTCCCGCTCTCGTCGGGCAGGGTGAAGTCCTCGACGGTGTCGCCCACTTCGACGCGCTTGCTCATGACCGGCCTCCGGAGTCTCGGCGACCCAGGAAGGGTCTGTGTTCCGGGGCGCGACCTTACTGGACGGTAGAACCCCGGACGCGTCGTCCCCCCTTCAGTCGTCGACCCGTTGCGGCACCCCCCAGGGGTTGTCGTCCCGCAGCGGCGGCGGCAGGAGTTCCTGGGGCCACGACTGGTACGCCACCGGGCGCAGGAACCGCTCGATCGCGGCCGTGCCTACGGAGGTCGTGGTGGGCGCGGTCGTGGCGGGGAACGGGCCGCCGTGCTGCATCGCGTGGGTGACCGAGACGCCGGTGGGCCACTCGTTCCACAGGACCCGGCCGCTGCGCTCGGCCAGTGCCGACGTGAGGCCGGTGAGGTCGCCGCCCTCGCCGGGCTCGCCGTGCAGGGAGGTGGTGAGCTGCCCCGGCAGGGACGCGATCACGGCGGCCACGTCCGCAAGCCGCTCGTACGTCACGACCAGGCCGAGCGGCCCGAAGCACTCCGTGGCCGCCGCCCCGATGTCACCGGCGAACGTGTCCAGGTCCATGGCGAGCAGCCTCGGTCCCGCTGATGAGTCGTCATCAGGCCAGATCAGCTTGCGCGTTGACGGGAGTGATGCGAGCCGGCGCGCTCCGTCCACGTAGGCGGCGCTGATCCAGTCGCCGAGCATCGGTGCGGTGGGCGTCGCCCGCAGCCGCCGTACGATCTCGTCCACCGGGCCGTCAGCGGGCGTGAACAGCAGGCCCGGGTTGGTGCAGAACTGCCCCGCGCCCAGCGTGAGCGAACCGACGTAGCCCGCCGCGATCTCCGCACCACGGGCGCGGGCCGCTGCCGGGGTCACCACGACAGGGTTGACGCTGCCCAACTCGCCGTAGAACGGGATGGGTTCGGGGCGTTCGGCGGCGATGCGGGCGAGCGCCAGGCCGCCGCGCTCGGAGCCGGTGAACGCGGCGGCGCGCAGAAGCGGGTGGCGCAGCGCGTCCACCCCGGCCTGCTCACCCTCGATCAGACTGAACACGCCCTCCGGGGCGCCCACTTGGGCCAGCGCCTTCTGGACGATGTCGGCGGTGCGGCGGGACAGTTCCAGGTGGCCCGGATGGGCCTTGACGATCACTGGGCAGCCCGCTGCCAGGGCCGACGCGGTGTCGCCGCCGACGACACTGAAGGCGAACGGGAAGTTGCTGGCGCCGAAAACCAGGACCGGGCCGAGCGCCGTGCGGTAGCGGCGCAGCTCGGGCCGCGGCCCGGTGGGCCACTGCGGGTCGGCGCGGTCGATACGGACGTCGAGGAACGTGCCCGCTCGCAACTCAGCGCCAAAGAACCGGAGTTGGAACGCGGTGCGCTTCAGTTCGCCCGTGAGGCGGGGCGTGCCGAGGTGCGTCTCGGCCTCGGCGAGTGCGACCAGCTCCGCCTGCTCCGCCTCCAGGGCGTCGGCGACGGCGTCCAGGGCGTCGGCGCGGGCCGCCGGCGCGGCCTCGGCCCACTGCCGGGCCACGGCGGCGGCCGCTGTCACAGCCTGGTCGGGGTCGCGTGCGACGGTGTTCATGGTGCTTCCTCTTCTCGTCGATTCCCTTGAATACGGGGCGAGTTGCCAGGCGGGAGTGCCGAGGTCGTCATGACTCTTCTGACGGTGCGTGGGACTTGTTCTCCTCCGAGTGGCGGACGCTGAAGGAGAAGTACACGATCAGCCCGAGGGCCATCCAGACGGCGAAGCGGACCCAGGTCACCCAGTCCAGGTTGGCGATCAGCCAGAGCGAGAAGGCCACGCCGACGGCCGGGACCAGCGGCACCAGCGGGGTACGGAAGGAGCGCGGCAGGTCGGGCCGCGTCCTGCGCAGCACCACGATGGCGATGGCGACGACGGTGAAGGCCGCCAGGATGCCGATGTTGGTGAGGTCGGCGGCCTCCCGGATCGGCAGGAACCCGGCGATGACCGCCGAGCCGATGCCCACCGGCCAGATCACCCGCGTCGGCACGTGCCGCTTGGCGTGGTTCTTCGCGAAGTAGCGCGGCAGCAGCCCGTCGCGGCTCATGGAGAACCAGACGCGGGAGACGGCCAGCATGTTGGCGAACGCGGAGGTGGTGATGCCGATGATCGCGCCGACCGCGACGATGATGCCGAGCCCGCCCAGGCCGACCGAGCCGAGCGCGCTGGAGAACGGGCTCTTCGTGTCGATGTCACGGTAGTTCTGCATACCGAGCAGCACGACACAGACCAGCAGATAGATGACGGCCGCGATGGCCAGGGAGATCACGATCGCCTTCGGCAGCACCTTCTTGGCCTCGGCGCTCTCCTCGGCGGCGGCGCTCATCGCGTCGTAGCCGTAGACCGCGAAGAACGCGGTCGCGGCGCCGGTGAACGCGCCGCCGATCCCGAACGGCAGGAACGGCGAGTAGTTGCCCGCGGAGATGTGGAAGGCGCCGGCGACGACGACCAGGGCGACGATGCCGAGCTTGATCACCACGAGGATCGTCTCGAAGCGTGCCGACTCCTTGGTGCCGCGCGAGAGCACGAACGCGAGGAGAAGGCAGAGCACGGCGGCGAACAGGTCGACCTTGTGGCCGGACCCGGTGCCCGGCGCGCCGAGCATCCAGGACGGCAGGTCGATCCCGATGTGCTCCAGGATGTACGAGAAGTAGCCGGACACCGCGATGGCCACCACGGCGACGATGGCCGTGTACTCCAGGAGCAGGTCCCAGCCGATTAGCCACCCGACGATCTCGCCGAGCGCGGCGTACGAGTACGTGTAGGCGGAGCCGGCCTTCGGGATGATGCCGGCGAACTCGGCGTAGCACAGCGCGGCGGCGGCGCTCGCGATGATGGCGACGAGGAACGAGATCAGTACGCCGGGACCGGCGTCCTCGTGGGCCACGACGCCGGCGAGCGAGAACACTCCGGCGCCGACGAGACCGCCGAGGCTCAGGGCGACGAGCTGCCACAGTCCCATGGTCCGGCGGAGCCCGTCCGTGCTCTCCTCCTCGGAGGTGGAGACGGGCTTGAGGCGGAAGATTCCTTGCCGGGAGAACAGGCCGCCGGGCGGGGCCGCTCTTTCCGGGCGTATTACTGGAGTCGAACGGGACATGGGGGTCCCTCCGTGAATACGTAGCGGGCGCGGGGACGAACGGGCGCGCCCATGGGGTGGGGCACGCCCGTCGAGGGGGGCGTCTTCAGAGCACGAAACCGTGCGGGAACGGGTCGCTCGGGTCGAGCAGGTAGTTCGCGGTGGCGGTGATCCACGCCCGGCCGGAGAACTCGGGGATCACTGCGGGGAGTCCGCCGACCTCGGCGGCTTCCAGGAGCCGGCCGGTGAACCGCGTGCCGATGAACGACTCGTTGACGAACTCGGTGTTCAGGGGCAGTTCGCCGCGGGCGTGCAGCTGTGCCATGCGCGCGGAGGTGCCGGTGCCGCAGGGCGAGCGGTCGAACCAGCCGGGGTGGATCGCCATCGCGTTACGGGAGTGCCGCGCGTCCGAGCCGGGGGCGATGAACTGCACGTGCTTGCAGCCGCCGATGAGCGGGTCGGCCGGGTGCGCGGGACGGTTCTGCTCGTTGATCGCCTTCATGATCGAGAGCCCGGCGGCGAGGATCTCGTCCTTGCGCGCCCGGTCGAACGGCAGCCCCAGCTGGTCGAGTTGGGCGATCGCGTAGAAGTTCCCGCCGTACGCCATGTCGTAGCGGACCTCGCCGACGCCGAGCCCGGGGACCTTGACCGTCGCGTCGAGTTCGAGCGCGAAGGACTCGACGTTGCGCAGGGTGACCTTCTCGGCGCGGCCGTCGGTGACCGTGACCCGCGCCTCGACGAGCCCGGCGGGCGTGTCCAGGCGGACCCGGGTCTCCGGCTCGGTGACCTCGACCATTCCCGTCTCCACGAGGACGGTCGCCACGCCGATGGTGCCGTGGCCGCACATCGGGAGGAAGCCGCTGACCTCGATGTAGAGGACGCCCCAGTCGGCGTCGGGGCGGGTGGGCGGCTGGAGGATCGCCCCGCTCATCGCGGAGTGCCCGCGCGGCTCGTCGACCAGGAACCGGCGAAGGCCGTCCAGGTGCTCCATCGCGTAGCGGCGGCGCTCGGCCATCGTGTCGCCCGGGATGGGTCCCACCCCGCCGGTGACGACGCGGGTGGGCATCCCCTCGGTGTGCGAGTCGACGGCACTGATCGTACGGACGGACCTCATCGGGCGGACTGCGCTTCGAGCGCGGCGATGGCGCGGGCCATGTCGGCCTCGACCTGCTCGCGCATCTGCGGGGTGAGCGGGCCGCGCGGCGGGCGGCAGGGTCCGCCGAACCGGCCGACCTGCTCCATGCCGAGCTTGATGGCCTGCACGAATTCGGTGCGCGAGTCCCAGCGGAACGCGGCGACGAGCGGCTCGTACAGGGCGCGGGCCTCCTCCAGCTTGCCGGCGGTGGCCAGCTCGTACAGGCGGGCCGACTCGGCGGGGAAGACGTTCGGGAAGCCGGCGAACCAGCCGGTCGCGCCCATGAGCAGGCTCTCCAGGACGACGTCGTCGGCGCCGCTGACGATCTCCAGGCCGGGGGCCTGCTCCTTGATCTCCAGTACGCGGCGGACGTCGCCGGAGAACTCCTTGATCGCGACGACGTTCTCGATCTGCGCGATCTCCCCGACCAGGTCCGGCGTCAGGTCGACCTTGGTGTCGATCGGGTTGTTGTAGACCATGACTGGCAGGCCGACGGAGGCCACGGCCTCGAAGTGGGCGAGGACCTCGCCGCGGTTGGCGCGGTACATGGTGGGCGGCAGGCACAGCACGCCGTCGGCGCCGTCCTCGGCGGCGATCTCGGTCCAGTGCCGGGCCTGGTGCGAGCCGACGCCGTGCACGCCGACGACCACGACGCCCGCGTCACCGACCGCTTCCTTCGCGGTCTGCGCGACCTTGCGGCGCTCGTCGTCGGTCAGGGAGGAGTACTCGCCGAGCGAGCCGTTCGGGCCGACGCCACGGCAGCCGTTCTCCACGAGCCAGCGGCAGTGGTCGGCGTACTTGTCGTAGTCCACGGCGAGCCCGGCCGGGGCGGACGCGTCCTCGTAATAGGGGAGGGCGGTGGCGACGACCACGCCGCCGAGGGACAGGGACTGCTTCTGGTTGTCGCTCATGAACTCTGCTCCTGGGAAAGGGAATTGGCAGGTCGGGTGAAGTCGAGGTCGAAGTCGAAGTCGAAGTCGAACGGTCAGGGGTGGGGGCTTCTGGGGAGGCGGCCTAGGAGGTGGCGGCGTCGGTGGCGGCCGTTTCTGGGGGCGCGGCCTCGGAGGTGGTGGCCTCGGGGGAGGCCGCCAGTTCGCCGAGTCGGATGGGCTGGGCGATCGGGCGTCGGTGCGGTACGGGCGTGGGCAGGCCCTCGACCGGCCGCTCCGTCGGTGTGCCGGAGAGCCGGGCGTTCAGCTCGGCGAGCGTGGGGCCGCAGATCCGGGCCTGGCAGGGGCCGAGCCCCGCGCGGGTCTCCAGCTTGGCGACCCGCACCGAGGCGCTTTCGGGGGTCGTGGCCGCTCGGCGGACGGAGGCGTAATCGGCCTCCTCGCAGCGGCAGATGACGGTCTCCGGGCGCAGCCACTCGGACCAGCCGGGGCCGATCGGGTGCGCGCGGGCGAGGCGCGCGGCGAACGCGCGGCCCTGGTCCCGGCTGCGCCGCAGCGGTCGCAGCGCGGACGCCTCCGGGTCGCCGCCGGCGGCCAGCCATCCGGCGAGCGCGCCCTCGGCCCGTGCGGCCGGGGCACCCGCGATGCCGGTGATCTCACCGGCCGCGTAGACGCCGGGGACGCTGGTGGCCTGGTCGGCGTCGACCTCCACGAACTCGCCGTCCGCGGCGCCGCGCAGGGCGCAACCGGCGGCCACCGGCAGCTCCAGTTGCGGGCTGAAGCCGTGCGTGACGCACGCCGCGTCGACCGCGAGCGTGCGCTCGCTGCCCGGCACCACTGACCAGTCCGCGCGCAGCCGGGCCGTGACGACCTCCTCGACCCGGCCGTCGCCACGTGCCTCGACGACGGTACGGCCGGTGCGGTAGGGCACCCGCTTCCGGATCAACAGGGAGGTGTACTCGGCGAGTTCACCGCTCTTGCCGGCCTGGGCCGCGAGCTGCCAGGGCCGCCGCGACCAGCCGCGGGCGACGGTGCCCGGCGTGTTGGCCTCCAGGACCTCCAGGACCTGGGAACCGGCTTCGAGGAGCGAGGCGGCCACGGGCAGGAGGAACGGCCCGGTGCCCGCGACCACCACACGGTCCCCGACGACGACCCGCTCACCCTTCGCGAGCGCCTGCGCGGCTCCGGCGGTGAAGACCCCGGGCAACTCCCAGCCGGGGAACGGCAGTACGCGGTCGTGGGCGCCGACGGCGAGCACGAGGGCGTCGGGATCGAGGGTGAGGCGGCGCCGCCCGCCACCGTCCACGGCACCCCGCAGGACGTGGACGCGGGGAGGGCCGGGCTGCTCGGGGTCCGGACGTTCGAGGGCCCACACGGAGGTGTCGGACCACCAGGCGCAGCGCGGGTGGGCGAGCACCCGGCGCCGCCGCCGCTCGAAGGCCGGCCACCCGTGGTGCAGCACCTCCGGGCGGCTGGCTTCGTACGCTTCCGGCAGCATCCGGTGGTACTGCCCGCCGGGCTGGTCGGACGAGTCGATCAGCGTGACCCGGCCACCGGCGCTGAGGGCGGTCTCGGCGGCGGCGAGCCCGGCGGGACCGGCGCCGACGATCACGATGTGACGGGGTGTCATCGCTCCTCCGTTCCGGGTGTGACGGGCAACTCGCCGCCATGCGGGGCGACTTCGGGCGTCTCGGGCAGCGTGACCCGGGTGCCGGCGCTGAGGGCGGTCTCGGCGAGGGCGAGCCCGGCGGGACCGGCGCCGACGATCACGATGTGGCGGGGTGTCATCGCTCCTCCGCTCCAGGTGTGTCGGGCAACTCGCCGCCATACGGGGCGACTTCGGTCGGCTCGGGCAGCGTGACCCGGGTGCCGGCGCTGAGGGCGGTCTCGGCGACGGGGAGCCCGGCGCCGACGGCTACGACGTGACGGCGTGTCATCAGTCCTCCGTTCCGGGCAACTCGCCTGCGTGCGGCTCTACTTCGGGACTACCCGCGTCCCGTCTGCTCTGCGTCGTCACGACGTCGCCGTCTCGGGCTCGGCGGCGGCAGGCGCGTACGTCGCGGTCCTCGCCCACCGTCACGAGGCAGTCGAAGCAGACGCCGATCCCGCAGAACACCCCGCGCGGCGCGCCGGAGCGCCCTTGGCGCCAGGCGAGCCGGTCGGCGGCGAGCATGACGCCCGCGATGGTCTGGCCCGCGATCCCGTCGACGGGCTCGCCGTCGACGGTGATCCGCAGAGGCAGCTCCTGCCGTCCGACGGCGTCGGACCCAGCACTGACACGTCGGGGGCTCATGCCGTCTCCTCCTTCTCGGGGTGTGCGTTCTCGCCGAGGACGGCCGGACGGTCCACGCGGAACGGCGACGCGTCCATGTCCGTCGGCTCGCCGAGCATCAGATTCCGCAGCAGCCGCCCGGTGCCCACGGACAGTCCGATCCCGGCGCCTTCATGACCGCCCGCGTGCCACAGCCCGTCGAGGCGCGGGTCGGCGCCGATGACGGGGAGGTGATCGGGGACGTACGGCCGGAAGCCGCCGTACGCGCGCATCACCGGCACCCCGGCCAGCGTCGGGAACAGGCGCAGCGCCTTCGCGGCGACGGCCGACAGGACCTCGGGGCGCAGCCGGTCGTCGAAGCCGACGCGACGGCGCGAAGAACCGATCAGCACGCTGCCGCCCCGCGTCGACTCCACGACCGCGGAGGTCTGCAGATCCTCGGCGCTGCTGCCCACCGCGCCCACGTAGTCGGCGTCGTAGACCTTGTGGAACACCATCGGCGGCAGCGGGGTCGTCACGAGGACGTCACCGCGCCGGGGCCGTACGTCCACCGGCGCGCCGAGGCGGGCCGACAGTTCGCCGGACCAGGGCCCCGCGGCGTTCACGAACCAGTCGGCCTCCAGCAGGCCGGCCGAGGTGCGGACCCCGGTGATCCGGCCGCCACGGGTGACCGCGCCGAACACCTCGCACCCGGTGCGCAGCGTCGCGCCCGCGGCCAGCGCGTCGCCGAGCAGTGCGGCGGCGGCTCCGGCGGGCTGCACCTGCGCGTCCTCGGGGTAGTGCAGGGCCGCCGTCTGCTCGCGGGTGACGTACGGCTCGGCCTCGGCGAGCGCGTCGGCGTCGAGAACGTCGGCGCGTACGCCCGCCGCACGCTGGTCGGCGGCGAACCGGGTCAGCCCCTCGGCACCGGCGTCGGTGGTCGCGACGACGATGCCGCCCTTGGGCTCCCACTCGACGGCGTGCGCCGCCCGTGCGGAGCGTTCGGCGACGGCGGCGAGCACCAGCGGCCACAACTTCCTTGAGAACTGGGCCAGTTCGAGCTCGGGCCCCGGTCCCTTGTCGGAGACCAGCACGTTGCCCTCGCCGTGCGACGTGGTCGCCGACGCCGCGCCGCCGCGGTCGACGACGGTGACGTCGAGTCCGGCGAGAGCCAGCTCGCGAGCGCAGGCGGCGCCGACGATCCCGGCGCCCAGCACCGCCACTCGTGTTCCGTTCATCGAACCCTCCGTGTTCGGTAAAGCGAACACTTGGAACGTACGGCGGGAGTTCAGAACGTGTCAACGGTCATGCCGGACCGAGTTTCGCGGGCCGCCTCGACGGTGGTCGCCCCGGCCGGGTGGACGCCCGGCCCGCGTGGTCACGCCTCCGCGGAGTGGGCCGCGGCGACGGGGGCGGGCGCGTCCAGGGAGGGGTCCGATAGGTGCAGCCGCTGATCCGCCCGGTACTGCAGCAGCAGCACCGAGTGCACGTCACCGCCGAGCGCCGTGTAGCTGTGCGGGGCCGACGCGTCGAAGCCGACATAGTCGCCCGGCCCCAGCTCCACCTCCTGCCCGTCGACCTGTACGCCGAGCCGGCCGGACTGCACGATGGTGTGCTCGGTCCCGACATGACCGAGCGACTCCTGCCGGCGATCGTCGCGTACGCGCTGGTCGAAGACCTCGAAGACGGCGTCGCCGACCTCGATGCGCTGGAGCGGACGCAGGTCGACGCCCTCGCCGCTGAGCGTCTCCACCTCCTGCGCGCGGACCACGGTGAGACCGCCCGGAGGTCGGGCGTCAAGGAGGTCTGAGACGGCGACCTCCAGGACGCGCGACAGGCTGAACACCGTCTCGATGGTGGGGTTCCCGGTGCCCGACTCCAGCTGCGACAGCGTCGCCTTGCCGATCTTCGAGCGCCGGGACAGCTCGGAGATCGACAGCCCTCGCTCGGTCCTGGCCCGTCTCAGATTGGTGGCCAACATGCCCCGGATCGAGTTCTCGGAGTCGCTCACACCTCTCTCCTTCTCTTCAGTCGGCGTTCGATATACCGTACGTACGTATCGTCGGCCGTTCGTTATTCAGATCAGGATCGGGCTTCCGTCGCGCTACCGCAAGGAAAGCGACTCACCGGTAAGCGGGCAGCCGCTCACCCCTCCGCCGTGTCCGGAGCGAAGATGTCCAGGTCCTGCCATAGCCCGTCGACGTGGGAGATCGCCGACCGGCTCATCGCCGGGTCGACGGCGCTGAGCGCGGCGGCGAGCCCGTACGCCAGGCTCATCGCGGCCGTCATCGACGGGAGCTGGGAAACCCCCTCGGCCGGGACGATCAGTGTGTGATCGGCCAGTTCGGCCGCGGGGGAGTGCCGGGTGTCGGTGACGGCGCAGGTCGTCGCGCCCACCCGGCGGCCGAACCGCAGGCCGGCCACGGTCTGCCGGTAGTGCTGCCAGAAGCTGAACGCGACGACGCAGTCGTCGGACGTCAGGCGGGCGAGCGTGTTGGCGAGATGGGCACCGCTGCGGTCCTCGACCTCGATGTCGTAGCCACGGCTCGCCGCGATGAAGGCGAGGGCCTGCGCCGGCAGGGCGTGGGTGCCGCTCGCGATGACGACGATCCGCCGGGCCGCGCTCATCGCGTCGACGATCGCGGCGGCCTGCGCGAAATCGAAGGATTGCAGGCAGGAGTTGAGGTTCTCCGCGTCCCGGGCGAACGCCGAAGCGATGATCCCGGCGTGGCCCGAGGTCGGGGCGCTGGACTCGACGTCGAAGCGGCGCACGGCGTGCATCGACCGGAACTCCGCCTGGAACGGGGGCCAGCCCGAGAACCCGAGCGACTGAGCGAAACGGACCACCGTGGCGCCGTTGACCTCGGCGCGCTCGGCGACCTCGGCCGAGGTCGCGTACGAGGCGAAGCTCGGCTGGGTGGTGAGCACATGGCGGACGCGCTGGGCCTTCGGCCCGAGCCGGGCCTGCCCCGCGCGGGCGTCGAGCCAGTTGGCGACGGTCTGGGTGCTTTCGGTCCGGGCGTTCTCGGTCCGGGCGTTCTCAGGCATGGCTCGATGCTCAGGCATAGCTAGTTCCTCGGGCATACCTCGATCCTCGGGCATAGCCAGTTCCTCAGTCGTGGCGCGATCCTCAGTCATGGCGCCATCCTGCCTCATGCAAGAAATTCTGCATGGAGTGTTGTGTGCGAGTTTTCATGCATCTACGGTTTGGGCCACACCACACCTGTCAGGCCTGTCAGGGGTGCCCCGGGACAAGGAGGCTCTGATGGCCCAGCCCTCGCCGGACGACCGAATACTGCTGCGACGTCTTGAACGACTACCGCTGTCGCGACCCCACCTGATGCTCCTGCTCATGGGAGGCCTGGGCCTCGCGTTCGACGCGATGGACGGCTCCCTCGTCTCCTACCTGCTCCCCGCCGTCACTCCGCTGTGGCATCTCGAGCCGTGGCAGACGGGGCTCGTGGGCAGCTCGCTGCTCATCGGCATCCTGATCGGCGCACTCGGCGCGGGCGTCGGCGGAGACGCGATCGGCCGGCGCCGCGTCATGATGTACGGCCTGGCGCTCTACTGCGCCGCGACGCTCGTCGCGGCGATGGCCCCCAGCTGGGAACTCTTCTTCGCCGCACGCATCGTCGCGGGTATCGGAATCGGCGTCGAGGGCGCGATCATCCCGCCGTACATCTCGGAGTTCGTCCCGGCGCGCTACCGGGGTGTGTTCGTCGGCTCCATCGCGGGGTTCTTCGCGTTCGGCTATGTGGCGTCGGCGCTCCTGGGGCGGCTGTTCGTCCCGGCGCTCGGCGACGGCTGGCGGATCGCCCAGGTGATCACGGCAGCGCCCGTACTGATGCTGCTCTGGTGGCGGCGGAAGCTGCCGGAGTCGCCCCGCTGGCTTCTCACGCAGGGGCGACGCGACGAGGCGGCGGAGGTGGTCGACGCGCTGGAGGCGGCGGTCCGGGCGGCGGGCAAGCAGGTACCGGCCGTCGAGCCGGCCCCCGAACCCGTTGCTGAAACGGCGGAACCGGTGACTCCCGCCGCGAAGCCGAGGCTCGGCGCCGGCCTCGTCGAGATCTGGCGCGGCGGACTCGCCCGCCAGACCGCGGTCCTGTGGCTGCTCTGGGCCGCCATCACGTTCTCGTTCTTCGGCTTCTTCGTGTGGATCCCGTCGCTCCTGGTCGAACGCGGTCTGACCGTGTCGAGCAGCTTCACGTACGCGCTGGTCATCACGATCGCCCAGATCCCTGGCTACTACTCCGCCGCGTTCCTCAACGAACGCCTCGACCGCAAGCGGACCATCGCCTTCTACCTGCTCGCCGGAGCGGCTTCCGCCTTCCTCCTCGCGCAGGCCGGCAGCAACACCGAACTGCTCGTCTACGGGATCCTCCTGTCGTTCTTCATGAACGGCACGTACGCGGGCCTCTACGCCTACACGCCCGAGGTGTACCCGACGTCCATCCGCGCCACTGGCATGGGAGCCGCGTCCGCGGCCGGGCGCGTCGGCGGGATCGCCGCACCCATCCTGATCGGCGTCATGTTCGCGTCCGTCGGGTTCCTGGGCGTGTTCTCGACGCTCGCCGGAGTCCTGGTCGTCGGCGCGGTGGCGGTGCTGACGCTCGGGCTCTCGACCAGCGGGCGAACCCTTGAAGACCTCGGGTCAGAGGCCGCCGCCCAGCCGGACTCAGCGCCGCCGCGCACCTCCGCCAGCCCGGCCCTCACCCACGACTCGACCAAGTAGCAAGCAGCAAGCAGCAAGCAGCAAGCGGCAAGTAGTAAGCAGCAAGTAGGAGAAATCTGTGGACGCGGTATTCACCAACGGCAACATCCTCGACGTACGCGAAGGCCGGCTGCTCGCCGGGCGGACGGTCGTGGTCCGCGACGGCCGCATCGCGGAGGTGGGCGACGCAGGCACCGTCCCTGCCTCGCAGCGGACCATCGATCTGGGCGGCCGCACCCTGATGCCCGGCCTGATCGACTCCCACGTGCACGCCACGCAGGCCAGCGCCGACTTCGCGGAGATGACCTCCTGGCCGTCCTCGTACGCGACGGTCAGGGCGACCGGGGTGCTGCGCGACATGCTCCGGCGCGGCTTCACCACCGTGCGGGACCTGGGCGGAGCCGAAGCCGGTCTCGCCCGCGCCGTGCGGGAGGGGCTGATCGAGGCGCCGCGGCTGATGTTCGGCGGGCCGATCCTCGCGCCGACCGGCGGGCACGTCCTCACCCGCGTCTGCGACGGCACGACCGAACTGCGGCGCGCGATCCGCGAGCAGATGGCCCAGGGAGCGCATCACATCAAGCTCACGCTGAGCGGCGGGGTCGTCTCCTCGATGGCCATCGACGCGCTGGGCTTCTCCGAGGAGGAGATCCGCACCGCCGTGGAAGAGGCGGGCTTCGGCAAGGGGTACGTCGCCGGCCACGCCTACACCGCGGAAGCCGTCAACCGCGCGCTGCGGTGGGGCGTGCGCACCATCGAGCACGGCAACCTGATCGACGACGAGAGCATCGCGCTCTTCCACGAGCACGACGCGTACTACGTCCCCACGCTCGCGGGGTTCCACGCGCTGACCGAGAGCGGCGCGGCCCACCTGTCGGACCAGAGCAGGGACAAGCTCCGGGACATGCTCGACACGGGCCTCCGGGCACTGGAGCGGGCAGACCGCGCGGGCGTCCGCATCGGATACGGAACCGATCTGCACGGCGAGCATCACTCCTACCAACTGGAGGAGTTCACGCTCCGCGCCAAGGTCCAGAAGCCCGCGGACATCCTCCGCTCGGCGACTGTCGTAGGCGCCGAGATCGTCGGGCTGCCCGGCGAGATCGGCGAGATCACCGAGGGAGCGCACGCCGACCTGCTCGTGGTCGAGGGGAACCCGCTCGACGACATCTCGGTCCTGACGGCCCCGGACCAGAACCTGCGCCTGATCATGCAGGGCGGTCACGTCGTCAAGAACGAACTCGGCTTCGGAGCCTAGGAGTTCGAGGGTACGGACTGGAGGGCGAGCCGCGGCCGGCTCGCCCTCCCGTCGGGGCACGGCGGGGTTCAGACGATGTGCCGGCCACCGTCCACGGTGAGCACGTCGCCCGTCGTGTACGTCGCCGCCCCGACGAGGTAGTGGACGGCCTCGGCGACGTCCTCGGGGGTGCCGACCCGCCGCATCGGGGTGTTGGCGGTGATCCAGTCCCGGGAGCCCTGCCAGACCTCGTCGACGCCGTTGTACCAGGGCGTCTCGACGAGCCCCGGCGCGACCGCGTTGACCCGGATCTCCGGCCCGAGCTGGGAGGCGAGCAGGCGCGTCATGTGATTGAGCGCCGCCTTGCTAACGGCGTAGGGCACGGAGCTGCCCATGGCGCGGGTGGCCGAGACGGACGAGATGTTGACGACCGAGGCGGCGCCCGACTCGCGCAGATGCGGAACGGCGGCGGTGGTGAGCTGCCAGGCGCCGATCACGTTGACGTCGAAGATGTCCCGCCACACGTCGGCGTCGGCGGCGTCGAGGTCGCTCAGCGGGATGAAGCGGGTCGTGCCCGCGTTGTTCACCAGCACGTCGAGACGACCGTACGCGTCGATCGCGGCCTGGACGATACGCCGGGCGTCAGCGGCGTCGGCCACGTCGCCCTGGACGTACACCGCGTCGGGCAGTGAAGCCGCGAGTTCCTTGCCGGCGGCCTCGCTCCTGGCCGAGTTGACGACGATGCGCATTCCTTCGGCGGCGAGCCGCCGGGCAACGGCTGCGCCGATTCCGGACGACGAACCGGTGATGAGTGCGACGCGGGTTTCGCTCATTTCCGCCCCCTGATGCGACTGGTTGGGTTGATCAGGAAGCGGAGCATAGCCTGTCGCGATGCGGAATCAATATTCCGTAACGTGGAATTAATGACCCAAGTGGGCGCCGCAGAAAAAGAGTTGGCGTCGTGGTGGGCCCGGCTCGTAGGGTTGGCGCACGCCGTCGAGGAGTTTTAGCGCGCATAGGAGGTGAGGACCGTGACGACTGTCGTTGCGCTGGGCGCTGCCCGGATCCAGAAGTTCGTCCATCCCACCCCTGTGGTCTCCGGCTGAATCCTTCTCTCGCTCACGCGCCGTCGTGCGCACGCGACCGGGGCCACCCTGTGAAGGGTCACCTCTTGTCTTCATTCCTCTCGAGCCCGGCTTCCTCGCACCCCCTCGCCTCCTACGGCTGGGACACCGACTGGCAAGCCGCGTTCGTTCCCTACGCCGAGCAGGGGCTCCTGCCCGGCCGTGTCATCCGTGTCGACCGCGGGCTGTGCGACGTCGTCACCGCCGACGGCGTCGTCCGCGCCGACACCGAGTTCGTCGTCCCCCGCGATCCGATGAAGGTCGTGTGTACGGGGGACTGGGTCGCCGTCGACCCGGTCGGCGGGGACCCGCGATACGTACGAACGCTGCTTCCACGTCGTACGTCCTTCGTGCGGTCCACGTCGTCCAAGCGGTCGGAGGGGCAGATCCTCGCGGCCAACGTCGACCACGCCGTCATCGCCGTGTCGCTCGCCGCGGAACTCGACCTCGGGCGCATCGAGCGGTTCCTCGCCCTGGCTTGGGAGTCGGGGGCGCAGCCCGTCCTCGTGCTCACCAAGGCCGACCTCGTACCGGATGCCGTGACCACCGCGTACCTTCTCGCCGACGCGGAGGCGGCGGCGCCGGGTGTGCAGGTTCTCGCCGTCAGCGCTGAGCAGGGCGAGGGTGTGGACGTGCTCGCCGCGATCGTCGGCGGCGGGACGTCTGTCCTGCTGGGGCAGTCGGGTGCGGGCAAGTCGACGCTCGCGAACTCCCTGCTCGGGGCTGACGTCATGACCGTGAACGCGGTCCGTGACGTCGACGGCAAGGGGCGCCACACCACGACCACGCGCAACCTCCTGGTGCTGCCGGGCGGCGGCGTACTGATCGACACGCCTGGCCTGCGCGGCGTCGGGCTCTTCGACGCGGAGGCCGGCGTCGGGCAGGTCTTCGCCGAGATCGAGGAGCTGGCCGAGGGGTGCCGATTCTCTGACTGCGCGCATGAGGCGGAGCCGGGCTGTGCGGTCGGCGCTGCGCTGGCTGACGGGAGGCTTTCGCATCGGCGGTTCGACAGTTACCGGAAGTTGCTCCGTGAAAATCGCCGGCTTGCCGCTCGCACGGATGCGCGTCTGAGGGATGAGATGCGGCGTGTCTGGAAGGCGCGGGGCGCTCAGGGCCGCGCGGCCTTGGAGGCCAAGCGGGGTGGGTGGCCCGTGTAGTTGCCGGGTGCGGCGCCGTTGTGGCTGGTCGCGCAGTTCCCCGCGCCCCTGAAGGCTTGCGGCTCCGCCGCGCCTTCATGGGGGAAATGCGGCGCGCAGCGCCTGCATTTCAGGGGCGCGGGGCTGTATCGATTAGCGGCTCCGCCGCGGGGCGCGACCAGCCCCCACCGGCCCGCAGAAAACGCCACGTCCGATTCCCGCCAGCCCCGCCACCCCGCACGCACTCACACTGGTACACATGACCGCCCCCGAAGAAGACACCCGCTACGAAGCCGTCCGTAGTCGTGACGCCCGCTTCGACGGTGAGTTCTTCTTCGCCGTCGAGACCACCGGCATCTACTGCCGCCCCAGCTGCCCCGCCGTCACCCCCAAGCGCAAGAACGTCTGCTACTACGCCACCGCCGCCGCCGCGCAGGGTTCCGGGTTCCGGGCCTGCCGGCGGTGCCGGCCGGACTCCGTGCCGGGTTCGGCCGAGTGGAACGTACGCGCCGACGTCGTAGGCCGCGCCATGCGCATGATCGGCGACGGAGTCGTCGACCGTGAGGGCGTCGCCGGGCTCGCCGTACGCCTCGGGTACAGCGCCCGCCACGTGCAGCGCCAGCTCACCACCGAGCTGGGCGCCGGACCCGTCGCCCTGGCCCGTGCCCAGCGCGCCCACGCCGCGCGCGTCCTGCTCCAGACCACCGACCTGCCCATCACGGAGATCGCCTTCGCAGCGGGCTTCGCGAGCGTCAGGCAGTTCAACGACACCATGCGCGCCGTCTACGCCCGTACTCCCACGGAGCTGCGCGGCGACGCCCCCGCCAACCGGGCCGCCGCCACCACCGCGGGCATCCCCCTGCGCCTCGCCCACCGTGGCCCGTACCAGGCCCGCCCCCTCTTCGACACCCTCGCCCGCGAGGCCCTCGCCGGCGTCGAGGAGATCACCGGCACCCCCGGCACCCGCACCTACCGCCGCACCCTGCGCCTCCCCTACGGCACCGGCGTCGTCTCCGTCGACGAACGGACCCGGTCCACGTCCATGCCCGCGAGCCGCGCCGCGCACCACGGCGGCTGGCTCGACGCCCGTATCCACCTCACCGACCTGCGGGACCTGACGACGGCCGTCGGGCGCCTGCGCCGGCTGTTCGACCTGGACAGCGACCCGTACGCGATCGACGAGCGCCTCGGCGCCGACCCGCGTCTCGCCCCGCTCGTCGCCGCCCGGCCCGGCCTGCGCTCACCCGGCGCAGCCGACCCCGACGAACTGGCCGTACGGCTCGTGGCCGGGCCCGCCGGCGCGGCACTGCTCGTCGAGCGGTACGCGAAAGCCGTCGACGCGCCGAGCGGCACCCTCACCCACGTCTTTCCCACGCCCGACGACCTCGCCGGCGAACCCGGACCCGTCGGCGTGCTCGCCACCGCCCTCGCCGACGGCACCCTGCGCCTCGGCCCCGGCGCCGACCGCGACGACGCCGAGGCCGTCCTCCGTACCCTGCCCGGCGTCGACGACCGCACCGCCGCCCTCATCCGTATGCGGTGCCTCGGCGACCCGGACATGGCCCTGCCGACCGAGCCTGGCCCCGACCCCGACCCCGGCCAGGAACCCGTCCCCGACGCTTGGCGGCCCTGGCGGAGCTACGCCCAGCAACACCTCTGGACAAAGCAACACCCCAGTTCGCAGCAACACCCCCGTACACAGCGACAGTTGGAGCCGCAGCCATGACCGCCAACACCACCTACTACACCGTTCTCGATAGCCCCGTCGGTGAACTCCTCCTCACCGGTGACGAGTCGGGCGCGCTCACCTCTCTGTCCGTGCCCGGGCAGAAGGGCGGCCGTACGGTGCAGCCGGGCTGGCTGCGCGCGCCCGAGCGTTTCGCGGACGCCGAGGCGCAGCTCGCCGCCTACTTCAAGGGTGAACTCAAGGAATTCCACCTGAAGTTCAGTACGGACGGCAGCGAGTTCCGCGAGAAGGTGTGGGCGGCCCTCGACGCCGTGCCGTACGGCGCGACGACCACGTACGGTGCCGTCGCCGCGAGCATCGGCGCCTCCCGCGCCGCCGTCCGTGCCATCGGCGGCGCGATCGGCGCCAACCCGCTCCTCATCGTCCGCCCCTGCCACCGCGTGATCGGCGCCGACGGCTCCCTCACCGGTTACGCGGGCGGCCTGGAACGCAAGCAGCAGCTCCTCGCCCTGGAGACGGGCCGGGCGACATGACTCAGGCCGGCAACCCCCAACTCGCCGCCGCCGCGTTCGGCTTCACCGGTTCGATGCTCAGCTCGGGCCGGTCGCCCCGCGCCGTGACGACCGCCGCCTCGCCCTTGGCCAGGGTGATGCGGATGGCGCCGTCGCCCGCGTCCTCGTAGGCGAGCGGCTTGCCGCGCCCGTCGCGTACGTCGACCGCGCCCGCGATGCCGTGCCGCACCACGCACGGCGCGCCCGCCTCGCTCAGGAGCCGCACCCACCGCGTCACGCCGCCCTCGCGCACCGCGCTCAGCAGAAAGGCGCCCTGCGTACGGAAGTTGTGCACGGCGAGGTCCGCCCACGCGGCCGGGACGGCGGGGAAGACGCGCACGACGCCGCCCCACGACTGGCACACCATGTCGTGCAGCGACTGCGCCGCCGACAGGGGCGTCTCGATGACCGGGCCCGACTCCTTGTACATGGTGTTGGCCTGGATGTAACGGGACATCAGCTTGCCCAGGTAGTTCAGCGCGTCGTCGCCCTTGCCGAGCAGTGCCGACATCGAGGCCGCGCCCGTGAACGTATAGCCCTGGAGCGCCCCTTCGAAGCCGACCCAGTGGGCCAACGACCGCTCGATCAAGGCGAGTTCGTCGGGGGTGCGGCCGGTCAGCTCGTACAGCGGGTAGACGGCCAGCATGTGCGAGTAGTGGCGGTGGGACTTCGCGAAGGAGATGTCCGCGCCGATCTTGAAACCGTTGGCGTCGGTCGGGTACGCGACGCGCCGGGCCAGCACCTCGCGCCAGCGCGGGGCCAACTCATCTTCTATACCGAGGAGTTCACTCGATTCGAGCAGGGTCCGGCAGCCCCACGTCAGGAGCATCAGGTCGTAGTTGCAGTCGCGGGTGTTGCCGCCGTACTCGGGGGAGTAGGTGGCCGGGAGGTGCAACTTGCCGTCGGCGCCGGGCTCCAGGAAGTGCAGGTAGTAGTTGACCGCCTTGCGCAGCAGCGGGTACAGGACGTCGCGCAGGATCGACTCGTCCATCGTGTGCCGGTAACTCAGCCACACGTTGTGCAGCGCCCAGGTGAGGTTGCCGACCTCGGGGGTCGGCGGGTCGAGACCGGGGACGCCGACGCCGTAACCCTGCGCGTTGCTCGTCGCGCCGCCGTTCACGAGGTGGGTGTCCGTGGTACGCGGGATGCCGAGCGAGTCGGCGCGGTAGGGGGCGGCCATCTCGGCGCTCAGGTTGTCCCGGAACTCGCCCAACGCCCTTGTGACGGCGTCGAGTTCGAGGTGGTTGGAGCCGTGGATCAGCCAGTATTCGAGCTGCACGTTGAGGTTCCACCAGGTCCCCGGCCACGGCGTCGGCTCCAGCCAGGGGCCGCTGGTCGCCATCACGGGCGCGTCCCGCCGCGTGGCCGATGCCACCTTGTAGAGCTGGATCCAGTAGAAGCGCTGGATACGGGCGTCGGGCACGGACAGGAAACTCTTCCGGTAGTACGCGTGCCACCAGGCGCGGTGCGTCACCGCGAGGGCGTCGTACGGATGCCCGGCCGCGTCCCGCACCGCCGACACGGCCCGCTCGCGCGCGGTGGACTGCGGGAACGAGTGCGCCACGTGCACGTACAGCGTCCGCACGTCGTCGCGGGTACGTTCGCGCCACGCCGTCACATACTGGCCGCCCGCCAGGAGCGGCTGTACGGCGACCGAGACGCCGTCGTCCTCGCCGGGCTCGGCGGGTGGGTTGGCCTCGTAACCGGCCGGGATCGGCTGGAACGCGGAGCGCGGGCTGATCGACTTCGCGGGGTGGAAGACCCAGGCGAAATCGCGCTCGCCCTCGGACGGGGTCACCTCGACGGTGAGGACGGAGAGCGCGTTGGTGACCTGGGCGCGGACGGTGAGGGTGCCGCGGTCTGTGGTGAGGGTGCCGGTCAGTTCGGCGTCGCGCAGCCGCAGGCGCCAGTCGAGGCCGGTGATGGTGCCGACGGGTTCGAGCGTGAAGTAGCCGACGGGCAGCCGCGCCAGGCCGAACAGGGAGCCGAACTTGGGGCGGTGGTCCTGGACCTCGGAGTGCTGGACGTTGAAGCGGATCGCGTTCTTGCCGGGCTCCCGGTAGATGCCGGAGCCGAGGAGTCCGTTGCCCAGGTAGGGGCCCTCGTACCAGGTCTTCGGCATCTTCTGCCAGACGAGGTCGGCGTCGTCGAGGACGGCGCGCCAGGCGTCCTCGGAGGGGGTGACCGGGGGGCCCGACGGGGTCGGGGAGTCCTGCGGGGCGGCGACGGCCTGCGCCGGGATCCCGCCCGCGAGCGCGGTCCCGGCGAGGGTGGTCCCGGTGGCGAGCACGGTCCGTCTGGACGGGCCGGACGGGCTGGACGGTGCGGGCATGGCGCGGCCTCCACGGTTCGTCGGCATCGGCGATTCATCGGAGCTATCCCCTGCGGAAAGCTAGAGATGCGACGAGAGTCCGTCAATATGGCGTGAGAGATCCGATGTCGTGGGGACTATGGTCCCCAGATCACGGCCCCGAGCCACGCGGCGAAGATCAGCAGGCAGGCGAAGAGTTCGGCGAGGACGCTGGAGCCGCCCGCCCGCATGGCCGTACGCGTGGAAGCGACGGCGTCGCCGTGCCGGCCGAGGCGCAGGCGCTCGCACAGGTAGATCCCCACGATGAACCCGGGGATCGACCCGATCACGGGGATCACGCAGAATCCGACGAGGGCTCCGGCGCCCGCCCAGACCGCGGTACGGCGCGTGGCGCCGCTCTCGCGCAGGCGGCGCGGCGGCAGCATCCAGCGCAGTACCTGGGCGGCGAGCAGGACGGCCGTGGCACCGACGAGCACGCCCCAGGCGAGGCCGGTCTTGGCCTGGAGCGACCACACGAGGACCGCGGCCCACACGAGCAACGACCCGGGAACGCCGGGCACGAGCACACCGCACAGGCCGAGCAGCATCACCACTCCCGTCACCAGGAGTTCCCACACGCCCATCTGCCAAGAGTGCAGGACAATACGGAAACCCGCAGTTCGCACCCGCGCCGCTCCGCTACGGGGATGGGGTACGGGCTATGGGTGACCGCCGGCCGACGCCCGGCCGCGGAATCGCCGGGCAGGGGCCGGAGCTTTCCGGCCCACAGGTAGGGAAATGCCCCACCGGAGCACCGGTCACGGAATCGCCGCCCACGGGCCGGGGCCCGCCGGTCATCAGCCACGGAATGCCCGGCCGGGGAGCCCATGCCCACGAGATCGCGGGCCACGGGCTCACGGCCGCAGCCCGGCGGTCACCGGCCAGGAGTCCCTGCCGCGGCACGCCGACCACCAGCCCGAACCCGGCGCCCACCCGCCGCAAATTCACCGCCCGGCCTCAACCCCGCCCGGCCTCAACCCCGCCCGGCCTCAACCCCGCCCGGCCTCAACCCCGCCCGGCCTCAACCCCCGCCTGGCCTCAACCCCCAGCCGGGCCTCAACCCCTAGCCCGGCCTCAACAACCCCCGCCCGCCTCAACACCCCCGCCTCAACACCCCCGTCACGGCTCCCCAGGCACCTCACCCGTCCGCGCCGCAGGCACCGGCACCGGCACCGCCGCAGGCCCCGCCGCCCCGCCGACCCGCTCCTCGGCCACGCCCTCAGCCCCTTCTCCGGACGCCGCATCCCCCCGTTCGTCCGACGCCGTCGGCCTCGGTGCTCCCCGAGACACCCACCCCCGCTCATACGCGTGCCACCCCAGCTGGAGGCGTGTCGTCACGCCGGCCAGTTCCATCAGGCGTTTCACCCGGCGCTGTACCGTCCGCAGGCCCAGGTCGAGCTGTTTGGCGACGCTCGCGTCCGTGAGGCCGGCCAGGAGCAGGGAGAGGATCTCCAGGTCCGTGCCGTCCGGGCCCTCCGGTTCCTCCGCGATGACCTCGCGGCCGCTCTCGCCGAGCCGCAGCGGCAGCGCCTCCCGCCACACCGCCTCGAACAGGCCGGACAGCGACTCAAGCAGCCCGCTCGCGTGCACGACGAGCGCCGCGGGCTCCGCCTCGCGCGAGGTCAGCGGCACCATCGCGAGCGCCCCGTCGGCGATCACCAGTTTCGTCGGGACCCGGTCCACGACCCGTACCTGCTCGTCCCGCCCGATCGCGGCCGACAGCTGCGTCAGCCCCGTGGGCATCGACAGGACCTCGCGCTCGACCACGACCCGGTACGCGACCCCCCGGCTCGTGGCCTGCACCTCCGCTTCGTTGTCCATCCCGGACACGGCGATCGGGTTGCCGGTGACGAGTGCGAGGACCTCGTTCGTCGCGCCCAGCTGAAGCTGGAGGAAGCGCTGCGCGACCGCCGCCGCGCCCGTGACCACCTCGACCAGGTCGTGCACGGCGGGCTCCGTGGCCTGCGCCCGGTACTCCTCCGCGAGCAGCGCCGCCGCCAGTTCCGCCTTCTCCAGCTCGTGCCGATGCTGCGTCAGAAGCGCGCCGAGCGCGACCCCCGGCGGCGCGGCCACCCAGCGCCCCGGCCGCGCCGACGACTGCGCCGCGAGCCCGTGCCGCTCGAGGCGGCGCAGCGCGTGCTCCGTCTCGTACTCGGCGAGGGCCAGCCGACTCGCGAGATCCGGCACGTCCGCCGCCCCCAGCGACACCAGCGCCCGGTACGCCGATTCGTGCACCTCGTCCAGACCTATCGCACCCAGCATCGGCGATGCTCCTCCCCGAGCGTCGGTTCCGGCCGCGCCGTGGCGGGAAACGGCCACGGCGCAAACCCGCCGCGCCCCATCTTCCCCGTACGACCGCTGTGTCTGCCAATGTGGCGCCACCGCAGCACCAACTTCAGCCGGGTCTACGGCCTTTGTGCCGTATTCACCTGCGCTTTCACCTGGGGAGAGGGAGAGCGATGCGCGCGATATCGCGTACGGCCTCGGCGGCGGCGACAGCCGTCGTCCTGGCCGTCACCGCGGCTGTGCCGACCATGGCCGGAACATGGTCGGACACCGCGAGACCGCTGGTGGGCAGTGAGACAGCAGCGAAGAACGGCGCGGGCTCCGTCGTCACCCTCGTCACCGGCGACCGGATCCTGGTCACCAAGGACGGTTCGGGCCACAGCACGGCGTCCGCCCTGCCCGGCGAGGACGGCACCGCGCCGCTCCTGCAGACCCGGACGTCGGGCAAGAACCTCTACGTCTACCCGCAGGGCGCCATCAGCGCGATCGCGGACGGCCGTGTCGACGACGAACTCTTCAACGTCACCGGCCTGATCAGCCAGGGCTACGACGACGCGCACACCAAGTCGCTGCCGCTCATCGCCACGTACGACAAGTCCGTGGACGTCCAGGACAGCGTGCCCGCCACGCCGAAGGGCGCCGAGATGGGCACGGTCCTTGAGCCGGTCGACGGCGTCGCCCTCGAGGCCGACAAGAAGAAGGCCGCCGCCTTCTGGGCCGACATCACGAGCACGAAGTCCCGCGCAGGCGGCGACCTCAAGAAGCTGTGGCTCGACGCCAAGGTCAAGGCCCTGCTCGACAAGTCGACCAAGCAGGTGCGCGCCGACGAGGCCTGGGCCGCCGGGTTCGACGGCAAGGGCACCAAGGTCGCCGTCCTGGACACCGGTGTCGACGCCGAGCACCCCGACCTCAAGGGCCGGATCGCCGAGGCGAAGAACTTCACCGACTCCGCGGACACCGAGGACCGCCACGGTCACGGCACCCACACCACGTCCACCGTGGGCGGCTCGGGCGCCGCGAGCGACGGCAAGAAGAAGGGCGTCGCCCCCGGCACCTCGCTGCTCAGCGGCAAGGTCCTCAACGACAGCGGCAACGGTGCCACGTCGTGGATCATCGCCGGTATGCAGTGGGCCGTCGACCAGAAGGCCGACGTCATCTCCATGAGCCTCGGCAACCCGTCCGAGCTCGACTGCTCCGACCCGATGGCGCAGGCCACGCAGGAGCTCGCGAAGACCGCGAAGAACACGCTCTTCGTGATCGCCGCGGGCAACTCGGGCCCGAGCAACAACAGTGTGTCCTCGCCCGGTTGTGTCCCCGAGGTCCTCACCGTCGGCGCCGTCGACCGCGACGACTCCACGGCGAACTTCTCCAGCCGCAGCCCCGTGCAGCGCACCCACACCCTCAAGCCGGAGATCGCCGCCCCCGGCGTCGGCATCTCCGCCGCCAACGCGGGCGGCCGCGGCCCGTACGCGTACCAGACCATGAGCGGTACGTCGATGGCCACCCCGCACGTCGCGGGCGCCGCCGCCATCGTCAAGCAGCGCCACCCCGACTGGAACGCGCAGCAGATCAAGTCCGCGCTCGTCTCCTCCGCCAAGGCCGACATCCCCGGCGACGTCCGGGAGACCGGCGGCGGCCGGCTCGACGTGAAGGCCGCGATCGACCAGACGGTCCTCGGCGCCGACGCCGTCCAGGGCGGCACCTTCAACTGGCCGCAGAGCACCGCCGACCGCACCACCGTCTCGGTGCCGTACACCAACACCACCGACAAGCCGGTGCAGTTGAAGCTCGCCGTCGACCGCGTCACCGGCAACGACGGCTCCACCGTGACGACCCCCGTCGCCAAGATCGGTGAGCGCACGATCACCGTCCCGGCGGGCGGCACCGTCAAGGTCCCGCTGGCCATCGACCCGAGCGCGGAGCTCAAGGCCGCCCAGTACGGCGACGTCACCGGCCGCGTGATCGCCACCGGCGCCGACGGGGTGCACATCAGCACGCCGTTCTCGCTCTACGTGCAGCCCGAGACCGTCACCCTGAAGGTCAAGGTCCTCGACCGCCACGGCAAGCCCGCCGGCGGGGGCACCTCGCTCGACGTGATCGGCACCGACGACGAGCACGGCTACCGCGTCTACAACGACGGCGCGGCGGAGCAGACCTTCAAGATCCGGCCCGGCGCCTACCTGCTGTCCAGCTTCGTGGAGACCCCCACGGCGGCCGGCAACGGCACCGACTCGGCGACCTACCTGGGCCGCCCGCAGGTCGACATCGCCAAGGACACCACCATCGTCCTCGACGCCCGCGACGCGCACCGGCTCGACATCAACACCGACCGGCCCACCGAGGTCCGCGGTGTGAACCTCGGCTTCGCCCGCATCTGGGACGACAACTCGTGGATCCACGCGGGCACCATGCAGGGTGGACGCGGAGTCAACGGCTACTACGCCGATGTCCAGGGCAAGCCCAAGAACGGCACGTTCGAGTTCGACAGCTTCTGGCGCGCCGCGGCGCCCCAGATCTCCGAGTTCGGCGTCGAGGGCGGCCCCGCGCTGCACCCGACCACCGGCTCCACCAGCTCCATCAACCTCGACGGCACCGGCTCCGCCAAGATCGTCGACGGCAAGACCGGCACGGTCGACGAACTGGCCGCGGCCAAGGGGCAGCTGGCGCTCGTCAAGTTCCCCAAGGACGGCTCGGAGTACACCCTCGCGCGCAACGCCGCCAAGGCGGGCGTCAAGGGTCTGATCCTCTACCGCGAGGCCGCGGGCCGCTGGTTCCCGGCCGTCAGCTTCACCGGCGCGGGGGTGCCGGTCCTCGCCCTGGAGACCGCCGAGGGCACCGACCTCGCCGCGCGCATCGCCGCCGGTGAGACCACCCTGCACTGGAAGGCGACGGCGAAGAGCCCGTACGTCTACACGCTGGCCTTCCCCGAGAGCGGCCCGGTCACCTCCGCGCGCACCTACCGCGTCAGCGACAGCGACCTCGGCACGAACAAGGCGACCTACAAGGGCATGGGCAAGGCGGCGGACTACGTCGACTTCCCCACGGTCGTCCGCCCGAACGGCCTGTCCGCGAGCTTCGGCGAGCTGGCCACCGTCCCGGCCCCGTTCACCCGCACCGAGCTGTACACGGCCGGCGACACCGGCTTCGGGCACATGGTGTCCAGCAGCTTCCCGTGGGGCGAGTTCTTCCTCGACCCGACGCGCACCTACACCAAGGGTGAGCAGCGCAAGGAGCAGTGGTACGACGGGGTCATCGCCCCGACCACGCCGCTCGACGACGCCGGCAAGCCGGTGCTCGCCGCGGAGCGCCAGGGCAACCTGATCGGTGTCGCCCCCGGCTTCTGGGGTGACGGTGAACACCTGGGCATCCAGGGCGGGTTCGGCGACCTGGGCAGCATGAAGCTCATGCGTGACGGCAAGCTCGTCGGTGAGAGCTCCTGGCCGTCCGGCGTCTTCACGGTGCCGGCCGAGGACGCCGCGTACGAGATGACGCTGAACACCATGAAGTGGGACACCGGCGGGGTCTGGCAGCGTTCGTCGGACACCAAGACCGTCTGGTCCTTCCGCTCGCACCTCGAGGAGAACGTCTACTCGCAGGGCATCCCGCTCCTCTTCCCGCACGTCACGCTCCCGGAGGACGGCCTCAAGACGCTGCCCGCCGAGGACGGCCAGAAGCTCGGCCTGACGGTCACCGGCCACACCGGCTACACGCCGGGCGAGCTCACCAAGGTCGCCGTGTCGACGTCGTACGACAACGGCCAGACCTGGACCGAGGCGAAGACGGCGCAGAGCGACGGCACCTGGACGGCGACGGTGAACCACGCCGGCGCCACCGGCAAGCAGGTCACGCTCAAGATCGACATGACCGACTCGAAGGGCAACTCGGTCTCCCAGACCGTGAGCCGCGCGTACGACGTGCGCTAGTTCGAAGAGTCACCTGATCCGGTCCGCCGGACGGCCTTCCCGTGGGGGGTGGGGCCGTCCGGCGGACCACTTTCATGTCCGGATTTCCCGATGCCCCGTTTTCGTACGCCCCCGGCTGTGGACAATAAGGGCATGAGCCAGCAGGGGGACAGGCACTCCGGCCGCCGTGGTCAAGACGACGACTGGTGGGGGCAGTTGTACGACGATTCCACGGACGACACGGGGCCGACACCGGCCCCGGACACACTCGACGACCGGTTCGCGTCGGCTTCGGGGACGGTGGGGGAGCGGGGCGCGGGCGCGGAGGGGAGCGGGGGGCCCGTCCCGAAGCAGGAGCCTGAACCCGAGCCGCCGGGGGTTCCCGAGCCGCCGGGGGTTCCGGATCTGCCGGTGATCCCTGAGCAGCGGGGGGCGGAGTCACCTACTCCGCCAGCCGTGGTGGACGACCCTCCGGGCTCCGGCGCCCCGCGCGCTCCTTGGGAGCCCCCGATCCACGCTCCGGGGCGCCCCCGGAACTTCCCCTCGGGGCCACCCCCGAAAGCCACCGTGCCGGACCCGCGCAGCGCCGAGCCCGAACCGGCCCCCGCCGTCGAAGACACCCCGGCGGCCCGCCCCGAACCCCCCGTCATCGCCTACGTCGGCGACGGCCCGCCCACCTACGACCCCGAACCCGGCACGCTCCCGCCCGCCGACCCCGACACCCTCGACGACCTCGTCGCCGACACGGTCCTGGACGGGGCCAAGTACGGGACCTCGACCCTGCGCGCCGTGTCCGTACGCGGTGATTCCGCCCGCTACCGGGGCGAGCCCCGCCGCGACAGCCTCCTCACCGCCCGGTTCGGCACCGGGGCGAGCGCCCTCATCCTCGTGGCCATGGCCACCGGCGCCCGCGCCGTACCCGGGGCGCACCGCGCCGCCGCCGAGGCCTGCGACTGGATCGGCCAGGCCGTCGGCCGCAGCCACGCCCGGCTCTCCGAGGACATCCGCGCCGCCCACCGCGGCGACCTCAAGTCGGGCCTCCACCGCCTGACCGACCGCAGCCTCGGCAAACTCCGCGCCAGCGCCGCCGAACAGGGCCTCGAACCCGAGGAGTACACGGCGAGCCTGCGCTGCCTGCTGCTGCCCGCCGACCCGGACTGCCGCACCCGCGTGTTCTTCGGGGTCGGCGGCGGCGGCCTGTTCCGGCTGCGCGACGGTGAGTGGCAGGACATAGAGCCACAGACCTCGGAGGCGACCGGCGCCCCTGTCGTCGGTTACGGCTCCCAGTCCCCGGAGACCCCTGAGGGCGACCGGCTCACCATGGACCTCGGCATCACGACACCCCCGAGCCCCTACGAGCCCGCACCCCGCGCACCCCGGGACGCGTTCCGCTTCCGCGCCTCCGTCGCCCGCCCGGGTGACACGCTCCTGCTGTGCACGGCGGGCCTCGCCGAGCCGTTGCGCGGCGAGCCCGAGCTGGCCGGACACCTCACGCGCCGCTGGACCGACGGCGGCCCGCCCGGCCTCACCGCGTTCCTCGCGGACACCCAGGTGCGGGTCAAGGGGTACGCGGACGACCGCACCGCCGCCGCCGTCTGGGAGGCGTAACCCGGCCGGCCGTGAATTCATGGGGAAAGGAGTGCCCGCAGTCGCTCAGGAACCCGGCCGGTGAAGGGACGCGTGAGTCATGGCCAAGCAGAACGTCGCCGAGCAGTTCGTCGACATCCTCGTCCGCGCGGGCGTCAGGCGCATGTACGGGGTCGTCGGCGACAGCCTGAACCCGGTCGTCGACGCGATCCGCCGCAACTCCGCCATCGACTGGGTCCACGTACGGCACGAGGAGACCGCCGCGTTCGCCGCCGGGGCCGAGGCGCAGATCACCGGGAAGATGACGGCCTGCGCCGGCTCCTGCGGCCCCGGGAACCTGCACCTCATCAACGGCCTCTACGACGCCCACCGCTCCATGGCCCCGGTCCTCGCCCTCGCCTCGCACATCCCGTCGAGCGAGATCGGCCTCGGCTACTTCCAGGAGACCCACCCCGAGCGGCTCTTCCAGGAGTGCTCGCACTACAGCGAGATGATCTCGGACCCGAAACAGATGCCGCGCGTCCTGCAGACCGCGATCCAGCACGCCGTCGGCCGCTCGGGCGTCAGCGTCGTGACCCTGCCCGGCGACGTCGCCGACCGGCCCGCGCCCGACCGGACCGTGGAGACCGCACTCGTCACCTCACGCCCGACCATCCGCCCCGGTGACACCGAGCTCGACCGCCTCGTCGAGATGATCGACGCGGCCGACAAGGTCACCCTCTTCTGCGGCAGCGGCACCGCCGGCGCACACGCCGAGGTCATGGAGTTCGCCGAGAAGATCAAGTCCCCGGTCGGCCACGCCCTGCGCGGCAAGGAGTGGATCCAGTACGACAACCCGTACGACGTCGGCATGAGCGGGCTCCTCGGGTACGGCGCCGCGTACGAGGCCACGCACGAGTGCGATCTGCTCGTCCTGCTCGGCACCGACTTCCCGTACAACGCGTTCCTGCCGCAGAAGGACGTGAAGATCGTCCAGGTGGACACCCGTCCCGAACACCTGGGCAGGCGCTCGAAGTTGGACCTCGCCGTGTGGGGCGACGTACGCGAGACGCTGCGCTGTCTGACCCCGCGCGTGCAGCTCAAGACGAACCGGCGCTTCCTCGACAAGATGCTGAAGAAGCACGCCGACGCCCTCGAAGGCGTCGTGAAGGCGTACACGCGCAAGGTCGAGAAACACGTACCGATCCACCCCGAGTACGTGGCCTCGGTCGTGGACGAACTCGCCGCCGACGACGCCGTGTTCACCGTCGACACCGGCATGTGCAACGTCTGGGCCGCGCGCTACATCACTCCCAACGGCCGCCGCCGCGTCATCGGTTCCTTCTCGCACGGCTCGATGGCCAACGCGCTGCCGATGGCCGTCGGCGCCCAGTTCGCCGACCGCGGGCGCCAGGTCGTGTCGATGTCCGGGGACGGCGGATTCTCCATGCTGATGGGCGACTTCCTGACCCTCGTCCAGCACGACCTGCCGGTCAAGGTCATCCTCTTCAACAACTCGTCCCTGGGAATGGTCGAGTTGGAGATGCTCGTCGCCGGACTCCCCTCGTACGGGACCGGCAACAAGAACCCCGACTTCGCCGCCGTCGCGCGGGCGTGCGGCGCGTACGGCGTACGAGTGGAGAAGCCCAAGCAGCTCGCCGGGGCGCTCAAGGACGCGTTCAGGCACAAGGGGCCGGCCCTCGTGGACATCGTCACCGACCCCAACGCCCTGTCGATCCCGCCCCGGATCAGCGCCGACATGGTCACCGGCTTCGCCCTCTCCGCCTCCAAGATCGTCCTCGACGGAGGCGTCGGCCGCATGGTCCAGATGGCCCGCTCCAACATCCGGAATATGCCACGTCCGTAGCTGATGGGCCTGCCATGCGTGCGGCACAAGTGTGTGGGGCATCCATTCCCGTGTACGCGTTCGAGCGGGGTCGCAGGAGAAGGGTCAGGGTCATCGGCGTGCGGGCGGGGGACATGAAACAGCAGGCACGAAGAAGCGTTCCCACCACGGTGGTCGGGAGCTCCCCGGCGAAGGAAGCGCGGGACGACGACAAAGCGACGGGCGACATAGACGGCGAAAGCAGCGGCAGCAGCGGCCGCGCGCTGCTGAGACGCACGCTGGGGCGGTCCGATCTGCGGGCGGTGTCCGAGGCGCGGCGCGCGGTGCGTGAACTCCTGGGCCAGTGGGGCCCGTCGGACCAGTCCGACACGGCGGAACTGCTCACCAGCGAACTGGTGACGAACGCCCTGGTGCACACCGACCACGACGCCGTACTGACGGCCACTCTCGACCCCAAGCGGCTGCGCGTGGAGGTCAGGGACTTCGTGGGGCGCAGACCGAAACTGCGCGCACCCGTCGCCGACGAGGGCACGAACGGCCGGGGCCTCGTCCTCGTGCAGTCCCTCGCGGACTCGTGGGGCGTACGGGCGCTGGGCGCGGGGAAGATCGTCTGGTTCGAACTGGACGGTGGTCCCGCGTGACTTGGTTCGAACTGGACGGTGGCCCCGCTTGATCTGGTGCGAACCGGACGGTGGCCCCGCGTGACACCGCGAGGCCACCGTCGACGGCCCGCCCGCCGGGCCGGACTCCCCTGGGACGACGGGCCCTCGGGCCTCCCCGTCCCTACCCGAATTGCTGCTCGAGGTCCTTGAGCTTCTGCTCCAGGGAGTCGAGCCGGGGCAGGGCCTGGGTGTCGTCCTCCGCCGTGAGGTCGACCGTGACGGGCTTGCCGGACTCAGGGCCGTTCCTGACGGCCTGGAGGGAGGGGCGCACGCGCAGCGGCAGCTGCTCCTGGGCCGAGGGCGGCTGGTCCTCCGATATGGCGGGGTCCGCGCCGACCTGCGCCGTCCCGGCGCCCGCGGAGACGGCGGCCTGCACCTCGACCTGGTGCCCGCTGCGCCCGCCGAGCATTTTGTGGCCCCGGCTGATCGCCTTGAGCTGGGCCCGCTCCAGCTTCTCGTGCTCGCGCCGGCGCTGCCGGTTCTGTTCCTTCTCGCGCTTGTCCTCGCGCACCTCGTCGACCGCCTCGTCCAGGGTGCGTACGCCTTCGAGCAGCATCAGCGACCAGGCGTTGTACGTCTCGATGGGTGCGCGCAGCCAGCGGACGATCCGGATCTGCGGCAACGGCCTCGGTACCAGGCCCTGTTCACGCAGGGCCGCGCGGCGCGTCTGCTTCAGCGCCCGGTCGAAGAGGACCGCCGCCGACAGCGACATCCCGGCGAAGAAGTGCGGGGCGCCCGCGTGGGCGATGCCGCGCGGCGCGTGCACCCAGTTGAACCAGGCGGCGGCGCCGGCGAAGGTCCATACGAGTATCCGGGACCCGAGCGCCGCGTCACCGTGGCTCGCCTCGCGCACCGCGAGCACCGAGCAGAACATGGCCGCGCCGTCGAGGCCGAAGGGGACCAGGTACTCCCAGCCCCCCGACAGGCTCAGGTTCTGCTGGCCGAAGCCGACGAGTCCGTGGAAGGAGAGCGCGGCGGCGACGGCGGCGCAGCAGAACAGGAGGACGTAGGACGCGGTGCCGTAGACGGCCTCCTTGCGTCTGCGGCGCTCCTCGCTGCGCTCCCACGAGTCGTCGGAACCTGCGGCCGCCTTCTCCCCGGCGCGCCTGCCGCGCGCGAGGACCGCAACCGCCGCCAGCAGGCCCAGGAGCAGCACGGCGCCCGGAAGCAGCCAGTCCAGCGATATGTCGGTCAGTCTCATCTGGGGTCCCTTGCAATCGCGGTAGGGCTTTTCGGCGGCCATATTGGCTCACGGTCACCGGCCCGCAGGGACTTTCGGGACAAGAGAACGCCATTGGAGTGCGAGGGGGCGCGAGAAAGGGGTATGCGCTCGAACTCGCACCTGAACGAGGGGTGTTGAGTTCGAATAGCGTCACCCGAAAGGGTGGTTCACCGGGTGGCGCTGGCTCTCCGTGGCTCTCGGCGGGCTCAGACGGTGGCGCTGAGCCTCGCCACGCGGTCCGCGTCGCAGGTGCGGGGGCAGGTCACGCAGGTGTCCTCGGGGCGCAGCGTGTAGAAGAGGCAGCAGCTCGCCCGGTCGCGCGTCGGCAGCGACTGCCCGTCGGGGCCGGTGAGTTCACGGAACGCGGCCTTGCCCACGTACGGCTTCGTCGTGCCGGGCAGCAGCAGTTCGAGGTCCCGCATCGCGCGGCGCTCCTCGCCGAGCAAGTGGGCGACGTACCAGAGGCCTTCGACGATCTCGTCGGTCGCCATGCCCCACAGGGCCCTCCGGCCGCGTCGCATCCGTGGTCCGAATCCGGCCAGGACCGGGCCGAGATGGTCGGCGACGGCCGCGCGGACCTCGGCCCGCAGCGCCTCCTCGTCCGGTACGACGTGCGCGCCGGGCAGTGCGGCGGCCGGGTCGCCGGGCAGGCACGCGAAATCGGTGACGCGTACGGCCATCCGGCCGAGCGTGCGCTGGAACGTGACGTTCGCCGGGGGGAAGCGGGGGACGCGGCGGTCCAGGAACCACGGCACCGTCACCAGGAGGCAGGCGGGCCACGCGTAACGGTGGAGCCCGAAGCTCGCGACGACGTCCGGGCGGGCCCGCCGCCCGTGGTCCTTGAGCACCTGTGCCTCGTCCCACGCGAGGAACGCGTCGAGCGCGGCCCCGCCCTCCGCGAGCCGGTCCGCCGCGACCCAGCCGTCGCCCTCGGGGGCCCGCTCGCCGTCCGCCAGCTCGGTGATCCGTAGCGCGGGGAAGACCTCGGTGAGGCGGGAGTACGCGGGCGTCAGCGCGCCGGTGGCCAGGGAGGCCGATGCGGGAACGGACATGCAGGGGACCACCGAATCGCGATCGTTTGCAGGTAAGCCTTACCTTACCCGAACCTCTGGGGGTTTGAACTGCGGGCGCGGCCGCCTATGGTCTTGCGTTGGACGAATGCCACGGAACATTGACGACCTGGGAGGACCGGCGTGGAGCAGGTCAGAACGCGCGCCGACAGCGGTCCCTTAGGGATGTCCGCCGGCGTGCCCGAGCAGCGTGGAGTCGCCGAGTGGCGCCCCGGTTCCGAGCGGACCCGGGGCGAACACACGCATGGCGAGACGCCGCCGGCGCGCGCCCGCGTCGAGCGGACCTCCGTGCGCGGGCAGGTCCTCGACGCGCTGCGCACCGCGCTCGTCCACGGCGACCTCGTACCCGGCGAGGTCTATTCCGCGCCCGTACTCGGTGACCGCCTCGGCGTGTCGGCGACGCCGGTGCGCGAGGCGATGCAGCAGCTGGCCCGCGAAGGCGCCGTCGAGGTCGTCCCCAACCGCGGCTTCCGCGTCACCGAACGCAGCTCCCGCGAGCTGGCCGAACTGGCCGAGGTGCGCGCCCTGCTCGAAGTGCCGGTCATGCTCCGGCTCGCCCGTACGGTGCCCGGGTCGTGCTGGGCCGAACTGCGGCCCCTCGCCGAGGCCACCGTCGTCGCGGCCGCCGCCGGTGACCGCGCGCACTACGCGGAGACGGACCGCGCCTTCCACCGGGCGATGCTCGCCCTGAACGGCAACGAACAGCTGGTCCAGGTCGCGGACGACCTGCACCGCCGAGCCCAGTGGCCCCTCCCCGGCGGCGGCCCCCTCGCCCGCCGAGCCGACCTGGTCGCCGACGCGGCGGAACACATGGCACTCCTGGAGGCCCTGGAAGCGCAGGACCTGTCGGTGGTGCAGGAATTGGTACGGGAACACTTCACGGGGGCGGTGGATTAGGGGCTGCGTTCAGGCTGGCTGACCTCGTCGGCGGGTTCGTCCCGGCTGACGTCGGATTCGCCGGCTCCAAAGCCCGCGCCCGGTGGCCCCTGAGCCCTTGCCCGCCGACTCCGCCCGAAGCTGGTGCCGCCGCCTGACCCTGGGCTGCTGCGGGGTGCCGCCCCCAGGGTTCGCGGCTCGCCGCCGCAAGCCCACGCCCGCTGCCCGCGCAAGCCCCCCGCTGCCCGCGCAAGCCCCCCGCCGGCTCGCCCAAGCCCCCACAGCCCTACGCCGCCGTAGCCAACTGCCCCTCCAGCCACGTCGGCACCCCGCCCAACAGGCGGAACAAACGCATGGCCTCCGAGCGGAGGCGGGCCGCTTCGTCCGGGTCCGGTTCCGCTTCCGCCAGGGACGCGAGGGCCGGGGCCGTGCCCACCAGGTAGCCGAGTTCCTCGCGGATGCGCAGGGACTCGGCGAAGCCGTGGCGGGCCTCCGTCAGTTCGCCTTCGCGCAGGGCGAGTCCGGCCAGATGGCGCCACGTGAAGGAGAGCAGGAGCGGGTCCGGGTGGGCCGTGGCGCCCGCGTGGGCCCTGCGGTACGCGGCGCGCGCCGCCTCTGGTGAGTCCGCCAGGTTCTCCGCCATCAGGCCGCGCCGGAAGTCGAGCAGGGCGCGCCCCGGGGAGCCGGGCGCGAGCAGCGCGGCGGCCCGGCCGAGCGCGGAGCGCGCCTCGTCGGCCCGGTCCCGTACGCCCAACAGGGTTGAGGTGTAAGCGAGTTGACCCCGTTCGCAGGCCGCCGCGCCGCGTTCGTCGTCGTCGTGGGCCAGGGCCTCGGCGGACCGCAGCGCGTCCTCCGCCGCCGCCCACCCGCGCTCCGTGTAGAGGCAGCGCTCCACGAGAAGAGCCGCCCGCTGGAGCGCGGCCCGCGCGTCCGTCTCAGCCGCCGGGTCGAGCAGCGCCGCCGCGTCGGCCCAGCAGGCGCGCGAGCGCAGCCGCCATACCGCGGTCCGGAGTGGATCGTCCCCTGCAGTCGTTCCGGATCCAGACATGGCGGACTGCGCCACGTTGCCCTCCCCGAGCACACCGTTGAGCCGAGCTGTCGTGCGCGCATCTCAGCACGAATCGGTACGCCCGGCCAAGGGGGTGGGTGAAAGATTTCACAAACCCGTGGGGTTGCGGACGCGGCCCGAACCCGCTCCAGGTCGCCCGGGTTCAGCTCATACGCAGGGCCAGGAAGAAGTCGAGCTTGTCCTCGAGCCGGGAAAGATCGCGATTGGTGAGCTGCTCGATCCGCCCGACGCGATAGCGCAGCGTGTTGACGTGGAGGTGCAGACGGCTCGCGCAGCGCGTCCAGGAGCCGTCGCAGTCGAGGAACGCCTCCAGGGTCGGGATGAGCTCGGCGCGATGCTTGCGGTCGTACTCGCGCAGCGGGTCGAGGAGGCGGGCGGTGAAGGCGCGGCGTACGTCGTCCGGGACGAACGGCAGCAGCAGGACGTGCGAGGCCAGCTCCTGGTGGCCGGCGGCGCAGACCCGGCCCGTGCGGGCGGCGGCGACGCGGCGGGCGTGCCGCGCCTCTTCGAGTGCGCCGCGCAGCCCCTCCGCCGAGTGCACGGCGGCGCTGACCCCGAGGGTGAGCCGCCCGTCGTCGGCGAGGCCCGCCGTCAGCGGGTCGCGTACGGAGTCCAGGAGCGCGTCGGCGTGCAGCCCGGCCTCCGTGCCTTCGTGCTCGGCCGACAGGGCGGGCAGCGGTACGAGCGCGATGGCCTCGTCGCCGGTGTGGGCGACGGCGATGCGGTCGGACGGCTCGGGCCCGGCCGACAGGGCACCCCCCTTCGCGTCCGTCCGGGCGTCCGGTGAGGGGTCTACGAGGATCTCCTCGAGGAGGGACTGGGCGACGGGCCCGCCCTCGACGGCGCCCCCCTCCCACTCCACCTTCGCCACGACGACCTGCCAGTGCGGGGCCGCGCCGAGACCGGGAAGGAGGACCGGCGCGGCGACCCGCAGGCGGGCGGCGATCTCGGCCGGGGCGGCGCCCGTCTGGACCAGTTCGAGGACTTCCTGCGCGAGGCGCCGCCGTACCGTGCGCGCGGCGTCTCGGCGGTCGCGTTCGACGGCGATCAGCTGCGTCACGCCCTGGAGCAGGTCGAGCCGCTCCTCGGGCCAGTCGCCCGCGTCGGCCTCGACGGCGAGCAGCCAGTCGGACAGCACCGTCTCCCGCACGTCCCGCGACGCGGGCGCACCGGCGCGGGCCACGCTGCGGATCGGGAACAGCGAGTACGTGGTGCCGTCGAGGGTGACGCGGTGCGGGCCGCGCCGTCCCGTGCGGGTCGCCGCCAGGTGCTCGGCCGCGAGCCGGGCGCAGACGCCGGCGGGCAGCTCGGGCCCGGCCGCGCTGGACCCGGCGACGGGCCGGCCGGCGGGGGAGAGGACCCAGGCCCGCAGGTCGAGGTCGGTGGTGAGGAGGTCGAGGACCACGTCGGGGCCGCCGCCCGCGGGGCCGGACGTCATGAGGCGCCGGTGCCGGTCGACGACGGCGGCCAGGTCACCGGCCCGCTCGCCCGAGACCTGGCGCACGACGTGCTCGGTGATCGTCGCGAAGGCGACGGACTCGTTGACCGCGAACAGCGGGAGCCGGTGGCGCGCGCAGGCCTCCACGATGTCGTCGGGCACGGGCCCGAACTCGGCCTCGCCCGCCGCGAGCGCCGTCACACCGGCCGCCGCGAGGATACGGACGAACGGCTCGGCGTCCGCCGGGCCGCGCCGCCACGCCAGGCCGGTGAGGACCAGCTCACCGCCGGAGAGATATCGGCTGGGGTCCCGCAGGTCCGTGGTCATCACACCGCGCACGGTCCGGTCGAGTTCGTCCTCGCCGCCGAGCAGCCTGAGGCCCAGCGCGTCTGTGTCGAGGAGGGCGCGCAGCCGCATCTCGTCGCCGCCGATCTGTTTCGAAAACTGTGCTTGATCTGGGAGGGAGCCCCTGCCGGATTCCACCGGCCGCGGGTGCGCCGCGCGTTTCCCGGGGGAACCGGTGAGGTGGATGGGGACCGCCGTTCATATGAATCTACAAGACGTCCCCGTTGGCCAGCCAACTCCTTCATGGTTTCCGTGACTGACCCCGGTGGCGTGGCGCGCTGTGTACTGGGCGCACTCCACGTAGACAGCACATGAACGAGCCGGCGCGGTCCGCACATCCCGTGGCTCGATCCGCATCCAAGACGACCCACGAGATCACGAAGAAGAGAGCCGCTCATGGACTTCCTTCGCCCCGCAAGCTGGGAGGAGGCGCTCGCCGCCAAGGCCGAGCACCCCACAGCTGTGCCGATCGCGGGTGGCACCGATGTGATGGTCGAGATCAACTTCGACCACCGGCGCCCCGAATACCTGCTCGACCTGAACCGCATCGGCGAGCTCGGTGAGTGGGAGGTCGGACGGGACACCGTCCGCCTCGGCGCCTCCGTCCCGTACACCCGGATCATGGAGAACCTGCGCACCGAGCTGCCGGGTCTCGCCCTGGCCTCGCACACCGTGGCCTCGCCGCAGATCCGCAATCGCGGCGGCGTCGGCGGCAACCTCGGCACCGCGTCGCCCGCCGGCGACGCCCACCCGGCGCTCCTCTCCGCCGGCTGCGAGGTCGAGGCCGAGTCGGTACGCGGCTCGCGCCGGATCCCGATCGACGAGTTCTACACCGGCGTGAAGCGCAACGCGCTCGCCCCCGACGAGCTCATCAGGGCCGTCCACATCAAGAAGGCCGACGGCCCCCAGCAGTTCTCCAAGGTCGGCACCCGCAACGCGATGGTCATCGCCGTATGCGCCTTCGGCCTCGCGCTGCACCCCGAGACCCGCACGGTCCGCACCGGCATCGGCTCGGCCGCGCCGACCCCGGTCCGCGCGAAGGCCGCTGAGGAGTTCCTGAACGCGGCGCTCGAAGAGGGCGGCTTCTGGGACAACGGCAAGATCATCACCCCGTCGGTCGCCAAGCAGTTCGCGGACCTGTGTTCGGCCGCCTGCAACCCGATCGACGACGTCCGGGGCACGGCGAGCTACCGCCGGCACGCGGTCGGCGTCATGGCCCGCCGCACGCTGACCTGGACCTGGGAGTCGTACCGCGGTTCCGCCGCGCGCACGGAGGGAGTCGCGTAATGCGCGTCAATTTCACGGTCAACGGCCGTCAGCAGGAAGCCGACGACGTGTGGGAGGGCGAGAGCCTTCTCTACGTCCTGCGGGAGCGCATGGGACTGCCCGGCTCCAAGAACGCGTGCGAACAGGGCGAGTGCGGATCGTGCACCGTCCGCCTCGACGGCGTACCGGTGTGTTCGTGCCTGGTGGCCGCCGGACAGGTCGAGGGCCGCGACGTCGTCACCGTTGAGGGTCTCGCCGAGTACGCCAACAACCGTTGCTCCGAAGGCAGTTCATGCGGTACGTCGCTCCAGGAGGCCAAGAGCTGGTCCGCCGAGGGCACCGACTCGCAGACCGGTGAGGGCGTGAAGCTCGCCCCGATCCAGCAGGCGTTCATTGACGCCGGAGCCGTCCAGTGCGGCTTCTGCACGCCGGGCCTGCTCGTCGCCGCCGACGAGATGCTGGAGCGCACCCCGAACCCGTCCGACGCGGACATCCGCGAGGCCCTGTCCGGCAACCTGTGCCGCTGCACGGGCTACGAGAAGATCATGGACGCGGTCCGGCTCGCCGCCGCGCGCCAGTCCGAGGAGGTCTGAGGACATGGCTGACACGCGCACCACGGGCATCCCCTTCAACGTCACCCAGGGATCCAGGACCAAGGGCGGCATCGGCGAGTCCACGCTCCGCCCGGACGGCACCCTCAAGGTCACCGGCGAGTTCGCGTACTCGTCCGACATGTGGCACGAGGACATGCTCTGGGGCCAGATCCTGCGCTCCCCGGTCGCCCACGCCGAGATCGTCTCCATCGACATCGGCGAAGCGCTCGCGACCCCCGGCGTCTACGCGGTCCTCACCTACGAAGACCTGCCGACCGACGTGAAGAACTACGGCCTGGAGATCCAGGACACCCCGGTCCTCGCACACGGCAAGGTCCGCCACCACGGCGAACCGGTCGCCCTCGTCGCCGCCGACCACCCGGAGACGGCGCGCCGCGCCGCCGCCAAGATCAAGGTCGACTACCGCGAACTCCCCGTCATCACCGACGAGGCGTCCGCGACCGCACCCGGCGCGATCCTCGTCCACGAGAACCGCGACGACCACCACAGCGGCCACGTCCCGCACCCGAACATCGTGCACCGCCAGCCGATCGTGCGCGGCAACGTCGAAGAGGCCGCCAAGAAGGCCGACTTCATCGTCCGGGGCGAGTACACCTTCGGTATGCAGGACCAGGCCTTCCTCGGCCCCGAGTCCGGACTCGCCGTGCCCTCCGAGGACGGCGGCGTCGACCTGTACGTCGCCACCCAGTGGCTGCACTCGGACCTCAAGCAGATCGCCCCTGTCCTCGGCCTCCCGGAGGACAAGGTGCGCATGACGCTGGCCGGCGTCGGCGGCGCGTTCGGCGGCCGCGAGGACCTGTCGATGCAGATCCACGCCTGCCTGCTCGCCCTGCACACCGGCAAGCCGGTCAAGATCGTCTACAACCGGTTCGAGTCCTTCTTCGGGCACGTCCACCGCCACCCCGCCAAGCTCACCTACGAGCACGGGGCCACGAAGGACGGCAAGCTCACGCACATGAAGTGCCGGATCGTGCTCGACGGCGGCGCCTACGCGTCGGCGTCCCCCGCGGTCGTCGGCAACGCGTCCTCCCTCAGCGCCGGCCCGTACGTCATCGACGACGTCGACATCGAGGCCATCGCGCTGTACTCCAACAACCCGCCCTGCGGCGCGATGCGCGGCTTCGGCGCGGTCCAGGCGTGCTTCGCGTACGAGGCCCAGATGGACAAGCTCGCCGACAAGGTGGGCATGGACCGGGTCGCGTTCCGCCAGCTCAACGCGATGGAGCAGGGCACGATCATGCCGACCGGGCAGCCGGTCGACTCGCCGGCCCCCGTCGCCGAACTCCTGCGCCGTGTCAAGGAGATGCCGCTGCCGCCCGAGCGCCAGTGGGAGTCCAGCGAGGGCTCCGACGTACGCCAGCTGCCCGGCGGCCTGTCCAACACCACGCACGGCGAAGGCGTCGTACGCGGCGTGGGCTACGCGGTCGGCATCAAGAACGTCGGCTTCTCCGAAGGCTTCGACGACTACTCAACCGCCCGTGTGCGCATGGAAGTTGTCGGCGGTGAACCCGTCGCCACCGTGCACACCGCGATGGCCGAGGTCGGCCAGGGCGGCGTCACGGTCCACGCCCAGATCGCCCGCACCGAGCTGGGTGTCGCACAGGTGACGATCCACCCCGCCGACACCCAGGTGGGCTCGGCCGGTTCGACCTCCGCGTCCCGCCAGACGTACGTCACCGGCGGCGCCGTCAAGAACGCCTGCGAGCTCGTGCGCGAGAAGGTCCTGGAGATCGGGCGCCGCAAGATGGGCACCTACCACCCGGCGTGGGCCACGGCCGAACTCCTCCTTGAGGGCGGCAAGGTCGTCACCGACGGAGGCGAGGTCCTCGCCGACCTCGTCGACGTACTCGAGGACGAGGCCGTCGAGGTCGAGGAGGAGTGGCGCCACCGGCCCACCGAGCCCTTCGACCTGCACACCGGCCAGGGCAACGGGCACGTGCAGTACTCGTTCGCCGCGCACCGCGCCGTCGTCGAGGTCGACACCGAGCTGGGCCTCGTCAAGGTCATCGAGATGGCCTGCGCCCAGGACGTCGGCAAGGCGCTGAACCCGCTCTCCGTCATCGGCCAGATCCAGGGTGGCACCATCCAGGGCATGGGCATCGCGGTGATGGAGGAGATCGTCGTCGACCCGAAGACGGCCAAGGTCAGGAACCCGTCCTTCACGGACTACCTGCTCCCCACGATCCTCGACACGCCGACCATCCCCGTCGACGTGCTCGAACTCGCCGACGACCACGCCCCGTACGGGCTGCGTGGCATCGGTGAGGCCCCGACCCTGTCGTCCACGCCGGCCGTCCTCGCGGCGATCCGCAACGCGACGGGCCTGGCGCTCGACCGGACCCCGGTACGCCCCGAACACCTCACGGGAACCGGCCCGGCGTAACAGCTCTCCGGACGGTGCGTGCCTCCCAGGAACGTCACATTTCCGCCGCCCGCACCGTCCGGAGCCTCTCTCCTCGCACCACCCCGTGCCTTTCCGGCATCACCTGTGCCCTCTGGCACCACCCCGTGCCTTCCGGCGCCCCCGCGCGCCTCCGGCACGCCCTGATTCACCCTGCAGCACCCCGTACCTCTGCTTGACGCAGCTTTCCGGCGTCATCCCGTTCGTCTCGGGCCGTCCCCCGGGTCGTGCAGCCCACCCACCAATCCCAAATCCCGCGATCTCCAACCAGTTTCGTGCGGGTGCCCCTGTGAACCTTGGGAGTAGGCACCATGACCCAGCAGTCCCTGGAGCCGGACACCGTCGCGGAGGACGCGGGCCACGGCTCGCGCATCCCCGCCGGACGGTCCTGGCTCGACCGGTACTTCCACATATCCGAAAGAGGATCCAGCATCCCGCGCGAAGTGCGCGGCGGCGTCACGACCTTCATGGCCATGGCGTACATCCTGCTCCTCAACCCGCTGATCCTGTCCGGCAAGGACGCCGCGGGCGACACCCTCGGCCAGAAGGCCCTGATCACCGCCACGGCCTTCGCCGCCGCGTTCACCACGCTCCTGATGGGCTTCGTCGGCAAGGTGCCGCTCGCGCTCGCCGCGGGGCTCTCGGTGTCCGGCGTGATCTCCTCGCAGGTCGCCCCCCAGATGACCTGGCCGCAGGCCATGGGCATGTGCGTGATGTACGGCGTCGTGATCATGCTCCTGGTCGTCACCGGCCTCCGCGAGATGATCATGAACGCGATCCCGCTGGCCCTCAAGCACGGCATCACCATGGGCATCGGCCTGTTCATCGCGCTGATCGGCCTCTACAAGTCCGGCTTCGTACACGTCGGCAAGGCCACCCCGCTCGCGCTCGGCGCCACGGGCCAGCTCTCGGGCTGGCCGGTCCTGCTCTTCGCCGGCACGCTCCTCCTGATCTTCATGCTCCAGGCGCGCAACACGCCCGGCGCGATCCTGATCGGCATCGTCACCGGCACGATCGTCGCCGTGATCCTCAACGCGCTCGGCGTGATCGCCCCCAAGGAGTGGGCCAACGGCGCACCCGCGCTGCACGGCAGCGCGGTCTCGATGCCCGACTTCTCGCTCTTCGGCAAGGTCGAGTTCGGCGGCTGGGGCCAGGTCGGCGCGATGACTGTCGGAATGATCGTCTTCACGCTCGTGCTCGCCGGTTTCTTCGACGCGATGGCCACCATCATCGGCGTCGGCACCGAGGCCGGACTCGCCGACGACAAGGGCCGGATGCCGGGCCTGTCCAAGGCCCTGTTCATCGACGGCGCCGGCGGTGCCATCGGCGGTGTCGCGGGCGGCTCCGGCCAGACCGTGTTCGTCGAGTCGGCCACCGGCGTCGGAGAGGGAGCCCGTACGGGACTCGCGTCCGCCGTCACCGGGCTGTTCTTCGCGGCCTGCCTGTTCTTCACCCCCGTCACCGCGATCGTCCCCCAGGAAGTCGCCTCTGCCGCGCTCGTCGTCATCGGAGCGATGATGATGATGAACGCCCGGCACGTCGACTGGGCCGACCGCGCCACAGCGATCCCGGTGTTCCTGACCGTGGTCCTGATGCCGTTCACGTACACCATCACCACCGGTGTCGCCGCGGGCGTCGTCTCCTGGGTCGCCATCAAGATCGCCCAGGGCAAGGCGCGGGAGATCGGGGCCTTCATGTGGGGCCTGACGGTGATCTTCCTGGTGTACTTCGCCCTCCACCCGATCGAGGCCTGGCTCGGCGTCCACTGACGCACCGACCGCCCGCCCTCCACGTCACGTTCTAGGAGACCGAAATGCTGGACATCGCTGAAGAGCTCGACCGGTGGGTCGGGCAGGGACGCGAGTTCGCCGTGGCCACCGTCGTGGCCGTCGGCGGCAGCGCACCCCGCCAGCCGGGTGCCGCGCTCGCCGTCGACACCGACGGCACCGCGATCGGTTCGGTCTCCGGCGGCTGCGTGGAGGGCGAGGTCTACGACCTGTGCCGGCAGGCGCTCGACGACGGCGAGACCGTCCTCGAACGCTTCGGATACTCCGACGAGGACGCCTTCGCCGTGGGGCTCACCTGCGGCGGAGTCATCGACATCCTCGTCACCCCGGTCCGCGCGGACTCCCCGGGACGGGCGGAGTTCGCGGCGGCGCTGTCCGCCGCCGCCCAGGGCAGGGCGGCGGCGGTCGCGCGGGTCACGCAGGGACCGGCGGATCTTCTCGGCCGGGCGATCCTCGTACGGGACGACGGCGGTTTTGAAGGGACCCTCGGCGGCCACCCCGAGCTGGACCGCACCGCCGCCGGCGAGGCCCGCGCGCTCCTCGACGCCGGACGCACCGCCACCGTGGAGATCGGCGAGGACGGCTCGCGCTGCGGGCAGCCCCTCACGATCCTCGTCGAGTCGTCCGTCCCGCCGCCCCGCATGATCGTCTTCGGCGCCATCGACTTCGCGTCCGCGCTCGTCCGGATCGGCAAGTTCCTCGGCTACCACGTGACGGTGTGCGACGCCCGCCCCGTCTTCGCGACGCCGGCCCGCTTCCCGGACGCGGACGACATCGTCGTGGAGTGGCCCCACAAGTACCTGGAGCGCACGGAGACCGACGCGCGGACCGTCCTGTGCGTCCTCACCCACGACGCCAAGTTCGACATCCCGCTCCTCCAGCTCGCGCTGCGCCTCCCCGTCGCCTACGTAGGCGCGATGGGCTCCCGCCGAACCCACCTCGACCGCAACGAGCGGCTCCGCGCGGTGGGCGTCACGGAGCTCGAACTGGCGCGCCTGCGCAGCCCGATCGGCCTTGACCTGGGCGCTCGCACTCCGGAGGAGACTGCGCTTTCCATCGCGTCGGAGATCGTGGCGAACCGGCGCGGGGGGAGTGGGGTGTCACTGACGGGGGCGCATACGCCGATTCATCCGGATGCGGGGCCGGGGCCGTCGGGGCGGATCGGGTCGGTGGCTTGAGGGGGCTTTTCAGCGGAACTCCCCGCGCTGCAACGCCTCATTGACGGTTGCCAGGAGCTGGCCCATTGCCACGACGAGGGCGCGGTGGGCCAAGTCCCTTAGGAATGACGCCTGTTCCTCCCCAAATTTCGGATCTTTCGCCGCTTTACTGACGTGGTCGAGCTGCTCGAGCATGGCGTCGAGTAGACGTCGGGACCCCTCGCTGAGGGGGCTCGGAGTGGCGGGGAGGAGAAACGTGAGGTTGATGTAGCCCTCGGTCGCCGCGTGTTCGACGGGTCCGAGACTCCCGGCGGTGACCGAACTGCTCTTCTGTCGTCTGATCTCCTCCAGAAACCCGCCGAAGGTGTCACGGAGCTCGACAAGCAGTGAGGACAGCGCCACCGCGTCACCGACTTCCGGGGAGTCGACGGGCGGGGGGCCGGCCACGTCACCGGGGCCGGGCGAGGCGGCTTCCTCGGTGGCGGACGAGGACGCCTCATCAGATACGGGCGTGGGGTCGGGTACGCGTACCGTCGCCGCCACGTACGGCGCGACGTCGGCCGGGCGCACGGGAACGGGCGTGCGCTGCGCCGGCAACTTCCCCTCGGCCGTAGGGCCCGCTGCCCCCCGCGGTCCCGCCACGAACACCGACTCGCCCGGCTCGTACGCGTCGACCGACCGGAGATACTCGCCGGCCGCCTCCGCCGCGAGCCGGAAGAACCACCACCGGTCCCGCGCGTCGTAGCGGGCGCGGGCCGTGAACATGAGGGCGCACGCCTGCAACGACAGCAGCCACTGGCCGGGCCACTCGCTCGAAACGGTGCGCCTGCGAAGCCAGTCGTCCGGCGCCGCGCGTACCTTGTGGATCACCTGGGCGAGACCCTGCGGGATCAGCAGCCCTGGAGTGTCCCGGCCCACGAGCAGTTCGAGCAGCTCGGCGCGGGCGTCGTCCGACAGGTGCGGCAGGAAGTCCGCGACCAGGCACAGCAGCAGATGCGCGGGGTCCCGGGCGAGCAGCGCCCCGTCGTCGAAGCGCGACAGGTCGATGAGGACGTAGCGGCTGATGTCCGCGTCGGGTTCCTTGGGCACCATGATGTTGCCGGGGTGCAGGTCGCCGTGCGCGCGCCCGCGCATGGGGTAGGCCACCGTGTGCTCGGCGAGCGCACAACTCTCCTGCAGATGAACGGGGTTGGGTACGGGAAGGGCGCCCGGACGCCCTGTCCGGATCCAGGGTGTGGAGAGGTCGAGGCCCAGCTCCTCGCGGACCCAGACGGACAGCGGTCCGTCCCGCTCCAGGCGCCGGTCCAGCAGTTCGGCGACGAACTCCGCCGCCGTCATCTCGCCGTTCGTCCGCTCGTCCGGATTCCAGTCGGCCAGCAGGGACCGCGTGATCTCCGCCGCGACGCCGGGCAGCCGCAACTGCCGCAGGATCGTGCTGAGCGTCACCATGGTTTCGTCGTTGCCGGCGAAGCCCTGGAACATCAGCCATGCGTCGCCCACCGGCATCGGGTCGTAGAGCTGCTCCACCAGATGATGGCGGGGATACGCGCCGGAGCCGTTCGGAAGGGAACGTATTGCGGCGGTGTGCCGTCCCGGCTCCATCGAGGCGCCCCGGTCCGGGGAGCAGAGCTTGATGATCATCCGGCGGTTGGGTCGCCGTGGATCGCCGTCCCGGACGAACACAGAGGCGAGGAGCGCGCCGCTGCCGCCGGTGTCGAGCCATTTCGGGGCGGACAGGGGGCGGTGGTTCTGCTGCTGCCACTGATCGAGCAATTTGGCTGCGAGCGCACCGAACTCGGCGAACGGGGAAGGGCGTTCCATCAACTCAGTATCCCTACACGGCCGCGCGCGTGTTCGCCCTCGCGTGATATCTCCTGGGGAGACCATGAAAAGGGTGAGGGGAACATGGCACGTCTCAGGGGGAGCAGGCGCCCGCGGTGGCGCCCGGAGCCGGGTGACACGGTCGACGCGGCCCGGCTGCGCGAGGAGATCACCGGACACCAGGCGGCGGCCGGCACACTGCTCAGATTCGAGGGCCTTCGCGTACGCGGCCCGCTCGACCTGAGCCGCTGTCGCGTCGACGCCGGGCTCGAACTGGTCGACTGCGTCTTCGAGGAACCCCTCCGCTGCACCGAACTCACCATCCCCTCACTCGACTTGACGGGATCGACGCTCCCCGCACTGCGGGCCGACCGGATCGCCGTCGAGGGTGACCTGCGGCTGTCCAAGGCACGGCTCGGCAGCGGGACGCCCGTATCCCGTCCGCTGGCCGGTCCGACCGCGACCGGCGCCGGACCCCGCGTGCCGCGCCGCCTCGCAGAGGACTCCACGTCCGCCGCCTGCGAACTCGCCGACGCGCGCATATCCGGCAACCTCGTCGCCGAGGAACTCACCGTCGCCGACGACGCCCCCTGGTCCCTGCTCGCGCCCCGCCTGAACGTGTCGGGCTCGGTCCACGCCCGAGGCCTCACCACCACCGGCGCCCTCTACCTGCGGGACGCGCAGATCACGTACGCGCTCAACCTGCACGGCGCGGACGTCGGCGGCCTCGACGGCACCGGTCTCGCCTGCGGGCGCGGGCTCTACGCGGACTGGGGTTTCCGCAGCTCAGGGCAGGTGCTGCTGCGGGGCGCCACGATCGACGGTGTCGTGACGTTCCACGACAGTGTCATCGGCGGACCCGAGGGCGCGCTGCTCCTGAGCCGGCTCCGGGTGCCCCGCCTCCGCCTGGACCTGCGCGAGGCGCCGGCCGGTGCCGTGGTGCTCCAGGACGCCGCCGTCGACGTGCTCGTCGACGCCGAGGCCACCTGGCCGGCGCAGGGCAGGCTCAACCTCCAGGGCTTCACGTACAAGCGCCTCGAAACCACCGAACCTGTCAACGTGCGCTCCCGCGTCGACTGGCTGACCCGCGACCCGAACGCGGGCGCGGGCTCCTTCGAGCAGCTCGCGACGTCGTACGAGGGGGCCGGCGACGAGCGGTCGGCCCGTACCGTGCGGCACGCGAGGGAGCGCCACATGCGCCGCCTCGACCGGCTGTCCGGGCGGGTCTGGGGCCTGCTCCAGGACGTGCTGTTCGGCTACGGGTACGCCCCGCGCCGGGCTCTGATCTGGCTGCTCTGCCTGGCCGCCGCCGGGTCCCTGTGGTTCGCGAACCACGAGCCGCGCGCGGTCAGCGGCTCGGGCCAGCGGGCCTGGGACCCGGTGCTCTACAGCGTCGACCTGATCATCCCGGTCGCGAGCCTCGGCTATCGCGGATCCTGGGACCCGCACGGCATGGGCAAGGTCGTCGCGGTCTTCCTCGTCGCGTCCGGGTGGACCCTGGCGACGGCCGTCCTGGCGGGCGCCCGGCGAGTCATCGGCAGGGGCTGACCACTCAACTCCCGTATGTCAGAAGCCCATTGACCGCACGCGAGAACATCAGGTGGCCCGCTCGCGCCAACAAGGGATCGCAGCGGCGTGGTAGTCGGCGTACGTGGATCTCCTCGTGCCAGGTGATGCGGGAGCCGGGGCCGTGCGGGGTCACCTCGATCTCGGCCCAGCCGGTGATGAACGTGCCGCGTTTTTCCAGGCGGCAGTGGCCCGGGGTGTCGGCGTACGGGGGCGCCCAGGTGACGACTTCCATCGGGTCGTCGAAGGCGAGCCGGCCCACGCCCGTGCGGGGCACGAAGACGGTGCCCTCGCCGGTCGGGGGAGGGGTGGTGACCCTGACGCGGGTGAGCGGGACGACGTCGCCGTGGCGCTGCCAGTCCGTCAGGCGGCGCCACGCCTCGGCCGCCGGGAGCGGCGATTCACGGGTGATTCGGATCAGGGCCACAGGCCGGATCCTAGGGCCGGTCTTCAGTTGCCGCCTGCCTGGCGACGCCTGGCACGCACTCCCCCAGCTCTCGGCGTCGCTCGAGCGGGGGGACCCCCATCGAGGGCTCTCCGCCGCCTTGCGATCGCACGCACCAGACGCCGCCAGGCCCGCCCTCCGGGCGGACGACGGGAATTTGAAGACCGGCCCTAGAGCCGGCCCGTGGGTCACGCCCGGCGGCGTGGTCAGTGATCGTCCGCGGTGCCCTCGGTGGACGATGCCGCGTGCGGGACGGGGCAGCCGCCTCGGCCCGGCGTCGGGAAGGTGCCGAGGTCGGCGATCCGGTAGCCGTTCGGGTAGCCCTTGATCTCGGGGTTCTGCCGGGCGTAGTGCGGGGTGCTGCGCGGCGGCAGCAGCCGGACCGCTCGGCCGCGCAGCCGTACGGCGCCTTGGACGAGCTTGCGCGTGGCGGCACCCGGTGCCTCGTAGCCGAACGCGCGGAGCAGTGGGTCGTCAAGCAGTGCCAGCGTTGACTTCTTCAGGGCCGGGGCGAGGAAGCCCGGGTACCAGGACGCCATGAGGGCGAGCGTCGCGTCCGACACCCGGCGCGCCCCCTCGTCCAGACCGAAGTGCTCGGCCTCGTACGTGTCGAGGCAGCTCTCGAACTCCTCGTACGAACCCGGGACGTCCTGGATGCCCATGTGCCGGCCCAGGGTGCGGTAGTAGTGCGCCGCGGCCGTCGTCTCGTGGCGTGACAGCCTGCGCCAGCCGTACGCGTCGAGCCAGCGCTTGGGCACCACGACGAACGTGCACAGGACGTAGCGCATGTCGTCGTTGCTGATGTCGTAGCTGCGGTGCATCTGGTTGATGCGGCGGATCGCCGTACGGCCCTGGACGCTGTCGAAGCCGTGCTCGACCACCGCGTCCAGCAGGAGTGCCGTGTCGTCGTACCGCTTCTGCGAACGCTCCGTCAGCTCGGCCGTCCGGTCGAGCAGCGCGCCGATGCTCGGGACGGCGTACGTGCGGTAGAGGGCGAGCTCCAGCGCCCGCGTGTAGTCCCACGGGAACTCGAGTGTGCTGCTGAGCCGATAGATCGTCAGCCAGTCTGTGTCCGGGTCGAGTTGCAGGATCTGCCGGAGCCGGTCGTAACGCCGCATGTCATCCCCCATCCGAGGTCGGGAGATCAACTCTAGGGGGTGAGTCGGGGTGGGGGAGGGGTGTCGGGGGCACGTCAGGAACACAGGACGCAGGAAAGCGCCCCGCGCCGACGGTTTACCTCCCGCGTACCTGGTGACCCGATCAGTACGTCAGTGCAGGCCTGTGGGACGTAGGCGCCGGCGGGTTGGGAAAGCAGCAGCCGGTGCCGTCTTACGCTCGGGCCCGGCGGCGATGTGCCCGCATCAGTACGACGTAGGCCGTGGCGGAGACGGTGATTCCGGCGGGCAGGGACAGGTCGAGGCCGCCCGCCGCGCCGGCGATCGGGCCGGTGTACATCGAGGTGTCCAGGCACTGCGAGGCGACGATGGTGCCGAGGAGCAGGGCGGTGACTCCCGCCCAGTTGACGCCGCCGGTGTACCAGTACAGGCCGCCCCGGGACTCGTCCGTCAGCAGGTGGCCGTCGTAGCGGTTGCGGCGCCACAGGATGTCGGCGGCGTAGACCGCGATCGCGGGGCCCATCAGTGCGGCCATCAGTTCGAGGATGCTGCTGACGGTGTCGAGGAAATTGGAGACGAGCAGCGCGTACAGGGTGAGGCCCACGCCGATCGCGCCGTTCACGGCAATGCTGAGGGAGCGGCGGATCCGGACGCCGGCCGCCTGGAGGGCGAGGCCCGAACTGTAGGCGGTCATCGCGTTGTTGGCGATGGCGCCGAGGATGATCGCGAACAGGAACGTCGGCTGGAACCACGGCGGGACGATCGTCGCCAGCGCCTCCTGCGGGTCGGACATGTCGAGCGCGGTCCCGGCCATCACACCGAGCGCGGTGAACAGCACGCCCGGCACGAAGCCACCGAGCGCCGTCCACATCGCGACCGCGCCCCGTGAGGTGGCGCGCGGCAGATAACGCGAGAAGTCCGCGCTGTTGCTGTACGAGAGCGGGGTCGACGCGATGAGCGCGATGCCGCCGGAGAGAGCCGCCCACAGCGCGCCGCCGTGCAGCGGGTGCGCGGGCCGGTAGCCCCACTCGGTGTGGCCCATGACGAACGCGGCGAGGGCCACGAAGATCGCGGTCAGCGCCAGCGTGAAGGGCAGGTACAGCTTCACGATGGTGGCGTGCCCGTAGACGCTGATGGCGAGCGTGATCGCGGCGATGGTCACGATGATCACGGTCGTCATGCCCGTGCCCGCCGGGAAGCCGAGCCGGTCCGCCAGGCTGACGGCGGCGACGGAGGCGGCGGCCCAGTTGAGGGCGAGATAGCAGAGCGAGGCGAACCAGCCGTTCACGGCGATGGCCACCCGGTTTCCCCGGACGCCGAACATCGCCCGGGTGATCACCTCACTGGGCACGCCCGCCGCCGGTCCGCTCACGGCGACCAGGCCGACCAGGGCCCACAGCAGGTTGCCCACCACGATCACGGCGAACGCCTGCCACATGGTGAGCCCGGACAGAACGAGGGCGCCGCCGAGGACCAGGCTGAGATAACTGACGTTCGGCGCCGCCCACACGGCGAACAACTCCCGTGCGCGGCCGCGCCGTTCGTCGTCCGGGATGACGTCGATACCGTGCGTCTCCACGCGACCGGCGGGGTCGGGCGGAGCCGAGGACGGGGTGATCCGTACCGACGTCTGGGTTCGCGGGGATGACACGCAGTCCTCCGAAAGAATGCACGAGGAGCCGACGGATCAGTGGGCGGCATACCCGGTGAACACGTCTATTGGTCGCATATTCAATAGGGGGTGGGGGGTGGCGTCAAGGGTTGTGGCGGATCTTGGCAAGTGCCTTTTCGGCCTGCTGCCCGGCGACGGAGTCCGGTGCCTTCGTGGTTTGCCGCCTAGCCACATCGCCGGCAGGCCGGGATGAAGGCGCCCCCGGGGCGGGGTCGGGATGACCTTGCCCTGGGGGCGCCGGGGTTCCCTAAGCAACGGCGGCTCGGCAACGGCGGCTCAGCAGCAGCGGCTCTGAGGGTTGGCCTCGCGATGCCGGGACCGGTGGCGTTCGTAGGCCCGCCGAGTCGGTACCGGTTCGCCGGGATGCTGCTCCTCGTACCGTCGGCAGTGGCGTTCGTAGTCCGCCGTGCCGGAGATCTCCCTCAGGTACCAGCGGATGCCCCGCAGCAGCCGCGTCAGCGGGTTCAGGGTGCTCACTCCCGTTCGATGCGGCTCGTGGACGCGCCGGCCAGTGTCCTGGAGCGCGGCGCGGGCACGGTGAGGGTGGATTCCACGAACGGGGTCTGTGAGGTCGGCAGTGGCTGCGGCGAGCGCATCGCCCGTACGCAGATCACGGCCGCGTGGCCGATCACGAGCGCGACCAGGACGAGGAAGACGGCCATGATGACGCCGTCCACCGTGGAGTTGAGCACCACCGTCCGCATGTCGTCGAGCGACTTCGCCGGGGGCAGGATCTTCCCGGCGTCGAGCGCGTCCGCGTACAGCTCGCGCTGGGCGAAGAAGCCGATCTTCGGGTTGCTGTCGAAGATCTTCTGCCAGCCGGCGGTGAACGTGACGGCCACGTCCCACGCCAGCGGTACGCCCGTGACCCACGCCCACCGCAGTTTCCCGGCCTTGACGAGCAGGGTCGTGCCCACGGTCAGCGCGATCGCCGCGAGGAGCTGGTTGGCGATGCCGAACAGCGGGAAGAGCTGGTTGATCCCGCCGAGCGGGTCGGTGGCGCCGACGTAGAGGAAGTAGCCCCACAGGCCGGTGATGACGGCGCTGGTGAGCCAGATTCCGGGCTTCCACGTGACCCGGCCGATCGGCTTCCAGACGTTGCCGAGCATGTCCTGGAGCATGAAGCGGCCGACCCGGGTGCCGGCGTCGACCGTGGTGAGGATGAACAGCGCCTCGAACATGATCGCGAAGTGGTACCAGAACGCCTTCATGGCGTGACCGCCGAACACCCGGGAGAAGATGTCGGACATGCCTAGGGCGAGGGTCGGCGCCCCGCCGGTACGGGCGATCAGGGTGTGTTCCTCGACCGAGTGGGCGGCCGCCGCCAGGTCCTGCGGGCTGATGGTGAAACCGAGGCCCGCCACCGCCTGGGAGGCGCTGTCCACCGTCGTGCCGAGCAGGCCGGCCGGGGCGTTCATCGCGTAATACAGGCCGGGGTCGAGCACGGACGCCGCGACCAGCGCCATCACGGCGACGAAGGACTCCATGAGCATCGCGCCGTAGCCGATGAGCCGGACCTGCGACTCCTTCTGGATGAGCTTGGGGGTGGTGCCGGAGGAGACCAGGGCATGGAAGCCGGACAGGGCGCCGCAGGCGATCGTGATGAACAGGAACGGGAAGAGTGCGCCGGCGAAGACGGGGCCGGTGCCCGAGGAGGCGAACGGGGTCACAGCGTCGTTCTTCAGGAGCGGCGCGGTGGCCACGACGCCGACGGCGAGCAGCACGATCGTGCCGATCTTCATGAAGGTCGACAGATAGTCACGCGGGGCAAGAAGCATCCACACCGGCAGCACCGAGGCGACGAACCCGTAGCCGACGAGACAGAAGACCAGCGTGGTCGGCGCCCACGTGAACGTCCCGGCCCAGGACGAGCTCTCGACCCAGCCGCCGCCCGCGATCGCGAACAACAGCAGGACGACACCGATGACGCTGGTCTCGATGACCCGGCCGGGCCGCAGATAGCGCAGGTAGAAGCCCATGAGCAGGGCGATGGGGATCGTCATGGCCACCGAGAAGGTGCCCCACGGCGAGGCCGCGAGCGCGTTGACGACCACGAGGGCGAGCACGGCCAGCAGGATGATCATGATGGCCAGTACGGCGATCAGCGCCGCGGCACCGCCCACCCGGCCGATCTCCTCGCGGGCCATCTGCCCGAGGCTCTTCCCGTCCCGCCGCATGGAGATGAACAGCACCACCATGTCCTGGACGGCTCCGGCGAAGATCACGCCGACGACGATCCAGATCGTGCCCGGCAGGTAACCCATCTGCGCCGCCATGACGGGTCCGACGAGCGGCCCGGCGCCCGCGATGGCGGCGAAGTGATGGCCGAACAGGACGCGCCGGTCGGTGGGCTGGAAGTCGATCCCGTCGTCGAGGCGCTCGGCGGGCGTCGCGCGACGGTCGTCGAGTTCCAGGACCCGGCGGGCGATGAAGCGCGAGTAGAAGCGGTACGCGATCGCGTACGAGCCGAGCGCTGCCACGACCAGCCAGACGGCGGAGATCTCCTCGCCCCTGGACAGCGCGACCATGCCCCAGGCGACGGCGCCGACCACGGCGACGCCCGTCCAGATCAGGATCGTTCTCGGAGTGGGTCTCGCCCTGTGGGCGCCGTTGACGGACACAGTTGCTCCAGGTGTTCGGGGACGACTCTTGCGCGTCTCTGGAAGTGCGTCTCTGGAAGTGCGTCTTGGGAAGCGAGGGGCGGGGGTTCTAGGGGGAGTTGCCCTGGTGGGCCGACTGGTTGACAGGAGATTCCTGCCTCCTGCCGAGCCGCCGGAAGGCCATGGCGCCGACCAGCAGTGCGGCGCCCAGTGGCACCCAGGCCAGCTGGTACCAGTAGAAGAAGGGCCAGCCGAGCAGTCGCGGCTCCGTCCGCATGGACAGGGGCGCGAGCAGCGGACCGATGAACGCCGCCGCGAGACACAACCGGGCTGCGGTGCGTGCCGCGTTGGCGCGGACAGGTGCCTGACGGTCCATCATGTGCCTTGTTTTCAAAGGGCGTTCTTCGGTCATGGCCCGACACCTCCTCTCTTCTCGTCAGGAACGTCGTCCGGGCAGGTGACAGCCCCGCGCGGGGCGCGAATATCCCTTTGTCCGTGGTCTGTTCCTGGGCTGGAATGCGTGCTTCACTCCTCAACGTTCAGGGGCGTTCCTCTCCACGCTGCTGACTGTCCGGCCTGACGACGGCCTCCCGGCGAGGGGTCTGCGTCCGGTAGTTGCGTGTGGGCCCGTGAGGGTTTACCGCGACTCGGCCGGACATCAGGTCATGTCGAGCGTGGAGGATTCATGAGCAACCTCGCCCCTGCGATCACCTGTGCGGCCGTCGTGTGCGTCGCCTCGGTGATCGCGCTGAGGAGCGCCCGCATCACCTCGGGCGGCACCGGGGTCAGGGCGGACCTGGAGGACTGGGCCCTGGCCGACCGCCGGCAGGGCAGCGGTCTCGTCTGGTGCCTGCTCGGAGGCACCGTCTACACCGCGTACACGTTCACGGCCGTGCCCGGTGCGGTCTTCACATCCGGCGGCATCGGCTTCTACGCCCTGCCCTACACGGTGATCATCTGCGCGATCGCCTTCGTTCTGCTGCCCCGCCTCGCGAAGACGGCGCGGGCCCACGGGCACGTCACCGTCGCCGACTTCGTCCGGGTGCGCTACGGATCGCCGCTGCTCGCGCTCGCCGTCGCGCTCACCGGGATCTTCGCGACGATGCCGTACATCGCCCTGCAACTGCTCGGCCTGCGCGCCGTACTCAGCGTGCTGGGCATCGGGGCCGACGGTCTCGCGGGCGACGTGGCGCTCACCGTCGTGTTCGCGGTGCTCGCCGTCTCCACGTACCGGTACGGGCTGCGCGCACCGACCCTCGTATCGGTCGTCAAGGCGGTGCTTGTCGTCGGCTCGACGCTCGCCATCGGCGCCCTCGTCCTCGCCGAACTCGGCTCACCGGCAGACCTGTTCACCCGAGCCGGCGCCGCGTTCGGGGCGGCCGGTGGCACCTCGGCGCTCGTGCCTGACCCCTCGCTGGCGCCGGCATACATCTCCCTCGCCGTCGGCTCGGCGCTCGCTCTGTTCGCCTTTCCGCACGTCCTGATGGTGGCGTTCTCTGCGCGCAACGGCCGCGTACTGCGCCGGTCGTCCGTCACGCTGCACGGCTGGACGGCGATGCTCGCCCTCTTCGCACTGTTCGGCATCGCGGCGCTCGTGTCGGGGGTCCGGCCCCCGCCGGGACGCAGCGAGCTGGCGATCCCGCTGCTCGTCCTCGACCTCGCGCCGGGCTGGGCGGCCGGGCTGCTCCTCGGCGCGATCGTCGTGGCGGCGCTCGTACCGGCGGCGGTGATGTCGATCGGTGCGGCGACACTGTTCGCGCGGAACGTCTACTTGGAGTTCGTCAACCCGACGGCGACGGCGGCCCAAGTGACCCGTATGGCCCGGCTGATGTCGCTGATCGTCAAGGTCGGGGCGCTCGCGTTCGCGCTGGGCGTGCGCGACCAGGCCGCCATCAATCTGCACCTGCTCGGGGCCGTCTGGGTGCTGCAGATCCTGCCGGCGATCGTGCTGGGCCTGCGGCAGCGCACACCCCACCGCATCTCCCTGCTCACCGGCTGGCTCCTCGGCATGGTGGTCGGCACCGTCCTGGTCAACCGCGCAGGCTTCTCCTCCCTGGTCCGCCTCTCGTTCGGCCCGGTGGACGTCCAGGTGTACGCGGGTGTGGTCGGCCTCGCCGTCAACCTCGCGGTCGTCGGCCTCACGAGCCCGCTCCTCGACCGCCTGGGCGTGCCGCGCGGTCTGTCCGGCGTACTCAGACCCACCGGCGTCGCGAGCCGGAACGGGGCGACGTCATGAGAGGAACCGACAAGCCCTGGCACCGGACGGGCGGCCCCGCGACGGCGGTCGGGAACGCTGCCGGAGACCTCGACAGCGGCCACGAACCCTCCCGTGGGCCGGGTGGCGCCGCTGCGGAGCACGAAGCGGGCGTCGACCTGCGGGACGTGGAACGCGAGACGGCGATGATCCGCCTCTTCGACGGCCATCACGCCCAACTGGTGCGCCTGGCCGTGCTGTTGGGAGCCGAGCAGGACGCGGAGGACATCGTGGCCGAGGGGTTCTGTGTGCTGCACAGCCGCTGGTACCGACTGCGTGCGCCGGAGGCGGCACCCGCGTACCTTCGTTCCGTGGTGTGCAATCTCGTGCGGATCCGCATCCGGCGCCTCCAGGTGTCGCGCCGCCATGCGAACGTGGAGCTGTCCCACATCGCCTCCGCCGAGTCGACCGCGCTGCTGCACGAGGACCAGCGGCAGATGGTCGACGCGCTGAAGAACCTGCCCACCCGGCAGCGGGAGGCGCTGGTGCTGCGGTACTGGATGGACCTGAAGGAGCGGGAGATAGCCGAGTCGATGGGGATCAGTGTGGGCGCGGTGAAGTCGCACATCTTCCGCGGTATGCACGCGCTGTCGCAAGCCATGGAGAGCCATCGATGAGTGTGGACGACCCCGAGGCCCGGCTGCGCGACACCCTCGACTCGCTGGCCTCGACCGTGGTGCCCTCCCCGGACGCCTATGCCAAGGCCCGTTCGGAGTGGCAGCGCCGGGACCGGCGCCGGCGCCTGGTCATGCTCGTCCTCGCGGTGGTGATCGTGGCCGTCGCCGACCTGGCGGGCCTGTGGGCGCTGCACTCCCTCGCCGAACCGGCCCGCGCGCCGCGCCACGAGCGGATCGACGTGATCGTCCAGCCCTGATCCGGCCCTGGCCCAGGGCTTGTTCAGCCCTGAGGCGCACACGCCACGGGGCCGCGGGAACAGATCCCGCGGCCCCGTGGCGACCGGCGTGAGCCTCCTGGAGTGAACCTCCCGGAGTGAGCCTCAGCCCATGTCGCCCGACAGCCGCCACATCGCGTCGACGATCCGCTCCACGTCCTCCTTCTGGTGGAAGAGGTGGGTGGACACCCGGACCGCCTGGTGGGACCTGGCCGAGCCGATCACCGGGAAGTCGCTGGTGCGGATCACGATCCCGTACTCGTCCTTGAGCCGCGCGACGAACGCCGTCGTCTTCGCCGCGTCGTAGACGTCAGCCGGGTCGCGGAACGGCGCGAAGGAGGTGAGCGCGCACACCAGACGGGGGTCGTCCTTCGGCGAGTACAGGGACTTCACGCCCCAGCGCTCGACGATCAGCTCCTTCAGATAGCCGGAGAGCCCGAGGACATGGTTCTGGATCCTGTCCCGGCCGATCCGGTCCCAGACCTCGCAGACGTTGGCCACGCCCGCCATGATCGCGAGGCTGCTGTTGCCGATGGTCTGCAGTTTCGAGGCCATGTCGTAGCTCGCCGTCGCCCCGCTCGAGCGCGCCGGCAGACCGGCCTCGGGGTAGCCGCTGGACACCACGGGCCAGAACTCGGGCAGCGGGTTGGGGTTGTAGCGCGGCCGCACCTTGTTGCGGACGTAGAGGACACCCGTGCCACCCGGCCCGCACTGCCACTTCGCGGCAGATCCGGCGAGGAAGTCGACGCCCAGCTCGTTGAAGTTGTACGCCATCATGCCGGGGATGTGCGCACCGTCGACGACGCTGATCAGCCCGTGGTCCTGCGCGAGCTTCGCGAGGAGCTGGATGGGCAGCATGGTGCCGGTCTTGTAGGTGGGCGCGGAGAACACCATGACCTTGGTGCGCGAGGTGATGGCCTTGCGGAACAACTCGACGTAGTCCTCGGCGCGTTGGCCGTTCCCGACCGGCATTTCCACGCGCTTGATCACCACCCCGTGCCGGTCCCGCGCCTCGGCCATGGGCGAGTTGCCGCCGGAGTGTTCATGGTTGGTGGTGAGGATCTCGTCGCCCTCCTTGAGCGCGAGACCGGCCATGATCTTCGCCATGCCGTCGCTCGTGTTGTGCGAGATGGTGACCTCGTCCGGGTCGCACCCGTAGCCGCGGGCCGCCACGGCCCGCACGTCGGAGAAGTCGCTGTAGGCGGAGACCGCGCCGACGGCCACCTCGCGGTGCACCCGGTCGACGGTGTCGAGCACCTCGCGGGGCGGCGACCCGACGGTGCCGACGTTCATGAACAGCACCTTCTTGTCCAGCAGGAACAGGCGCCGTACGGCGTCCCAGTACGCCGGTGAGGACGGCGGCGGCAGCTCGGTGGAGGTCGCACCGGCGGCAGCGGCGGCCGCGGCCGGGGTGACACCGACCGTCCCGAGGCCGACGGACGCGGTACCGGCGCCCAGCAGTCCGACGAATCCGCGCCGGGAGAACCCGGCTTCCTTACGGTTGTTCAGTCTTGGCCCAGCCATGACTTCGTCCCTTCGGTGGTGTTCAGCGGACGGCGATCGCGGAAATCTCGACCTTCGCGTCACGCGGCAGGCGCGCGACCTCGACGGTGGCCCGGGCGGGCGGTGCGGAGGAGTTGAAGAACTCGGCGTAGACAGCGTTGAGGCGGGCGAAGTCGTCCAGGTCGGCGACGTAGACCGTGGTGCTGACCACGTGCTTGGCCGACATGCCTTCGGCCTTCAGCACGGCCTCGACATTGCGCAGCGCCTGCCGTGTCTGGTCCTCGATGGAGGCGCCGGCCGGGATGGCACCCGTCTTCGGGTCGATGGGCAGCTGCCCGGAGACGAAGGTGAGGTTCCCGGCGTTGATCCCCTGCGAGTAGGGCCCGATGGCGGCGGGTGCGTCGGGCGTGACGATGGCCCGGTGCCGGTCGCCCTGGTCGGTCACGGCCGAGGCCGCGCCGACGCCGCCGACCAGGGCGGCCGTCGCGCCCACGGCGACCAGCGTCCGCCGGAACCGGCCGGGCCGGCCGCCCGCGCGGGGAGGTGGGGTGTGGGAATCGGAGTGGTGCGGTGTCGTCACGACTGCCCTCCAGCTCGTCAGCACCTACGCCTGTCCGGCGTGGTGCTGCTTTGTTGCGGGAGCGAGCGGGAAGGTTTACCGGGGTGCGTGGAATCGGGTCGGGCCGACGGGTCTACGGTGCGAGAACCTGGCCAGGTTCAGGGGCTCACCAGGCCGGACTCGTAGGCGAGGACGACCAGTTGGGCCCGGTCCCGCGCGTGGAGTTTGGTCATCGCGCGGTTGAGGTGGGTCTTCGCCGTCATCGGGCTGATCACCATGCGGGCGGCGATCTGGTCGTTGGACAGGCCCTGGGCCACCAGGGCGACCGCCTCGCGTTCGCGGTTGGTCAGTGCCGCGAGGCCCGGGCCGGTGCGGGGGCGGAGCGGCTGGGTGACGTAGCGGTCGATGAGCTTGCGGGTGATCGACGGGGCGAGCAGGGCGTCGCCCCGCGCGGCTACACGTACCGCGTGCAGGAAGTCCTCGGGGACGATGTCCTTCACCAGGAATCCGGCGGCGCCCGCGCGCAGCGCGTCGAAGACGTATTCGTCCAGGCCGTAGTTGGTCAGGATGACGACGTGCACCCCGGCGAGTGCCGGGTCGGCGGCGATGCGGCGGGTCGCCTCGATGCCGTCGACCACCGGCATCTGTACGTCGACGAGTGCGACGTCGGGCAGCTGCTCCCTGGCCAGCGCCACGGCCTCCGCCCCGTCGGCGGCCTCGGCCACCACCTCGATGTCCTCCTCGAGATCGAGGAGCGCGCGGAACCCGCTGCGGACGAGCGGCTGGTCGTCGGCCAGCAGGACACGGATCACGAGGTCCGGTCCACGGGGAGTTCGGCCTGGACCGTGAAGCCGCCTCCGGCGCGCGGTCCGGCTTTCAGCCGCCCGCCGAGGGCGGTGACGCGTTCGCGCATCCCCAGCAGGCCGACGCCGGGCGTGGGGGCGGTGCCCGCCGTCCGGGTGGTCGACCTGCCGTCGTCTTCGACACGTACGGCCAGGGTGTCCGCGCCGTAGTCGATCCGGACCGACGCCGTGGTCACGCCCGCGTGGCGGGCGATGTTGGTGAGCGATTCCTGGACGATCCGGTAGACGGTACGGTCCACGGCGGCCGGTACGTCGTCGCGGCGCCTCTCGATCGCCAGAGTCAGATCCAGTCCCAACGCACGGGCGCTTTCCACCAGTTCGGGCACGTCGTCGAGCCCACGCGGCGGGGCCGTGTCGTCATCACGCAGCGCCTCCAGCGTGGCCCGCAGCTCCCGGACGGCCTCACGTCCCGCCTCCTGGATCGCGAGCAGCGCCTCCGGTACCTCCTCGCCCCGCCTGCGGGCCACATGCACGGCGACCTCGGCCTGCAACTTGATGACCGAGATCTGATGCGTGAGCGAATCGTGCAACTCCCGTGCGATACGCAGCCGTTCCGCGTCCGCCCGCCGTCGCGCGGTCTCCTCGCGGGTCCGTTCGGCCTCGTCCGCCCGTGCCTCGGCCTGCCGCAGGGCCTCGCCGGCGGCGCCGGCCGCGATGAGCCAGGCCAGTTCGAGGGCGCCCCGGGCCCGCGCGAACGCCTCGCCCACGTCGAGCGGGCCCGACACGAGGGCGGCGACGGGCAGCGCGGCCAGCATGGTCAGGCTCACCGCCACGGTGACGGTGCGCTGCCCGGCCCGTACGGCCGCGAACACGGCGAACAGGTACGCGACGGCCGGCACGTCGAACCCGGCCGCCTGATACCCAACCGCACACAGCCCGGTGACGGCCAGCACGGGAACGGAGGCCCGGCGCCGTACGACGAGCGCGAGACCGCCCGCGGCGAGGAGCACGTACCCGAGCAGGTCGAGGACGGCGCCTGAGGGCCGGCCGGACACCCCGGTGACGAGCAGCGTCGCCGCCACCCCGACGGCGATCACCCAGTCCACGACACCGGGCCGTCCTGTACTCATGCGCCGCACCCTAATCGGCGCCACGCGCGGGCGACTCGGGCGCGGGGATGACACCCCGACTACCGCGGACGCAGTACGTTTCCGCCTCCTACGGCAACGGCGGCAGCGAGCAATGTACGCATCCGCCGGACGACGGGAGGCGGTCGCGGCGGACATGCTCGATCCAAGCCCCGCCCTGAAGGAGAAGGAGCCCCCGTGTACATCCCAAAGGCCCTGACGCTGACGGCCACCGCAGCCCTGATCGCCACCTTCATGCTCGCCGAACCAGCCTCCGCCCACCCCCAGTTGCAGTCGGCCGCCGTCGGCGCCTACACCCTGACCGCCGCCCGGCTCTGGGCCACATCGGCCGCGCTGCTGGGGCTGGCGGGCGTGATCGTCGGCGTCCGCGCCCTCCGCCGCGCCGGGAACGGGTCGGTCGTGGCGCTGGCGACGGGCCTGATCGCCACGGTCGTCGGTGCCCTGAACCTCGCCGTGGCCGACGGCGGCCCCGGTACCGGGAACGGAGTGGTCGGCGGAGCCCTGGCCGTACTGCTCGGCCTGCTCGCCATGGAACTCGGCCGCCGGGCCCGCGCCCAGGCCCGCCGCACGACCTGACCCGTGTCAGGCGGCCGGGCCTGGGAGGTGGCCGAGGTGTTTCATGACGCGCTCACGCAGGAGCAGGTACTCCTCCCAGCGCCGAGGCAGAGGCCCCGGCGGGCGCTTGACGGCGCGGGCCGCGGTCACGGTCTGGCCGTCCCGGAACTGCTCGCGCGTCAGGTCGAGTTCGACACCGCTGGGCAGCTGATTCCACCAGTGGAACCCCTGCTGTTCCCCGTCGCGGTGGACCTCGCCGACCACGAGATCGCCGCCGAAGATGTCGTTCACGATCAAAGAGGTGATGTCGCAGTGACCCCATGCCGGATTGGTCGGCTGCCATCCGGCGCGAGCGAGGTCGTCCGGTGAGCACGTGTCGGCGGCCCAACTCGCGTGCAGTGCTTGGTCGATGGCCGACAAGTTCCAAGGCGTCATGCCGTCAGCGTCGCAGCCGTCACTGACATCGGTGGGGCGGGGCAGGTCAGGCGGAAGCTATCCGCAGCACCAGCGCGCCCGCCGCCAGCAGCGTGAGGACGATGACCGGGGCCACCGCGTAGTCCTTCACGCGTACGTGGGAGATCACCGCTCCGATGAAGTACAGCACCAGGCCCGTCGCCGCGGCCATGCCGAGCGGTGCGACGACCAGGCCCGCCAGCAGGCCCAGCGCGCCCGCCGCCTTCGCCGTCGCGAGCCACGGCATCCAGGACTCCGGCGCCGGGCTCCACCCGCGTAACGCCATGACCCTGATGCGACTAGCCCCCGGCGCCACCAGCCAGCGCGAACTGGCCGCCGCCATGGAGGTCGATCCGAGCCAACTCGTCGCCATACTCAACGAGTTGGAGTCGGCGGAGCTGTGTGAACGGCGTCGTGACCCGGCCGACCGGCGGCGCCACATCGTGGAGATCACCCCGGCAGGCCGGGAGGCCCTGGAGCGCGTCGACGAGGCCGTGAGCGAGGCCGAGCGCGAGCTCTTCGGCGACCTCACCGACGCCGAACAGGCCCTGCTCCGGAGTCTGCTCGACCGCGTCGTGGTGGATCCGTCCACCCATGAGTGCGGGGAATAGGCAACGGACATGCCGCGAGGCGGCGCCTACGGCAGCAACCCCGCCCTGCGCGCCGCCACCACCGCCTCCAGGCGCGTGTGTGCCCCCAGCTTGCGCATCGCCGAGCGCAGATAGCTCTTCACCGTCTCCGGGCGCAGCCCCAGCCGTTCTGCCGTGGCCGCGTTCGTCGCGCCCGACGCCACGCACGCCAGCACGTCGACCTCGCGGGGCGTGAGCCCCACGTCCCGTACGCGCGGCGGCGCCGTCGCCGAGGCGAGCCGGCCGCACACCGCGAGCAGTTCCTCCCGCAGCGCGGGGTCCACGACGCGAGGCGCGAGCGCCCGCAGCGCACCGTGCGCCTCCCGGACCTCCTCCCACGCGGCCGAACCGGCCGCGAGACCGCCCGCCGGCCCCCCACCGGCACCCCGAGCACCACCCGCCCGAGCACCACCCGCGCCGGCACCACCTGCCCCCGCGCCGACGGCACCCGCACCCGCCCCAACCCCCGCCGCCGCCAGCAGCGCCCGCACCTCGTCCCGTACCACCAGCGCCTGCTCCACGTCCCGCGCCGCCGCCACCGCCTCGCTCAGCGTGCGGTCGCCCAGCGGCTGGGCGGTGCGCAGGGCCCCGTAGAGGACGCCGCGGACCCGGCGGCGTACGACGACGGGGACCGCCAGCACCGAGAGGAGACCCTCCGCGGCGACCGCCGCGTCGTACTCGTGGCTGATGTGGCGCGAGACCGGGTAGTCCGTGACCGCGCACGGCCGGGACAGGGCGAGCGCCTTACCGCCGAGGCCGTTGCCCGTCGCGATGGAGAGGCCGTGCAGCACGCCCGTCGCCGCGCCGCTCAGCTCACCGATGCGCACCGAGCCGCCCTTGCCCGTCATCAGGCCGCCGAACGCGACGGGCAGCCCCGTGCCCCGCCGCAGCCGCACCAGAGCGGCCCGCATCTCCACCGCGTCGGCCCCGTCTGCGCTCACTCGCCGCGTCCTTCCAATGACCCACCCCCGTCCGGGGGTGGTGAGATCTGCGTCACGGATTACACGATGGCAGGCAAGGTCCGCAACGAGGAGGACACATTGACGACGGAGACGCCCGGTACCGGCCGGGGCCCCACCGAGGAGTTCCGCGCCGCGCGGGACTTCCTGCTCCGGCACGCGGACGACTACCGGGCCGCGTACGACGGCTTCGCCTGGCCCCGGCCCGAGCGCTTCAACTGGGCCCTCGACTGGTTCGACGTCATCGCCGACGGCAACGGCAGGACCGCCCTGCACATCGTCGAGGAGGACGGCCGTGAGGGCCGCTTCACCTTCGACACCATGCGCCGCCGCTCGAACCGGGTCGCGAACTGGCTGCGCGGCCAGGGCGTCGTCGCGGGCGACCGGATCCTCCTGATGCTCGGCAACCAGGTGGAGCTGTGGGAGATCATGCTCGCCGCGATGAAGCTGCGTGCCGTCGTCATCCCCGCGACGCCCCTGCTCGGCCCCGCCGACCTGCGCGACCGCGTCGACCGGGGCCGCGCACGGCACGTCATGGTGCGGCCCGAGGACGTCGGGAAGTTCGCCGAGGTCCCCGGCGACTACACCCGCATCGTGGTCGGCGCGCGGGCCCCGGGCTGGAGCGCGTACGAGGACGCCGACGGCGCCGCCGAGACCTTCGAGCCCGACGGGGTCACCCTCGCGGCCGATCCGCTGCTCCTGTACTTCACGTCCGGCACGACCGCCCGGCCCAAGCTCGTCGAGCACACCCATGTGTCGTATCCCGTGGGGCACTTGGCGACGATGTTCTGGATCGGGCTGCGGCCCGGGGACGTCCATCTGAACATCTCGTCACCCGGCTGGGCCAAGCACGCCTGGTCGAATTTCTTCGCGCCGTGGAACGCGGAGGCGACCGTCTTCCTCTACAACTACACACGCTTCGACGCGGGCCGCCTCATGGAGGTCATGGAGCGCGCGGGCGTCACGTCGTTCTGCGCGCCGCCCACCGTGTGGCGGATGCTCATCCAGGCCGACCTGACGCAGCTCGCGACCCCGCCGCGCGCAGTCGTCGCCGCGGGCGAGCCGCTGAACCCCGAGGTCATCGAGCAGGTGCGGCGCGCCTGGGGCGTCACCATCCGGGACGGCTTCGGGCAGACGGAGACCGCCGTACAGGTCTCCAACAGCCCAGGTCAGGAGCTCAAGACCGGGTCCATGGGGCGCCCCAGTCCCGGCTACAAAGTCGAGCTCCTCGACCCCGTGACCGGCGAGCCCGGCGCGAGCGAGGGCGAGATCAGCCTCGACCTGTCCGCCCGCCCCGTAGGCCTCATGACCGGCTACCACGGTGACCCCGAGCGCACCGCCGAGGCCATGGCCGGCGGCTACTACCGCACCGGCGACATCGGTTCCCGCGACGCGGACGGCTATCTGACCTACGTCGGCCGCGCCGACGACGTCTTCAAGGCTTCCGACTACAAGATCAGCCCGTTCGAGCTGGAGAGCGCGCTCCTCGAACACGAGGCCGTCGCCGAGGCCGCCGTCGTGCCCGCCCCCGACGAGCTGCGCCTCGCCGTCCCGAAGGCGTACATCGTGCTCGCCGAGGGCTTCGAGCCCGGGCCCGGCACCGCGAAGCTCCTGTTCGAGCACTCGCGCGCCGTGCTCGCCCCGTACAAGCGTGTCCGGCGACTGGAGTTCGCCGAACTGCCCAAGACCGTGTCAGGCAAGATCCGGCGCATCGAGCTGCGTGAGCGCACCGCTCAGGGCTCGACCGCCGAATTCCGCGAGGAGGATTTCCGGTGACCGTCGAGCTCGACTCCTACACCCACGGGACGGACCCCGCACCGCTCCTCGGAGACACCATCGGCCGCAACCTCGCCCGGGCCGTGACCGCTTTCCCCGACCGCGACGCCCTCGTCGACATGCCGTCCGGCCGCCGCTGGACCTACGCCCAATTCGGCGCGGACGTCGACGAGTTGGCACGCGGCCTCATGGCCAGGGGTGTGGGCAAGGGAGACCGGGTCGGCATCTGGGCGGTCAACTGCCCCGAGTGGGTCCTCGTGCAGTACGCGACCGCGCGCATCGGCGCGATCATGGTGAACATCAACCCCGCGTACCGCGCCCACGAGCTGGAGTTCGTGCTCAAGCAGGCGGGCGTCTCGCTCCTCGTCGCCTCCACCGAGCACAAGGGCAGCGACTACCGGGCCCTCGTCGGGCAGGTGCGGACGAACTGCCCCGAGCTGCGCGAGACGGTGTTCATCGGCGACCCCGGCTGGGACCTGCTGGCGGCGGCCTCCGCGTCGGTGACCGTCGAACAACTCGCCGCGAGACAGGCCGAGTTGAGCTGTGACGACCCGATCAACATCCAGTACACCTCGGGCACGACCGGCTTCCCCAAGGGAGCCACGCTCTCGCACCACAACATCCTGAACAACGGCTACTGGGTGGGCGAGACCATCGCCTACACCGAGCAGGACCGGGTCTGTCTGCCGGTGCCCTTCTACCACTGCTTCGGCATGGTCATGGGCAACCTCGGAGCCACCTCGCACGGCGCGTGCATCGTGATCCCGGCCCCGTCCTTCGACCCCGTCGCCACCCTGAAGGCCGTCGAAGCCGAGCGCTGCACGTCCCTGTACGGCGTCCCGACGATGTTCATCGCGGAGCTGAACCTCCCCGACTTCCGGGCGTACGACCTGTCGTCCCTGCGCACCGGCATCATGGCGGGCTCCCCGTGCCCCGTCGAGGTCATGAAGCGGGTCGTCGCCGAGATGCACATGGAGGAGGTCTCCATCTGCTACGGCATGACCGAGACCTCGCCGGTGTCCACGCAGACGCGCCGAGACGACGACCTGGAGCGGCGCACCGGCACGGTCGGGCGCGTCCTGCCGCACATCGAGGTCAAGGTCGTCGACCCGGTCACCGGCGTGACGCTGCCGCGCGGCGAGGCCGGCGAGCTGTGCACCCGCGGCTACAGCGTGATGCTCGGCTACTGGGACGAGCCGCAGAAGACGGCCGACGTCATCGACCAGGGCCGCTGGATGCACACCGGCGACCTCGCGGTCCTGCGCGAGGACGGCTACGTCCAGATCGTCGGCCGCATCAAGGACATGATCATCAGGGGCGGCGAGAACATCTACCCGCGCGAGATCGAGGAGTTCCTCTACTCCCACCCGAAGATCGCGGACGTCCAGGTCGTGGGCGTACCCGACGAGCGGTACGGAGAGGTGGTCCTGGCCTGTGTGATCCTCCGCGACCCGCAGGACACGCTCACCCTGGAGGAGCTGCGCGCGTACTGCCACGACCGCCTGGCCCACTACAAGACCCCGTCCCGGCTGACCATCCTGGAGACGTTCCCGATGACGGTGAGCGGCAAGGTCCGCAAGATCGAGCTGCGGGAGAACTACGCGGACGCGCCCGAATGAGGACCCGCTGACCCACTGATCTTCCGAACCCATCGCGGCCGGGGCCTACGCCCCGGCCGCGATCAGTTCGTCGGCCGGGACGTTGACCGGCTGGGGCATACCGGCGAGGTCGAGGACGAAGAGGGGGACGTCGAGTTCGTCGGCTCGGGTGCGGGCGTCCTCGTCGTAGCCGGCGAGGGAGAAGTAGATGCAGACCGGCGCCGACTCGGTCATGCAGGTCAGCCACAGGCACTCCACGTCCCGCAGCGTCGCGGGCCGTACGGACGGCTCGACCTGGACGACGACCCCGCGGGCCGCGAGGCCGATGCCGGACGAGGGGCGCTGGTCGGCGCGGCGGATGTCGCGGTAGCCGAGCCAGCGCAGGTACAGGGCGACGGCGGTCACCGCGTCGCGCGCGCTGCGGATGGGCACCGGCTTGAACGGGGGCCGGGGCGGCGGAGCCGTCGGCGGCAGCGGGATGTGGGCGGGCCCCGGGGGAGTGGCGGGCGTCGGCCAGGCGTGGTCCGCGTCGGATGACGCGTCATGGCTGGGCGCGGGATCGCCCTGGACCGGAACCCGGAGGATCGTGCCGCACGCGCAGCCGAGCTCCGGGCGTGGCCAGCGGTCCCGGCGCCCGCAGGTTTTGCAGCGCACGGTGACCCAGTCGTCGAGCCACGTGCGGTGGGTGACCATCTGGGCGGGCTCGTCGGTCCGCAGCGGAGGTTCGACGGGCGCCCCGCACGCGCACGGATAGACGGGTGGCGCGTACATCTGATCGCGCCGGCAGGCCGGGCATCGCACTTGCACGCTCTGAGTCATGAACTCCCCCGGCATCCTCCCCGGGGTCCGCACCCCGGCTCATGCGATGGCATACCGCCCTTGGGGGCCATGGTGCTCCAAACGGCCCCGATACGGCAGGGGGACGGCGAGAGACCGCTCCAATAGCCGCCCTCTCTCTTGACGGTCGGGGCGCCGCCGCCTACATTGCTTCCATATAGCAGAACCTACTTTCCGCAATGTGGAAATTAGAAGACGCAAACTACGAAGAAGACGACACGGACTCAGAGCTCGCCGCGGGGCGCGACGGGAGCGCGAATCCGACAGCCGAAGCAGGAGAACTCAATGGCTCGCATGACCGCTGCCGACGCGGCAGTTGAGATCCTCAAGCGCGAAGGCGTGACCAACGCGTTCGGCGTGCCGGGTGCCGCCATCAACCCCTTCTACAAGTCCCTCAAGACCGTGGGTGGCATCAACCACACGCTGGCCCGTCACGTCGAGGGCGCGACGCACATGGCCGAGGGCTACACCCGTACCAACCCGGGCAACATCGGTGTCGCCATCGGTACGTCCGGCCCGGCCGGCACCGACATGATCACCGGCCTGTACTCGGCGATCGGTGACTCGATCCCGATCCTGTGCATCACGGGCCAGGCGCCCAGCCACCTCCTGCACAAGGAGGACTTCCAGGCCGTCGACATCGCCTCGATCGCCAAGCCCGTCGCCAAGATGGCCGTCACGGTCCTCGAGGCCGCCCAGGTGCCCGGCGTCTTCCAGCAGGCCTTCCACCTGATGCGTTCCGGCCGTCCCGGCCCGGTCCTCATCGACCTGCCGATCGACGTCCAGCAGACCGAGATCGAGTTCGACCCGGAGACGTACGAGCCGCTGCCGGTCTACAAGCCCGCCGCGACGCGCGCCCAGATCGAGAAGGCGATCCAGTTCCTCGTCGAGTCCGAGCGCCCGCTGATCGTCGCCGGTGGCGGCATCATCAACGCGGACGCCTCCGACCTGCTGGTCGAGTTCGCCGAGATCACCAACACGCCGGTCGTCCCGACCCTCATGGGCTGGGGCACCATCCCGGACGACCACGACCTGAACGCCGGCATGGTCGGTCAGCAGACCGGTCACCGCTACGGCAACGCCACGTTCCTCGAGTCGGACTTCGTCCTCGGCATCGGCAACCGCTGGGCCAACCGTCACACCGGCTACAAGCTGGACGTGTACCGCGAGGGCCGCAAGTTCGTCCACGTCGACATCGAGCCGACCCAGATCGGCAAGATCTTCGCGCCGGACTACGGGATCGCCTCCGACGCCAAGGCCGCCCTCGAGCTGTTCGTCGAGGTCGCCAAGGAGCTCAAGGCCGCGGGCAAGCTCCCCGACCGCTCCGCCTGGGTCGCCTCGCACCTGGAGCGCAAGGGCACGCTGCACCGCCGCACGCACTTCGACAACGTGCCGATGAAGCCGCAGCGCGTCTACGAGGAGATGAACAAGGCGTTCGGGCCCGACACCCGCTACGTCACGACCATCGGCCTCTCCCAGATCGCCGGCGCGCAGATGCTGCACGTCTACAAGCCGCGTCACTGGATCAACTGCGGCCAGGCCGGCCCGCTCGGCTGGACCATCCCGGCCGCGCTCGGTGTCGCCACCGCCGACCCGGAGACCCAGGTCGTCGCGCTGTCCGGTGACTACGACTTCCAGTTCATGATCGAGGAGCTGGCGGTCGGTGCGCAGCACCGCATCCCGTACGTCCACGTCCTGGTCAACAACGCCTACCTGGGCCTGATCCGTCAGGCGCAGATCGGTCTGGACATCAACTTCCAGGTCAACCTGGAGTTCGAGAACCAGAACAGCCCCGAGCTGGGCGTCTACGGCGTCGACCACGTCAAGGTCGCCGAGGGCCTCGGCTGCAAGGCGATCCGCGTCACCGAGCCCGACCAGCTCCTGCCGGCCTTCGAGGAGGCCAAGAAGCTGGCCGCCGAGTACCGCGTCCCGGTCGTCGTCGAGGCCATCCTCGAGCGCATCACGAACATCTCGATGAGCCCGACGGCCGACATCAGCGACGTCCGGGAGTTCGAGGAGCTCGCCACCGAGCCCGGCCACGCGCCGACCGCGATCCGCCCCCTGAAGGGCTGATCCGGCCACTGCCGGCCTAACGGAGGGGCGGTCCACCCGATGGGGGGTGGACCGCCCCTTCGGCGTGTCCGGGGGTGCGTAGGCCCTCTCGGGCGGGGTGGGTGACGCGGCCCTGTGCGGCCCGGAAACGGGCTGTACGTGGGCCAGGGGGACATCGCTACGGTGAGCGCCGGAACGGCTCTTAGACGGGCCGGGAAATGGTTCCCTGCGTAGTCACTTGCAAGGGCAAGAGAACAGCCCCAGACCCGGCGTAAGGGTCTGGGGCTGTTCTCTGTGTGTGTGGGGAGGGAGAGGGGGCAGGGGGCGTGCCTCGCGGCCCGTCCACGCCCGGCTGAGCGCCCTCGGGCAGACGCCTGACCGGGTCCCCCGGACAACGCGAGAGCGCCCCCGCACAACGCGAGAGCGCCCACCAGGCCGATGCCAGAAGTCCGCGGACGCGGACAACGCAAGAACGCCGAGTACGGGACCGTAAACCGTACTCGGCGTTCTTGTTTCCCCCGAGGAAGTGTTCCCCGAAAGGTTTTTCTCCCCGTCCCCCGAAGGGGAGTTGTGGCCGCCCGACGGCACGCGACTGGCGGAACATGCATGCGTGCTACCGGGCGGAGTCCGTGATGTGGCCGGTACCGCGGCGGCCTGCGATGAACCCCGCGGCGTCCCTTCCCTCAGGTCGAAAAGGGAGCCGCCAGGATCTTGACCACCGCACTGGCTCACAGAGCCGCCGCGGACCGTGCCTGTCCGCCCTGGGGCGGACCGCCCGCCTCGCCGTGTGACCACCCCTCATCCGGGTCTGCACAGCGGTGCGGGCATCGCGTACGGGAACCGACCTCCCGTCAGTTCCCGTACGCAGTCTGGGACTTAGTCCTCGCACAGGGCGCGGACCGCTTCCTCGACGCGCTTGCCGTACTCGGCGTCCGCGGCGTGGAAGTGAGCCAGGTTCTTCTCGATCACGTCGTCGCGCGAGACCTGAGAGAGGCCGCCGGCGATGTTGGCGATCAGACGGGACTTCTCGTCGTCCGACATCAGGCGGTACAGCTCACCGGCCTGGTAGAAGTCGTCGTCCTTGGTGTGGGCCGGCGCCTCGTGGGTGCCGGTGTAGCCGGCGACCGCGAGGGGGGCCGACAGGGCGCGGCCGGTCTCGGCGGGACCGTCGTACGAGTTGGGCTCGTAGTTCTTGCGGTCGCGGCCGTAGGCGTTGGACGCCATCAGACCGTCGCGGCCGTAGTTGTCGGCCTTCGACGCCTTGGGGGCGTTGACGGCCAGCTGGGTGTGGTTGACGCCCAGGCGGTAGCGGTGCGCGTCCGCGTAGGCGAACAGGCGGCCCTGGAGCATCTTGTCGGGCGACGGGCCGATGCCGGGCACGAAGTTGTTCGGCGAGAACGCGGCCTGCTCGACCTCGGCGAAGACGTTGTCCGGGTTGCGGTCGAGGACCAGGCGGCCCACGCGCTGCAGCGGGTAGTCCTTGTGCGGCCACACCTTGGTGAGGTCGAACGGGTTGAACTGGTAGTCCGCGGCCTCGGCGGCCGGCATGACCTGGACGTACAGCGTCCAGGACGGGTTGACGCCGCGCTCGATGGCCTGGAGCAGGTCGGTCTGGTGCGAGTTCGGGTCCTTGCCCGCGATCTCGGCGGCCTGCTCGGAGGAGAGCGAGCGGATGCCCTGGTTAGTCTTGAAGTGGTACTTGACGAAGAAGGCCTCGCCCTTGGCGTTCGTCCACTGGTAGGTGTGCGAGCCGTAGCCGTTCATGTGACGGTACGAGGCGGGGATGCCGCGGTCACCCATCAGCCAGGTGATCTGGTGCGTGGCCTCGGGGGCGTGCGCCCAGAAGTCCCAGACGTTGTCCGGCTCCTGCTTGCCCGTGAAGGGGTCGCGCTTCTGCGAGTGGATGAAGTCGGGGAACTTGATCGGGTCCTTGATGAAGAACACCGGGGTGTTGTTGCCGACGAGGTCGTAGTTGCCCTCTTCGGTGTAGAACTTCAGCGCGAAGCCGCGCGGGTCGCGGACCGCGTCCGCGCCACCGAGGTTGTCCGCGACGGTGGAGAAGCGCAGGAACGTCTCGGTGCGCTTGCCGACCTCGCTGAGGAAGTCCGCGTGGGTGAAGCCGGTGACGTCGTCGGTCACCTCGAAGTAGCCGTACGCGCCGGAGCCGCGGGCGTGCACGACACGCTCCGGGATGCGCTCACGGTTGAAGCGGGCGAGCTTCTCCAGAAGGTGCTGGTCCTGGAGCAGGATCGGACCACCGACGCCGGCGGTGGCGGAATTCTGGTTGTCGGCGACAGGGGCGCCGGACTCGGTCGTGAGCACACGCTTCGACATGGTGGCGAGGTGACCTTCCCGTACGGAACTGCTTGCAACTGTTGACGGTTACCGGAGCGTAAAAGGCTCTGAACAGCTGCGTCAACAGTTTGTTGAAGTTAAATCAACAGTTTGTTGAAGTCATGGGCAAAAGGTTCCGGGCCGTGGCGACGCCTGGGCGCGACAGGACAGGTGTCAGCGCCGCCACGACCCGGAAGACCGGGGGAGGGTCAGACCTGCTGACCCGAGAGGCGCTCGACGGCGCGCAGGAGGGCGGAGTGGTCGAGGCCACCGTCACCCTGGGCACGCAGCGAGGCGACCAGCTGGGCCACCACGGCGCCGACGGGCAGCGCGGCACCGACATTGCGGGCGGCGTCGGTCACGATGCCCATGTCCTTGTGGTGCAGGTCGATACGGAAGCCGGGCTTGAAGTCCCGGTTCAGGAAGTTGTCCTTCTTGCGGGTCAGGACGGTCGAGCCGGCCAGACCGCCGTTGAGGACGTCCAGGGCGGCGTTGAGGTCCACGCCGGACTTCTCCAGGAAGACCACGGCCTCGGCGCACGCCTGGATGTTCACGGCGACGATGAGCTGGTTGGCGGCCTTGACCGTCTGGCCGGAGCCGTGCGGGCCACACAGGACGATGGTCTTGCCGAGGGCCTCGAGAAGCGGCTTGGCCTCGTCGAAGTCGGCCTGCTCGCCACCCACCATGATCGACAGGACGGCCTCGATGGCGCCGGCCTCGCCGCCGGAGACGGGCGCGTCGATGACGCGGATGCCCTTCTCCTTGGCGTTCTTCGCCAGGTCGACCGAGGTCTGCGGGGTGATCGAGGACATGTCGACGATCAGGGCGCCGGACTTGGCGTTCTCGAGGATGCCCTCGGGGCCGTAGTTGATGGCCTCGACCTGCGGGGAGGCGGGCACCATCGTGACGATGACGTCGGCGTCCTTGACGGCCTCGGCGATCGAGCCGGCCGAGGTACCGCCGGCGGCGGCCAGGCGGTCCAGCTTGTCCTGCTCCAGGGTGAAGCCGGTCACCGAGTAACCAGCCTTGATCAGGTTCTCGGACATGGGGGAGCCCATGATGCCGAGGCCGATCCACGCGATCTTGGGGAGGTTGCTCATGAGGGTGCCTCTCTTAACTGCGGTCGTACGTAAGTGTGTTGGCGCTGACTGGGGAGAGGGTCAGCGCGCGGCGCGGGCGCCTGCGGGCAGCCACTCGAACGCCTCGGCGCTCGGCTTGTCGCCGGCCTTGTACTCGAGGCCCACGTAGCCCTCGTAGCCGGCCTTCTTGAGCTGGTCGAGCAGCTCCTCCAGCGGCAGCGAGCCGGTGCCCGGCGCGCCACGGCCCGGGTTGTCCGCGATCTGCACGTGGCCGGTCTTCGCGGTGTACTGCTCGATCACCGCGGCCAGGTCCTCGCCGTTCATGGACAGGTGGTACAGGTCCATGAGGAACTTGGCGTTGCCGAGGCCGGTGGCGGCGTTCACCTTGTCCACGATCTCGATCGCCTTGGGGGCGCTCACGATCGGGCACAGCGGCGACTCGGGCTTGTTCAGCGCCTCGATCAGGAGGATCGCGCCGACGCGGTCGGCCGCGCGGGCCGCCAGCGTCAGGTTCTCCAGGGCGAGCTCGTCCTGGACCGCCGGGTCCACGCCCTCGACGCGGTTGCCGTACAGCGCGTTCAGCGCCTTGCAGCCGAGGGACTGGGCGAAGTCGGCCGCGATGTCGATGTTCGCGCGGAACTTGTCGCTCTCCTCGCCGGGGATGGACAGGGCGCCGCGGTCGGGGCCCGGCAGCTGTCCGGCGTAGAAGTTGAGCCCGGTGAGCTGGACGCCCGCGTCCTCGATCGCCTTCTTCAGGGCGTCGAGCTCGGACTGCTCAGGGGTGGGGGCGTCGACCCAGGGCCACCACAGCTCGACCGCGGTGAAGCCCGCCGCGGCGGCGGCCGCGGGGCGCTCCAGGAGCGGGAGTTCCGTGAAGAGGATCGACAGGTTGACGTTGAAGCGCTGGTCTGCGAATCCCATGGGGGTCGGCGCTCCCTTCCGTGTCGTCGTTGTTCCGTATAGCGGAAGTTCGTTTCTGCTTGATGGAAGACTGCCGAAGGAGGCTGATACTTGTCAAGAGGGGCTGCCGGAAAAACACATAGCGGCATAGGTTGACCACGTGCGATTGAGAGTGGAGTTCACGACCGAGCCCTTCGACCTGGACGAGGCGCCGCGCCATGCGGTCGTCGCCAGGGACGTCATCCAGAAGGCCGAACTGGACGCGGTGGACGTCGGCCCGTTCGGCAACACCGCGGAAGGGGAGGCCGCCGTCGTGCTCGGCGCGGTGGACGCGATGCTGCGCCAGGCCCTGGAAGCGGGCGCCACCCGCGTCTCGCTCCAGGTCAATGTGATGGGCGAGGGCGAATAAGTGGCTGACATGGGCGACATGGAGGACGTCCCCTTCGTCATAGCGGTGAAGCCGCTGGTCGACGCCATGGGGGGCCAGATGCTGACGCCGCAGGAGGCGGGCCGGGACGACGTCGTCCTGAACTGGGAGGGCCGCGAGGTCGTCGCCGTGCGGCTGCCCCAGCTGGCCGACTCCCTGGACCACATCCTGGCGGCCATGGAGCGCGGGCAGGGTATGCCCCTGTCCGCTCTCGACCGTAAGGCCAAACAGGAGGTCGTGCGGGCTCTGGAGGCCCGCGGTGCCTTCTCTGTACGCCACGGGGTCGAGACGGTCGCCGGCGCGCTCGGCGTCTCCCGGTTCACCGTCTACAACTACTTGAACAGGGAAAACGCCGCCAAGAGTGAGTAAGGGGCTCCGTAGCACACCAACGTGTACAACCGACCGCCGTCCGGTATCCGGACGGCGGTTTTTGTTACTCCGAGTTTTCAACAAAGTGTTGACGTGATGTTTTTCAAGGCGTTAGCTATCCGCAGCCCGTCCAGCACAAGGCCACGGAGGCTTCCCGTGACTTCACGTCCGATGCCGGGACTTTCCCGGTTCAACACCCTTCCGGAGACCGCGGCCGGCGCCGCGCTCCACGAGGTGTGTGCCAGCTCGGCGTGGGGGAGCAAGCTCCTCGCCCAGCGCCCCTTCACCACCACGGAAGAACTCTTCGCCGCGAGCGACGCCGCCATGGCCGAGCTCGACGCCGAGGACCTCGCCGAGGCGATGGCGGGGCACCCCCCGATCGGCCGCCCCAAGCCGGGTGACCCGACCTCGTCCCGCGAGCAGCGGGGCATGGCCGGCGCCTCCGAGGAGCTCAAGGCCGAGATGCTCGAACTCAACCTGGCCTACCAGGAGCGGTTCGGACATGTCTTCCTGATCTGCGCCACCGGGGCGACCGGGGAGCAGATGCGCGACGCGCTGAAGGCCCGGATCGGCAACGACGCCCAGGCGGAGCGCGAGATCGTGCGCACCGAACTGGGGAAGATCAACCGTATCCGCCTCACGAGCCTCGCCGAAGCAGACGTAGAAGAGGAACAGCACTCATGAGCACCGCGACCACCGCGTCGGTGTCCACGCACATTCTCGACACCAGCATCGGACGCCCCGCCGAAGGCGTCGCCATCTCGCTCTCGGCCCGCTCCGGCCAGGGCGGCGAGTGGGTGACGCTCGGCGGCTCCGCGACCGACGCGGACGGACGCTGCAAGGACCTGCCGGCCCTGCCGGAAGGCACCACCCACGTACGTCTCGACTTCGAGACCGAGACGTATTTCGACAAGAAGAAGCAAGCCGAGGCGCAGCAGGACGCCCCCCGCGTAAGGGACAGCGGTGCGTTCTTCCCGGAGGTGGCGATCACGTTCGCCGTCACCCCGGGCGAGCACTACCACGTACCGCTGCTGCTCAACCCGTTCGGCTACTCCGTATACCGAGGGAGCTAGCAGACATGCCCACGATTCTCGGCCAGAACCAGTACGGCAAAGCAGAGAACCGCGTCGTCAAGATCACGCGGGACGGCGACACCCACCACATCAAGGACCTGAACGTCTCCGTCGCCCTCTCCGGCGACCTGGAGGACGTCCACTACAACGGCTCGAACGCCAACTGCCTCCCGACGGACACCACGAAGAACACCTGCTTCGCGTTCGCCAAGGAATACGGCATCGAGTCGGCCGAGCAGTACGGCATCCACCTCGCCCGGCACTTCGTGGACACTCAGCCGTCGATCCACCGCGCCCGCATCCGCATCGAGGAGTACTCCTGGGAGCGCATCGCCGGCTCCGACGGCAACTCCAAGTTCATCGGCGCCGACGAGGTCAAGCACTCCTTCGTCCGCAAGGGCCAGGAGACGCGCCTCGCCCAGATCACGTACGACGGCGAGAAGTTCGAGGTCCTGTCCGGCCTCAAGGACCTGACGGTCATGAACACCACGAACTCCGAGTTCTGGGGCTTCATCAAGGACAAGTACACGACGCTCCAGGAGGACTACGACCGCATCCTCGCCACGTCCCTTTCGACGTGGTGGCGGCACAACTGGACCTCCGACGAGCAGCGGATGCCGCAGTGGGAGAAGTCCTACGAGCAGTCCAAGAAGCACATCCTGCAGGCGTTCGTGGAGACCTACTCGCTCTCCCTCCAGCAGACGCTGTACCAGATGGGTTCGCGGGTCATCAACAACCGCAGCGAGATCGACGAGATCCGCTTCTCCGCGCCCAACAAGCACCACTTCCGGCAGGATCTGTCCACCTTCGGCCTGGACAACGAGGCCAAGGACGGCGCCGTGTACTGGGCGGCCGACCGCCCCTACGGCCTGATCGAGGCCACCATCCTGCGCGACGGCTGCGAAGCGCACATCCCGGTCGACATGACCAACCTCTGACGCGGGGTGCGCGCACCCCCCTCCCGCCCGCAGACGGGCGGGGGGTGCGCCACCGGAGGGAACAGCAATGGCAACGCCAGCAAAAGGGCAGGCAGTAGGCCCGTGTTCCACCCCACCGGCCGGACCAGAGGTCCACCCGGTGGACGAAAAGCTCCACCCGTCGCGGCTCGTCCCCGCCGCACTCCAGCACATCGCCGCCATGTACGCGGGCGTGGTCACGCCCCCGCTCATCATCGGCCAGGCCGTCCACCTCGACACCGCGGGCCAGACCCGGCTCATCGCGGCCAGCCTGCTGATCGCAGGTGTGGCGACCCTCCTGCAGACCCTCGGCGTCAAGGGCTTCGTCGGAAACCGACTGCCCTTCGTCAACGCCGCCTCCTCGGCAGGCATCGCGCCGATGCTCGCCATCGCCGAGACCAACGCCAAGGGCGACCAACTCCCGGCAATCTACGGGGCGGTGATGGTCGCGGGCGTCTTCTGCCTCGCGATCGGCCCGTTCTTCGGCAGACTCCTGCGCTTCTTCCCGCCGCTCGTCACCGGCGTCGTCATCACCCTCATCGGGGTGACCCTGATGCCGGTCCCGGTCGCCTGGGCCCAGGGCGGTGACCGAACCGCCGCCGACTTCGGCGACATGAAGAACCTCGCGCTCGCCGGCTTCACGCTCGTCGTCATCCTGCTGATCCAGCGATTCGGCCGCGGTTTCGTGAAGCAAGTCGCCCTGCTTTTCGGCCTGTTGATCGGAACCCTGGTCGCGATCCCCTTCGGGATGGCCGACTTCGGCGCCCTCAAGTCGGCGCCCGTCGCCGCCCTGCCGACACCCTTCGCCTTCGGCACCCCCGTGTTCCAGCCCGCCGCGATCATCTCGCTGTGCCTGGTCATGCTCGTCCTTATGACGGAGTCCAGCGCCGGAATGCTTGCCATCGGCGAGATCTGCGAGCGCGAGTGCACCGGCCGCACCATCACCCGCGGCCTGCGCACCGACGGACTCGCCACCCTGATCGGCCCCGTCTTCGGCGGCTTCCCCACCTCGGCCTTCGCCCAGAACGTCGGCGTCGTCTCGCTCACCAAGGTGCGCAGCCGGTACGTCGTCGCCGTCGCCGGCGGAGCCCTGCTGATCCTCGGCGCCTTCCCGGTGCTCGGAGCGGTCGTCTCCATCGTGCCGATGCCGGTCCTCGGCGGCGCGGGAATCGTCCTCTTCGGCTCCATCGCCGTCAGCGGAATCCGCACCCTCTCGGAGGCGGGACTCGAAGACAGCTCGAACATCATCCTGGTCGCTGTCTCGCTCGGCGCGGGCATCATCCCGCTCGCCGCACCCACCTTCTACGCCGACTTCCCGGCCTGGGCACAGACCGTGCTCGGCTCCGGCATCAGCGCAGGCGCCCTAGTGGCCGTATCGCTGAACCTTTTCTTCCACCATCTCGGCACCCGCGGCAGCGCCACAGCCACCGCGGCACTCAAATCCTCCTAGGGTCATGCCGTGCCCTCCTCCCGCTCCCGGCCGACGGCCGCCCCGGCGCCGGCCGGGAGCGGGGGAAAACCTCGCCAAGCACATGAAGGAAGCACCATGGCACCTTCGGCAACCCCTGTGACCCGCATCGTCATCGAGAACTGCGCCGTCGCGACCGTCGACTCCCAGGACACCGAGTACGCCTCGGGGTACGTCGTCGTCGCAGGCAACACGATCGAATCGGTCGGCGCCGGCCAGGCCCCCCAAGGCCTGGAGAACGTCGTACGACGTGTCGACGGCACCGGCCACCTGGCCACCCCCGGCCTGATCAACACGCACCACCACTTCTACCAGTGGATCACCCGCGGCCTCGCCACCGATCACAACCTGTTCAACTGGCTGGTCGCCCTCTACCCGACCTGGGCGCGCATCGACGAGCAGATGGCTCGCGTCGCCGCGCAGGGCTCCCTCGCGATGATGGCCCGCGGCGGTGTCACCACCGCCATGGACCACCACTACGTGTACCCGAAGGGCTCCGGCGACCTGTCCGGCGCCATCATCGGGGCCGCGTCCGACATGGGCGTCCGCTTCACGCTGGCCCGTGGCTCCATGGACCGCAGCGAGAAGGACGGCGGCCTGCCGCCGGACTTCGCGGTCGAGACCCTCGACGGCGCGCTCGCCGCCACCGAGGAGACCGTCCGCAGGCACCACGACGCCTCCTTCGGGGCCATGACCCAGGTCGCGGTCGCGCCCTGCTCCCCCTTCTCCGTCTCCACCGAACTCATGCGGCAGGGCGCCGAGTTGGCGCGCCGCCTCGGGGTACGGCTGCACACCCACGGCAGCGAGACGGTCGAGGAGGAGAAGTTCTGCCACGAACTCTTCGGCATGGGCCCGACCGACTACTTCGAATCGACGGGCTGGCTCGGTGAGGACGTGTGGATGGCGCACTGCGTCCACATGAACGACTCCGACATCGCCGCGTTCGCCCGTACGGGCACGGGCGTCGCGCACTGCCCCTCGTCCAACGCACGTCTCGCCGCCGGCATCGCCCGCGTCCCGGACATGCTGAAGGCCGGCGTACCCGTCGGCCTCGGTGTGGACGGCACCGCGTCCAACGAGTCCGGCGAACTGCACACCGAGCTGCGCAACGCGCTGCTCATCAACCGGCTCGGCGCCCACCGCGAGGCCGCCCTGAACGCCCGCCAGGCGCTCAGGCTCGGCACCGCCGGCGGGGCCAGGGTCCTGGGGCGCGCCGCCGAGATCGGCTCCCTGGAACCCGGCAAGCTCGCCGACCTTGTCCTCTGGAAGATCGACGGCATCGGGCACTCCTCGATCGCCGACCCGGTCACGGCCATCGTCTTCGGCGCGGCCGCACCGGTCACCCTCTCTCTCGTCAACGGAAAGCCGGTCGTCGAGGACGGACGCCTGCTGCACGTGGACGAGGACGCCATCGCACGCGATGCGCGTCAGGAGGCGCAGCGCCTCGCGCGGATCGCCGCCGAGGGCTGACAGCCCAACGAACTCCGGTCGGGGGGGACGGCCCCCGACCGGACTTGAGCAGCCGAGCGGGCTGCTCAAGTGCCGCCCCGGATCGTGGCCCAAAGCTTCACGTTTTCGGGGCGGTCAGCACTACCTGGGCGCAGTACCCACAACCGAATACCGGCAAGTCCTTGCAAGACGCACCACCTCCCTGAAGCGAGTGCCTCCCAGGCACTGGAAAACAACCGGAGGAGCCGCAGTGGCCACCAAGCCCAGGTTCACCAAGCAAGGCACCACCCCCGACGAGGAATCGAAGGGGCAGACCGAGAACACGGCAGGCAAGCACCCTGTCGACGAGAAGCTGCCGCCGCTGAAGATGGCGACGACCGGCCTCCAGCACGTCGCCGCCATGTACGCCGGCGTCGTCGCGCCGCCGCTCATCGTGGGCGCGGCCGTGGGCCTGTCGCCCAAGGAACTCACGTTCCTGACCGGCGCCTGCCTCTTCACCGCCGGCCTCGCCACCTTCCTCCAGACGCTCGGCATCTGGAAGATCGGCGCCCGGCTGCCGTTCGTCAACGGCGTCACCTTCGCCGGCGTCGCCCCCATGATCGCGGTCGTCAACTCGACCCACGACAAGAAGGACGCGCTGCCCATCATCTTCGGGGCGGTGATAGTCGCCGGCGTACTCGGGTTCATAGCAGCCCCCTTCTTCAGCAAGCTGGTGCGCTTCTTCCCGCCCGTCGTGACCGGCACGGTAATCACTCTCATCGGCGTCTCGCTGATGCCGGTCGCCTTCGGCTGGGCCCAGGGGCCGAACCCGGCGGCGAAGGACTACGGTTCGACGACCTACCTCGCCCTCGCGGGCATCACCCTCGTCGTGGTCCTCCTGCTGCGCCGCTTCACCACCGGCTTCGTCAAGCAGATCGCCGTACTCCTCGGCCTGATCATCGGCACCCTCATCGCGATCCCGTTCGGTGTCACGGACTTCAGCCCGATCGGTGACGCGGCCGTCATCGGCTTCCCCACGCCGTTCCACTTCGGCGCCCCGCAGTTCGCCGCCGCGGCGATCGTCTCGCTGTGCGTCGTCATGGTCGTCTCGATGACCGAGTCCACGGCCGACATGCTGGCGCTCGGTGAGATCGTCGGGCGTCCCGCCGACGAGAAGACCATCGCCGCCGGTCTGCGCGCCGACACGCTCGGCTCGGCGCTCAGCCCCTTCTTCAACGGCTTCATGTGCAGCGCCTTCGCCCAGAACATCGGCCTCGTCGCGATGACGAAGATCCGCAGCCGGTACGTCGTCGCCACCGGCGGTGGCTTCCTCGTCCTGATGGGCCTGTGCCCGATGGCGGCCTCGCTGATCGCGGTCGTGCCGCGGCCCGTCCTCGGCGGCGCCGGTGTCGTGCTCTTCGGCTCGGTCGCGGCGAGCGGCATCCAGACCCTGGTCAAGGCCAACCTGGAGAAGGACAACAACGTCCTGATCGTGGCCGTGTCCCTGGCCATCGGCCTCATCCCGATCGCCGCGCCGGAGTTCTACCACTCGTTCCCGGCGACCGCGAAGATCATCCTGGACTCGGGCATCTCGACCGGCTGTGTCGCGGCCGTGATCCTGAACTACCTGTTCAACCACATCGGCCGCGGCCGGTGCGACGACGAAGTGACGGCACCGATGGAGCCGGGGGACGACATCGCCTCCACCCGCACCGGAACCTCCGCGGCGGTGCACCACTGACCACGCGCGTGTGAAGCGGCGGCCGTCCGTCCTACGGAGGCCGCTTCACGCCGGGCGACCCGCATGACCCGTTCGACCCCGAAGGCCGGTCCCGCATGAGCCGCAGCGCAGTGCGGCGGGACCGGCCTCGGCGTTTCTCCGCTCGTGTCAGCTCTCGGCTCGTGTCAGCTCTCGGCTTGTCTCAGCTCTTCGCTCGTGTCAGCCGATGTGGTAGCTGTCCCCGTAGACCTTCCAGTCCAGCGGCGGGTCCAGGTTCAGATTGCCCTTCCTCAGGAACACCCGCTGCGCCGTGTCCACGCGGCTCGTGTCGCTGTGGGCCTCCTCCTGCTTCATCGCCCACACCCGGGCGTCGAGGAAAGCGTTCAGATACGCCACCTCGTCCCCGCCCCGCGCCGGCGGCTTCGCTGCGGCCAGGGCCCGCTTACGGATGCCGCGGAAGCTCGTCGGGTCACCGCCGTCACCGTGCATCACGATCGCGTCGTAGTACGCGAACTGCCCGAGCGTGCCGATGCCGTCCGCCTTGCCCTGGGCGACCGCGGGATCGAAGTACACGCGGTCACGCTCGTCGTTCTGGGCCCGCTGGAACGCCGGGTCCCCGGCCGCCCGCTCCCAGTCGCGCCGGTACGTGGGGTCCAGGCCGTCGTGCGAGTCGGAGCCGTCGACCTCGCGCAGCGCGGGCAGGTACTTCGCGAGGACGTTGCCGGGATCGTGCCGCGTGTACAGCTCGACGAGGTCGAGCATGTCGCCCGTACCGGAGCAGAAACCGATGATCCCGGCGGTGTAGCCGCGGCCGTCGCCGATGTCCTCGATGTAGCGGTACTGCTTCTTCCATTCGAGCGAGGAGTTCTCCGCGCTCGACACGAGCTGCATGGCGATCTCCTTCTTCGCCGGGTCGTCGAGTCCGGTGGGGGAGACGGGCGTTGCCGTTGCGAACTGGGTCGTGAGGAGCGGGGCCGCGACGACGGTGGCGCCTATGAGGGTGAGCAGGGTGCGGCGGGAGGGGTGGGGGGTGTGCGCGCGGTGGGTTCGTGTCCGGGGCGTGCGTATGTGGGGGGTGTGCACGGGACCTCCATGGGGGAGTTCGTTGTGCGCGAACTGTTAGGAAGGTTTCCTACCAGAGTTTGTGGGTGACGTATACCCGTCAAGCGGAGGCGGGTGTGGCGGGTATGGCGGGCCGGTGTGGCCGGCCGGCGGGCGGGTGTCGCTTCGTGCCCGGGAAATGCTGAGCGTGGGCTCGTCGTGGGCCTAGGGTTCTCGGCGCCACGCAGGAGCCGGGCGGACGGGGAGCGGCGGGATGAGCGGGTCGAAGCAGAGCGAGTCGGGGCGGGTGGAGGCGTTCAGCGACGGCGTGTTCGCCATCGCGATCACCCTGCTGATCCTGGAGATCAAGGTGCCCGAGGTCGGGGAACACGGCGACCTGTGGCGCGCGCTCGGCCAGCAATGGCCCTCGTACGCGGCCTACGTCGTCAGCTTCCTCGTCATCGGGATCATGTGGGTCAACCACCATCAGGTCTTCAGCTACGTCGTCCGGGTGGACCGGACCCTGATGTTCCTCAACCTCGCGCTGCTGCTCGTGGTCGCCGCCGTGCCGTGGCCGACGTCAGTGCTCGCCGCGTACCTGCGCGAGGCGGGCCCGTCCCATGTGGCAGCGGCCGTCTACAGCCTCGTCATGGTCGCGATGGCGCTGAGCTTCCAGGCTTTGTGGTGGCACCTCACGCGTACGGGCCACCTCTTCGACGACGCCGTGGACACCGCGGCCGCCCGCCACACGCGGGCCCGCTTCGCCCTCGGCACGCTGGCGTACCCGGCGACGGTGGGCCTCGCCTTCGTCTCGGCCCCGCTGACGCTCGCCGCGCATGGGTTGCTGGCGGTGTACTACGGGTTCAACCAGGTGGCGGTGCCCGTGCGGGAGGTCTCGTGACGCGGGGTCGACCTGTCTTTTGGTTCGGTCACGTTCTTCGAGGGGACGCCAGCAAGTACCGGCCCCCGGTGCGGGGTTCGGCGTGCTCGCTGACCTGCCACCCCGCCTGTTCCAGCGCCGTGGCGCAGCCCGCGATGCCGTCCGGCCCCCGGCCGCGTACGGCGACGGCCTCCGGCTGCGGTGTGCCGGTCACGCGATAACCGTCCCCGTCGGCACCCTCCGCCGGCCGGCAGCCCGCCGCCTCCAGGGCGAGGGCCGCCGCCTGAACGAGATGCGCGCGCTCCCATGCGCAGGGGCGCTCGGCGGTGCGGCCCTGATTGGTCATCCGGCGCATCTCCAGGAGCCCCTGCCACGCGCTGCGCACCTCGCGCGCCCGTGCTCTGGGGTCCTGAACCGGCGCTTCCCCGCCGACCCGCGCCGCGAACGGGCCATCGGTGGGCGTGGCCGGCGCCGGAGGCTCGGGGACTTCGGCTCCCGCCTCACGTATCCGGTGGCCGGCCGGGGTCAGGAAGTGGTCGTGGGGCGGGCGCGGATGACGGAACGCGAGCTCCATCACGACGAGCCGCGCGAGCTGCGCCTCGCCGCCCTTCAGCCGCCCGGTGACCGGGTCGGCCTCCTCGACGATGCGCCGCTGCGCGGCGGACAGCGGCCGGGTCATGGCGCCACCCCCTGAATCCGTCCCTCGGTCGGTACATGCTCCGTACGAACCGATGGTGCAGCACGGGTCTGACAACGGGCGGATTCGCGGGTGCCCGGTCTGCGGGTCAGGGCCGCAGGTTCCACCCCGCGACGACCGGACGCCCATGTTCCGTACTCAGCCTGCTGACCGTTCCCGTCGCGAGCAGGAAGTGCGCGCCGCCCGACGCCGGAAGCCCGAGCCTGCGCGCCGTGAGGACCCGCAGGAAGTGGCTGTGCGCGACGAGGACGACGCTGCCCTCGTTCTCCGCGAGCGCGGCGTCCACCTTCGCGAGCATCCGGTCGGCGCGGGCCCCGACCTCGTCCGGGCTCTCGCCGGGATGCTCGGCGGGCCCCGGCGCGACCCCGTCGTCGAAGAGGAACCAGCCGGGCCGCTTGCGCTGGATCTCCAGCGTCGTGACGCCCTCGTAGGCGCCGTAGTCCCATTCGCACAGGTCGGGGTCGACCCGTATGCCGTCGAGCCCGGCGAGCTTCGCGGTCTCGTGCGCGCGGACCATCGGGCTCGAGAAGACGGCACCGATGTGATAGCTGCCGACGAGCGGGGCGAGCCTGCGTGCCTGCTCACGGCCGTTGTCCGTGAGCGGGATGTCGGTCCAGCTCGTGTGCCGCCCGGACAGGGCCCACTCGGTCTCGCCGTGCCGGACCAGCAGCAGGTCACCCATGCGACGGCCTTCCTGTTCTCTCGGTGTGTGGCGGGCCGGCCCGTCTCGTGCCGGACCCGTGTCCGACCGTACACGCGGGGTGCGAGAGGCCGCCCGGACGGGATTGTCAGACCCCGCCCGTAAGGTCGTAGACGTCGCAGGACGAGGGCGACCACACCGCACCGACCAGGGAAAGGAGCCCGGCCATGGCGGATCGGACCGACCCCACCGGCATCACCGTCGCCGCGGCGGCCGTGTTCCTTCCCGCGCCGCTGCCGCGCGAGAGCACGGTCGCCTTCTGGTATCCGGACGGCACGGAGCCGCCTGGTGCGGCACCCCTCACCATCGTGCGGGCGCACGGCGCGAGCGCGCGTATGCGGACGGTCCCCGCCGTCCGGCTGCCCGTCGCCGACGCGCTGCCCCTGCTGGTCAGGGCCCGGCAGACACCGGGCGCCCACCCGGCGGCGGCCTGCTGGGGCGCCGCCGCGCTGCACGCCCTGCACCTCGTGGGCCGCGGCCGCCTCCTGCCCGGCCTCACCACGTCCGACCACGACGCGTGGCGTGCGGGCCCGCTCGACGCGGACGACGTCGCACAGCTGCGCGCCATCGCCGCCGCCATGCCGTACGAGGCCCATGCCGTGCCCGTCGAGGGCGTCAAGCCGCTCAGGCTGCCCGAGCCCGAGGCCCTGGTGCGCGCGTTCCTCGACGCGGTCGCCGACTCCCTGCCGCGCAGCCCCGCCGCGCCGTTCGCGGCCGGGGCGCCCTTCGCCTCCTTCGCGCCGCAGCACCTGCCCCGCGCGCGTGCCTGGGCGGCGGAGGCGGCCGCCGGGATGGACGCCGGTGTCCGGGTCTCCCTGCGGCTCGACCTGTCCAACTTCACGCTCTTCGACACCGACGACGCCTCCGAGACCGGCGAGGACGAGGAGGGCGCGGATGCGGAGGAGCGCCGCCGGGCCGGGGCCGCCCTCGTCCAGGTGCACAGCCTCGCCGACCCCACCCAGGTCGTCGACGCGGCGCAGCTCTGGGCCGGCGACGGCGGTACGCACTTCGGCCCGCGCGCCCGGATCGACGCCGTGCTCGGCCTGCGCCGCGCCGCCCGCGTCTGGCCACCCCTCGGGCGCGTCCTGGAGCGCGACGTGCCGGACGTCCTCGCGCTCACCGAGAGCGAACTGCTCGATCTGCTCGGCCCGGGCGCGGCCCGCCTCGCCGACGCGGGCGTCGAGGTCCACTGGCCCAGGGACCTGGCCCGCGCCCTCACCGCCACCGCCGTCGTGCGCGCCGCGCCGGGCTCCGCCACCGACGGGACGCCGTTCTTCGACGGCGAGGAACTCCTCAAGTTCAACTGGCAGTTGGCGCTCGACGGAGACCCGCTCACCGAGCGCGAGATGGACGAGCTCGCCGAGTCGCACCGGCCCGTCGTCCGGCTCCGGGACCAGTGGGTCGTCGTCGACCCGGACCTCGTCCGCAAGGCCCGCAAGCGCGAACTGGGGCTGCTCCAGCCCGTGGACGCCCTCGCCGTGGCCCTCACCGGCGAGGCCGACATCGACGGCGAGCGCGTCGAGGCCGTCCCCACCGGCGTCCTCGCCCACCTGCGCGACCGTCTCGTCCAGGGGCCAGGGGTGGCCGAACAGCCCGCCGGGCTCGACGCCACGCTCCGCGACTACCAGCTGCGCGGCCTCGCCTGGCTCGACCTCATGACCTCGCTCGGCCTCGGCGGCTGCCTCGCCGACGACATGGGCCTCGGCAAGACGGTCACCCTCATCGCCCTCCACCTGCGCAGGAACAAGACGGCGCCCACCCTCGTCGTCTGCCCGGCGTCCCTCCTGGGGAACTGGCAGCGCGAGATCACCCGCTTCGCGCCCGGCGTCCCCGTACGCCGCTTCCACGGCGCCGACCGCACACTCGGCGGGCTCGACGGAGGATTCGTCCTCACCACGTACGGCACGCTGCGCACCCGCGCCGCCGAACTCGCCGGGCGCACCTGGGGCATGGTCGTCGCCGACGAGGCGCAGCACGTCAAGAACCCGTTCTCCGCCACGGCGAAGGCCCTGCGCACCATTCCGTCGCCGGCCCGCGTCGCCCTCACCGGCACGCCCGTCGAGAACAACCTCTCCGAGCTGTGGGCCCTGCTCGACTGGACGACCCCCGGGCTGCTCGGCCCCCTCAAGGCGTTCCGCTCCCGGCACGCGCGCGCCGTGGAGAGCGGCGAGGACGCGGACGCCGTCGAGCGGCTCGCCCGCCTCGTCCGGCCGTTCCTGCTCCGCCGCAAGAAGTCCGACCCCGGCATCGTCCCCGAGCTGCCACCCAAGACCGAGTCCGACCACCCGGTTCCCCTCACCCGCGAACAGGCGTCGCTCTACGAGGCGGTCGTCCGCGAGGCGATGGCGTCCATCGAGGCCGCCGAGGGCATGGCACGCCGCGGCCTCATCATGAAGCTCCTCACGTCCCTCAAGCAGATCTGCAACCACCCGGCGCAATTCCTCAAGGAACCCGGCGGCCCACGCGCCCGCCTCACCGGCCGCTCCGGCAAGCTCGCCCTGCTCGACGAACTCCTCGACACGATCCTCGCGGAGGACGGCTCCGTCCTCGTCTTCACGCAGTACGTGTCGATGGCCCGCCTCCTCGAAGACCACCTCGCCGCGCGGGCGGTCCCCTCCCAGCTCCTGCACGGCGGCACACCCGTCGCCGAGCGCGAACGCATGGTCGACCGCTTCCAGTCCGGCGAGGTCCCCGTCTTCCTGCTCTCCCTGAAGGCCGCCGGCACGGGACTCAACCTCACCCGCGCGGGCCACGTAGTCCACTTCGACCGCTGGTGGAACCCAGCGGTCGAGGACCAGGCCACCGACCGCGCCTACCGCATCGGCCAGACCCAGCCCGTCCAGGTCCACCGCCTCATCACCGAGGGCACGGTCGAAGACCGCATCGCGGAGATGCTCACCGCGAAGAAGGCATTGGCGGACGCGGTTCTCGGCTCCGGCGAGGCGGCCCTGACGGAACTGACGGACCGCGAACTGGCGGACCTGGTCTCCCTGAGGAGGACGGCATGACGCCGCACAGGCCGGCCCGCACCGGCGCGCATGTGCGGGCCCGCGCCCGACGGCACGACGACCATCGCGGGATGTTCGCGCCGCCACGCGCCCGCGTGGGCGAGGCTTTGGCGCTGCCCGAGCTGACAGGCCGTGAGCTGGCCGACCTCGTCTCCCTGAGGAGGACGGCATGACACCCGACACTCTCGACTGTGCCGGCTCGCACGTGCGGGCCGGCGCTTGCCGCGAAGAGCGTCGTCGTACGTTCCGGCCGCTGCGGCCCGGCGTCAGCACGGATGCGGTCACCGGGCTGACGGACCGTGAATCCGCCGACCTCGACGCCTTGAGGAGGGCGGCATGACGCCCCGCACGCACGGCCGCGTCGGCTCGCCCGCGCACCTCCGGGCTGGCCACGACGACCGCCGGGTGGGCCCGACGTTGCGGCGCGCCCGCACTGCCGTCGCGCTCACCTTCCGTAAGCCCGCCCACCTCGTCCCCCCGAGGAGGGCGGCATGACCCCCCACACCCCCGGCCGTGCCGGCGCGCACGCTCAAGCCCGCGCCCGGCACGATGATCACCGGCGTACCTTTCCGCCGTTGCCGCCTCGCTCCCGTACCGGTGACGCGTTCGCGTTGACCTGGTGGGGGAATGCGTGGGTGGATGCCCTTGTCGATACCGCGCTCGATCCGGCGCGCCTCACTCGGGGGCGGGCCTACGCCGACCGGGGACATGTGGACGCCATCACCGTCACGCCCGGACGCGTCATCGCGTACGTCCATGGTTCACGCCCCCGGCCGTACCGTGCGGAGATCCGGCTGCGCACGCTCCATGACGATGACTGGGAGCGTGTCCTGGAGACGGCCGCCGCCCGGCCCGATCACATGTCCGCTCTCCTCGACAAGGACGTGCCGCACGCGCTCGCCGCTGTCGCCGACCTTCTCCCGGCCGTCGGTGACCTCATCCCCGACTGCTCATGCCCGGACGACGGGCACCCCTGCAAGCACGCGGCGGCGCTCTGCTATCAGACGGCCCGGCTGCTCGACGAGGACCCGTTCGTCCTGTTCCTGCTGCGTGGCCGGGGCGAGCAGGAGCTGCTTGCCGAGCTGACCCGGCGGAACGCGGCGAACGAGGCCGCCGAACGCCCCGCCACCGCCCCCGCCCTGCCCACGGTCACCGCCCGCGAAGCGCTCGCTCCGCGCACCCTGCCGCCACTGCCCCCACCATTCCCCGCCCCCGCGCACCCCGGCCGCCCGCCCGTCTACCCGCACGCCTCCGGCGCCCCCGATCCGCTCGCCCTCGACCTGCTCGCCACCGAGGCCGCCGCCCGCGCGCACACGTTCCTCACGCGGGGCGTCGACCCGATCGCCGGACTCACCCCGTGGCAGGACGCCGTCCGCCTCGCCGCCGCGCACCCCGGATCGGGCCTGGCCGCGTCCACGCGCGCGCTGTACAAGTCCCTCGCCCGGGGCACCGGACGCACGGCCACGGACCTGGCCCGTGCCGTCGCCGCCTGGCGCCAGGGCGGGCTCGCGGGCCTGGACGTGCTCGACGAGGCGTGGGACCCGCCGGCCGGACCCTTCGACCGCGCCCGCCCGGCCCTCATCGCCGCCGACTTCCCCCACTTCCGCCCCCACCGCAACAGACTCTCGACCGACAACCTCCAGCTCCGCCTGGGACGCGACGGACTCTGGTACGGCTACGAATCGGACCGGGGCCGCGAGGACTGGTGGCCCAGAGGCACCCCCGACACGGACCCGGTCGGGGCCCTGACCGCCTTGCTGGGATGGTGAGTTCAGCTACAAACTCCGCATCCCGTTCACAACGCCTCCGCCCACCGCGTCAGCGTCGCGAAGTCCCTCTCCCGTAGGCCGTGGCGCGGGTGGATGCGGAGCAGGAGTGCCGGGGCGTCGTGGTGGGTGGCCACGTGCCGGGTGTCCAGGTCCGTGATCATGTCGTCGACCCAGGCGAAGGGCCGCCCCTTCGCCCAGTCGAGGAGCGGGCGTGTCTTCCAGTAGAGGCCGTCCGGGTCGTGGGCGAACAGTTCGGGCCACTCGATCACGGGCAGCGTCGGCAGCCCGATCGCCGGGCCGATCATGTCGTTGGCCTGGTGCATCCACGTCGTGGCCCAGGCCAGTTCGAAGGGCAGGCCGGTCAGACGTGGCCCGTGCGACGGGTTGAGCACGACCCGCAGCCCGCGCCGGTGGCGGCGGGAGCCGGGCGTCTGGCGGGAGAGCCAGTTCACGGGGTGGAAGCGGTGCGCGGCGTAACCACGCAGGCGGGGGAGGCGGGCGGCGTACGGATTGAGGGGCCCGTCGACGTCGAGGAGAAGCAGTGGCCTGGCTGTCATGCAGGAGTGTTGCCCACCCGGAGGGCTGATCGCCCCTGACGCCGACGGGACACGCCATGCTCAGCGCACGCTCGGGGCGGCCGTCTCGACGAACCGGGTCAGCGTCTCCTTGCACTCCAGCGAACGCCGGTCGCGGTCCGCCTCGTCCGCCGCTTCGTGCAGCGCGTTCGCCAAGTCGAAGGATTTCTCGGCCAGTTGACGGAGCAGCGGCTCGTCGCAAACCAACTGCAGCCGTACAAGCGCCTGCCGGGCGCTGATGCGTGACTCGTACGAGGCGAAGCGGGCTTCCTCCGCCTGCGGGGAACCCGGCGCCTCGTCGGCCCGGAACCACCGGTCGTTCTGGCTGCGCCGGTAGTCGTAGAGCACCCCGGCGAAGGACGTGTAGCTGGAGATCCGCTCCTGGCGGAGCTGTTCGGCGCGGGCGAGTCCGGCGGTGCGGTCCGCCGCACGCCCCGAGAAATAGTGGGTGACGACGGAGCCGAGCAGGGTGCCGAGCACGGCTATCAGCGCCGCATCCATGGGAGTTGCTCCTTCAAGGTCGAGGAAAAAGCATTCGATTCACGGTGCTGTTCCTGACTACCGTTCTGGATGTGGCAACGAAACTCAACCAGATCATCGCGGTCGAGAAAGGCGTCAAGTCGAAGGCGCACCAGGACCTGACCGCCGCTCAGCACGGGCTCCAGAAGCCGGCGCTCCTGGCCGGAATCTCGCGCACGTACCAGCCCAAGGACGAGGAGGGTGAGCAGCTGCCGCCGGAGTCGACGCGGGTGCAGGTGAAGGCCGAGCAGGTCCTGCGGGACACCGGGAAGACGCTGACCCGGCTGTTCGACGTGACCGCCACGAAGGACTGGGCGAACTGCGAGGCGCGCGCTGACGTGAGCGTCGACGGACAGGTGATCCTCGGCCAGGTGCCGGTCGCGTACCTGCTGTTCCTGGAGAAGCAGCTCACCGACCTGAACGCCTTCGTGCGCAAGCTGCCCCTGCTCGACGCCTCCGAGTCGTGGACGCAGGATCCGTCCACCGACGACTGGCGGACCGAGCCGGTACGGACGCTGCGCACGAAGAAGGTGCCGCGCAACCACGTGAAGGCGGAGGCGACCGAGAAGCACCCGGCACAGGTCGAGGTGTACTACGAGGACGTGCCCGTCGGGTACTGGACGACCGTGAAGTTCTCGGGAGCGCTGCCCGCGCGCCGGGTGAACGAACTGCTCGACCGGGTCGAGCGGCTCCAGCAGGCCGTCAAGTTCGCCCGCGAGGAGGCGAACGCGGCGGAGGTCACGGACCGGCGCGCCGGCGACCCGGTGTTCGGCTACCTGTTCGGCTGAGCCAAGCCCACATCCACCTGCGCCTGCAAGGGCGCGTACAACAGAACATCCCAGACTCCCCGGGCGCCGCTCAGTCGGCGGCCGGGGTGCGCGAGGAGCGCAAAGCTGAAGCTGAAGCTTGTCGTGATGGTGCGGCCCGCAGAGCGCACGCGGACCGCCGTCAATCTCAGACTCTTGCTCCAGACTCAGTATTCGCCGCTCATCGCCGACGCGACCGGACCCGGGCCCCAGGGCCCCGAATTGCCGGTTCGAATCCGGCCCGCCCAGCTCGATGGGCGGTAGTCCAACGGCAGGACGCAGGGCATTGACGACTGACCCGGGTCCTCAAGCGCGTCGGCGTGTGATGTGAGCGGCATCCATGGGGCCCGGGGGCCGGCTACGCCCTCGGGCCCGCTCCCGTTCCACCGGCGGTGCTCAGTTCTACTGTCGGTACCCACTGAGGAATCGCCCGATCCGGCTGATCGCCGCGTCGAGGTCGTCCGCGTACGGGAGGGTGAGGATGCGGAAGTGGTCGGGGCGGGGCCAGTTGAAGCCGGTGCCCTGGACGACCTGGATCTTCTCCTGGAGAAGCAGGTCGAGCACGAACTTCTCGTCGTCGACGATGGGGTGGACCTTGGGGTCGATGCGCGGGAACGCGTACAGCGCGCCCTTGGGTTTCACGCAGGAGACGCCGGGGATCTCGTTCAGCTTCTCCCAGGCCATGTCGCGCTGTTCGAGCAGGCGGCCGCCCGGCGCGGTCAGTTCACGGATGGACTGGCGCCCGCCGAGCGCGGCCTGGATGGCGTACTGGGCCGGGGCGTTGGCGCACAGCCGCATGGAGGCCAGCATCGTCAGGCCCTCCAGATAGTCGCGCGCGTGCTGGCGCGGTCCCGTCACGACCAGCCAGCCGGAGCGGAAACCCGCGACGCGGTACGTCTTGGAGAGGCCGCAGAAGGTGAGGACGACCAGGTCGGGCGCGAGAGCGGCCGCGCTGTGGTGGACCGCGTCGTCGTACAGGATCTGGTCGTAGATCTCGTCGGCGAGGACCATCAGGCCGTGCCGGCGGGCGAGGTCGAGGATGCCCTCGATGATCTCCTTCGGGTAGACCGCGCCCGTGGGGTTGTTGGGGTTGATGATGACGAGGGCCTTGGTGCGGTCCGTGATCTTGGACGCCATGTCGTCGAGGTCGGGGTACCAGTCGGCCGACTCGTCACACACGTAGTGCACGGCCTTGCCGCCGGAGAGCGTCGTGACGGCCGTCCACAGCGGGAAGTCCGGTGCAGGGATGAGGACTTCGTCGCCGTCCTCAAGAAGCGCCTGTACGGCCATGGAGACCAGCTCGGACACGCCGTTGCCGAGGAACACGTCGTCCACGCCGACGTCGAGACCGAGCGCCTGGTAGCGCTGCGCCACCGCGCGGCGGGCGGAGAGGACCCCCCGCGAGTCGGTGTAGCCATGGGCCTGCGGGAGCATCCGGATCATGTCCTGGACGATCTCCTCGGGCGCCTCGAAGCCGAAGAGCGCGGGATTCCCGGTGTTCAGACGCAGGACGCTGTGGCCCGCCTCCTCGAGCGCGTTGGCGTGCTCGATCACCGGGCCCCGGATCTCGTAGCAGACCTCGCTCAGCTTGCTCGACTGCCGGAACTCCATGTCGTGCCCTCCCGGACCTGCCCGTGACGTGTGTGACTTGGTTTTACCAAGTGACTGCTTGGAAAGTCCAACAAGTTGCATAGACTGCGAGCCATGCCACGCCGAAGCTACGACCAGTACTGCGCCGCCGCCCGCGCCCTCGACGCCGTCGGGGACCGCTGGACGCTCCTGATCGTCCGTGAACTCCTCGCGGGGCCGCGCCGCTACACCGACCTGCACGCCGACCTCCCCGGCGTCAGCACGGACGTACTCGCGTCGCGCCTGAAGGACATGGAGCGCGAGGGAGTCGCGGAACGCCGCCGGCTGCCCGCGCCCGTCTCCGCGTACGTGTATGAACTGACGCCGCGCGGACGGCAGTTGCTGCCGGTGCTGCAGGCGTTGGGAGAGTGGGGCGCGTCGGCGCTTGAGGAGCGTCGGCCCACGGACGCGCTGCGCGCGCACTGGTTCGCCCTGCCGCTTCTGAGCCGACTTGAGCGGCTCGGTACTGAAGGTGTGGTCGAAGTGCGCCTGGACGAGGGGGAGTTCCATGTGCGCGTCGGCGGGGGAGACGGTGATGTCTACGGGGAAGGGCCCGCCGCCGGTGAGCCCGACGCGCGGCTCGTTCTCGACGCGCGGGCCTGCGTCGCCATAGCGCGTGGGGAGTTGGGCCTCGCGGAGGCCGTGCGCGAGGGGCGGATCAGCGTCTCGGGGGAGGGTGCGATCGCCAAGGCGCTGCTGACCGGGGTGCCTGCTTAAGCGTGAGCTGACCGGGGTGCCTGCCCAGGCATGAGCTGACTGGGGCGTCGGCCGACGCATGAGAGGACCCCGCACCCCTCACTCGAAGGGGCGCGGGGAACCGTCGTATCGGTCAGTACCCCTGCGGTACGCGGGACGGGCGGCCCCTGCCGCGCGTCAGGGCGTAGCCGGCGACACCGGCGAGCGCGGCCAGGATGCCGCCCGCCGCCGTCCAGATCCAGCGGTCCGACCACCAGCCGGAGGACCAGCCGCCCTCGGGCTCACCGGTCGCGAGCGCCGGCGCGGCCGACGCCTTGCCGTCGTCGGCGGGCGTCTCGGAGGCGTCCGGGGAGGACCCCGCAGTGGCGGAGGCCGTCGTCGACCCCGGCACCAGCGGCGCCGCGAGCGAGCCGTCCACCGCAGCCGAGCCGCCGACGTCCTTCATCGCGACCTCGACCTCCGTCGACACCGGAAGCCCCTGGTCGGCGGGCTTCAGCTCGACGGCCGTCAGTCGGACGTAGTACGTCCCGGGCAGCGGGTCGTTCGCCCACGGGTCCGCCCAGGCCCGCACCGTACGCAGCGTGCAGGACAGGTTCACGGACGTCGCGTCCGCGGTCGGCGCGCTCGACTGCACGCCGTACATGCAGGCCTGACGGCGCCTCAGCCCGTCGTACACGTCGACCCGCCACGTCGCGCCCGAGGGCCGCTCCGCCGAGTCCGGCAGCTTCACGGTCGCCTTGACCGTGGGGCGCTGACCGGCGTCAGCGGGGAACGACCAGTACAGGTAGTCACCCGTGGACGCGGAGGCCGTGGCCCGCTGGCCCGGAGCGAACTCCTTCGCCGTACGGAACGACGTGCCCGCCTCACTGGGCGCCTTGGCCTGGGCATCGCCCTCCGCGAACGCGGGGCCCGCGACCGAGACGACTCCGAACGTGGCCGCCGCGCCGATGACGGCACTCGCCAAAAACCTTGTGATCCGCATCAGTTCGTCCTCCAGACGGCGACGCGCCAGCGCGAGATCCAGCCCCACAGCAGACCCGCCAGGAAGCCGGTGAGCACCAGGGCGCCCAGCAGCCACCAGCCGCGCCCGAGACCGAACGCCGCCACGTCCGAGGCCGCGCTCGGCGCGTCCACGACGTCGACCGTCAGCTCGACCGGGAGGCCGGGCGTCCGCTTGACCGACGCGGGGGCCGAGTAAGAGTTCGACACCTGGAGGCAGACAGTCTCCGTGCGCGGGCTGCCGTCCTCGTTGGTGTCGGCGGCGGGCTTCGGGTAGCGCAGGCCGGTCGAGATCACGTCCGTACGCCCGTCACCCGCCTCCGAGCCGCGTACGATCTCGCGGCCGTGGCCGGTGACCGCCCGCAGCAGGACGCCGTAGTCCCGGTCGACCGCGCGGTCCGCGGCGACGCTCACCGAGGCACGCAGCTCCTGCCCGGGGTCGACGGCCACGCGGTAGTAGCGGTGCTCGCCGAACTGCTCGCGGTCCGTGTACAGGCCGGGCTTGATCTCCGGTGCGTCGGCACACTGACCGGCGCCTTCGACGGCCACGGGGTTGACCACCGGGTCGGCGGCGCGGTCGACCAACTGGCCCACGCGGTCGGTGAGTTCGGCCGTGTGCTGGACGGAGGTGTACGTGCCGCCGGTGGCGCCCGCGATGCAGCTGAGCTGGGCGCGGGTCTTGGCGTCCGGGACCAGGCCGAGGGTGTCGATGGTGAGGTTGATGCCCTTGGCGGCGATGTCGCGCGCGACCTCGCACGGGTCCAGCGGCTGGCAGGTGTCCTCGCCGTCGCTGATGAGGACGATGCGGCGCTGTCCGTCGGCGCCGGCGTCGATGTTCAGGTCGTCGGCCGCCTTCAGGAGCGCGGGGCCGATCGGCGTCCAGCCGGTGGGCGAGAGCGTCGCTACGGCGGTCTTCGCCTCTGTGCGGTCGAGCGGTCCGACCGGGTAGAGCTGCGCGGTGTCCTTGCAGCCCACCTGCCGGTTCTCGCCGGGGTAGTTCGCGCCCAGCGTGCGGATGCCGAGCTCGACCTCCTTCGGCGTCGCGTCGAGCACCTCGTTGAACGCCTGCTTGGCGGCGGCCATCCGGGTCCCGCCGTCGATGTCGCGCGTGCGCATGGACCCGCTGACGTCGAGCACGAGCTCGACCTTCGGGGCCGTCGTGGGCTGCTCGTCGGGATTGCCGGCCGCGGACGCGGTGACAGGCTGCAGCCCCAGGGTCAGGGCGGCGACCAGAACACACGTTCTTGTCGCCCACCGTCTACTTATGATCATCGCCGGATCCTATGGACCCGGGGACGCGCGTTTCAAAACGGGTGCCCCGGAGACCCTTGTACGGCAGTCGATTCCGGCCTTTTCCGGCCGAACGCCCGGGTTGCGTCCGTCAGTTCCGTGCCCCGGGGGAGGCGGGCACGCGGTGCCACTCGCATGGGCCCGGACGCCGGTTACGCTGGCGGGTGTGCTGCGAGAAGTGACGGCTGTCCGGTATCTGACCCCCCTGCGGTCCGGCGGCTCCGTGCCGGGGGTCGTCGAGGCCGACGACCTGGGGACCTACGTCGTGAAGTTCACGGGGTCCGCGCAGGGGCGCAAGGCCCTCGTCGCGGAGATCGTCGTCGGTGAGCTGGCGCGCCGCCTCGGCCTGCGCTTCCCCGAGCTGGTCCGCGTCCATTTCGACCCCGAGGTGGCCGCCCACGAGCCGCACCAGGAGGTCCAGGACCTGCTGCGCGCGAGCGACGGGCTCAACCTCGGCATGGACTTCCTGCCGGGCGCGGCGGACTTCACCCCGGAGGTCGCCGAGACGTTCGCGGTGGACCCGCTGGAGGCCGGCAAGATCGTGTGGCTCGACGCCCTCACGGTCAACGTCGACCGCACGGTCCACAGCTCGAACCTGATGGTCTGGCCCACGTTCGGCATCCAGCAGCCGAAGCTGTGGCTGATCGACCACGGAGCGGCGCTCGTCTTCCACCATCGCTGGGACGCGTCCGCGCCCGACAAGGCGTACGACTTCCGCCATCACGCCCTCGGCGGCTACGGGCCGGACACGGCCGCCGCCGACGCGCTGCTCGCGCCGCTCGTGACCGAGGTGATGCTGCGCGAGGTCGTCGCCCTCGTGCCGGACGCGTGGCTGGCCGACGAGCCGGGGTTCGCCGCGGCGGACGAGGTCCGTGAGGCGTACGTCGCCTATCTCGCGGCCCGCGCAAGCAGCTCCGCTGCCTGGCTGCCCACCGACTTCCCGTCGAGGGCCCAGCTGGCGGCGGCGGATGCGCGGCGCGCGGCGGATATGGAAAAGGGGCGCCCGGCTTGGTTGAAGCGGGTGCCGGATCTGCACGGTAAGCCGGGGGCGGAGCAGGATTGGTCTGTCCACCTCGGCTGACGCCCGGTGGGGGCTGGTCGCGCAGTTCCCCGCGCCCCTAGAAGGCTTGCGGCTTCGCCGCGCCTTCCCCCATCGGGGAACTGCGGCGTGCAGCGCCTGCATTTCAGGGGCGCGGGGAACTGCGCGACCCGCCCCCACCGGGGCCGCAGACGAAAACACGAAGGCCCCCGGCGCTGTGCGTGCCGGGGGCCATGGTGAAGGTCGATCAGCGGAGCTGCTCGTACGCCGGCAGCGTCAGGAAGTCCGCGTAGTCCGCGTCCAGGGAGACCTGGAGGAGGAGGTCGTGGGCCTGCTGCCACTTGCCGGCCGCGAAGGCCTCCTCGCCGACCTCGGCGCGGATGTTCGCGAGCTCCTGGGCGGCGACCTCACGGGCCAGGTCGGCCGTGACGGTCGTACCGGCACGCTCGCCGCTCTCGAAGACGACGCCGGCGTTGATCCACTGCCAGATCTGCGAGCGCGAGATCTCGGCGGTGGCCGCGTCCTCCATGAGGTTGAAGATGGCGACGGCGCCGAGGCCGCGCAGCCACGCCTCGATGTAGCGGACGCCGACCTGGACGGCGTTGACCAGACCGTCGTAGGTGGGCTTGGCGTCGAGGGAGTCGATCGCGATGAGGTCGCCGGCCGCGACGGCCACGTCCTCGCGCAGACGGTCCTTCTGGTTCGGCTTCTCGCCGAGGACCGCGTCGAAGGACGCCATGGCGATCGGGACCAGGTCGGGGTGGGCGACCCACGAGCCGTCGAAGCCGTCGCCGGCCTCGCGGTCCTTGTCGTTCTTGACCTTCTCGAACGCGACCTTGTTCACCTCGGCGTCACGGCGCGACGGGATGAACGCGGCCATGCCGCCGATCGCGTGCGCGCCGCGCTTGTGGCAGGTGCGGACGAGCAGCTCGGTGTAGGCACGCATGAACGGCGCCGTCATCGTGACCAGGTTGCGGTCCGGCAGGACGAACTTCTGGCCGCCGTCACGGAAGTTCTTGACGATGGAGAAGAGGTAGTCCCAGCGGCCGGCGTTGAGGCCGGAGGCGTGGTCGCGGAGCTCGTAGAGGATCTCTTCCATCTCGTACGCGGCCGTGATCGTCTCGATCAGGACCGTCGCGCGGACGGTGCCCTGCGGGATGCCGACGTAGTCCTGCGCGAAGACGAAGATCTCGTTCCAGAGGCGCGCCTCCAGGTGCGACTCCGTCTTCGGGAGGTAGAAGAACGGGCCCTTGCCGAGCTCGATCAGGCGCTTGGCGTTGTGGAAGAAGTACAGGCCGAAGTCGACCAGCGCGCCGGGGACGGGGCGGCCCGTCTCGTCCTGCAGGTGGCGCTCCTCGAGGTGCCAGCCGCGGGGGCGCATCACGACGGTCGCGAGCTCGTCGTTGCCCTTGAGGGCGTACGACTTGCCGGTGCGCTCGTCGGTGAAGTCGATGTTGCGGGTGTAGGCGTCGACCAGGTTGACCTGACCGAGGACGACGTTCTCCCAGGTGGGGGCCGAGGCGTCCTCGAAGTCGGCGAGCCACACCTTGGCGCCGGAGTTGAGGGCGTTGATCGTCATCTTGCGGTCGGTCGGACCGGTGATCTCGACGCGGCGGTCGTTCAGCGCGGCCGGGGCCGGCGCGACACGCCAGGTGGAGTCCTCGCGGATGTGAGCGGTCTCCGGGAGGAAGTCGAGCGTGGAGGTGCGGGCGATCTCGGCGCGGCGCTCCGCTCGGCGGGTGAGGAGCTCGTCACGACGGGGCGTGAAAAGCCGGTGCAGCTCGGCCACAAAGGCGAGGGCCGCGTCCGTGAGCACCTCTTCCTGCCTGGGCAGGGGCTCTGCGTCGACGATGGCCAGCGGGGACGGCGCTGGTGCGGACATGAGCTGTCACTTCCTTCAGCGAACGGGCGCGGACGGCACTGAGTGCCGTGGGCGCCGGGATACGACTTCGGACCCCGCACGGGGGGACCGGCCCTTCTGAAAATGGATAGTAGTTTCCTCATCGTGGAAGTTCAAGGTGTGTTGACGTCGAGATTCTCAGAGTCGACAGAACGTGGCCCTCAGTGCCAGCTCCCTCACGCCGCGTTCATGCCGTTCACCGCCCTGATCCACGCCGTTCACCACCCTGATGTGAGGTGCGCTACCCCCTATTCAAGGTGCTCCAGATCGGCCTCCGTGTCGATGTCGAAGTCCTCGGCCACGTCACCGCACTCCACCAGCGTGAGCGCCGAAGCGTGCTCCTTCAGGTACGCGCGCGCCCCGCGGTCCCCGGCCGCGCTCGCCACGATCCCCGCCCAGTGACCGGCCCCGAACAGCACCGGATGCCCCCGTTCCCCGTCGTACGAGGCCGCCGCGAGCGACTCCGGTGACCGGTACGCCGCCCGCACCCGCGCCACCGCTTCGGCCCCGATCCCCGGTTGGTCCACAAGGAGTACGAGCGCCGCCGACGCCCCCGTCCCCGCGAGGGAGCCGAGGCCCGCCCGCAGCGACGACCCCATACCTTCTTCCCACGCCGGGTTGTCCACGAGTACGCAACCGGTCAGATCGGCCCGCTTCCGTACGTCGTCGGCGGCGGCGCCCAGGACGACGTGGACGCGCTCGCAGCCGCCCGCCCGCAATGTCGCCACCGCGTGCTCCACCAGGGGCCGGCCGCGGTGCGTGAGGAGCGCCTTCGGCCGCCCGCCGAGCCGCCGCCCGCCCCCCGCCGCGAGTAGCAGTCCCGCCACCGGAGCGCCATCCGTCACGTGTGTCATGCAGCCTGCTTACCTCACCCGGCGCCTCCGGCGCTCCGCAGTGAAGACAACCGAAGACACTCGTGCGGCCGGAATTCCGTCAGTGGAGTGGCGGGCATGGCAGAAGGTGGCGTTTACTGGCCCGCGACTCCGCTGCGGCGCGTCGGACCAACGGGCCGGCGGGGCCGGAACGAGCGTGCACCGCGCGGCACACGCGCGGGAGCCGGTCGCACAAAGGCGTGCGAGGGGGGAGAGCTGTGTTGCGGAGCATGGGGCAGGAGCTGTTGACCGGCAGCGACGAGGATCCGCGGGTGACGGAGTTGCGCACCGCGGTCTCCCGGCTGCGCCGTGAACTGGCCGCGCATCCGGCCGAGTTCCCCGACCGGGCCGTCGCCGAGGACGAACTGGCAGCCCTGGACGCGATGGCCGTCGGCGGTAACCCCGAGATCCCCCGGCTGCGCCGCTCCCTGCTGCTCATCGCGGCCGCGATCGGCTCGGTCAGCGCGCTGGCCAAGAGTCTGGGTGAGGTGCGGAACGCGGTGGAACTGTTCGGCGGTCCGCCGCCGCGTTGACGCGGGTCACTCGCTGGGGTGATGCGGGGGCGCTGCCGCGCTGACGCGGGTCACCGCTGCGTTGACGCGGGCCACTCACCGGGTCGACGAGCCGTGGCGCTGACGGTGACCACAGGCTGGTTCGGGACATTCACACCACCCAGCGGGACATTCACGCCACCCAGGGAGGGCGCCCCGCCTCCTCGCCCGTCGGGACCAGCCCGTCCGACAGCGTTTCGGACAGGCGGCGTACGGCCTCCCGGGCGGTCTCCGGCGGCTGCGTGTACGGGAAGCGCAGCCGGTGCTCGTGCGTACCGGGGTCCGCGCCGAACCGGGAGCCGCCCTCGATCCGCACCCCGCGTCGCAGCGCCGCACGGGCGAGCGCCGACGCGATCGGGCGGCCCAGGTCGATCCAGAGCGACAGGCCGCCCTGCGGCAACTGCCAGCGCCACTCCGGCAGTTCACGTGCCAGCTCCTCCGCGAGAGCGTCCCGCTGGGCCCGCAGCCGGGGCAGCCGCTCCCGCAGGACGTCGTCCATCCGGTCGAGGAGTCCAAGGGCCACGAGCTGGTCGAGCACCGAACCCGACATGTCCACCGGCACGCGCGCCGTGGCCAGCTCCGTGATCAGCCGTGACCCGGCCCTGACCCAGCCGATGCGCAGACCACCCCAGTGCGTCTTGCTCAACGAGCCCACGGTGACGACTTGTTCGCCCGCGCCGTGCCCCGCGAGCGAGGCGAACGGCGCGGGCGCCGGCACGTCGAGCGCGATGTCGGCGACCGTCTCGTCCACGACCAGCCACGTCCCGGTCGCCCGCGCCGCCTCGAGGAGACGCACCCGCTGCTCGCGCGGCATGAGCCGTCCGGTCGGGTTCTGGAAGTCGGGGATCAGATAGGCGAGGCGCGGTGCGTTCTGCCGCAGCGCCGACTCGAACAGGTCCGTGTCCCAGCCGCCGTCCGTGACCGGCACCGGCGTGGCCCGCATCCCGCCCCTGCGCAGCGCGTCCAGGGCGTTCGGGTACGACGGGTTCTCGACCAGGACGCGGTCCCCGGCCCGCGCGAGCAGGCCCAGCGTGAGCGACAGCGCCTGCTGGGCGCCCGAGGTGATGAGGATCTGCTCGGGGAGCGTCGGCAGGCCCCGCCGGGTGTACCGCTCCGCGACCGCGGCCCGCAGCTCGGGAATCCCGTACGGGTGGTAGCCGGGCGTCGACGCGTGCCGGGTGAGCAGTGTGCCCGCATTGGCGAACGCCTCGGCGAGTTCCGCCTCGGGTGCGCCGGGCGCCGCCACGGCGAGGTCGATCACGTCGTCACCGGCGGGGAAGACGGCCACGCTGGCGGGCCGCTTCCCCTCGGGGAGCTCGGTCCAGGTTCCGGCGCCGCGTCGGCTGCGCGCGTAACCGCCCTCGCGGAGCAGGTCGTAGGCCGCAGTGACGGTGGCGCGGCTGACGCCGAGTGTCGTGGCCAGTTCGCGTTCGGCGGGCAGGCGAGTGTGCAGGGGGATGCGTCCGTCGAGGAGCAGGGTGCGTACGCCCTGGGCCAGGGCGCGGTAGCCGGGGCGTTCCCCGGCGGTGACGGTCAGGAGGCCCGCGAGACGCCGGCTGCCCAGGGATCTGTCCATGCCGGCCGCGCCCCGGGTGTTCAAGGCGTGGACCACTCGCTTGCCTGCCATGCCAACTCTCCGTTATTGGCCCTGCTCTCCAGGCCAATCAGCCTACAGACTCGTCGGAGCGCGGAACTTTTTGTCTGGTTTGGCCTGGTGGGCGGCTGAGGAGGCATGGCATGGAGGGGTCGGGGAGTTCGGAGGCGCAGGGGCGGGACGGCGGTCAGGTCGTCGTGGGGGTGAGCGATTCGCTCGGCGGACTCGCCGCGCTGCGTGCGGCCACGGAGGAAGCGCGCCGGTCGGACCGGGTCCTCGTCGCCGTCCTCGCCTGGGAGCCGCCCGAGGGCGAGCGGCGGTACGCCCGGTTCGCCGATCAGGAGTGGGCCCGGCACCGGCACGGCGAGGCGCGCGCGGCCCTGGACCGCGCCTTCGCCGAAGCGCTCGGCGGGCCGCCCAGGGACGTCGACCTGGTGTGCCGCGTGGTCCGGGACCGGCCAGGCCACGCGCTGTGCGCGACGGCGTCAGGCCCGGACGACCTGCTCGTCATCGGCGTCCACCCGCGCAGGCTGTGGCGCGGCCGCATCCACCGTTACGTCGTCGCCCACGCCGACTGCCCGGTCATGACCGTGCCCGCGCCCCCGGGCCCGACCCGGCACGAACTGCGGGCGCTGCGCCGGGCGACGGCGCGCGACTTCGTCGTGACGAGCTGACCCCGTACGCCGTGACGAGCTGACCGTACGTCTGCGACGGGCTGACCAGTGGCTCAGCGGCAGCGCCTCAGCGGCGCATCAGCCCGCGTGCCGTCGCCGTCGCGACCGCCGCCGTGCGCGAGTCGACGCCCAGCTTCGTGTAGATGTGCACGAGATGGGACTTCACGGTGGCCTGGCTGAGGAACAGCTGCTTGCTGATCTGCTGGTTCGAGAGGCCGTCCCGGACGAGCTGGAGGACCTCCAGCTCACGCCGGCTGAGGGCTTCGGCCGGGGTCCGCATCCGGTCCATCAGGCGGTGCGCGATCGCGGGCGCGAGCGCGGACTGGCCGGAGGCCGCCGTACGGACCGCCGCCGCCAGCTCCTCCGGAGGCGCGTCCTTGAGGAGATAGCCCGCCGCGCCCGCCTCGACGGCGGCGAGGATGTCGGCGTCCGTGTCGTACGTCGTCAGGACCAGCACGCGCGGCGCCCCCGGCCTGGCGGCGATGGCCGCGGTGGCCTCCGAACCGTGCATCCCGGTGCCGAACTGGAGGTCCATGAGGACGACGTCGATCCCGCCCGCCGCCGCGAGCTCCACGGCCCGCTCCGCGGTGGCGGCCTCCGCGGCGATCGTGAAATCGGGCTCGGCGTCGAGCACGGCACGCAGCCCGGCGCGTACGACGGGATGGTCGTCCGCCAGAAGAAGCCGGATGGTCATGCCACGCCTCCCGGCGGGAGCAGAAGCGGGGTGGTCATGACAGGTCTCCTACGGGGAGCGGTCGCCGGATGGTCATGAGGGGGTCTCCCACGGCGAGCGGAAGCCTGATCGTCATGCCGCGTCTCCCAACGGCTGAGGAAGTGGCAGCGGCAGCGTGATCGCGACCGCCGTGCCCTGGCCCGGCGCCGACTCCACCGTGAACGTGCCGCCGAGCGACTCCGCGCGTGAACGCATCGCGGGCAGCCCGAAACCGCCGTCGCCGACCGTGGCCGACGCGGGGTTGAAGCCGTGGCCGTCGTCCACGATGTCGAGCGCCACCGTCGTGTCCATGAAGCTCAGCGTGATCTCGGCGCGGCGCGCGCCCGCGTGCCGCACGGTGTTCGCGAGCGCCGACTGCGCGATCCGCAGCAGCGCGACCTCGTAGGGCGTCGGCAGTTCGGCCGGGGTGCCGCTCTCGGTGAAGCGGGCGGTGAGCCCGGGGGCCGTCGCGCACAGCCGCTCCAGGGCGGCGGCCAGCGACCCGCTCTCCAGGTCCGGCGGCGACAGGGCCCGTACGAAACGGCGGGCCTCGGCCAGGTTGTCCTGGGCGGCGGCGCGGGCCTGTTCGATGTGCGGGGCGGCGGGCGCCCCGGGCGGCAGCGCGCGCTGGGCGGCGCGCAGCAGGAGCTGGATCGAGGACAGGCCCTGGGCGAGCGTGTCGTGGATCTCGCGGGCAAGCCGTTCGCGCTCGGCGAGGGTGCCGGCTTGGCGCTCCGCCTCGGCGAGTTCCGCGCGGGTGGCGATCAGCTCCTCGATGAGCCGTCGCCGTCGCTCGCTCTCGCGGTACAGCGCCTGGTAGCCGAGGACCGTCGCCACCGCGACGGCCGCGCCGAGCAGCGGCCCTATGAAGGCTCCCGGGCTGAGGGGCTGCCCGTGGCGCACGTACGAGGCGATGGCGGCGCCCGCGGTGACGACCGCGGCGGGCACGCCCCAGCGGGCGGGCAGCAGATGCAGCTCGACGAAGTAGAGCGGGAACGCCAGCCACAGGGCGTCGGGGGACAGGGCGAGCAGCACCAGCCACACCGCGCACAGGGCCGCGAGCCAGAGCGCGGCCCCGGACCGGGTGCTGCGTACGGCGGGGACGGCCGGGCCCGCGCCGTACACGGCGGCCATCACCACGGCCGCCGCGACGACGGCGCCCGCGTTCGGCACGCCGTCGGCGAGTGCCCGCCCGGCGACCAGCACGAGCAGCCCGGCCATCAGCAGATGCAGGCACAGGCGCAGGACGCGCAGGACTGGGGTCAGAGAACGTGGATCCATACCGTCACCAGCGTAGACAGAACATTCCGGACACAGGTCAACCGAAAGTTTGAAAGCCGGCTCCTTCCTTCGATCCGGGTGATACGTGCTGTGGCGCGATGCCCGGGGCGGGGGCCCGGCCGCAGGCTGGTGAGCATGTTCGTCGCATGGAGAGATCTCCGGTTCGCCAAGGGGCGGTTCGCCCTCATGGGCAGCGTGATCGTGCTGATCACGCTGCTCGTCGGCCTGTTGTCCGCACTCACGGCCGGCCTGGCCCGCGCCAATACCTCGGCCCTGACAGGGCTGCCCGCCGACCACCTCGCCTTCGCCAAGCCGCCCGCCGGCCAGTCCGTGTCGTTCACGGCCTCGTCGGTCACCGAGAAGCAGTGGCGCGCCCTCGGCGACCGGCCGGGGATCAAGAGCGCCGAGCCGATCGGCATCAGCACCGTCAACGCCGAGGCGGGCCACCAGACGGCGGCCGTGTCCGCGTTCGGCGTGCGGCCGAAGTCGGGCCTCGCCCCTGACACGACGGCGCCCGGCACGGCCGTCCTGTCGCAGCGCGCCGCCGCCGACCTGGGCGCGGGCCCCGGGGACAAGGTCTCCCTGTCCGGTACGTCGTTCACGGTGGGCGCGGTCGCGGGCGACGCCTCGTACAGCCACACGCCCGTCGTCTGGATCGACCTCGGCGACTGGCAGACCGTGGCGCCCGGCGGCCAGGGGTCCGGGCAGCGGGCCACCGTGATCGCCCTGCGCACCGGGAGCGGCGCCGACCTGGGCGCCGCCGACCGCGCCGCGGGCACCGAGACGCGCACCGTGGACGGGGCGCTCGAAGCCATAGGGTCCTACCAGGCCGAGAACGGCTCGCTCCAGCTGATGCGGGGCTTCCTCTTCGTCATCTCGGCGATGGTCATCGGCGCGTTCTTCACCGTGTGGACGATCCAGCGCAGCGGCGACATCGCGGTCCTCAAGGCCCTCGGCTCCTCCACGCCCTACCTGCTCAAGGACGCGCTCGGGCAGGCCGTGGTCATGCTCGTCGGCGGTACGGCGCTCGGCACCGGGATCGCCGCGCTCATCGGGGCGTTCGTGCCCGACAGCGTGCCGTTCGTCATGGAGCCGCTCACCACGCTCGGCCCGGCCGTCGTCATGACCGTCCTGGGTGTGGCCGGCGCCGCCCTGTCCATCCGGCGCATCACCGCCGTAGACCCCCTCACCGCACTCGGGAGCGCCCGATGAGCCTGCAGCTCGACGACATCACCCTCACCTACCCGGACGGCGACGGCCGTGTGACGGCGCTCGACGACGTCACGCTGCACGTCCCGGCGGGACAGATCACCGCGGTCGTCGGCCCGTCGGGCTCGGGCAAGTCCAGCCTGCTCGCGGTCGCGGCGACCCTCGTCACCCCGGACAGCGGCACGGTGAGCGTGGGCGGTACGCCGACGGGGTCGATCGGCCGGGCCGAACGCGCCGAGCTGCGGCGCCGCCGCCTCGGCATCGTCTTCCAGCAGCCCAACCTGCTGCCGTCCCTGACCGCCCTGGAACAGCTCCAGGTCATGGCCCATCTGGACGGCCGCAAGCCGCGTGACGTGCGGGAGCGGGCCGAGGAATTGCTGGCCGCGGTCGGTCTCACGGACCAGGCGCGCCGCCGCCCGCACCAGCTGTCGGGCGGTCAGCGGCAGCGCGTCAACATCGCGCGGGCCCTGATGAACGAGCCGTCGGTCCTGCTGGTGGACGAGCCGACCAGCGCGCTCGACCACGAACGCGGCGCGGCCATAGTCGATCTGCTGGCCCGGCTCACGCGGGAGCGCGGCACCGCGACGGTCCTGGTGACCCACGACCGGGCACACCTCGCCGTGGCCGACGAGGTGTGCGAGATGGCGGACGGGCGGCTCACGAAGGCCGGCCCGTCCCCCGACGGGAGCTACGCGCCGACCCCGGAGTTCGACAGCGCCTCCGACAGCTCGACCGCGACCTGCTGAAGCAGCGGCACGATCTTCTCCGTCTCCGCCTCGGTCACGCGGCCCGCGGGCCCCGAGATCGAGATGGCGGCGGCGGTGGGGGAGTTCGGCACGGAGACGGCGAGGCAGCGCACACCGATCTCCTGCTCGTTGTCGTCGACCGCGTAGCCCGCGGTGCGCACCTCGGCCAGCGCGTCGAGGAAGCCCTCGGGCGTCGTGATCGTCTTCTCCGTGGCGGCCGGCATCCCGGTCCGCGCGAGCAGCGCGCGGACCTCGTCGGCCGGGGTGTACGCCAGCAGGGCCTTGCCCACACCGGTGGAGTGGGGCAGGACGCGGCGGCCCACCTCGGTGAACATGCGCATCGAGTGCTTGGACGGCACCTGGGCGACGTAGACGATCTCGTCCCCGTCGAGGAGCGCCATGTTGGCGGTCTCGCCGGTGACCTCGACGAGGCGTGTCAGGTACGGGCGGGCCCAGGTGCCGAGGAGGCGTGAGGCGGACTCGCCGAGGCGGATGAGGCGGGGGCCGAGCGAGTACCGCCGGTTGGCCTGCTGGCGCACATAGCCGCACGCGACCAGGGTGCGCATGAGACGGTGGATCGTCGGCAGGGGCAGGCCGCTGCTCGCGGACAGCTCGCTGAGACCCACCTCGCCCCCGGCGTCGGCCATTCGCTCAAGGAGGTCGAAGGCGCGCTCGAGGGACTGGACTCCGCCGGTCGGGGCGGAAGGGCCAGAGGACTTGGTGCTGGCGCTTGACGTCGGCACGGGCGCGTTCCTTTCGGGGCGGAAGGGCGAGGCAGCAGCCTACCCGGCGGTCAAGGAGGGGGTTGTGGCCCGCCCGGGTTGTTCCGGCCGGTCAGTGGCCTTTGTCCAGGTGTCTGCGGACCGGTCCCGTCTTCCCTTGACGCTGTCGTCGTAGGTAGCTACGTTCTGGCTTACGGAAGTTTAATTCCACTTTGTGGAAACGTCCAGGACGGCGGTACCCGGTAGGGCGGGTCTTGACGGACCCTGGACCTGAGTGAAAACTCCTTCAACAGAACGTTGAAATGACTGAAAGGGGCGCTCGGGTGTCCGACGTCGAACTGGTGCTGCGCTCGACCCGCGTCATCACCCCCGAAGGCACGCGACCCGCGTCGGTCGCCGTCTCCGGCGGAAAGATTGCCGCCGTTCTGCCGCACGACGCAGAGCTTCCCGAAGGTGCCCGGCTGGAGGACTTCGGTGACGACGTCCTCATGCCCGGACTCGTGGACACCCATGTCCACGTGAACGACCCGGGGCGCACGGAGTGGGAGGGCTTCTGGACGGCCACCCGCGCCGCCGCCGCCGGCGGCATCACCACGCTCGTCGACATGCCGCTCAACTCGCTGCCGCCGACCACGACCGTCGACAACCTGCGCACCAAGCAGGAAGTCGCCGCCGCCAAGGCGCACATCGACGTCGGCTTCTGGGGCGGCGCGCTCCCGGACAACGTCAAGGACCTGCGGCCGCTGCACGACGCCGGTGTCTTCGGCTTCAAGTGCTTCCTGTCGCCCTCCGGCGTGGACGAGTTCCCGCACCTGAACGGCGACCAGCTCGCCACCTCGATGGCCGAGATCGCCGGGTTCGACGGTCTCCTCATCGTGCACGCCGAGGACCCGCACGAGCTGGACGTCGCCCCGAACAACAGCGGCCCCAAGTACAACGACTACCTCGCCACGCGCCCCCGCGTCTCCGAGGACACCGCGATCAAGGGCCTCATCGACACGGCCAAGCGGATCGGCGCCCGCGTGCACATCCTGCACCTGTCGTCGTCCGACGCGCTGCCGCTGATCGCCGCCGCCAAGGCCGAGGGCGTCAAGCTCACCGTCGAGACGTGTCCGCACTACCTCACGCTCACCGCGGAGGAAGTCCCGGACGGCGCCAGCGAGTTCAAGTGCTGCCCGCCCATCCGTGAGGCCGCCAACCAGGACCTGCTGTGGGAGGCCCTCGTCGACGGCACGATCGACTGCGTCGTCACCGACCACTCGCCGTCGACGGCCGACCTGAAGACCAACGACTTCGCCACCGCGTGGGGCGGCATCTCCGGTCTCCAGCTCAGCCTCTCCGCGATCTGGACCGAGGCCCGCAAGCGCGGCCACTCGCTCGAGGACGTCGTGCGCTGGATGTCCTCGCGCACCTCGGAGCTCGTCGGCCTCGACGACCGCAAGGGCGCCATCGCCGTCGGCCGCGACGCCGACTTCGCGGTCCTCGCCCCCGAGGAGACCTTCACGGTCGACCCGGCCGAGCTCCAGCACCGCAACCGCGTCACCGCCTACGCGGGCAAGACGCTGCACGGTGTCGTCCGCTCCACCTGGCTGCGCGGCGAGCGCATCGTCGCCGGCGGCGAGTTCACCGACCCGCAGGGCAAGCTGCTCGAGCGCACCAAGTAGAGACGCCCGCCCTCCCCGGAGGGCGGCAACTCCACAGACCGCGCGGGAGCGCACCGGCATGACAGCACCGGTGCGCCTCCGCGCGCACCACGTCACGGGAACCGATTCGCCGGATGGCGACGTTCTTCGTTCGTGACACTTCGACAAAACATCGTCGGCACTGCGATGCAGATGGCCGTCGTCAGCCTCCAGCCCGGCCAGAGCGTGTACTGCGAGGCCGGAAAGTTCCTGTTCAAGACGGCGAACGTGACCATGGAGACGCGGCTCTCGGGCCCGTCGAACAACGGGGGCGGGCAGCCGCAGGGCGGCGCCGGCGGAGGCGGCATGGGCGGGATGCTCCGGCAGGCCATGGGCACCGCCATGCAGGTCGGCCAGCGCGTGCTCGCCGGCGAGTCCCTGGCGTTCCAGCACTTCACGTCCACGGGCGGCGAGGGCACGGTCGGCTTCGCGGGCGTCCTGCCCGGCGAGATGCGCGCCCTCGAGCTGGACGGGAACCGCGCGTGGTTCGCCGAGAAGGACGCGTTCGTGGCCGCCGAGTCCACGGTCAACTTCGGCATCGCCTGGCAGGGCGGACGGACCGGCTTCAGCGGCGGCGAGGGCTTCGTCCTGGAGAAGTTCACCGGCCACGGCACGGTCGTCATCGCGGGCGCGGGCAACTTCATCGACCTGAACCCGGCCGACTTCGGCGGCCGCATCGAGGTCGACACGGGCTGCATCGTCGCCTTCGAGGAAGGCATCCAGTACGGCGTCCAGCGCATCGGCGGCCTCAACCGCCAGGGCATGATGAACGCCGTCTTCGGCGGCGAGGGCCTCTCCCTCGCCACGCTGGAGGGCGACGGCCGCGTCATCCTCCAGTCCCTCACCATCGAGGGCCTCGCCAACGCCCTGAAGAAGGCTCAGGGCGGCGACAAACAGGGCCCGACGGGCGGCCTGTTCTCGACGCACGCGGGCTAGGGGGTGTCCGCACTCCGCGTACTCCGGCCGGGTCGACGCGCTCCCGCCGACCCGGCCACGCCGCTCGTTCCCGCCGACCCGGCCGCCCCTCTCGCGCCCGCCGCCGTAGCCCGAGCACGCCCCCCCCGATAGGTGAACTTCCGTAAAACTTGGCCGACTTGACATTGACACGCCCCGCTCTACGCGCGTCACACTAGGGGACATGCGAATCCCCCCACGAATCGCCTGTCTCACCGCTCTCGCCGCCGCGCTCCTGATCGGCGGCCCCGTCCTAGCCGAACCGGCGACCGCGGCACCGGCCCCCGTCACGTACTCCGCGACCGCCGTCGGCGACATCTGTTACTCGGCGCTGCCGTCCCAGGCCCACGACACGCTCGACCTCATCGACAAGGGCGGCCCCTACCCGTATGACCAGGACGGCACCGTCTTCCAGAACCGGGAGGGCGTCCTGCCGACGCAGTCGACCGGCTACTACCACGAGTACACGGTCATCACCCCGGGCTCCCCGACCCGCGGCGCCCGACGCATCGTCACCGGTGAGAAGTCCCAGGAGGACTACTACACGGGCGACCACTACGCGACGTTCGACCTCGTCGACTTCACCTGCTGAGCCCGCCGGGCGGCCGGGCGCCGTCAGCTCTCGATGCTCTCCGACGCGGCGAACAGGGCGAACGCGAGCACGATCAGCGCGATGCTCCCGTACACCTCGTAGCCGTCGAGGAAGCCGATGTGCTGGACGACACCCCAGCTCAGCCACCCGGTGAACTCGTGCAGCAGGCCGGTCACGCCCTGGATCAGCGCGATCGCGCCGATGAACTCAAGAACCTTCTTCATGAGTGAGAGCCTCGTCCCGCGGACCCCCCACCCACATCGGCCGCGGGGCGAGGCCCTCCCGCCGAAAGGCTCCCCGGTCCACGCGCTGCATCGACCAAAGTCCACGGCGGCCCGACTTTCGTCCACGGTCACCGCGATCAAGGGGTGGCGGGTCTCCTACGTGCGTAGATTTGTCGACCATGGAGGCTGAGGCGAGCACAGGGACGGGTCGGCCGGCGGAGCGGTACGGGTGGTGGCGCGGGCTGCTGCCCTCGGCCGTCGCCGACGAACTCGATCTGGACCCGGACGGCCGCCCAGGGCGACGCCGCCGCACCCTGCGCGACTGGGTCGTCGACTTCGCCTGCTTCCTCGCCGCCGTCGGAATTGGACTCCTCAGCGCCGAGTCCGTCACGCACGACCCGAACACATCGGCCGGACTCGCCGCCCTCGACCAGTGGCTCGGCGCGCTCGCCTGCGCCTCCGTATGGCTCCGGCGACGGTGGCCGCTGGGCCTCGCCGTCGCACTCTCGGCGGTCAGCATGGTGTCGAACGTCGCGGGCGGCGCCTTTCTGGTCGCCCTCTTCACGCTCGCCGTGCACCGCCCCTTCAAGTACGTGGCCTGGGTCGCCGGTGTCTCCGTCGCGCTGATCCCCGTCTTCTTCTGGCTGCGCCCGGACCCGGACTCGCCGTTCGGTGTCTCGGTCGCCTTCTCGGCCGTCCTCACCGTCACGGTCGTCGGCTGGGGCATGTTCGTACGCTCCCGGCGCCAGCTCCTGCTCTCGCTGCGGGACCGGGCGCGGCGCGCCGAGACCGAGGCCGGGCTGCGGGCCGAGCAGGCGCAGCGGCTCGCCCGCGAGGCCATCGCGCGCGAGATGCACGACGTACTGGCCCACCGGCTCACGCTGCTCAGCGTGCACGCGGGCGCTCTGGAGTTCCGGCCCGACGCACCGCGCCCGGAGATCGCGCGGGCGGCGGGCGTCATCCGCGAGAGCGCGCACGACGCGCTCCAGGACCTGCGCGAGATCATCGGCGTCCTGCGCGCGGACGACCACGGCGAGGACTCGGGCCGCCCTCAGCCGACCCTCGCGGCGCTCGACGCGCTCGTCGCCGAGTCCCGCGAGGCGGGCATGAAGGTCGTCCTCGACCACCGGATCGCCGACCCCGAAGCGGTTCCCGCCTCCGTCGGCCGCACGGCGTACCGCATCGTCCAGGAGGGCCTGACCAACGCCCGTAAACACGCGCCCGGCGCCGCCGTCGACGTCCTCGTCACCGGTGCGCCCGGCGACGGCGTCACCGTCTCGGTCCGCAATCCGGCGCCGCCCGACGAGGTCCCGCACGTCCCCGGCTCGGGCCACGGCCTGATCGGACTCAGGGAACGCGCCACGCTGGCCGGGGGCCGTCTCGGTCACGGAACGTGCGACGACGGAGGCTTCGCGGTGGAGGCGTGGCTGCCGTGGCGGGAGGCTGGACGGAGTGAGTGACGGAGTGCGTGACGGAGTGACGGCGGTGGACCCGATCAGGGTGCTCCTCGTGGACGACGACCCGCTCGTGCGGGCCGGGCTCTCGTTCATGCTGGGCGGCGCCGTCGACATCGAGATCGTCGGCGAGGCGGCCGACGGTGCGCAGGTGCCCGCCCTCGTCGCGGAGACCGGGCCGCACGTCGTCCTGATGGACATCCGGATGCCGGACGTGGACGGCCTCACCGCTACGGAGGCGCTGCGGGCCAGGCCCGGCGCACCCGAGGTCATTGTCCTCACCACGTTCCACGCCGACGAGCAGGTGCTACGTGCGCTGCGCGCCGGAGCGGCCGGCTTCGTTCTCAAGGACACCGCGCCCGCCGAGATCGTCGAGGCCGTCCGCCGCGTCGCGTCCGGCGCGCCCGTCCTGTCGCCGAGCGTGACCCGGCAGCTCATCGCGCGGGCCACCGGTCCCGACCCGCAGCGGAGCCGCCGGGCACACGCGCGGGAACGGCTCGCCGAACTCGCGGAGCGCGAGCGCGAGGTGGCCGTCGCCGTGGGGCGCGGTGCGGCCAACGCGGAGATCGCCGCCGAGCTGTACATGAGCGTCGCCACCGTCAAGGCGCACGTCTCCCGCATCCTCGCCAAGCTCGGCCTGAACAACCGCGTCCAGATCGCGCTCCTGACGCACGACGCGGGATTACTGGACGACTGACCAGCAGCGTTTCCGCGGAGCCGTCGCGCGGAGGCACTCCGTGCCGCGTTTGATCCGGGTCGTAAAAACCCTTTGATCCAGGTCACAAAAACCCTTGACACCCGCCAGTCGCACGCCCATAGTTCTTGGCCGCTGAGCGCAACGGCGTTGCGCTCAGCGCACCGCACCGAAGCGAGAACCAGGCGTCAGGAGGAACGGGCCATGACCGAAGAGAGCCCGAAGGCCGGTGGACCCGGAGTCCTCCAGGGCGCCGATCGCGCCCTGCTCGCCCTGCTCTCCTTCACCGAGCGGCGCCCCGAGTGGGGCGTCAGCGAGATCGCGCGGGAACACGGCTGGGACAAGGCCGTCGCCCAGCGCGTCCTCACCACGCTCACCGCACGCGCGTTCCTCACCTGCGACAGTACGACACGTCGCTACCGACTGGGTCCCGCCGTCTCCCGGCTCGCCCGCGTCGGCGAGCACAGCGGCGTCCTTCCCTCGCTGGTCCGGCCCATCCTCGCCGGACTGCTGCGCGAGACCGGGGAGAGCGTCGTACTGAACGTGCCGAACGGCAGCGGATACCGTTGCGCCGCCGCCGTCGACGGCACCGGTCCCGTCCGTTACACGGCCATCGTCGGTGCCCTCATCCCCGGCCACGCCGGGGCCTCCGGGCACGCGATCTTCGCCCACTACCCCGAGGCGGAGATCCGGCAGATCTTCGGAGCGACCCCGCTCCAGCGCTTCAACGACCACACCGTCACCGACTTCGACGAGCTGCTCCGCGTCTACCAGGACGTGCGGGACAAGGGCCACAGCCTCAGCCTGGGCGAGTACGACGAGGCGGTGGCCGCCATCTCGGCCCCCGTCTTCCAGGCCGGCACCATCGCCGCCTCACTGACGGTCATCGGCCCCTCACACCGTATCGAGCGCGACGCCGATCAGATCACCGAACTCGTCGTCGAAGGAGCACGCGAGGCCACGGCCGCGTTCGGCCTCTGACGCCCCGCGCCTCCGGACCGGCCACGGAACGGGACCGCTTCCCTCAGCACCCCGTCGCCGTACCGCCCTGTACCTCCGCACCCCTCATAGCCCCCGTCCCGCACCCTCCGCACCGCCCTCCCTCCCCGTCCCCCTCCCGGCGCCGTGTGCCGCCCACGCGCACGCCGCTCGGTCCTGCCTGCCCGCAAAGGGGTGTCCGTCCCGTGTCGCACCACACCTCAGTCACCGCCGCCAACACCGAACCGCCCACCGGGGACGCCCCCGGATCCGGACACCCCCGCGTCCGGGAACCCGTCCTCTTCGTGGTCCTCGCCGCGCTGTCCGTCGTCGGCGCGCTCATCGGCGCCGACCTCGTCGCCAAGCTCGGCATCTCCGCCAACACCTCCGTGGTCGGCGCCCTCATCGCCATGCTGGTCGGCCGCATCCCGATCGCGGGACTGCGCAAGATGCGCTCGGTCCACCGGCAGAACCTCGCCCAGAGCGCCATCTCCGCCGCCACCTTCGCCTCCGCGAACGCGTTGCTGTCGTCCATCGCCGTGCCGTTCGTCTTCGGCCGCAAGGACCTGGTGTGGCCGATGCTGGCGGGCTCGTTCATCGGCCTGCTGATCGACACCTGGGTGCTGTACCGCGCGTTCGGGTCCCGGCTGCTGCCCGCCGACGCGGCCTGGCCGCCCGGCACCGCCGCCGCCGAGACCATCAAGGCCGGTGACAAGGGCGGCAAGCGCGCCCTGATCCTCGGCGCCGGCACCCTCGTCGGACTCGGGGGCACCCTGCTGAGCCTGCCGCTGTCCGCCGCCGGTGTCGCCTTCCTCGGCAACGTCTGGGCGCTCCTGATGTTCGGCGTCGGCCTCGGCCTGCGCGAGTTCAGCCCCACCCTGTTCCACACGGACCTCGGCGCGGGCTTCGTGCCGCACGGCGTGATGGTCGGAGCCGGTGTCGTCGCGCTCGGCCAGGCCATCCGCCTCATCGCCCGCCGCCGCCCCGCCAAGACGAGCACTGCGCAGACGCCCGACGCACCCGCCGACCCCACCACCGCGATCACCGTCGACGAGGCCACGCTGCGCCGCACCCTCATCCGCGGGTACGCCCTGTTCACCGGCGGCGCCGTCGTCCTGGCCGTCGTGGGCGGTCTCGTCAGCGACATGAGCCCGCTCGGCCTCGTCGGCTGGATCCTGTTCGCCGCGTTCGCCGCCCTGGTGCACGAGCTGATCGTCGGCCTCGCCGCGATGCAGTCCGGCTGGTTCCCGTCCTTCGCGGTCACCCTGATCTTCCTCGTCTTCGGCCTGCTCATCGGCATCCCGTCCGTGCCGCTCGCCCTCCTCGTCGGCTACGTCTCCGCCACCGGCCCCGCCTTCGCCGACATGGGCTACGACCTCAAGGCCGGCTGGCTCCTGCGCCGAGACCACCAGCCCTGGGACCCGTACGAGCGCGAGGGCCGCCGCGAGCAGTTCCGCGCCGCGATCATCGGCTTCGCCGCCGCACTCATCGTGGTCGCCGTCCTGTGGCAGTCGTACTTCCGCCAGGGCCTGATCCCGCCCGTCGCCAAGGTGTACGCGGACACGGTCAAGCACGGCCTCGGCGACCCCGGCGTCCTGCGCACCATGCTCCTCTGGGCCATCCCCGGCGCCCTGATCCAGCTGATCGGCGGCCCCCGCCGGCAGATGGGCGTGATGCTCGCGACCGGCCTCCTGATCCTCACCCCGAACGCCTGCTTCCTGGTCCTCGCCGCACTCGCCGTGCGCGTCGTCTACCGCAGGTTCCGCGGCCCCCGCGCGGACGAGGAGCTCAACCTCGTCGGCGCCGGCCTCATCGCGGGCAGCTCCCTCGGCGACTCGGCCCAGATCATCAAGGCCGGCTGACCGCCCCACCCCTCAACACCATCCGCAATTCCCGCAGTACCGCACGTGCAAGGAGAAGCACCCCATGGAGATGTTCAGCCGCCTCGAGCCCCGCGGTGAGTACCTGAGCTTCGAACTCGCCCTCGCCGCCCGCAAGTTGATCGAGCAGGTCATGCTCGTCAAGCCCGGCGAGCACGTCGTCCTCACCGGCGACACCAGCAGCGACCGCCGCGTCATCGAGGCGACCGCGCAGGCCGTCGCCGCCGCCGGTGCCCACCCCGTCGTCGTCTGGTACGAGACGCTGCCCAGCTCCTCGATGGAGCCGCCGCGCCCGGTCGCCGGCGCCATCGCCAACGCCGACGTGTGGATCGAGTTCGCGGTCTCCTACGTCATGCACTCGGACGCCTTCCGCAAGGCCATGGCGAACGGCTGCCGCTACACCAACCTCACCGCGATGGACGTCCACATGCTCGTGGCGACCGTGGGCCGCCCCGACTTCGAGGGCGTCATCCGCCTCGGCAAGGCCCTCGTACGCCTCCTGGAGCAGGCCGACGAGGTGCGCATCACGTCCGCGAACGGCACCGACATCGTCGGCCGCAACGGCGACCGCCCCATCAACCTGCGCGGCAAGCCGGCCGAGAATCCCGGCGAGACCGTCATGCTCTCCGGCCAGATCTCCTGGAACCCGCTGGAGGAGACCCAGGAGGGTGTCCTCGTCTTCGACGGCGCCCTGTGGCCGCCGGACCAGCTCGGCCTGCTGCGCTCCCCGGTGCGCTGCACCGTCGAGAAGGGTGTCGTCACCAAGATCGAGGGCGCCCAGGACGCCGACGTCTTCCGACGGTGGATGGAGTCGTGGGGCGACCCGAACATGTTCCGCATCGCGCACTGGTCGCTCGGCTTCAACCCGGGTGTGCTTGCGCCTACCGGCCGGATCGTCGAGGACGAGCGTGTCTTCGGCTGCGTGGAGCTCGGCATCGGCACGAAGGGTGCGTGGATCGGGGGCGAGCCGTGGGTTGCGGCGGCGCACACGGACGGGTCTGTGCTGGGTCCGTCGATCTTCCTCGACGGGGAGTGTGTTGAGCGGGACGGGGTTTATGTGCACCCTGAACTGGTGGAGATCTGCCGTGAGTTGGGTGTGGCCGGGTACTGATCCGCTGCGCGGGGCGGTCGTTGTTCGGCCGTCCCGCCGTCGTGGCCGGTCGCGCAGTTCCCCGCGCCCCTGAAGGCTTGCGGCTGCGCCGCGCCTTCATCGGGGAAATGCGGCGCGCAGCGCCTGCATTTCAGGGGCGCGGGGAACTGCGCGACCAGCCCCCACCCACCCGCAGCCGAACCGTCGCCCCCAGGAGCCGCCACATGACCAGTTACCGCCACAGCGGACTCGTCTGCACCGACCACACCCTCGACGTCCCCCTCGACCACACCCACCCCGAGGGCCGGACAATCTCCCTGTTCGCCCGCGAGGTCATCGCCGAGGAGAACGAACACCACGACCTGCCAAGGCTGCTCTGGCTCCAGGGCGGCCCCGGCGGCAAGGCCGAGAGGCCCAACGCCGCAGGCGCCTGGCTGCGCCGCGCCCTCAAGGAGTACCGCGTGGTCCTCCTGGACCAACGCGGCACCGGCCGCTCCGCGCCAGCGGACCGCACCACCCTCGCCGCCTCCGGCGACCCCGCAGAACACCTGACCCACTTCCGCGCCGACGCGATCGTGCGCGACGCCGAACTCCTGCGCCGCCACCTTCAGGGCGACCGCCCCTGGACCGTCCTGGGCCAGAGCTTCGGCGGATTCTGCGCCCTCACCTACCTCAGCCACGCGCCCGAGGGCCTCGCCCAGGTGTTCATCACCGGCGGCCTGCCCACCCTCACCGGCCACGCGGACGACGTCTACCGTGCCGCGTACCGCCGTACCCTCGCGCACAACGACCGCTATTTCGCCCGCTATCCCGGCGACCAGCCCATCGCCGACGCCGTCGCCGCGCACCTCGCCGACCACGACGTCCGGCTCCCCGGCGGCGAACGCCTCACCGTCCGCCGCTTCCAGACCATGGGCATCAACTTCGGCACGTCGTCCGGCTTCGACGCGCTCCACTACCTCCTGGAGACGGCCTTCGTCGACGGCGCGCACGGCCCCGCCCTCTCCGACCCGTTCCTGCGCGGCATCGACGCCACCGTCTCCTTCGCCCCGCGCCCCCTCTACGCCGTCCTGCACGAGCCGATCTACGCCCAGGGCGGCCGCGCCACCGACTGGTCGGCGCACCGTATCCGCGACGAGTTCCCGCAGTTCGACGCCGCCGGCACCGGCCCGCTCCGCTTCACCGGCGAGATGATCTACCCCTGGATGTTCGACGAGGACCCGGCACTCGTCCCCCTCAAGGACACCGCCGAACGCCTCGCCCACCGCACCGACTGGCCCGCGCTCTACGACCTGGACCGGCTCGCCGCCAACGAGGTCCCGGTCGTCGCGGCCGTCTACCACGACGACATGTTCGTAGACCGCGAGCAGTCCCTGGAGACGGCCGGCCTCGTACGCGGCCTGCGCACCTGGGTCTCCGAGACCCACGCCCACGACGGCGTGAAGGCCGACCCGGCCGTCCTCGACCGGCTCATGTCGATGGCTCAGGAGAAGAACTGACGGAGGCTCAACGGTCTGCGATCTCCGACATCCGCACCAACCGCCGCTCCCGCCGCGACAGTTCGCACGCCTCCGCGATCCGCAGGGCCTGCAGCGCCTCGCGTCCGTCGCACGGGTTGGCCCGCTCGCCGCGCGCCACATGGACGAACGCGCGCAGCTCCGCCTCGTACGCGGGGGCGAAGCGTTCCAGGAAGCCGGGCCAGGGCCGGTCCGCGGCGGGCGGGCCCTGCGGTTCGGTCGACGCGATGGGCGTGCGGTCGTCGAGCCCGACGACGACCGTGTCCAGCTCGCCCGAGAGCTCCAGCCGCACGTCGTACCCCGCGCCGTTGCAGCGCGTCGCCGTCGCCGTGACCAGCGTGCCGTCGTCAAGCGTGAGGACGGCGGCCGCCGTGTCGACGTCCCCGACCTCGCGGAACATCGCGGGCCCGGCGTCGGACCCGGTCGCGTACACCTCCGTCACCTCGCGCCCGGTCACCCAGCGCAGCATGTCGAAGTCGTGGACCAGGCAGTCCCGGAAGAGCCCGCCCGACAGCGGGAGGTACGCGGCGGGCGGCGGCGCCGGGTCGGCCGTGATGGCCCGTACGGTGTGCAGCCGGCCGAGGCGGCCCGCGCGTACCGCCTCGCGGGCCGCCGTGTAGCCCGCGTCGAAGCGGCGCTGGAAGCCGATCTGGAGCACGGTCCCCGCTCGGTCGACCTCGTCGAGCGCGGCCAGCGTGCCCGCCAGGTCCAGGGCGATCGGCTTCTCGCAGAACACCGGGAGCCCGGCCCGCGCCGCCCGCCCGATCAGCTCGGAGTGCGCCGACGTCGCCGCCGTGATGATCACCGCGTCCACGCCCCAGGCGAAGATCTCGTCCACGGAGGGCGCCGCGGTCGCTCCTATGCGGGCCGCGAGGGCGGTGGCCCGCGCCGGGTCCGCGTCGGTCATCACCAGCTGGCCGACCTCGCGGTGCCGCTCCAGAACCGCCGCGTGAAACGTGCCGATACGACCCGTTCCGATGAGTCCGATGCGCATGGAGTCAACCTGCCGCCCGGGGCACCCCGTGTCAACGATTTGTCCGGACAACCGAACTTCACGACTTCCCGTCAACATGGAGCGGGACTACGCTCGGCGCGTGGCCAAACCAGTAGTCGACCCGACGGTGTATCTGCGGCTCGGCGTCGACCGGAGCAGCCCCGTCCCGCTCTATTTCCAGCTCTCGCAGCAGCTGGAGGCGGCGATCGAGTCCGGGGCGCTGGTACCGGGCAGCCTGCTCGGCAACGAGATCGAGCTCGCCGGCCGGCTCGGCCTGTCCCGGCCCACCGTCCGCCAGGCGATCCAGTCCCTCGTCGACAAGGGCCTCCTCGTCCGCCGCCGAGGCGTCGGCACCCAGATCGTCCACAGCCGGGTCAGACGCCCGGTCGAGCTGAGCAGCCTCTACGACGACCTGGAGGCCGCGGGCCAGAAGCCCGGGACGCGCGTCCTGGACAACGCGCGCGTCCCCGCGCCCGCCGAGGTCGCCGCCGCGCTCGGGGTGGCGGAGGGCGACGAGGTGCACCGGATCGAACGGCTGCGCCTGACCGACGGCGACCCGGTCGCGTACCTCTGCAACCACCTGCCCGTCGGCCTGCTCCCGCTCGACACCGACCGGCTCGAGGCGACGGGTCTGTACCGGCTGATGCGCGGCGCCGGGATAACCCTGCACAGCGCGCGCCAGTCCGTCGGCGCGTGCGCCGCCACGGCACGGGAGGGGGAGCGGCTGGGCGAGCCGGAGGGCGCCCCGCTCCTGACGATGCGCCGCACGACCTTTGACGACACCGGCCGGGCGGTGGAATTCGGGTCGCACACCTACCGGGCGTCCCGCTACTCCTTCGAGTTCCAGCTCCTCGTCAGGCCGTAGGACTCCCGTCGGAGATACTGAAACGTCCGGGGCCCCAGACGTGCCCCCCGGCGCCGGTCAGCCGACGCCGGTGTTCCAGACAGCAGAGCAAAGGGGCATCGCCTCGTGGCACGGTTTCGGAGCTGGGTGAGTATCGCCCTCGCAGGAGTGGTCGGCCTCACCCTCGCCGGGTGCAGCAGCACCGGCGGCAAACGGGCGGAGGACGCCAGGAAGGCGGCCACCGCCCAGGGCAAGGCGGCGGTGGACACCCCGCGCTGGACCGTCGCGATGGTGACCCACTCCGGCGACGGCGACACCTTCTGGGACATCGTCCAGAGCGGCGCCGAGCAGGCCGCCCGCAAGGACAACATCAACTTCCTCTACTCGCACAGCGACGAGGCCCAGCAGCAGGCCCAGCTCGTGGACGCCGCCGTGGACAAGAAGGTCGACGGCATCATCGTCACGCTCGCCAAGCCCGACGCGATGAAGGCCGCCGTCGCCCGCGCCGAGAAGGCCGGCATCCCCGTGGTCACCGTGAACTCGGGCTCCGCGGAGTCCAAGAAGTTCGGCGCGCTCACGCACATCGGCCAGGACGAGACCGTCGCGGGCCAGGCAGTCGGCGAAGAGCTGAACAAGCGCGGCCGCAAGAAGGCCCTGTGCGTCCTGCACGAGCAGGGCAACGTCGGCCACGAGCAGCGCTGCGCCGGCGCCAAGTCGACCTTCAAGGGCCAGATGCAGAACCTGTACGTCGAGGGCACCAACATGCCCGACGTCCAGTCCTCCATCGAGGCCAAGCTCCAGGCCGACAAGTCCATCGACTCCGTCGTCACGCTCGGCGCCCCGTTCGCCGCCACCGCCGCGAAGGCCAAGCAGGACGCGGGCAGCAAGGCCGAGATCGACACGTTCGACCTGAACGAGAAGGTCGCGCAGGGCCTGGAGGACGGCACCCTCGGCTTCGCCGTCGACCAGCAGCCGTACCTCCAGGGGTACGAGGCCGTGGACCTGCTCTGGCTCTACCGCTACAACGCCGACGTGCTCGGCGGCGGCAAGCCCGTGCTCACCGGCCCGCAGATCGTCACCAAGGACCAGGCCGCCAAGCTCGCCGAGTACACGAAGCGGGGGACCCGATGAGCACCGTGGCCCCCGAGGCACCGCAACCACCGGCTACGGACGAACGCCTCCTCAAGACGTCGCCGCTGCGCAAGCTCATGGGCCGGCCCGAGCTCGGCTCGGTCGTCGGCGCGATCGCCGTCTTCCTCTTCTTCGCGATCTTCGCGGACAGCTTCCTGCGCGCGTCAAGCCTCGCCACGGTCCTGTACGCGTCGTCGACGATCGGCATCATGGCCGTCCCCGTGGCCCTGCTGATGATCGGCGGCGAGTTCGACCTCTCCGCGGGCGTCATGGTCACGACGTCCGCGCTCGTCTCGTCGATGTTCAGCTACCAGATGACGGCGAACGTCTGGGTCGGCGTCGGCGTCTCGCTGCTCGTCACGCTCGCCATCGGCGTGTTCAACGGCGTCATGCTCACCCGTACGGACCCGCCGAGCTTCATCATCACCCTCGGCACGTTCCTGATGCTGACCGGCATGAACCTCGGTTTCACCAAGCTGATCAGCGGCACCGTCTCCACCAAGTCGATCTCCGACATGGAGGGCTTCTCCTCCGCCAAGGCGCTCTTCGCCTCGACGCTCACCATCGGCGGCGTCGACTTCAAGATCACCATCCTGTGGTGGCTCGTCCTGATCGTCGTCGCCACCTGGATCCTGCTGCGCACCCGCGTCGGCAACTGGATCTACGCGGTCGGCGGCGGCGAGGACGCGGCCCGCGCGGTCGGCGTCCCGGTCAACAAGACGAAGATCGGCCTCTACATGGGCGTCGCCTTCGGCGCCTGGATCTCGGGCCAGCACCTGCTGTTCTCGTTCGACGTCGTGCAGTCCGGCGAGGGCGTCGGCAACGAGCTGATCTACATCATCGCGGCCGTCATCGGCGGCTGCCTGATCACCGGCGGCTACGGCTCCGCGGTCGGCGCGGCGATCGGCGCCCTGATCTTCGGCATGACCAGCAAGGGCATCGTGTTCGCCGAGTGGAACCCGGACTGGTTCAAGTTCTTCCTCGGGGCGATGCTGCTCCTCGCGACCCTCCTCAACGCATGGGTCCGCAAGCGCGCGGAGGCGACGAAATGACGACACCCCTGGTAGAGCTCGACGGCGTCAGTAAGTACTACGGCAACATCCGCGCCCTGGAGGACGTCTCGCTCGTCGTGAACGCGGGGGAGATCTCCTGCGTCCTCGGTGACAACGGCGCGGGCAAGTCGACGCTCATCAAGATCATCGCCGGCCTGCACCAGCACGACTCCGGCACGTTCCGTGTCGAGGGCGAGGAAACGAAGCTCGGGAGCCCCCGCGAGGCCCTCGACCGGGGCATCGCCACGGTCTACCAGGACCTCGCCGTCGTCCCGCTGATGCCGGTCTGGCGGAACTTCTTCCTCGGCTCCGAGCCGACGAAGGGCTCGGGCCCCTTCAAGCGCATGGACGTCGACCTCATGCGCCGGACCACCCACGCGGAGCTGCTCCGCATGGGCATCGACCTGCGCGACGTCGACCAGCCCATCGGCACGCTCTCGGGCGGCGAACGCCAGTGCGTGGCCATCGCCCGCGCCGTCCACTTCGGCGCCAAGGTCCTCGTACTCGACGAGCCGACGGCCGCACTGGGCGTCAAGCAGTCGGGCGTAGTCCTCAAGTACGTAGCGGCCGCACGTGACGCGGGCCTCGGAGTGGTCCTCATCACCCACAACCCCCACCACGCCTACCTGGTGGCGAACCGCTTCGTCCTCCTCAAACGAGGAGCAATGTCAGGCAGCTACACCCAGGACGAAATCACCCTGGACGAACTGACCCGCCAAATGGCAGGAGGCACAGAACTCGACGCCTTGCGCCACGAACTGGAGGGCAGGCCGTCGTAGGGGTGCCTGTCTTCGAACCGTGGGTTGGCGCCCCGTTAAGGGGCGCGGGGAACTGCGCGACAAGCCCCCACGGCCCGCAGACAAAGGCCCCCGACAGGGGCGCGGGGAACTGCGCACCCAGCCACAACCAACCCGCACACGACCCGAAACCCGCGGAAGCGAACTGGCACAATCAGGGGCGATGACCACTTACCGCGACCTAACCCACCGCGGCTCCGCCAGAGCCACCGTAGCCGCGCGAGAGCGCCGCTCACACCTGACGGCCCCCCGCGTCCCCACCGTCGGCATCGACATCGGCGGCACCAAGGTGATGGCAGGCGTCGTGGACGCCGACGGCAACATCCTGGAGACCCTGCGCACCGAGACGCCGGACAAGTCCAAGAGCCCCAAGGTCGTCGAGGACACGATCACGGAGCTGGTGCTCGACCTCTCCGACCGGCACGACGTGCACGCCGTAGGCATCGGCGCCGCCGGCTGGGTCGACGCGGACCGCAACCGCGTGCTCTTCGCCCCCCACCTGTCCTGGCGCAACGAACCGCTGCGCGACCGCCTCGCCGGCCGCCTCTCCGTCCCCGTGCTCGTCGACAACGACGCGAACACGGCCGCCTGGGCCGAGTGGCGGTTCGGCGCCGGCCGGGGCGAGGACCACCTCGTCATGATCACGCTCGGCACCGGCATCGGCGGCGCGATCCTGGAGGACGGCCGGGTCAAGCGCGGCAAGTACGGCGTGGCCGGCGAGTTCGGCCACATGCAGGTCGTCCCCGGCGGCCACCGCTGCCCGTGCGGCAACCGCGGCTGCTGGGAGCAGTACAGCTCCGGCAACGCGCTCGTGCGCGAGGCCCGCGAGCTCGCCGCCGCGGACTCCCCGGTCGCGTACAACATCATCGAGCGGGTCAACGGCAACGTCCGGGACATCACCGGCCCGCTCATCACCGAGCTGGCCCGCGAGGGCGATGCCATGTGCATCGAGCTGCTCCAGGACATCGGCCAGTGGCTCGGCGTCGGCATCGCGAACCTCGCGGCCGCGCTCGACCCGTCCTGCTTCGTCATCGGCGGCGGCGTCTCCGCGGCCGACGACCTGCTGATCGGCCCGGCCCGTGACGCCTTCAAGCGCCACCTCACCGGCCGCGGCTACCGCCCGGAGGCCCGTATCGCCCGCGCCCAGCTCGGCCCCGAGGCCGGTATGGTCGGCGCCGCGGACCTCGCCCGGCTCGTCGCCCGCCGCTTCCGCAGGGCCAAGCGCCGGCGCGTGGAACGGTACGAGCGCTACGAGCGTTACCACCAGGGCAAGGGCTTCGGCCCCGGCCCGCAAGGCCCGGCGAGCGAAGCCGGCGAGACTCAGGGACCGAAGTAATGACCGTGCCACGCCAGCCCTCGTCCCCCGACGCCGGGCAGCGCCACCCTGAGAGCCGCCGCTCGGTGATACGCCGCCGCGCGCTGACGCTGCTCACGATCGTGCTGCTCATCGGCGTCCCCGCCGGCTATCTGGTGATCTCCGCGAACCAGAGCCGGAACAGCGGCAAGGACAAGGAGGCCAAGTACTCCGCGACCGGCCTCACCATCGACTGGCCGTCCAGGGTCCAGCGCCGCCTGTACCAGGTGCCGATCCCGCTCTCCTCCGCCCAGGGCGTCGCGTACTACGAGACGAACAACATCCACACGAGCCGCCTCTACGTGCGTTTCAGTGTGTCGAACGCGGGCCTGGACACGTTCCTGAAGGAGATGGGCACCAGCTCGTCCAAGCTGGTCAAGGACGACATAACCATCAGCGGGCGGGACCAGAAGGTCGTCGGCTGGAAGTTCGGCGGACCCGGCCCCTACTCGGGCCTCACGTACAAGCAGAAGGACCCGCTGCCGACCCTGGACGTCGTGGTCAACCGCTCCAACCCGGCCCGCCCCTTCGTCTACGTGGTGTCCACGACGACGCCGTGAGGGCCGCTCAGGCCCCGATGAGCTCGCGGGCCTGGGCGACACGGCGGCGGGTGCGGTCCACGTCCGCTTCCGTGTACCGGTGGCCGTGCCGTACCAGTTCCTCGAAGGTGCGCACGGCCGGTTCGCCGATGGTGTCGACCACCCGGAAGACGTTGGTGATCCCGTCGAGCGCGCCGTCGGCGACGTTCGCCCCGAGCGCCTGCGGCCCGAACTGCCGCACCACGCCCGCGCTGAGCAGGACGTAGCGGGACCGGGCGTCCGCGCACAGGCCGATCCGCTCCTCGGCCAGGGACGAACCCGCGGACGAGACCAGGGAAGCCACGTCGCCCGGCCGTGCCCCGCTGGGGTCGAGCGGGGCGTACACCGCGCAGGCCTGGAGCGCGCACAGCCAGGCCGGGGCGAGGCCGCCGTCCTTCGTGTGGAGCTCCGCCAGGTTGTAGTAGACCGAGCCGAGGACCGCCCGGTCCTGGTCGCCGTCCGCCGCCCTGGCCACCTTCACGGCGAAGTGATTGGCCCTCCCGTAATGCCGGAGCGCGAGGCTCCACCGGCCTTGCGCGATCGCGTGGTCACCGCGCCGCATGGCGTCCGTCACCACTCGCCGCTCACCGTCGAGAGACCGCCAGCCCATCCACCGCTCCTCGTCCTGGCGTGCGTGCCGCCTGCCACCACACACCGGGAACGAGGCACCTGAGGACCCCCTTCACACCTCCCCCCTGAACCTGACACAGGGCCACCGTCCGCCCCTCACCAGGCCCTCACTCACGGCCCCCGCCCCAAACCCTCACAGGGCGGGTGGATTAGCGTGGCCCAAGTGAGTGAGACGAAGACACCCGCCCTGCAGTACCGATTCGACGGCCCGGACGACGCCCCCGTGCTCATCCTGGGGCCCTCGCTCGGCACGACCTGGCACATGTGGGACCGGCAGGTTCCGGAGCTCGCCAAGCAGTGGCGAGTGTTCCGGTTCGACCTGCCCGGCCACGGCGGAGCCCCCGCCCACCCGGCCGGTTCCGTCGCCGAACTCGCCGCCCGCCTGCTCGCCACGCTCGACGAGCTCGGCGTCCAGCGCTTCGGCTACGCGGGCTGCTCCCTCGGCGGCGCGATCGGCGCGGAACTGGCCCTGCGCCACCCCCAGCGCGTGGCATCGCTCGCCCTGATCGCCGCCTCGCCCCGCTTCGGCACCGCCGACGAGTTCCGCCAGCGCGGCGTCATCGTCCGCAGCAACGGCCTCGACCCCATCGCCCGCACGTCCCCCGAGCACTGGTTCACCAGCGGCTTCGCCGCCGCCCAGCCCGCCATCACGGACTGGGCAGTGCAGATGGTGCGCACCACAGACCCGGGCTGCTACATCGCGGCCTGCGAGGCGCTCGCGTCCTTCGACATCCGGTCGGAGCTCGGCGCGATCGGCGTGCCCACGCTCGTCCTCGTCGGCTCCGACGACCAGGTGACCGGGCCCGCCCAGGCCCGCACGCTCGTCGCCGGCATACCCGACGCCCGGCTCGCCGTCGTGCCCGCCGCCTCGCACCTCGCCCCGGTCGAGCAGCCGGCCGCCGTCACCGACCTCCTCGTGCGGCACTTCTCCACCGCCTGGCAGCCCGCGTACGAGACCGGGCAGCACGCCGCGATCCCGGCGCCCCCGGTCAAGCCGGTCCTGGCCCCGCCGCCCCCGCCGGTCGCCCCCGTGGCCGAGATCGGCGGTCCGACGGAGTCCCAGCCCGAGGCCGAGGTCCGGGCCGACCGGCACGACATCGGCCTCAAGGTGCGCCGCGAGGTGCTCGGCGACGCGCACGTCGACAAGGCCCTGGCCGCCGCCGACGGCTTCTCCGGCGACTTCCAGGAGTTCCTCACCCGCTACGCGTGGGGCGAGATCTGGAGCCGTCCCGGCCTGGACCGCCGGATGCGCAGCTGTGTGACGCTCACGGCGCTCGTGGCGGGCGGCCACTTCGACGAGCTGGCCTTCCATACCCGGGCCGCCCTGCGCAACGGCCTCACCGCCGACGAGATCAAGGAAGTGCTGCTCCAGGCCGCCGTCTACTGCGGGGTGCCCGCGGCGAACTCGGCGTTCAATGTGGCGCAGGCCGTGATCCGCGAGGAGACCACGCCGCAGGAGTAGTCGTGCGGGTGGGGCGTGCCGCCGGGTGCGCCCCAGGGAGCAGGATGGTTCCCATGAAGCTCACGAAGAAGATCCATGCCTGTGTCCGCCTGGAGAAGGACGGGCGGACGCTCGTCATCGACCCGGGCGGCTTCAGCGAGGAGAACGCGGCCGTCGGCGCGGAGGCCATCCTCGTCACGCACGAGCACGCCGACCACTTCCACGAGGGCCGGCTGCGCGCGGCCCTCGACGCCGACCCGGCCACCGAGATCTGGACCCTGAAGTCCGTCGCCGACAAGATCTCGGCGGCGTTCCCGGGCCGGGTGCACACGGTCGGGCACGGCGACACGTTCGAGGCGGCCGGTTTCGACGTCCAGGTCCACGGCGAGCTGCACGCCGTCATCCACCCGGACATCCCGCGCGTCACGAACGTCGGCTATCTCCTCGACGCAGGCCGCGTCTTCCACCCGGGCGACGCGCTCACCGTCCCCGACCTGCCCGTCGAGACGCTGATGCTGCCCGTGATGGCCCCGTGGAACAAGATCTCCGAGGTCATCGACTACGTACGCGAGGTCCGGCCGCAGCGCGCGTACGACATCCACGACGCGCTCCTGACCGACCTCGCGCGGCCGATCTACGACGGGCAGATCGGGGCGCTCGGCGGCACCGACCACCTGCGCCTGACGCCGGGGGAGTGCGCGTCGCTCTGAGCGCGGAGCCCCGGCTCACGGGCGGGTCGCCGGCGTCGGCCGCCGTGGCCCGCCCGTCTCCCGACGCGGGCCCGGCGGGCGTTGTCGTACCCGCCGGGTAGGTTGTGGTCATGCGGATTGCTACGTGGAACGTGAACTCGATCACCGCCCGGCTCCCGAGGCTCCTCGCCTGGCTGGAGAGCACCGGGACGGACGTGCTGTGCGTCCAGGAGACCAAGTGCACGGCCGAGCAGTTCCCCACGGACGAGCTGCGGGAGCTGGGCTACGAGTCGGCGGTGAACGCGACGGGCCGGTGGAACGGCGTGGCCCTGCTCTCCCGCGTCGGCCTGGAGGACGTCGTCGTCGGCCTGCCCGGCGACCCCGGTTACGAGGGCGCGCCCGAGCCCCGCGCCATCTCCGCGACCTGCGGCGGCGCCCGCGTCTGGTCGGTGTACGTGCCGAACGGCCGCGAGGTGAACCACCCGCACTACGCGTACAAGCTCCAGTGGTTCGAGGCGCTGAAGGCCGCGGTCGCGGGCGACGCGGCGGGCTCCCGCCCCTTCGCCGTGATGGGCGACTACAACGTGGCGCCGACGGACGACGACGTCTGGGACATCTCCCTCTTCGAAGGCGCCACGCACGTCACCCCCGCCGAGCGCGCCGCCCTCGCCTCGCTCCGCGAGACGGGCCTGACCGACGTCGTGCCGCGCCCCCTCAAGTACGACCACCCCTTCACGTACTGGGACTACCGCCAGCTCGGCTTCCCGAAGAACCGCGGTATGCGCATCGACCTCGTCTACGGGAACGAGGCGTTCGCCAAGGCCGTGAAGGATTCGTACGTGGACCGCGAGGAGCGCAAGGGCAAGGGGGCGTCGGACCACGCGCCGGTCGTCGTGGACCTGGACGTCTAGAAGCGACGCCCGCCTTAAAGCCCCACTGGCCTACGGCGCCAGCGACCGCAGGTCCACAGCTTGGGCCAGCGCGTCCAGGCCCGTGTCGCCCGGGTGCAGGTGGTCGCCGCTGTCGTACGCGGGCAGCATCCGCGCGGGGTGGTCCGGGTCCCGGACCACCGCGTCGAAGTCGGCCACGGAGTCGAAGTCACCGCCGCTGTCGCGGATGTACGCGTTGACCACCTCGCGTTCGCGGTCGGCGGTGGCCGTGCACAGGAGTTCGCCCTCGCAGGGGGTGACCGTCGCCCCGACGACGCGCAGGCCCCGCGCGTGGGCCCGCCGCGCGATCTCCCGCAGCCCGGCGACGACTTGGGCCCCGCTGAAGCCGGCCCGCACGTCGTTGACCCCCTGGAAGACGACGACCGTCCGCGCCGACGTCTGGGACAGCACGTCACGGTCCAGACGGTGCAGGGCGCTCACGCCGCCCAGGTCCGTGGAGACGCCGTCCCCCGGATACCGGTCGCCGGTCACACGGTTCGCGGAGATGCCCTGGTTGAGGACGCCGTACCGCGGCACCTTGTGCTGTTCGTGCAGACGGGTGGCCAGCACGTCGGGCCAGCGGTGGTTCGCGTCCGCCGTCGACATCACACCGTCCGTGATCGAGTCCCCGAGCAGCACGACCGAGCCGGGCCCGCCGCTCACGTCGACGCCGGTGAGCAGCGGCCAGTACGTGATCGTCGACGTGTACGACGCGGGAGACGCCTCCGCCGCGTGGTCGCCGGGCAGACTCACGTACGAGCGCTGGATCGCCTGCTGGTGCACCGGCGCCGAGGCGACCGTCTCCGGGAGGTGGAAGCTCACCAGCAGGTTCGCCCCGGCCGGTACGTCGAAGCCCACCGGATCGCTGAACGCCTGTGCGCCCGCCGGGATTTGAGCGCCGGCCGAGCCCTGGAACGTCAGCGGCACGGGCGCGCTCTTCGCGCCGGCGCCCGCGTCCTGCACGGCCACCGTCGCGCTCCCGACCCGCACCGGCCCCGACGCGAACGTGTTGTCGAGCCGGATCCGCACGCGCGGCCCGCCCACGCTCGTGTGCACGACGAGCCGCACCGTCCGGTCGACCCAGGGGCCGACGGCCCGGTAGCCGGAGGTCGACGCCGACCACGTGCCGGTCCAGCCCGGCGCGGGCGACCGCACCGACAGCGCGAACACGTGCAGATCGGGGTCACCGGGGTCGCTGGGCAGGGTGACGGATTCGATCGTGCGGCCGCGCGTGACGGGCACCGTCACCACGAACAGCCGTGTCTTCTCGGCGAGTTGGCCGTCGGGCGTGTTCCGGTGCGACAGCGCCACGGACTTCGTGGCGAGCGGGCCGGTGCGCCAGTCGGGCGCGGTGAGGCGGTAAGAGGAGTGCGAGCCGTCGCGGTAGCGCACGACGCCGGTTCCCGTCGCGTCGCCGCCCGTTCCGGCCACGAGGAACGCGAGCGCGTCACCGTGGCCCTTGAGCCGGACCCGCTGGCCGTCGGCGCGCACGTTGTCCGGTCCGCTGCCCGCCGTGCGCGGCCAGGTGAGGCGGGCGCCCTCAACGTCCAAGGCGCGCCCGGGAGTCCAGCCCGCCGCCGTCAGATCTCCGGCGGACAGTGAGCTGCCCGAGCCGTCGAAGTCGGCGTCCGAGGCCCGGTCGTCGGCGCTCACCGCCCTATTGTCGAAAAGCCGCTCCAGGGGGAGCGGCTCGGTTCTCTGCGGGGTGGCCCCTGCGGTGGTGGAGGTGAACCCCGTCGTAAGGAGTGCCAGTACAACTGCCGTTCCCCAGACTCGTCGGCGCATGACCGACTCCCTCCGCTCGTGGGTGAGAGGTGACATGTGCGCCATGAAGTTAGGAAGGGGGCAGGGACGCGTCAATGAGCCGCGAGGGAAGCTGGCTCGAACTCTCCGGTGGCCCCGGGCTCCCCGCGGCCGGCCGCGAACCTCCCACGCCTCCGTCGCAAAAGATCAGCGTGCCCAGTGGTGCGATGGCCAGGGGGGATGTCAGGCTGAACGGTATGAACATCCCTTTCTTGGACAACTGGCGCAAGAAGCACGGCTCCGCGTTCGGCGTGGCCGTCTTCGCCGAAGGTGACGGCGGGGCCGAGGGCGTCGCCGAACTGCTCTCCGAGTGCGAACTGCTGCGCTCGCAGGCGGAGCGGGCCGGTGTCGAACTGGACGACTCCGTCGAGTCGTTGGAGGCGCTCGACCAACTCGTGCCGCGCTGGCGGGAGGACGAGGAGTCGCTGCCATGGCTCGGCAACGACGCGGGCCTGTACCTGGGGACCGTCCTCGTACGCCAAGTGCCCGACGCGACCTGGATGATCTGGCCCAACGGGCAGCCGGTCGTGCGGCTCGGCTCGGGCCGCGAGGTCGACGTCGTCACCGCAGGACAGGACTGGGCGGCGAGCGGGGTGCCGGAGCTGTCGCAGTTCTACGCCGAGGCGTCGGAGACGTAGAACGCCTCTGAAGAACGCCGCCGAAGAACGCCTTGGAGACGTAGAAACCGCAAATACGGTTAATGCCCATCCGTGCGTGTCGTCAGTTAAGTCCCAAATCCTCATGGGTACTTTGCGCGAACTGACACAGGAGAGTTGGGCAGATCTGCCATGGCCGTCGATCCGTTGATCGAGCTGCGTGACGTGAACAAGTACTACGGGGAACTGCATGTCCTCCAGGACATCGATCTCACCGTCGGCAAGGGGGAGGTTGTGGTGGTCATCGGCCCTTCGGGGTCGGGCAAGTCGACGCTCTGCCGGACGATCAACAGGCTCGAGACGATCCAGTCGGGGCAGATCCTGCTCGACGGGCAGCCGCTGCCGGCGGAGGGCCGGGCCCTCGCGCAGCTGAGGGCGGAGGTCGGGATGGTCTTCCAGTCCTTCAACCTCTTCGCGCACAAGACGGTCCTCCAGAACGTCTCGCTGGCCCAGACGAAGGTCCGTAAGCGCAAGAAGGACGAGGCCGACCAGCGCTCGCGCGACCTGCTCGACCGGGTCGGACTCGCCGCGCACGCCGCCAAGTTCCCCGCCCAGCTCTCCGGCGGGCAGCAGCAGCGTGTGGCCATCGCCCGCGCGCTCGCCATGGACCCCAAGGCCCTCCTGTTCGACGAGCCGACCTCGGCCCTCGACCCGGAGATGATCAACGAAGTCCTGGAAGTGATGCGGCAACTCGCCCACGACGGCATGACGATGGTCGTCGTCACCCACGAGATGGGCTTCGCCCGCTCCGCCGCCAACCGCGTCGTGTTCATGGCCGACGGCCGCATCGTCGAGGACCGCACCCCGGAGGAGTTCTTCACCGACCCGCGCAGCGAGCGGGCCAAGGACTTCCTCTCCAAGATCCTCAAGCACTGACGGGGACGGACCGATCCATGCAGCGCACGACACGTGTGATCCGCGCCCTCGCCGCCCTCGCGCTCACCGCCCTGGCCGCCGCGGCCTGCGGCAAGGAAGGCAGCCCGCCGGTCAAGGGCCCGAGGGCCGACCAGCTCCCCAAGTACCAAGTGGCGCAAGGGTTCCAGCTCACCGACTCGAAGACCTGGCAGAAAGCACAGAAGCGGGGCCACTTCGTCGTCGGGGCCAAGGAGGACCAGCCCTACCTCGGCGAGAAGGACCCGGCCACCGGCGTCTACTCCGGCTTCGACATCGAGATCGCCAAGATGATCTCCGCCTCCCTCGGCCTCGCGCCCTCCTCGGTCTCGTTCAAGACCATCGCCTCGGCCAACCGCGAAACCGCCCTGCAGAACGGGCAGATCGACTACTACGTGGGCACCTACACGATCAACGACAACCGCAAGAAGCTCGTCGGCTTCGGCGGCCCCTACTACATGGCCGGTCAGTCGCTCCTCGTCCGCACCGACGAGCACGACATCAACGGGCCGCAGGACCTCGACGGCAAACGCGTCTGCTCGGCCGCCGGCTCGACCCCGTACCAGCGCATCCAGCAGGACTACCCGAAGGCGACGCTCGTCGCGTACGACACGTACTCGGTCTGCGTCGACAACCTGCTCACCTACCAGGTCGACGCCGTCACCACCGACGACGCCATCCTGCTCGGCTACGCGGCCAAGGTGCCCGCCGAACTCAAGCTGGTCGGCAAGCCGTTCTCCCAGGAGCCCTACGGCATCGGCGTACCGCGCGGCGACAACGCGCTGCGGTTCGCGATCGACACCGCCCTCCAGGCCCGCGAGAAGAACGGCGACTGGAAGAAGGCGTACGACGCGACGCTCGGCCTCTCCGGGGTGCCCGCGCCGAAGCCGCCCGCCATCGACCGCTACCCGGCGAGCTGAGGAGGCCCCGTGAACGTACTGACCAGCAATTTCTCCACCTTCGCCAAGGGATTCCTCGGAACCGTCGAACTGACCGTTTACGCCTCCGTCCTCGCGCTCGTGCTCGGCTTCGTGATGGCGTCGTTCCGGGTCGCGCCCGTCGGCTCCTTCCGGGTGTTCGGCACCGTGTGGGTCACGGTCCTGCGCAACACCCCGCTCACCCTGCTGTTCTTCGCGGTGCTGCTCGGCCTGCCGCGCTTCGGACTGGTGCTGCCCTTCAAGGTGTTCGCCGTGCTCGCGCTCGGCTGCTACACCTCGGCGTTCATCTGCGAGGCCCTGCGCTCCGGCATCAACACCGTGCCGAGGGGCCAGGGCGAAGCGGCCCGCAGCCTCGGCATGACGTTCGGCCAGACGCTGTCGGTGGTCGTGCTGCCGCAGGCGTTCCGGTCCGTCATCCCGCCCATCGGCTCGAATCTCATCGCCCTCGCGAAGAACTCGGCGATCGCCGGCGCGTTCAGCGTCACCGAGCTACTCGGTACGTACAAGACGCTCGGCGAACTGGGCTACAACGTCATCTGGACGTTCGTCTGGATCGCCGTCGGCTATCTGATCATCACGCTCGCCATCAGCGCGGTCTTCAACGTGCTGGAGAAGCGCTGGGGAGTACCCCGATGAAAGCTGCTGCCCACGAGGCCACCGCCCTCTACGACGTCCCCGGACCGAGGACCGAGAGCCGGCACCGCATGTACGGGGTGCTCTCCACGGCGATCGTGCTCGGGCTCCTCGCCTGGATCCTCTACCTCCTCTTCGACACCGACCAGTTCACGTACACGAAGTGGATGCCCTTCGAGTACACGGGCATCCAGCGGCTGATCCTGCGCGGGCTCGGCAACACGCTCAAGGCCTTCGTCATCGCCGCCGCGCTCTCGCTCGCGCTCGGGACCTTCCTCGCCGTGGGGCGCCTCAGCGATCACCGCGTGGTGCGCTGGCTGTCCACGCTCGTGGTCGAGTTCTTCCGCGCGATGCCCGTCCTCGTCATGATTTTTTTCATCTTCGTGGCGCTCAAGGCCCAGCCGCTGACCGCCCTCGTCGCCGGACTCACGCTCTACAACGGCTCCGTGCTCGCCGAGGTCTTCCGCTCCGGTGTCAACGCGGTCGAACGAGGCCAGGGCGAGGCCGCGTTCGCGCTCGGGATGCGCAAGACGCAGGTCATGAGCTTCGTCCTCGTGCCGCAGGCCGTGCGCGCGATGCTGCCCGCCATCATCAGCCAGCTCGTCGTCGCGCTGAAGGACACATCGCTCGGCTACCTCATCACCTACGAGGAGTTCCTCCACGCCGGGAAGCTCATCGCATCGAACCTCGACTACGATTTGCCTTTCATCCCCGTGGTGATGGTGATCTCTCCGATCTACATCGGGATGTGCATGCTGCTTTCGTGGTTCGCCCAGTGGGTGTCCAAGCGCCAGCGGCGCAGCCCCAGGACCAAAGCGTCCGACGTCGCCCCGGCCGAACCGGGGCCGCTGCTGCCGGGGGTGCGGTAGCAGGGGGCTCATAGCTCAGACCACAGGGCACCGCCCGCCCGGCAGCAGCCGGAGATCACTGCTCGCGCAGGGGGATCGACACGTATGACGGGTCGTCCTCGGGCGAGGAGAAGGTCAGCTGCGCGCCGGTCGGGTTGTGCTCGACACAGGTGAGCGTCGTGTGCAGCCGAGCCGTCCCGCGTACGTGCTGCTCCGCCTAGTACTACTTCGCCCGGTGGGCGCCGCGGGACGCGACAGGGGCCGGAGCGGGCGCCTGGGCCGCGCGGGTGACGTCCCCGACCAGCTCGACGACGTCCGGGCCGTACGCCTGGGAGTTCACGACCTTCAGGAGCAGCACGAACGTGTTGCCGCCGTGCTTGCGGGCCAGGCGCTCGTGGTTGCGGGCGAGATAGCGCGTGGCGGCCTGGTTGGTGACCGGGAGCTGGCCGCAGAACAGGAAGACGGGCCGGGCGTCCTGCTCCTGGCCCGCGGTGAGCCGGGCGACGATCACGTACTCCGACTTCCCGGGCTCCAGGCGGTACCGCTCGCTGCCTATCTGGAACGCGCCGCGGTCCGGGCCCGGCTCCGGGTCCGCGTTGACGCGGATGCCGGGCAGCAGGCTGTGCATGTGGGCGGCCATCCGGCGGTTCGACGCGGGCCCGCCCACGCAGAACTCCGTACGCTCCCCGAAGCCCTGGCGGGCCATGTCGTGCGCGATGACCTGGGCGTGCGCCCCGCAGTCCTTGATGATCGCCGAGAGTTCGAGCAGGGCGAACACGTCGTGCCGCTTCACCGACAGGTCGGGGCCGCCGCCGTCGCGGTTGACTACGAGGAGCGACTCGGAGTTGTCCGGGAGCCCGAAGAAGGCCTGCTTGCGGCGGAGTTTGCTGTTCCACAGGTAGGTGCGGGCGAACCAGCCGATGAGAGCGCCGATTGCGACCGCGACCACACCGAGGGCGATGTTGCGCACGTCTTCCGTCATGGGGGCGCATGTTAGCCGTCGGACGTACCCGTGTTCGAGGGGGTCCTGACGGGGCGCGGATCGGAAGTTACGCTGCGCGGACTGCCGTTGACTGGAGGTACGGATGAGACGTCCTGTTGCGCGGAATCTGCGAAATCTGCGGACTCTCTCAGGATTGGCCGTGATCGCCACAGTGGTCACGATTGGGGCTGCCCCACCCCCTTCGTCGGGTGTGACCGATACATCCGGCGCGCCCGCGCCGAAGGTGCCGCTCGCCGTCGGATACGGCGGCGCGGTCTCCAGCGTCGACGCCGACGCGTCCGCCGCCGGGATCGAGGTCCTGCGCAAGGGCGGCAACGCGGTCGACGCGGCGGTCGCCACCGCGGCGGCCCTCGGCGTCACCGAGCCGTACTCCGCGGGCGTCGGCGGAGGCGGCTACTTCGTCTACTACGACGCGAAGTCCCGCCAGGTCCACACGATCGACGGCCGCGAGCGCGCCCCGCTCACCGCCGACTCCGGGCTCTTCCTGGAGAACGGCAAGCCCCTCGCCTTCAACGACGCCGTCACCAGCGGCCTCAGCATCGGCACGCCCGGCACACCCGCCACCTGGCAGACCGCGCTCGACACGTGGGGCAGCCGGAAACTCGGCTCAGTCCTCAAGCCCGCCGAGAAGCTGGCGCGGGACGGCTTCCCGGTCGACGAGACGTTCCGCTCCCAGACCGAGGGCAACCAGAGCCGGTTCAAGGACTTCCCCGCCTCGGCGAAGCTCTTCCTGCCCGGCGGCGCGCTCCCCGTCGTCGGCTCCACGTTCAAGAACCCGGATCTCGCCCGCACCTACGAGCAGCTGGGCCGCGACGGCGTCGGCGCTATTTACCGCGGCGACATCGGCGACGACATCGTCCGCACCGTGAACAAGCCGCCCGTCGACCCGGCGTCCGGCCGGAACGCACGGCCGGGCGCGCTCTCCGTCAAGGACCTCCGGGCGTACGCGACGAAGCCGCAGGCCCCGACGAAGACGACGTACCGAGGGCTCGACGTCTACTCGATGGCGCCGTCGTCCTCGGGCGGCACGACGGTCGGCGAGGCGCTCAACATCCTTGAGCGGACGGACCTTTCGAAGGCCAGTCAGGCGCAGTACCTGCACCACTTCATCGAGGCGAGCCGGATCGCGTTCGCGGACCGGGGGCGCTGGGTCGGCGATCCCGCGTTCGAGGACGTGCCGACGAAGGAACTGCTCTCGAAGAAGTTCGCCGATTCGCGCGCGTGCCTCATCAAGGACGACGCGGTCCTCACCAGCCCGCTGGCGCCGGGGGACCCGCGTCACCCGGGCGCGTGCGGCACGCCGGGCGACAAGGCGGCGCCGACGACGTTCGAGGGTGAGAACACGACCCATCTGACGGTCGCCGACAAGTGGGGCAACGTCGTCGCGTACACGCTGACGATCGAGTCGACGGGCGGCAGCGGCATCACCGTCCCGGGCCGTGGCTTCCTGCTCAACAACGAGCTCACGGACTTCTCGTTCGCGCCGGCCGACCCGGCGGTCCACGACCCGAACCTGCCCGGTCCCGGTAAGCGGCCGCGCTCGTCGATCTCCCCGACGATCGTGCTCGACCGGCACAACGAGCCGGTCGTGGCCCTCGGTTCGCCCGGCGGCGCGACCATCATCACGACCGTCCTGCAGACCCTGACCGGCTTCGTCGACCGCGGCCTCCCGCTGGTCGACGCGATCGCGGCCCCGCGCGCGAGCCAGCGCAACGCGGCCGCGACGGAACTCGAACCGGGCCTGTGGAACAGCCCCGTGCGGGCCGACCTGGAGAAGATCGGCCACGTCTTCAAGCAGAACCCCGAGATCGGCGCTGCGACGGGCGTGCAGCGCCTGAAGAACGGCGAATGGCTCGCGGCGGCGGAGAAGGTACGGCGCGGCGGCGGTTCGGCGATGGTGGTGCGGCCGGCCTCCGAGAACTGACCGTAGGCCTGTGGGGCCCGCCGGTGACGTGGAAGACGTCAACTGGCGGGCCCCGCAAGCCACTTGGCGTACACAGGCGCACGCCACCCTCGCCGGACGCGCCTCGGTCACAGCGCCGTGAGAATCCGCGGCCCCGCATCCGTGATCGCCACCGTGTGCTCCGCGTGAGCGGCCCTGCTGCCGTCGCTCGTGCACAGGGTCCAGCCGTCCGGGGCCGCGTAGTAGTCATCGGTGCCGCCCGCCGTCAGCATCGGCTCGATCGCCAGCGCCATGCCGTGCCGCAGGACCATGCCGCGACCCGCCCGCCCTTCGTTCGGCACGGACGGGTCCTCGTGCATACGGCGGCCGATGCCGTGGCCGCCGAAGCCGTCCGGGATGCCGTACCCCGCCGCGCGGCACACCGTGCCGATGGCGTGCGCGATGTCCCCGATCCTGTTGCCGACGACCGCCGCCGCGATGCCGGCCGCGAGCGCGCGCTCCGCCGTCTCGATGAGGCGTACGTCCTCCGGGCGCGCCCGGCCCACCGTGAAGCTGATCGCCGAGTCGCCGACCCAGCCGCCCAGCTCGGCCCCGAAGTCGGCCGAGACCAGGTCACCGTCCCGCAGCCGGTACCCGTCGGGGACGCCGTGCACGATCGCGTCGTTCACCGAGAGGCAGAGCACCGCCGGGAACGGGGTCGGGGCGAACGAGGGCCGGTAGCCGAGGAACGGCGAGCGCGCGTCCGCCGTGCGCAGGACGTCGTGCGCCACCGCGTCCAGCTCCAGGAGCGAGACGCCGACGGCGGCCTTGTCCCGGACCGCGGCGAGCGCCTGGGCCACGACGCGCCCCGCCTCACGCATCGCGTCGATCGATGTGTCTGTCTTGAGTTCCACCATGCCAATTACAATACCGGTATTTGAATCGGTTGCGCGCCGGTAGACTGGCCGCATGGTCCGTACTCCCTTGACTCCGGAAGAGCGTGAGCGCGGCGAGCGGCTCGGCCTGCTCCTGCGCGAGGCCCGGCGCGGGCGCAGCATGGTGGAGGTCGCCGCGAGCGCCGGCCTCTCGGCGGAGACCCTCCGCAAGATCGAGACCGGCCGCGCGCCCACCCCGGCGTTCTTCACGGTCGCGGCCCTGGCCCGGGCGCTCGGCCTGTCCATGGACGAGATCGCGGAGACCTGCTCGCTCGCGCCCGTCTGACCGAACCGGAGCGCTCCGGGCGACCCGTGTGGCGGCTTCTCACCCGCACGGGTGCGAAACATGATCGATTCCGTCGGTTGACGGCGATGGTCTTGGCAAGGCCGTCGGTGAGGCTTACGTTCGGGTTTCTACGGCCTGCTTCTACGGGCGTAGAGGCTCTCTGACGTCCCCCCGCGGGGCAACAGCAAAGGAGCGGCACATGGCCCACGTCGTACGCGCCGCGCTGGTCCAGGCGACCTGGACGGGCGACACCGAATCCATGATCACCAAGCATGAGGAACACGCTCGGGAGGCCGCCCGGCAGGGCGCCCAGGTCATCGGCTTCCAGGAGGTCTTCAACGCCCCCTACTTCTGCCAGGTGCAGGAGGCCGAGCACTACCGCTGGGCGGAACCCGTACCGGACGGCCCGACCGTCACCCGGATGCAGGCGCTCGCCCGCGAGACCGGCATGGTGATCGTCGTCCCCGTCTTCGAGGTCGAGCAGTCCGGCTTCTACTTCAACACCGCGGCCGTGATCGACGCCGACGGCACGTACCTCGGCAAGTACCGCAAGCACCACATCCCGCAGGTCAAGGGCTTCTGGGAGAAGTTCTACTTCAAGCCGGGCAACCTCGGCTGGCCCGTCTTCGAGACCGCCGTCGGCCGCGTCGGCGTCTACATCTGCTACGACCGGCACTTCCCCGAGGGATGGCGTCAACTCGGCCTGAACGGCGCCCAGTTGGTCTACAACCCGTCCGCCACGAGCCGCGGCCTCTCCGCGTACCTGTGGCAGCTGGAACAGCCCGCCGCCGCCGTCGCCAACGAGTACTTCATCGCCGCGATCAACCGCGTCGGCGTCGAGGAGTACGGCGACAACGACTTCTACGGCACGAGCTACTTCGTCGACCCGCGCGGCCAGGCCGTAGGCGACACCGCGAGCGACAAAGAAGAGCAACTCCTCGTACGGGACCTGGACTTCGACCTCATCGACGAGGTACGCCAGCAGTGGGCGTTCTACCGCGACCGCCGGCCCGACGCGTACGACGGGCTGGTGGAGCCGTGACGAGCGCCGTCCGCGAAGGAGCCGACGAAAGGGCCAGTGCCGCCTTGATGACCCCCGATCTCCACGCCCGTCACCGCGCCGTCCTGCCCGACTGGCTCGCCCTGTACTACGACCGCCCCATCGAGATCACCCACGGCGAGGGCCGGCACGTCTGGGACGCCGACGGGAAGAAGTACCTCGACTTCTTCGGCGGCATCCTGACGACGATGACCGCGCACGCCCTGCCCGAGGTGACCAAGGCCGTCAGCGAGCAGGCCGGCCGGATCATCCACACCTCGACGCTCTACCTCAACCGGCAGATGATCGAACTCGCCGAGCGCGTCGCCTCGTTGTCCGGAATCCCGGACGCCCGCGTCTTCTTCACCACCTCCGGCACCGAGGCCAACGACACGGCCCTGCTGCTCGCCACCGCGTACCGCCGCTCGAACCAGATCCTCGCGATGCGCAACAGCTACCACGGCCGGTCCTTCTCCGCCGTCGGCATCACCGGCAACCGAGGCTGGTCCCCGACCAGCCTCTCCCCGCTCCAGACCCTGTACGTCCACGGCGGCGTCCGCACCCGAGGCCCGTTCGCGCACCTCAGCGACGCCGAGTTCATCGAGGCCTGCGTCGCCGACCTGCGCGACATCCTCGGCCAGACCCGCGGCGTCGCCGCCCTCATCGCCGAACCCATCCAGGGCGTCGGCGGGTTCACGTCACCGCCCGACGGCCTGTACGCGGCGTTCCGCGAGGTGCTCCAGGAGCACGGCATCCTGTGGATCGCCGACGAGGTGCAGACCGGCTGGGGACGCACCGGCGAGCACTTCTGGGGCTGGCAGGCCCACGCGCAGAACGGGCCCCCGGACATGCTCACCTTCGCCAAGGGCATCGGCAACGGCATGTCCATCGGCGGAGTCGTGGCGCGCGCCGAGGTCATGAACTGCCTTGACGCCAACTCCATTTCGACGTTCGGCGGATCGCCGGTGACGATGGCGGCCGGGCTCGCCAACCTCACCTACCTCCTCGAACACGACCTCCAGGGCAACGCCCGCCGCGTAGGCGGACTCCTCATCGAACGCCTGCGTGCCGTCGCCGCTTCCGTCCCGCACGTACGCGAGGTGCGCGGCCGTGGCTTGATGATCGGCGTCGAGCTGGTCAAGCCCGGTACGGACGAGGCCGATCCGGACGCGGCGTCCGCCGTCATCGAGGCCGCCCGCGAGGCCGGACTCCTCGTCGGCAAGGGCGGCGGGCACAACACCAGCGTGCTGCGCATCGCACCGCCGCTGAGCCTGACCGTCGCCGAGGCGGAAGAGGGCGCCGCGATCCTGGAGCGGGCGCTGCGCGGCGTCTGACAGCCGCACACAGCGCGGGCAAGCGAACGTCTTCCGGTCCGCCGGCACCGTAGGAAGAGGGAGCATGAGCAGCAGCCGTACCGTCATCCGCGGGGGACTCGTCGTCACCGCCGCCGACGAGATCCACGCCGACGTCCTCATCGAGGACGGCCGTATCGCCGCCCTCGCCGCCGCGGGCACCGACGCCGCGCGGTCCTGGACGGCGGACCGGACGATCGACGCCCGCCAGAAGTACGTCATCCCGGGCGGCGTCGACGCCCACACCCACATGGAGATGCCGTTCGGCGGCACCTACGCCTCCGACACCTTCGAGACGGGCACCCGGGCGGCGGCCTGGGGCGGCACCACCACCATCGTCGACTTCGCCATCCAGTCCGTCGGGCACACTCTGCGCGAGGGCCTGGACGCCTGGCACGCCAAGGCCGACGGGCAGTGCGCGATCGACTACGGCTTCCACATGATCGTCTCCGACGTGCACGAGGGGACGCTCAAGGAGATGGACCTGCTCGTCGCCGAAGGGGTCACGTCCTTCAAGCAGTTCATGGCGTACCCCGGAGTCTTCTACTCCGACGACGGGCAGATCCTGCGCGCCATGCAGCGGGCCGGCCGCAACGGCGGACTCATCATGATGCACGCCGAGAACGGCATCGCCATCGACGTCCTCGTCGAACAGGCCCTGGAGCGCGGCGAGACCGACCCCCGCTACCACGGCGAGGTCAGAAAGGCCCTCCTCGAAGCGGAGGCCACGCACCGCGCCATCAAACTCGCCCAGGTCGCGGGCGCACCCCTCTACGTCGTGCACGTCTCCGCGCGCGAGGCGCTCGCCGAGCTGGCGCGCGCCCGTGACGAGGGCCTGCACGTCTACGGCGAGACCTGCCCGCAGTACCTCTTCCTGTCCACCGACAACCTCGCCGAGCCCGACTTCGAGGGCGCCAAGTACGTGTGCAGCACGCCGCTGCGCCCCAAGGACCACCAGGACGCGCTCTGGCGTGGGCTGCGCACGAACGACCTCCAGGTCGTCTCCACCGACCACTGCCCGTTCTGCTTCACCGGCCAGAAGGAGCTGGGCCGCGGCGATTTCTCCAAGATCCCCAATGGGCTGCCGGGCGTCGAGAACCGCATGGACCTGCTCCACCAGGCCGTCGTCGACGGGCGCATCTCGCGCCGCCGCTGGATCGAGCTGGCCTGCGCCAACCCGGCCCGCATGTTCGGCTTGTACCCGAAGAAGGGCACCATCGCGCCGGGCACCGACGCCGACGTCGTCATCTACGACCCGCACGCCGAACAGATCGTCTCCGCCGACACCCACCACATGAACGTCGACTACTCGGCGTACGAGGGAAAACAGCTCACCGGCCGCGTCGAGACCGTGCTCTCGCGGGGCGAACTCGTCATCGACCAGCGGGAGTTCACCGGCCGCGCCGGACACGGCGTGTACGTCCCGCGCGGGGTCACGCAGTACGTGGGCTAGTCGCCGTGCCGTTCGGGTCAGGCGTCGGCGATGCGCAGTTCGCGCGGGCCGGCGCCGTCCGACGCGAAGAGCAGCAGACGCTCGCCCTCCTCCGCGATACCGGCGCGCTGACGCTTGGTGACCTGGGTGAAGAGCTGCACGTCGAGCGTGGTCGACGTGCGCGTGCGGTCGGTGCGCCAGGCGCCGGCCACGAATCCGTCGAGCAGGATCGTCCCCGGAATCAGGGCGTTCTTCGTCGAGATGGCCTTGCGGTGCTCGTCGCTGATGATCCGGGTGCGGTCCGCGTGGGAGAGGATCGCGTTGTCGAAGGGCGCCAGGTAGCGCACGGGAGCGTCCGCGTCGGCTCCCGGCCGCGGGGCGTCCGGCAGGTCCAGGAGCTCCCGGCCGTCGTCGGCCAGCAAGGAGACAAGTTGCGGCCGCAGCCGTTCGGTCACCGCGCGCAGCCGGGTCAGCCCGGACCACGCCTGGATGTCCTTGACGGTGGCCGGACCGAACGCCGCGAGATAGCGCAGGACCAGGCTGTCCAGGTCGGCCTCCGCGTCCTGCGGAGCCCCGATCCAGTCGTCCGCCAGCGCGTACGTCAGCTGCCCGCCCTGGCCCCACACCCCGCGTGGCGGGATCTGGACCACCGGCAGCAGGCAGCGCACGACATTGCTGAGCGCGTTCGCGGAGTGGTCGGGCCAGGTCGTGCGCAGCGCGACGGTCAGGTCGCCGACGGTGTGCGGAGCCTTCTCCAGGAGCGCCCGGCCCGCGTCCGCGACGTCGGCCGGATCCAGACCCTTCAGATCCTTGGCGAAGGTCGTGGCGAGGCTGCGTTCCAGGAACGGCTGCACGCACGGCCGCAGCGCCCGGAAGTCGGCGGAGGTCACCAGATGGACGGTGCCGCGCATCAGCGGGACACGCACGGCCTGCCGTCCGGTGAGCAGATCCGACAGCTCCTCCGGACGGAAGTCCTCGAGGCGGGTCCACAGGCCGTAGTACGGCGGCAGGGGAGCCTGCGCCTGGAGGCCGACGAGGTGTTCGAGCGCGGCCGACGCCGACATCGCCGGCCGCTTCAGCAGCAACTGGCGTGCCAGGAAAGCGCGGTTGAGGGCGCGCCGGTCGAGTACGTCGGCGGGCCGGGAGGCAGTGGTCGCGGGCACGGGCCGAACCCTACCCGCGCCGGACTCGAGGGAGCCTTGAGCGGCAGGGTGCAGGGCCGCCCGGCCGTGGGTCCGCGACACCGATCGTCATCGTCCCCGCTTCTTTCTGAACCGAGGTGGGCGCGCGTAGAGTCGCTTCTGCCGAGCCTGCGGAGAATGTCCAGGATCGGGCCCCCAGTGATGAACTCGCCGTCTGTGAGCAGGAGTTCACGGCCGCCACCTGACACGGCCGTACACCCCGCGCCTCCACCTGCCCGTACCTGACTGCCAGTACCAGAACCGGAAAGCATTGGCGGAACACATGGACTTCGGACTCGTCCTCCAGACCGACCCTCCGGCCTCCGACGTCGTCGCCCTCATGCAGCGCGCCGAACGCCAGGGCTTCACCCACGGGTGGACCTTCGACTCGGTCGTGTTGTGGCAGGAACCCTTCGTCATCTACAGCCGGATCCTCGCCGAGACGCAGCACCTGACCGTCGGTTCGATGGTCACCAACCCCGGCACCCGCACCTGGGAGGTCACCGCCTCCACTTTCGCCACCCTCAACGACATGTACGGCAACCGGACCGTGTGCGGCATCGGCCGCGGCGACTCAGCGATGCGCGTCGCCGGACGCAAGCCCAACACGCTCGCCCGGATCAGCGAGGCCATGAAGGTCATCAGGGCGCTCGCCCGGGGCGACGAGGCCGACCTCGGCGGCACGGTGATCCGCTTCCCCTGGGTGCGCGACGGCGCGCACCTCCCGGTCTGGATGGCGGCGTACGGGCCCAAGGCCCTGAAGATGGCGGGGGAGGAGGCCGACGGGTTCATCCTTCAGCTCGCCGACCCGTACCTCACCCGGTACATGATCAAGGCCGTGCGCGACGCGGCCACGGCGGCGGGGCGCGACCCGTCCGAGGTGAAGATCTGTGTGGCGGCGCCCGCCTACGTCACGTCCGACAACTCGCCCGAAGCCCTCGCCCACGCGCGCGAGGAGTGCCGCTGGTTCGGCGGCATGGTCGGCAACCACGTCGTGGACCTGGTCAGCAGGTACGGCGAGCACTCCTCCCTCGTCCCCGACGAGCTCACCGACTACATCAAGACCCGCCAGCGCTACGACTACGTCCACCACGGCAGGGCCGGGAACCCCGACACCGAGTTCGTCCCGGACGAGATCGTCGACCGGTTCTGCGTCATCGGCACCGTGCAGGACCACATCGACAAGATGCGCACGCTGCGCGACCTCGGCGTCGACCAGTTCGCGATCTACGACATGCACGACGCCAAGGAGGAGGTGATCGACGCGTACGGGGAGAAGATCATTCCGGCGGTGAACGCCTGAGCCCCGGTCCAACTTGCCTACACGCACGGCCCGTTCGAACCTCCCGTTGCCTGAGCCGCCCCCGGCTCCCGGACGAATGGCCTGCTCATGACCGACACCGCGCCCTCCGCGCCACCCGCCGACGCCGCGATAGACCTCAGTGCCGACGCCTACCCCGCCGGCAGCCGCTACGCCAACGACGACCTGCGCCCCGTCCCCCTCGCCGAACGCCGCTGGACCACCTACAACTTCGTGGCCCTGTGGATCGGCATGGCCCACTGCATCCCGTCCTGGACCCTCGCCTCGGGCCTCGTCGCGCTCGGCATGGACTGGAAGCAGGCCGTCCTCACGATCGCGCTCGCCAACGTCATCGTGCTCGTGCCGATGCTGCTCACCGGGCACGCGGGACCGAAGTACGGCATCCCCTTCCCCGTCCTCGCCCGCGCCTCGTTCGGGCTGCGTGGCGCCAATCTGCCCGCGCTGATCCGGGCGGCGGTGGCGTGCTGCTGGTTCGGCATCCAGACCTGGATCGGCGGACAGGGCGTGTTCGTCCTGCTCGGCAAGGTCTTCGGCGGCTGGGCGGACGTGTCCCGGGTCGGTGGCTATCCGTGGACTCTGTGGCTGTGCTTCGTGCTGTTCTGGGCGCTCGAACTGGCCATCATCTTCCGGGGGATGGACACCCTGCGCCGCTTCGAGAACTGGGCGGCGCCCTTCGTCCTCGTCGGCGCGGTCGTGCTGCTGATCTGGATCGCGAACAAGGCGGGCGGCTTCGGCCCGCTCCTCGACGAGCCGTCCAAGGTCGGCTGGGGCTCCGACTTCTGGAAGATCTTCTTCCCGGGCCTGATGGGGATGATCGGCTTCTGGAGCACGCTGTCCCTGAACATCCCCGACTTCACCCGCTTCGGCAAAGGCCAGAGCGCGCAGGTGTGGGGTCAATCGCTGGGCCTGCCCACGACCATGACGCTGTTCGCGCTGATGTCCGTCCTGGTGACGTCCGGCTCCGAGAAGGTCTACGGCGCCGCGATCTGGGACCCGGTGGCGCTCGCGGGCAAGACCGACAACGTCTTCGGGCTGCTCTTCGCGCTTGTCACGGTGTTCATCGCGACGATCTCCGTGAACATCGCGGCGAACGTCGTCTCACCCGCGTACGACCTCGCGAACCTCGCGCCCAAAGTCATCAACTTCCGTACGGGCGCGCTCATCACGGGCGTCATCGGCGTCGTCATCATGCCGTGGAAGCTCACCTCGACACCCGAGCTGTACATCTTCACGTGGCTCGGCGTCGTCGGCGGTCTGCTCGGCACCGTCGCCGGCATTCTGATCGCCGACTACTGGATCATCCGCCGCACCGTCCTCCACCTCGCCGACCTGTACCTCCCGAACGGGCGTTACTGGTACCGGGGCGGCTGGAACGGGACGGCGGTGACCGCGTTCGTGGTGGGCGGGGTCCTCGCCGTCGGCGGCTCGTACTCGACCCTCGACGCGAAGGGCGCCAAGCAGGGCCCGTTCCCGGCGGACGGCCTGATCCCGTTCCTGAAGCCGCTCGCGGACTACGGGTGGGCGGTGGGGCTGGGGTCTTCGCTGGTCGTGTACGTGGCGCTGACGAGGTCGCGGCGTGGTCGTGAGGCCGGCTGACTCCCTGTCGTGAGGTCGGCGAATTGTCTGTCGTGAGGCCGGCTAGTTCCCTCCGGTGAGTGACGCCACCGCGTCGCCTGCCGCCCGCAGCGCGCCCTGGTGGATGTCCTCCGCCGGGGGCGCGCCGTGGGACTCGAAGTCGCTGCCGTTGTAGGTGACGGTGACCAGGGCGTTGGCCGATCGGACCGTCACGACGGCCTCCCGGGTGTCCTGCTTGTCCTGGGAGGTGAGGCCGACCGCGACCCTGGCCTCGTCACCGAGCCCGGACGCCGCGTCGCCCTTGCCGCGCTTGGCGAACGCCGTATGCGCCTCCTCGGAGGAGTGCTTGACCTCGAAGGACACGTCGAGCCAGCGGTAGTCGAAGCCCTGCATCCCGCTCCACGAGCAGCCGCGGCGCAACGAGCTGTCGGCGGCGGCGAGTTCCTTGCCGGCCGCGTCGGCCTTCGGCACCAGAGCGGCGACCGTCTTGGGCGGGACGGCACTGCACGGAGCGGGCGGTTTCCCGTACTCGCGGTGGTCGGCCGTGGACCGCGTCGACGGAGCGGAACCGTCGGGCGTGGAGCCGTCGGGCGCGGACCCGTGGGGTGTGGGCCGGGAGGCCGCGGAGGTCTGTCCGGACGGGTCCGCCATGGGGCCCGAGGTCCAGGCCCACCCGGCGCACGCGAGCACGGCGACAGGCAGCACCCGCGCGGACAGAAGGAGGGGGAGAGGGAGAGAACGCACGGTGTACGTCCCTTGTGTGAGAGGTGGAGGGGACGCCAGTGTCACACGAGTTACCCGGTGACAACACCGCCCCCTCCCGCCCCGGTGGTCCTCGTGTGCCTTCCGGCGGGCCGAGGGCCCTCTTGCCCAGGGGCTGTATGCGAAATACGTTCTGCGGGTCTTTCGTCGAAGCCCGAGGAGCAGCCACTTTGTTCACCACCCGGCCGACCCTGCAAGGCACCTTCGGCATGGTCTCGTCCACCCACTGGCTCGCCTCCCAGTCGGCCATGGCCGTGCTGGAGAGCGGTGGCAACGCCTACGACGCCGCCGTCGCCGCGGGTTTCGTCCTGCACGTCGTCGAACCGCACCTGAACGGCCCCGCGGGCGAGGTACCGATCATCCTCGCGCCCGCCGGCGGAGACGTCCGCGTCCTGTGCGGACAGGGCGTCGCGCCCGCCGGGGCCACCGTCGCCCACTACCGCTCCCTCGGCCTCGAACTCGTCCCCGGCACGGGCCCCTTGGCCGCCGCAGTCCCCGGCGCGTTCGACGCCTGGATGCTCCTCCTCAAGGACCACGGCACCAAGTCCCTTGCCGAAGTGCTGAGTTACGCCATCGGGTACGCGGAGGACGGGCACACGCCCGTGGAGCGCGTCGGCGAGACCGTGGAAACCGTGCGCGCCCTGTTCGAAGACGAGTGGCCGTCCTCAGCCGAGGTCTATCTCAAGGACGGGAAGCCGCCGAGGCCCGGCGAGCTCTTCCGTAACCCCCGACTCGCCGCCACCTGGCGGCGCCTGATCGAAGAGGCCGAGGAGAGCGCGGGCACCGGCGACGAGAACCGCGCCGCCCAGATCGAGGCCGCCCGCGCGATCTGGCGCGAGGGCTTCATCGGCGAAGCCCTCGTACGCCAGGCCGGCCGCCCCACCCTGGACACCAGCGGCACCCGCCACCGAGGCACGCTCACCGCCGCCGACCTGGCCGGCTGGTCCGCGACCTACGAGGCGCCCGCCACCTACGACTGGAACGGCTGGACCCTGTGCAAGGCCGGCGGCTGGAGCCAGGGCCCCGCCTTCCTCCAGCAACTCGCCCTGCTCCCCGACGAGTTGCCCGCCTACGGCTCCGCCGAGTACGTCCACCTGCTCATCGAGGGCTGCAAGCTCGCCATGGCCGACCGCGAGGCCTGGTACGGGGACGCCGACCCACAGGGCGTGCCCGTCGACGCGTTGCTCTCCGACGAGTACAACGCGGCACGCCGTGCCCTCGTCGGCAGCAAGGCGTCACACGAGCTGCGGCCCGGCAGCCCGCTGGGCGCCGAGCCCCGGATCTCCGCGCACGCGCTCGCCGTGGCGGCGGGGGAGCCTGCGTTCGACGCCTTGGGAATAGCGGGCGCCGGTGAACCCACCGTCGCCAAGAGCGGTGACCAGGAGGTGGCCGCCGACGGCGCGACCCGCGGCGACACCTGCCACCTCGACATCGTCGACCGCTGGGGCAACATGGTCGCCGCGACGCCCTCCGGCGGCTGGCTCCAGTCGAACCCCGTCGTGCCCGAACTCGGCTTCCCGCTCGGCACGCGCCTCCAGATGGCCTGGCTGGAGGAGGGGCTGCCCAACTCGCTCACGCCGGGCCGCCGCCCCCGGACGACGCTCACCCCCTCGCTCGCCCTCAAGGACGGCGTGCCGGTCCTCGCGTTCGGTACGCCGGGTGGCGATCAGCAGGACCAGTGGCAGGTCCACTTCTTCCTCGCCGTCGCCCTGCGCGAGGCTGTGCGCGGCGGGTACGACCTCCAGGGCGCCGTCGACGCCCCGAACTGGCACAACGACTCGTTCCCGAGCTCCTTCTTCCCGCGCGGCATGGTGCCCGGCAGCGTCACCGTCGAGTCCCGCGTCGGCGAGGACGTCATCGAGGAGCTGCGCCGCCGGGGCCACGACGTGACGGTCGGCGAGCCCTGGTCGGAGGGCCGCCTCTGCGCGGTCGCCCGCGACCCGCGCACCGGCGTCCTGTCGGCCGCGGCGAACCCTCGCGGGATGCAGGGGTACGCGGTGGGCCGCTGAGCTGTGGTGATTACGGGCGAGGGGTGGGGTTCACGGTATTCACGGGGATTCCACCCCTCGTCCACCACGCCGGTACGGATTGTCAGTGGAGCGTGCTCTCATGGGGGACATGATCGAAGCAAAGGGAATCAAGGAAAGCATCGACGACTTTCTGGTACTGGGCGCCGCCGATGTCGAGCAGACGATCCGTGCCGCGGCAGCGGCCGAGATCACGCCCAGGTTCCGGCAGCTCGCCGTGGACGAGGTAGCCCAGAAGAGCGGCCCGCACGACCTGGTGACCGTCGCCGACCGGCTCGCCGAGGAGTATCTCACCCGTGAGCTGAGCGCGCTGCTGCCCGGCTCCGTCGTCGTCGGCGAGGAAGCGGTGCACGCCGACCCGTCGACGTACGACGCGATAGGCGAGGACGCGCCGGTGTGGATCGTCGACCCGGTCGACGGGACCCGGCAGTTCGTGCACGGCGACCCCGGGTTCTGCACGCTGGTCGCGCTCGCGGTGCGCGGCGAGGTCGTCGCCTCGTGGACGTTCGCGCCCGTGCTCGACGAGTTCGCCGTGGCGATCCGCGGCAAGGGTGCCTGGCTCAACGGAGAGGCGCTGCACGCCGGTTCACCCGCGCCGGACGAGTCGATCGACGTGGCGACGTCCCACCCGGACTACACGACGGACGACCAGAAGCGCGCCCTCCTGGGCCTGGTCACGGACGGTGTGCGCCCGCGCCCGTGCGGATCGGCCGGACTGGAGTATCTGGCCATCGCCCGCGGTGAGTTGGACGCCGTTGCATTCTCTTGGGAGGCGGCATGGGATCACGCGGCGGGGCTGCTGCTCGTCGAGGAGGCGGGCGGGGCTCACCTGACCCGGGACGGTGTGCCGTTCCGGATCACCGGGGGGAACGCGCTGCCGTTCACGGCCGCCCGGGACGCGGCGACGGCCCGCCGAGTGGTCGGGCTCCTTCGGGACGCAGCCTGACCTGGAGGCCGGTGTAGTCGGGCCTCAGGGTGAACCGGATCGTGGTGACCTCGAAGGCGCCGGTGTCACCGACCGCCGGCCAGGCGTCGGGGTCGCGTGGCAGCCACGCCAAGTCCACGAAGGCGGGCACCGGGCACAGGTCCGTGTCGGCGGAGGCGGGCAATGGGCGCAGGTCCGTGTCGACGGGGGCAGGCACCGCGAGCAGGTCCATGTCTACGAACAGGCCGGTTCGGCCGGGACCCCAGGGCAGGGCCGACACCGTGCCGGTCACCCGCGCGCCCTCCGGCAGCGGGCCCGAGTCGTAGCGCGTGAAATGGCGGTGGCTTCGGGCGGTCCGCCAGGCCTGCTCGAAGCGTTCCGCCGTCACCGGCTCGTGTGACATGTCGTGCGGCCCGTCCGTCATGACCCCGTACACCGCCTCGTAAAGCTGGACACCCAGCGGACCGAAGCGGTCGCGCACCGAGGTCAGCTCGGCGTGCGACGCGGCCACGGTCGCGCCGCCTGCCGTTCCGTCGTCACTCGCGTGCCGCAGATCCGGGCGAGGCACCTCCAGCGCCCTGTCGAACACGGCCTCGCGCAGGACCCGGCCGTCCTCGCCGGTCTCGTACCAGGACCGGAGACCATTGCGAGGGCGGCTTGACCAGTGCGTCATCCGCCGGAGATTACCCGCGCCTCGCCCTGTCGGTCCCCCGGCATATCCTGTCCGCCAGTGGCCGTCGGCTGACAAAGGAGTCCGAGGTGCCGTCGATGCTCGATGCCGTCGTCGTGGGTGCGGGACCGAACGGACTGACCGCTGCCGTGGAGCTGGCCCGCCGAGGGCTCTCCGTGGCCGTCTTCGAGGCCAGGGACACCGTCGGCGGAGGAGCGAGCACCGAGGAGCTCACCCTCCCCGGATTCCGCCACGACCCCTGCTCGGCCGCCCACCCTCTCGGCATCAACTCACCGGCGTTCAGGGCCATGCCGCTCCAGCGCTACGGCCTGGAGTGGCTGCACCCCGAGCTCCCGATGGCGCACCCGTTCCCCGACGGCAGCGCGGCCGTGCTCGCGCGGTCCGTGGCCGAGACGGCCGCCTCGTTCGGGCCGCGCGACGCGGGCACGTACCGGCGGCTCGTCACGCCCTTCCTGCCCAGGTGGGACGCGCTGGTGCGGGACTTCATGGCGCTGCCGCTCACCGCGCTGCCGCGCGATCCCGTCACGCTCGCCCGGTTCGGGCTCGTGGGGCTGCCGCCGTCGACGTGGCTGATGCGCAGGTTCCGCGACGACAAGGCGCGCGCCCTGTTCGCAGGGCTCGTCGCGCACGCCATCGCTCCGCTCGACGGACTGGCCACGGGAGCCCTCGGCCTCGTCTTCGCGCTCGCCGCCCACGCACGGGGCTGGCCCGTCGCCCGCGGCGGCTCCCAGTCGATCTCCGACGCGCTGACCGCATACCTGAAGGACCTCGGCGGCGCCGTCCACACGGGCTACGAGGTCAAGCGCCTCGACGACCTGCCGCCCGCCCGCGCCTACGTCTTCGACACCTCGCCGAAGGCGCTGGCCCGTATCGCCGGGTTCGGCGGGTACTACGACCACTTCCGGTACGGCGCGAGCGTCTTCAAGCTCGACTATGCGCTGGACGGGCCCGTGCCGTGGACCGCGAAGGAGGCCCGGAGCGCGGGGACCGTCCAGGTCGGGCCCGGCAGCCGCGACATCGCGACCGCCCTGCGGGCCGCGTCCCGCGAGGGCCGCGCCCCCGACAAGCCCTTCCTCATCACGGTCCAGCCCAGCGTCGTCGACCCCACGCGAGCGCCCGACGGCAAGCACGTCTTCTGGGCGTACGGGCATGTCCCGAGCGGCTGGGACGGCGATCTGACCGACGCCGTCGAGCGGCAGCTGGAGCGCTTCGCGCCCGGCTTCCGCGACCGGATCCTGGCGCGCGCCACGGCGGGACCGCCCGAGCTGGCGGCCCGCAACGCGAACTATGTGGGCGGCGACATCGCCTGCGGCGCCGTGAGCGGGCTCCAGATGCTGCTGCGGCCCAAGCTGTCGCTGTCGCCGTACACGACCCCGCACCCCGCCGTCTTCATCTGCTCGTCCGCGAGCCCGCCCGGGCCGGGCGTCCACGGCATGTCCGGGCACAACGCGGCCAAGGCCGTGTGGAGGAGGATCCGCGCGTCATGACCCGCATCACCCTGGTCAAGGGCGACATCACCGACGAGACCGCCGACGCGATCGTCAACGCGGCGAACTCCTCGCTGCTCGGGGGCGGTGGCGTCGACGGCGCGATCCACCGGCGCGGCGGCCCCGAGATCCTCGCCGAGTGCCGCGCGCTGCGCGCCTCCCACCTGGGCAAGGGCCTGCCGACGGGCCAGGCGGTCGCCACGACGGCCGGAAACCTGCACGCCGCGCATGTGATCCACACCGTCGGCCCGGTCTGGTCCGCCTCCCTCGACCGCTCCGAACAGCTCGTGTCCTGCTACCGCGAGTCGCTCCGCGTGGCCATCGAACTCGGGGCTCGCACGGTCGCGTTCCCGGCGATCTCGACGGGCGTGTACGGGTGGCCCTTGGCGGACGGCGCACGCATCGCGGTCCGCACGGTGAGGGAGGCAGCGGCGCCGCCCGTCGAGGAAGTGCGGTTCGTGGTCTTCGACGACAGGGCGTATGCGGCGTTCTCGGAGGCGCTGGCGGGGTGACGTGGCGGCGGTGTGCTGGGGCGGGTGGCGGTGGGCTCGTCGGCGAGCTGGAGTAAGTGACGGTGGGCGCCGGGGGCGTGCTGGGTGGGCGTCGGGGGCGTGGTCTGGTGAGCGTGGTGTTCGCCGAGTCGTCGGCCGGCTCAGCGTGGTGCTGGGCCGGCCTGAGACCGCTGACGCACCGGCCGGCTGAGTGAAGCGCTCGTCGAGGCGCCGACCGGGGGACGAGGGTGTTCCCCAATGCACCGGCCCGCTGGTGCCAAGGCTTTGCCGGCGCGCTCGTCGGGTCGCCGTAGCCGCGCGCTGCCGCCCGCCCTCGCCGGAGGTCATCCAACCCCGCACGTAGGCGACGCCGGCTTTCGTCGGCGTACCGGCGCCGACGGCAAGCTTCGTCGAGGCATCGGCCGGGTGACCGCCCGCCTGACCTCGCCCCGCGCCCGGCGTCGCCCACCCCACCGAACCTCAGCCGCCCCCACGTCCATGTCGGATTTCCGCCAGCCCGGGGGAGCCGGTATCGGCGATGCTTGCTTCATGCACACCGATACCGAGCGATGCGTTCGGGCAGTTCAGTCCAAGGACGCCCGGTTCGACGGGTGGTTTTTCACCGCCGTGCTGACGACCCGCATCTACTGCCGGCCCAGCTGCCCGGTCGTGCCTCCGAAGCCCGAGAACATGACGTTCCTGCCCAGTGCCGCCGCCTGCCAGCAGGCCGGGTTCCGGGCCTGCAAGCGGTGCCGGCCCGACACCAGCCCCGGCTCCCCGGAGTGGAACCACCGCGCCGACCTCGTCGCCCGAGCCATGCGCCTCATCGGTGACGGCGTCGTCGACCGCGAAGGCGTACCCGGGCTCGCCGCACGCCTCGGCTACAGCTCCCGCCAGATCGAGCGCCAGCTCCTCGCCGAGCTGGGCGCGGGCCCTCTCGCCCTGGCCCGCGCCCAGCGCGCCCAGACCGCCCGGATCCTCGTCGAGACGACCGCCCTGCCGATGGCCGACATCGCGTTCGCCGCCGGTTTCTCCTCGATCCGCACCTTCAACGACACCGTCCGCGAGGTCTACGCCCTCTCCCCGAGCGAGCTGCGCACCCGCGCGCCCAGGACGGGCACCGCGGCACCCGGCGCGATCACCCTGCGGCTGCCGTTCCGCGCCCCCCTCACCCCCGACAACCTCTTCGGCCACCTCGCCGCGACCGCCGTCCCGGGCGTCGAGGAGTGGCGCTCCGGCGCGTACCGGCGCACGCTGCGCCTCCCCTACGGGCACGGCATCGTGACCCTCACCCCCGCCCCCGACCACATCGGCTGCCGGCTCGTCCTCACCGACCAGCGCGATCTGACCGTCGCGATCAGCCGTTGCCGCCGGATGCTCGACCTCGACGCCGACCCGGTCGCCGTCGACGATCAGCTGCGCGCCGACCCGCTGCTCGCGCCGCTCGTCGACAAGGCGCCGGGCCGTCGCGTGCCGCGTACCGTCGACGAGGCCGAGTTCGCCGTCCGCGCGGTGCTCGGACAGCAGGTCTCCACGGCCGCCGCCCGTACTCACGCGGCCCGCCTGGTCACCGCGCACGGCGAGCCGGTCGACGACCCGGAGGGCGGCCTCACCCACCTCTTCCCCGCGCCGACCGCCCTTGCGGCGCTCGACCCCGAGTCCCTGGCCCTGCCCCGCAGCCGCCGCACGACCCTGACCACCCTCGTCCGCGCCCTCGCGGACGGCACCCTGCCCCTCGGCCCCGAGAGCGACTGGGACGAGACCCGCACCCGGCTCAGGGAAATCCCCGGGTTCGGCCCCTGGACGGTCGAGGTCATCGCGATGCGCGCCCTGGGCGACCCGGACGCCTTCCTGCCCACCGACCTCGGAATGCGGCGCGCGGCCAAGGAACTGGGGCTGCCGCACACCCCGGCGGCGCTCACGACGCGCGCTGCGGCCTGGCGCCCCTGGCGCGCGTACGCCGTCCAGTACCTGTGGGCCACCGATGACCACCCGATCAACTCCCTCCCCGAGTAAGGGACTTCAACATGACCGGCACGAAGCAGCACGATGTCATCGACAGCCCCTACGGGCCCCTGACCCTCGTCGCCACCGACGGCACCCTCAGCGGGCTCTACATGACCGGCCAACGCCACCGCCCCGCCGAGGAGACCTTCGGGGAGCGTGACGCCCGGCCCTTCGGGGCGGCCGTCGATCAGCTGGAGGCCTATTTTCAGGGCGAGTTGAAGGAATTCGACCTGCCGCTGCACCTCGGCGGAACCCCATTCCAGCGCAGCGTCTGGCAGCAGCTCAGGGCGATCCCGTACGGGGAGACCCGCACCTACGGGGAACTCGCCGAGGCCCTCGGAAACCCGCACGCCTCCCGTGCCGTCGGCCTCGCCAACGGCAAGAATCCCGTCGGCGTCATCGTCCCCTGTCACCGCGTGATCGGCGCGAACGGCGGCCTGACCGGCTACGGCGGCGGCCTGGAACGCAAGCAGCGCCTGCTGGACTTCGAACGGGGCGCCGCCCTGTTCTAGGCCTGGTTCGCCTGATCCCCTAGGGACTGGTCAGGGGTTGATGGCGTGTTCCGTGAACTGGCCGCAGGAGCGGAAACCCAGGCGCCGGTAGACGGCCTCGCCGTCGGCCGACGCCTGCAAAACCGCGATGCGGTGACCCCGGTCGCCGGCCGTGCGGAGGGCCGCGAGCGTCATGGCACCGCCGTAGCCACGCCGGCGGTGGGCGGCCAGGGTGGCGATGTTGTAGATACCGGAGACTCCCGCGTGATGGAACACCTCGGCGGTACAGACCGGACGGCCTTCCACGTAGCCGACCAGATACCGGGCCGGGCAGTGCGCGGCCAGTGCCTGCGGGGCGGCCTGGGCGAAGAACCGGCGGACGGTGTCGGAGGGCGGGTCCCAGTTCGCGGCGATGACCGTGGCGTAATCCGCGAGCTGCTCGGGCGTGGCCACCCTCTGGATGTCCAGTCCGGGGAGGGCGGGCGGTGCGAGGGTGTCATCCAGCGCGGCCCACATCGCCGTCTCGCCTTCGGACTCCGGCAGGCCGGCCGCCGTCAATCGGGCGGAGAGATCCAGCGGCGTCGACGCGGGCCCCACCCACCAGGAGAAACGGCGGCCGGTAGGGGCCAACGTCCGAGCGGTCTCGGCGATACGTGCCGTGGCGTCGGCGGCGGTGAAGCGGGCCATGGCGACGATGTTGAACGTGTCGTCGTCCAGGCCGCTGTCGGCGACCAGAAGGTCACCGACCTCCGTGACGGTCGCATCGGTCATGCTCCGGTGCAGGTGACAGGCATGTTCGGCGAGGTTCCGCTCCATCCTGTCCATCAAGCCGGATGCATCCGAGTTGCCTGCGTCCAAGTCGGCTGTATCCAAGTCGGCTGTATCCAAGTCGGCTGCATCCGAGTCGGCTGTATCCAAGTCGGCCTCATCGAGGAATTGATCACCCATAGCGATTGATCCCAGCATGACCCGGCGAAGACCGCACCCCCGGCCCGCCCCAAGGCCCCGCCCCTAAGGGACAAGCTCCCCCAGCAGCCGCGGCAGCGCCGTCCCGATCGGTTCCCGTACGAGCTCGGCCGCCTGGTCGTCGTACGGGGTCGCCTCGGCGTTGACGATCACCAGCCGCGCCCCGTTGTCCGCCGCGAGGCCCGCGAGACCCGCCGCCGGCTGCACCTGGAGGCTGCTGCCGACGGCGAAGAACACCTGGCAGTTCTTGGTGATCGCCACCGCTTCGCCCAGCACCACCGGGTCGAGCCGCTCCCCGAACATCACCGTCGCCGACTTCAGGATCCCGCCGCACACCAGGCACGCCGGATCGTCCTCGCCGGCCTCGACCCGGGCGAGCGCGTCCTCCATGGGCCCGCGCGCATGACACTGCGTACACACGAACTTCCTTGCTGTTCCGTGCAGTTCGAGGACCTTACGGTCGGGCATCCCGGCGAGCTGGTGCAGCCCGTCGACGTTCTGCGTGATCACCCGCACCGGCACCCCGGCCTTCTCCAGCTCGGCCACGGCCCGGTGCGCGTCGTTCGGCTGTGCGGCCAGCGTCCGGTTCTTCCGCCGCATCTGCCACGAGCGGCGGCGGATGTCGGGGTCACCCATGTAGAACTCGTAGGTGACGAGCTTCTCGGCCTCGGGATCGCGCCGCCACAGGCCGTTCGGCCCGCGATAGTCCGGAATCCCGGAGTCCGTGGAGATCCCGGCGCCGCTGAGAATCGCCACGAGGGGCGGCTGCGTGCTCATGCCGCCGAGGGTAGGACGGCCTGCCGTTTCCAGGCGAGCGCTTAACGCACGGCCCGGTCGCCAGGAGGCACAAGCAGCGGTTGAGGGCCGCACCCCGCGCTGGGGGTGCGGCCCTCAGCGCATGTGGTTACGAGGTCCAGCCGCCGTACGGCACGGTGATGAGCTCCATGGCGTGGCCCGCCGGGTCCATGAAGTACACGCCGCGGCCACCGTCGTTGTGGTTGATTGCGCCGGGGTGCTTCCGGTGGGGGTCGGCGTAGTGCTCGATGCCGCGCTGTGCGATCTGCGCGTACGCCGCGTCGAACTCCTCCTCGGAGATCAAGAAGGCGTAGTGCTGGGGAGTGATCTTGTCTGCGGGGATGGTGGCGAAGTCCAGCGTGACGCCGTTGCTCAGCTCGACCGCGATGAACGGCCCCCACTCGGCGGTGATCTCAAGGCCCAGCAGGTTCGCGAAGAATTCTGCGGACTCCCGGTTGTCCCGGGCGTGGACGATCGTGTGGTTCAACTTGACTGACAAGGAATGCCTCCGAAGGCATGTCCCGACACCTCCATGCCTCACCCAGCCGGTGACCGACACGCGATGTCGCCGTGGATCATAGCCCTGTCTACACATCTACGTATCTACGCAGTAAGTCAACGGTAGTTGATGAGGGCTGCGGCTGTACCGACGAAGGCGAGGAAGTGCTCGGCCTAGCGTTCGTAGCGGCGCGTCAGCCCACCACCTCGCCGTTCTCCAGCTCCGCCGCGCCCCGCCCCTCCTCCAGAACGTCCAGCGCCGCGTTCACCCGGCGGCCCAGCCCGCCCGGCAGGTACGCGTCCAGCTCGGCCCGCTCCACGAGCCGCCACGAAAGCAGCTCCTCCTCCTGGAGCTTGATCGCCTTGAACCGGTCCTCGTCCAGGACGCCGCCGTCGTACAGATACGCCACCAGCGGCGGTCGCACGGTCGTGCCGGGCACCCAGTCGACCGCGAGGAGCCGGCCCAGCGTGACGTCGAGGCCGATCTCCTCGGCCGTCTCGCGCCGGGCGCCCTGGCGCGGGGTCTCCCCGGCGTCGGACTCGACGGTTCCGCCGGGCAGCGCCCACCCGTCGCGGTAGTTCGGCTCGACGATCAGCAGGCGCCCCTCGGCGTCGCGGAAGAGCGCGGCGGCGCCGCACAGGACACGGGGGAGACCGGCGATGTACGTGGCGTACTCGGCAGAGGAGTGGGTCATGGGGGAAGCGTAACGACCGTGCGCGAGGCCGCCGGGTATCGCTGAGTGCGCCCTGCTCACGCCGGACCGCTACTCGGCCAACTCCACTGTCCGCGCCGCCAGTTCACTGATCTGCACCCCGTCGAACCCGAACACCGCACTCCGTACCCGGTCCTCCAGCGGCTCCTTCCACTGCTCCGGAATCGCCGCCGCCCCGCACAGCACACCCGCCACCGACCCCGCCGTCGCGCCGTTCGAGTCCGTGTCCAGGCCGCCGCGCACCGTGAGCGCGAGCGTGCGGGTGAAGTCGCCGTCGCCGTACAGCAGCCCCGCCGTGAGGACGGCCGCGTTCGGGACGGTGTGGATCCAGCCGAGTCCCGCCGTCTCCTCCTCCATCGTGGCCAGCGTCTCCTCCCAGCTGAGGCCCGCCTCGTGGAGCGACATCGTGCGGCGCACCGTACGGGCGAGCCGGCTGCTCGCCGGGATGACGGTGAGCGCGGTGCCGAGCGCGTCGCGCACACCAGGCGCGGTGAACGCCGAGGCGACGAGCGCCGCCGCCCACATCGCCCCGTACACGCCGTTGCCCGTGTGGGACAGGGCGGCGTCGCGCCGCGCCAGGAAGGCCGCGCGGCGGGCGTCCCCCGGACACGTCCAGCCGAAGACATCCGCCCTGATCAGCGCGCCGATCCACTCCTGGTACGGGTTGTCGTACGTCGCCGTCAGCGGGGGCCTGAGCCCGTTCGCGAGATTGCGGTACGCGGCCCGTTCCGCGGTGAACGTCTGGAGGTACGGCAGCCGCAGGAGCCACAGCTCGCCGACGTTCTCGGTGGAGAAGGCGAAGCCGTACGTCTCCAGAAGGTGCAGGCCGAGGATCGCGTAGTCCACGTCGTCGTCTCGGCAGCTGCCGTGGATCCGGCCGCGCACGCACTGCTCCCACTCGGGGCGCAGGGCACGCCGGTCCGTCGCGTCGGCGGGCTCCGGCAGGTAGTCGGTGAGCGGCAGGGCGCCGGCCCGCCGCAGATACGCGTCGATGCGCGCGCGGGTCCAGTAGTCGCCCTGTTCCACCGGCTTGCCGAGCATGTTGCCCGCGATCCGGCCGAGCCAGCCGCCGAGCATGCGGTCTCGTAGATCGCCTCGAAGGTCGTCTCGTAGGTCGTCGCCCACGGAGGTCATGCTTCCGGTCTACCCGATGAAGACGCGGCGGGCGACGCGCTCCGCCATACCGAATTGATCGATCATTTCTGCGCCGATCGCACCCGATCACACCCGGGAATAAGTAGAAATAGACGGGGATAACCGCCAGGTCCGTCGTTTCGCGGACCGGACAGCCATGGGCAGCGGACCCCTTCTCCGGTTAGGGTCGCTGCGGCGCGACTGCCTTGCGGAAGCAAGGCGCGAAAGCAAGGGGAATGACAAGGTGGCGGACGCTGGAGTGACGGCGGAGCGTGTGCTCATCGCCGCGGACAAGTTCAAGGGCTCGCTCACGGCCGTACAGGTCGCGGAGCGGGTCACTGCCGGTCTGCGGCGGATCGCGCCCGGAGTGCGGATCGATTCCGTGCCCGTCGCGGACGGCGGCGACGGCACGGTGGCCGCTGCCGTGGCGGCCGGTTTCGAGCGCCGCGAGGTACGGGTGACCGGGCCGGTCGGTGACGAGGTCACCGCGGCCTACGCCCTCCGGGACGGCACGGCCGTCGTCGAGATGGCCGAGGCGTCCGGGCTCCAGCTGCTGCCCGAGGGCGCCTTCGCGCCCCTCACCTCGACCACGTACGGGTCCGGCGAACTGCTCGCCGCGGCGCTCGACGCGGGCGCGCGCTCCATCGTGTTCGGCGTCGGCGGCAGCGCCACGACGGACGGCGGCGCGGGGATGCTGGCCGCGCTCGGCGCGACGTTCCTGGACGCGGACGGCAAGCCGGTCGGCCCGGGCGGCGGCGCGCTCGCCGACGTGGCCACGGCCGACCTCTCGGGGCTCGACCCGCGTCTGGCCGATGTGGAGATCGTCCTCGCCAGCGACGTCGACAACCCGCTGACCGGCCCGAAGGGCGCGCCCGCGGTGTACGGCCCGCAGAAGGGCGCGACCCCGGACGACGTGGCCACGCTGGACGCGGCGCTCGCCCACTTCGCGCGGGTCCTGGCGGAGTCGATCGGCCCGAAGGCGCTCGAGTACGCCGACTCGCCCGGCGCGGGTGCGGCCGGCGGCATCGGCTACGGCGCTCTCGTCGGACTCGGTGCGAGCTTCCGGGCCGGTATCGAGGTCATGCTCGACGTCCTCGGCTTCGCCCCGGCGCTGGCCGGCGCCACCCTCGTGATCACCGGTGAGGGCTCGCTCGACGAGCAGACCCTGCACGGCAAGGCCCCGGCGGGCGTCGCCGCGGCGGCCCGCGCCGCGGGCGTCGAGGTCGTGGCGGTCTGCGGCCGCCTCCAGCTCGCCCCGGAGGCCCTGGGCAAGGCCGGCATCCGCCGCGCCTACGCCCTCACGGACGTGGAACCGGACGTGGCCCGCTGCATCGCCGAAGCCGGCCCGATCCTCGAAGAGGTCGCGGAGCGCATCGCCCGGGACTACCTGGTCTGACCTGTCCTGTGTGCGGGCTGGTCTGACCTGTCCTGTGTGCGGGTGACGCGTCTCCGGTGACGCGTCACCCGGCCCCGCACGGGCCTGTCCGCCCGGGGGACTGGGCGCGCGCGAGGCTGTGAAGCTTGTGCGGCCCAGCGCAACCCGAGTCGGCCCGCCCCTCGCTTGGCTCTCGCGGCGCCCGTCGGCAGGGCGTGCGACCCGGCCCATGGACTCCGCCGGTTCCCGTCAGCCGGGCCGCGCGCGCAGCCCCACCCGCTCCCCGACGCCCTCCCTACCCCCGCCCCTCCGCAAGCCTCCGCCAGTGCCGGTCAGCGGGCGCGTGCAGGGCACGCCACGTATCGATGAACAACCGCGTCGCCCGGTGACCGGGCCAGTCCTCGGGTAGCAGGGAACCCGGCAACCGCGGATCCCGCGCGAACGTCCCGCGCCACGCGTGCACCAGCCGCGTACGCGCCACGAACGCCTCCTCGTCCGATTCCGCCCGCACCACGCCGAATCCGGCCACGAACTCCTCGTGTGCCGCGCGGACGCGGCTCAAGTCCCAGGCCCTGCGCACCAGTTCTGCCTCATCGGTCACGCGGGACGTCAGCCACAGCGCGTACGGTGCGAGTCCCTGGTCGGCGAGCAGGCCGCGTAGCGCCGGTACGCCCCCGGCGTCCGCCGCGACCCATACGCCCTGGCCCGGTGACCCGAACCCCTCGAAGGCCAGTTGTTCCTCCACCAGCGCCCGGTCCCGCCACGCGTCCGCCGGGACCCGCAGCAGCAGCTGCTGCCACTCCCCGTGCCACGGCGTCTCCTCCACCGCCCGTTCGAGCCGGTGCGTCCATGCCGTGAGCAGGGCGATCAGGCGCGGTTCCAGGACGACGCGCGTGCGGCGCCCCAACGGCTCCGTACGCAGCCAGCCCTCCCGGACGAGCCGGGTCAGAGCCCGCCGGGTCGCGGCCTCGCCGACCCCGCACGCGCCGAGCGCGCCGACGACGGCGCCCGCCATGACGCTCTCGGCGCCCGGGTAGCGCACGTACTCGCCGAGCACGGTCAGCAGGAGCGTCCGCGCGCTCGGTGACCCGTCCGCCCGGCGCCGGGTCCGTGGTGCGGCTTCCAATTCCCTTGGCCCCCTTGTCCGTTGTGTTGCCTTCCGCGGTGCCCGGTTGTAGGACGTAAGAAGCAAGATGCCTGACCTTATGTCCGACGTCAGCCCGACGAAAGGCGTACGCGTGCATCCTTCGAGCAGTCCGAGCGGCCCGCTCCGCTTCGGCGCGTTCATCGCGCCCTACCACGGCACCGACGGCAGCCCCTCGCTCCAGATCCGCCGCGACCTCGACCTCGTGCGCCACCTCGACGACCTCGGTTACGAGGAGGCCTGGATCGGCGAGCACCACTCCGCGGGCTACGAGACGATCGCCTCGCCCGAGGTCTTCATCGCCGCCGCCGCGGAGCACACCCGCTCCATCCGCCTCGGCACGGGCGTGAACTCGCTGCCGTACCACCACCCCTTCATCCTCGCGGACCGGCTGCTCCAGCTCGACCACCAGACGCGGGGCCGCGTGATGTTCGGCGCGGGCCCCGGCCAGCTCGCCTCGGACGCGTTCATGATGGGCATCGACCCGCTGCGCCAGCGCGCCATGATGGCGGACGCCCTCGACGCCGTCGTACGGCTCGTGCGCGGCGAGACCGTGACGGCCCGCACGGACTGGTTCACGCTCGACGAGGCGAGGCTCCAGCTCGCGCCGTACCGGCCCGCCGTCGGCCTGGAGATGGCCGTGGCCTCCACCATCTCGCCGACCGGCTCCGTGCAGGCGGGCCGGCACGGCATCGGCCTCCTCTCGCTCGCGGCCGCCGACCCGACGGGCCTCGCCGCGCTCAACGGGAACTGGACCGCGTACGAGAAGTCCTGCGCCCAGCACGGTCACACCGCCGACCGGGGCGACTGGCGGCTCGTCGTCCCGATGCATCTGGCGGAGACACGCGCGGAGGCCAGGGCGCAGGCGGCGTACGGGGTGCGGCACATCGTGCGCTACATCGAGGGTCTGGCGGACGTCGAGCTGCCGTGGGGGAGGACCGCCGAGGGCGCCGTCGAGCACTGGGTGACGGAGGGGTTCCCGACGTTCGGCGTCGCCACGATCGGCACCCCGCACGACGCGATCGCCCGCATCGAGGCGCTCACCGAGGCCTCCGGAGGCTTCGGCACCCTCCTCCTGCTCGACCTCCCCACCGGCACCCCGGAAGCGAAGCGACGCAGCTACGAACTGTTTGCCGAGTACGTCGTCCCCCACTTCACCGGCGCGAACCAGCGCCGCGACGCGTCCATGGCCTGGGCCAACAAGAACAGCGAACGCTTCATCGGAGCGATGAGACAGGCGGTCGAGGCGGCGGTGGCGGGCGGCGACGGCCGGGACGCGGACGGTGCGCGATGACCGCGACGATGCGCGCCGCCGCGCTCCATGGCGGCCGGTTCGCGGATGCGGAGGCCCCGGTTCCCGAGCCGGGCCTCAGCAAGTCGCTCTCCGAGCCGGCTGAAGCCCAGCACACGCGCCCTGCTCACCCCACGGGCGGTGCGCGATGACCGCGACGATGCGCGCCGTTGTGCTCCATGGCGGCCGCTTTACGGAAGCGGAGGCCGCAGTTCCCGAGCTGAGCCCCAGCAAGTCGCTCTCCGAGCCGAGCCCCAGCAAGGAGCTCCCCGACCAGCACCTCAGCAAAGCGCTCCCCGAGTCGCGCCCCCACCAGCCGCTCCCCGAGCCGACCGCACCCCAGCACACACGGCCCACCCGCCACACACCCCCCACCCACCCCACCGGAGGCGCCCAATGACCCCCACCATGCGCGCCGCCGTCCTCCGCAGCGGCCGCTTCGCCGAGGCCGAGGTCCCCGTCCCCCAGCCCGGCCGGGGCCAAGTGCTTGCCGAGCCCATCGCCACCGGGATCTGTGGGTCCGATCTGTCCGCCGCCCGGCACACCGAGGACTTTCTCGCCGCTTCCCGGGACTCCGGGACCGAGGCGTTCCTCTTCGATCCCGGTGCCGATCTGGTGATGGGCCACGAGCTGTGCGCGCGGGTGCTCAGCCCGGGAAAGTGGGAGGGCAGGACCGTCGTGGGCCTGCCCTGGGCCGTCGACGCCGGCGGCACGCTGCGTACGGTCGGCTACTCGACGGCGTTCCCCGGCGGCTTCGGGGAGCGCGTCGTGCTCCAGGAGGCGGCGCTCGTCCCGGTGCCCGACCACGTACCGGCCCACGTCGCCGCGCTCACCGAGCCGCTCGCCGTCGGCTTCGGCAACGTCGCCCGCGCCGCCCCGCCGGCCGGCTCGGGAGCCGTCGTCATCGGCGCGGGCCCCATCGGCCTCGGCGCCATGGCGGCGCTCGTCGAGCGGGGCGTGGCCCCCGTCATCGTCTCCGAGCCGTCCCCGCGCCGCCGAGCCCTCGCGGAGCGTTTCGGGGCGCACGTGGTGGTCGACCCCGGCGTCAGGGACCCGTTCGACGCCTGGCGCGAGGCGTCGGAACCCGGGCAGGAGCTCACGGTCCTGGAGTGCTCGGGGAAGCCCGGGATGTTCAACACGGTCCTGCACCGGGCCCCGCGCTCCACGAAGGTCCTGCTGATCGGCGCGTGCATGACGGAGGACGTGTTCCGCCCGGTCGTCGGGATCTACAAGGACATCACCGTCACGATGTGCATGGCCTACCCGCCGGAGGAGTTCGCCCGCACTCTCGGACGTATCGCGGACGGCACGGTGGACGCGGCCGCCCTGGTCACCGGCGAGGTCGGCCTCGCGGGCGTCAACGCGGCCCTCGACACCCTGCGCGCCCCCGACGACCACGTGAAGGTCCTCGTCCGCCCGGACGTCCCCGGCATCGGCGTGCACCCACCACGGTGAGACCGGCATACAAAAGGCAGAAGGCCCCGGACCAAGCGGTCCGGGGCCTTCTTCATGTACGGAGTACGGCGTACCAAGAACGGTTACGGCAGCTGCGCCGCACGCGCCTCGCGCCGGTTGTCCCGGAAGTTGTTCACCCGCCGGGCCGTCGCGAAGAGCGGGATCACGGCGCCCAGGACGAGCTGCAGCGCACAGCCGGTCTGGAGCAGGAGCTGGCCGCCGGGAGCGTCGAACGCCCAGGCCGCCAGGAGTCCCATCGCCGCCACGATCCAGCCGAGCATCGCCACCGCGAGCGGACCCCGCGGCTTCGGGTACTCGACGCGGCTCACCATCAGCCAGGCCGTCCCGACGATCGCCAGGACCGTCGCCACGAACGGCAGCTCGAGCAGCACGATCGAGACGACCGTGAGCGCACCGAAGGGGCTCGGCATCCCCTGGAAGGTGCCGTCCTTCACCGTCACGCACGAGAATCTCGCGAGCCTCAGCACGACGGCCAGGAGCACCACGATCGCGCCCACCGCCGCCACCCGCTGGTGCGCGTCGTCCGCGACCATGCCGTAGACCAGCACGAAGTACGCGGGGGCGAGCCCGAAGCTGATGAGGTCCGAGAGGTTGTCGAGCTCGGCTCCCATCGGCGACGAGCGGAGCTTGCGCGCCACCAGGCCGTCGAAGAGGTCGAAGATCGCCGCGGCGAGCATCAGGATCACGGCCGTGGCCGCGCTGTGCCGGGCCATGCCCGACTCCTGGCTGCCCTGAAGGTGCGGGATCAGGATGCCGGTGGTGGTGAAGTACACCGCCATGAAGCCGCACGTGGCGTTGCCCAGCGTGAGGGTGTCCGCTATCGAGAGGCGCAGTGAGAGCGGCATTTCCTCCGCGTCGTCCGCCTCCTCGGCCTCGGGCACCCAGCCGGCCTGCGTCTCTGGATCAGTCACGGTCAATGCGAGTCACCCCAGCCACGGTCTTCTGACCGACCTCGACGTCGACCTCGACACCCTCGGGAAGGTAGATGTCGACGCGCGACCCGAAGCGGATCAGACCGATGCGCTCGCCCTGCTCGAGCTTGGTGCCCTGCGGGACGTACGGAACGATGCGGCGAGCCACCGCACCGGCGATCTGCACCATCTCGATGTCACCGAGCTCGGTGTCGAAGTGCCAGACAACGCGCTCGTTGTTCTCGCTCTCCTTGTTGAACGCCGGGACGAACCCGCCGGGGATGTGCTCCACGGACGTCACCGTGCCCGCGAGGGGCGCGCGGTTGACGTGGACGTTCAGCGGGCTCATGAAGATCGCGACCCGGGTCCTGCCGTCCTTCCACGGCATGATGCTCTGCACCACACCGTCGGCCGGCGAGATGACCCGCCCGGGGGCGATCTCCCGCTCGGGGTCGCGGAAGAACCACAGCATCCCGGCCGCCAGGGCGGTGGCGGGCACGGCTACTGCGGCGGCCTTCTTGGAGCGGCGCGAGCGCGCCAGGCTCAGGGCTGCTGTGGCGACGGTCGGCAGGAGCCACGGCGATGCTCCGCGCGCAATGCGTCCGCCGAGGACGCCGTCGCGTGGTGCAGAGGTTTGGCTGTGGGGCATGGATGACCTTCGTAGCGGATGATGCCGCGCTCGGTACGGGGGGACGGCGGCTTTCCGGGGATGTTATCGGTTGCGGGCCACAACTGGCCAAGCCAGGAAGCAGAGTCGACGGCTGAAGAGTGTTGACGGGGTGTGATCTTCTTCTCGAACAAAATACCCCGAATCAGACATTCAGCCCTGGAATCGATACTCCTCGAGCAGGCGTCGGCCAATGATCATTTTCTGGATCTCGGCGGTACCTTCGCCGATCAGCAGCATCGGGGCCTCGCGATAAAGACGCTCGATCTCGTACTCCTTGGAGAAGCCGTAGCCGCCGTGAATACGGAAGGCGTCCTCGACCACTTCCTTGCAGTATTCGGAGGCGAGGTACTTCGCCATCCCCGCTTCCAGGTCGTTTCGTTCCCCGGAGTCCTTTTTGCGTGCTGCATTGACCATCATCGCATGGGCGGCCTCGACCTTGGTAGCCATCTCCGCGAGCTTGAACTGGATGGCCTGGTGCTGCGCGATCGCCTTTCCGAAAGTGTGACGTTGCTGGGCGTAAGCGACCCCCAACTCGAAGGCACGCTGCGCGACACCGCAGCCACGCGCCGCCACGTTGACCCGGCCGACCTCGACTCCGTCCATCATTTGGTAAAACCCTCGGCCGGACTCGCCGCCGAGCACTCGATTGGCCGGAATGCGCAGTCCGTCCATGATGAGTTCGGTCGTGTCGACGCCCTTGTAACCCATCTTGTCGATCTTCCCCGGAATGGTGAGACCGGGACGGACCTCACCGAAGCCCGGCTCCTTCTCGACCAGGAAGGTCGTCATCGACTTGTGGGGCGCCGTCCCCTCGGGGTGGCCTTCGTCACTCCGGGTGAGCACCGCGACCAGCGTGGACGTGCCGCCGTTCGTCAGCCACATCTTCTGGCCGTTGAGGACGTACTCGTCGCCGTCCCTGACCGCCTTCGAGGTGATCGCCGACACGTCCGAGCCGAGCCCCGGCTCCGACATGGAGAACGCGCCGCGCACGTCGCCGGCCGCCATCCGCGGCAGGAAGTGCTCCCGCTGCTCCTGCGTGCCGTGCTGCTTCAGCATGTAGGCGACGATGAAATGGGTGTTGATGATGCCGGAGACCGACATCCAGCCGCGCGCTATCTCCTCGACACAGAGCGCGTATGTGAGAAGCGACTCACCCAGACCCCCGTACTCCTCGGGGATCATCAGCCCGAACAGGCCGAGTTCCTTCAGACCGTCGACGATGTCCTGCGGGTACTCGTCACGGTGTTCCAGCTCCGTCGCGACCGGGATGATCTCCTTGTCCACGAAGTCCCTGACCGTGGACAGGATCTCCTGCTGGACGTCGGTGAGGCCGTGGGTCTGGGCGAGTCGGCTCATCTCTTACTTCTCCTGTGACTTCAGCTCCGGGCGGCCGGGCTGCTCGCCGCCGCGCTCCTTGATGTACGTCTCGGTGGGGACCATGACCTTGCGCCGGAACACGCAGACCAGGGTGCCGTCCTGCTTGTAGCCCTTGGTCTCGACGTAGACGATCCCGCGGTCGTTCTTCGACTTGGAAGGCGTCTTGTCGAGCACGGTCGTCTCGCCGTAGAGCGTGTCGCCGTGGAAGGTCGGCGCGACGTGCTTGAGCGACTCGATCTCCAGGTTGGCGATGGCCTTGCCGGAGACGTCCGGCACGGACATGCCGAGCAGGAGCGAGTAGATGTAGTTCCCCACGACGACGTTCTTCCCGAAGTCGGTCGTCTTCTCCGCGTAGTTGGTGTCCATGTGGAGGGGGTGGTGGTTCATCGTGAGCAGGCAGAAGAGGTGGTCGTCGTACTCGGTGACCGTCTTTCCGGGCCAGTGCTTGTAGACCGCGCCGACCTCGAACTCTTCGTAGGTGCGTCCGAACTGCATGGTGCTCAGGCCTCCGGCGCTTCGAAGCTGGAGGTGCGGGTCATGCCGGCGGCGCGGCCCTTGCCGGAGATGACCAGGGCCATCTTGCGGCTCGCCTCGTCGATCATCTCGTCGCCCAGCATCGCCGAACCCTTCTTCCCGCCTGCCTCGGACGTGTAGTAGTCATAGGCGTCCAGGATCAGTTCGGCGTGGTCGAAGTCCTCCTGCGACGGCGAGAAGATCTCGTTCGCGGAGGCGACCTGGTCCGGGTGCAGGACCCACTTGCCGTCGAAACCGAGCGCCGCGGCGCGCCGGGTGACCTCGCGGTAGCCCTCCTGGTTACGGATCTGAAGGTAGGGGCCGTCGATCGCCTGGAGGTTGTTGGCGCGGGCCGCCATCAGGATCTTCATCAGGATGAAGTGGTAGGCGTCCGCCGGATAGCCGGGCGGCTGCTCGCCGACGACGAGGGACTTCATGTTGATGGAGGCCATGAAGTCGGCCGGGCCGAAGATGATCGTCTCCACGCGGGGCGAGGCCTCCGCGATGGCGTTGACGTTGTTGAGGCCCTTGGCGTTCTCGATCTGCGCCTCGATGCCGATCTTGCCGACCTCGAAGCCCATCGTCTTCTCGATCTGCGTGAGCAGCAGGTCGAGCGCGACGACCTGCTCCGCCGTCTGGACCTTCGGCAGCATGATGCAGTCGAGGTTCTGGCCGGCCCCCTCGACGACCGTCACGACGTCCCGGTACGTCCACTCGGTCGTCCAGTCGTTGACGCGCACGACCCGCGTCTTGCCCGTCCAGTCACCCTCGTTGAGGAACTTGACGATCGTGTGGCGGGCGTCCGGCTTGGCGAGCGGCGCGCACGCGTCCTCCAGGTCCAGGAAGACCTGGTCGGCGGCGAGACCCTGGGCCTTCTCCAGGAACCGCGGGTTGGAACCCGGCACCGCGAGACACGAGCGACGCGGACGCAGACGGTTGACGGGGCTGGTCATGCGGGGACCTCCAGAGGGTCGAGCTTGTTCGCTGTGCGGATCTCGTCGACGATACGGCCGATGATCTCCGTGATGCCGAAGTCCTTGGGGGTGAACACGGCGGCCACGCCCGCGCGCTTCAGGTCTTCGGCGTCTCCGTTGGGAATGATGCCGCCGACGATGACGGGGATGTCGGAGGCGCCCGCGTCACGCAGCCGTTCCAGGACATCGGGCACCAGGGCGGCGTGCGACCCGGAGAGGATCGACAGGCCGACGCAGTGCACGTCCTCGGCGAGCGCGGCGGACACGATCTGTTCGGGCGTCAGCCGGATGCCCTGGTAGACCACCTCGAACCCGGCGTCGCGGGCCCGCACGGCGATCTGCTCGGCGCCGTTCGAGTGCCCGTCGAGGCCCGGCTTGCCGACGAGCAGGCGCAGCTTGCCGCCGAGTTCGTCGCCCGTACGGCGGACCTTCTCGCGGACGAGGGCGAGCGGGGTGCCCTCCTCGGCGGTGACCGCGACCGGCGCCGACGAGACGCCCGTGGGGGCGCGGAACTCGCCGAACACCTCGCGCAGGGCGCCGGCCCACTCGCCGGTCGTGACACCCGCGCGGGCGCACTCCAGGGTGGCCTCCATCAGGTTCTCCGTACCGGCCGCCGCCGCCTTCAGCTGCTCCAGGGCCTGCTGGGTGGTGGGGAAGTGGAACGGGTCGCCCATGCCCTGCCGGTCGCTGGACTCCTGACGCGTCGTCCGCCAGTCGCCGATGGCCCGCACGACCTGCTCCTCCACCGCGTGGTCCACCGTCATGATCGCGGTGTCCAGGTCGGCGGTGAGCGGGTTCGGCTCGGTCGACTCGAAGATGTTGACGCCGATGATCTTGTCGTCGCCGGCCTCGATCCGCGCGCGGCGCTCGGCGTGCGAGGAGACGAGCTGGGACTTGAGGTAGCCCGATTCGACGGCGGCCATCGCGCCGCCCATCTCCTGGATCCGGTCGATCTCGGCGAGCGACTCGGCGACCAGCTCGTCGACCTTCTTCTCGATGACGTGCGAGCCGGCGAAGATGTCCTCGTACTCGAGCAGATCGCTCTCGTGGGCGAGGACCTGCTGGATGCGCAGGGACCACTGCTGGTCCCAGGGGCGCGGCAGGCCGAGGGCCTCGTTCCAGGCGGGGAGCTGGACGGCGCGGGCGCGCGCGTCCTTGGACAGGGTGACGGCCAGCATCTCCAGGACGATGCGCTGGACGTTGTTCTCCGGCTGGGCCTCGGTCAGGCCCAGGGAGTTGACCTGCACGCCGTAGCGGAAGCGGCGCTGCTTGGCGTCCTCGATGCCGTACCGCTCGCGGGTGATCTGGTCCCAGATGCGGCCGAACGCCTTCATCTTGCACATCTCCTCGATGAAGCGGACGCCCGCGTTCACGAAGAAGGAGATACGGGCGACGACCTCGCCGAACCGCTCCTCGGGCACCTGGCCCGAGTCACGGACCGAGTCGAGCACGGCGATCGCGGTCGCCATCGCGTAACTGATCTCCTGGACCGGAGTGGCCCCCGCCTCCTGCAGGTGGTAGCTGCAGATGTTGATCGGGTTCCACTTCGGCATGTTGTTGACCGTGTACGCGATCATGTCCGTCGTGAGGCGGAGCGAGGGGCCGGGCGGGAAGACGTGCGTCCCGCGCGACAGGTACTCCTTCACGATGTCGTTCTGGGTCGTGCCCTGGAGCTTGCTGATGTCCGCGCCCTGCTCCTCGGCGGCGGCCTGGTAGAGCGCCAGCAGCCACATGGCCGTGGCGTTGATCGTCATCGAGGTGTTCATCTGCTCCAGGGGGATGTCCTGGAACAGCCGTCGCATGTCACCGAGGTGCGAGACGGGCACGCCGACCCGGCCGACCTCGCCGCGGGCGAGGACGTGGTCGGGGTCGTACCCGGTCTGCGTCGGCAGGTCGAAGGCGACCGACAGGCCCGTCTGCCCCTTGGCCAGGTTGCGCCGGTACAGCTCGTTGGACGCCTCGGCGGTGGAGTGACCGGCGTAAGTACGCATGAGCCACGGACGATCTTTCTGACGCTCAGTCATCAGCTTTTCCTCCCCCGTCAGTTCAGATGTTGCGGAACCGGTTGATGGCGTCGATGTGCTGGGCGCGCTTCTCGTGGTCGCGGACGCCCAGGCCCTCCTCGGGGGCGAGCGCGAGGACGCCGACCTTGCCCTGATGGAGGTTGCGGTGCACGTCGTAGGCGGCCTGGCCGGTGTCCTCCAGGGAGTACACCTTCGAGAGCGTCGGGTGGATCTTGCCCTTGGAGATCAGGCGGTTCGCCTCCCACGCCTCGCGGTAGTTGGCGAAGTGCGAGCCGATGATGCGCTTCAGCGACATCCACAGGTAGCGGTTGTCGTACTCGTGCATGTAGCCCGAGGTCGAGGCGCAGGTGGTGATGGTGCCGCCCTTGCGGGTGACGTAGACGCTGGCGCCGAAGGTCTCGCGGCCGGGGTGCTCGAAGACGATGTCGATGTCCTCGCCGCCGGTGAACTCGCGGATGCGCTTGCCGAAGCGCTTCCACTCCTTCGGGTCCTGGGTCTGCTCGTCCTTCCAGAACTTGTAGCCCTCGGCGTTACGGTCGATGACCGCCTCGGCGCCCATGGAGCGGCAGATGTCGGCCTTCTCGGGGGAGGAGACGACACAGATCGGGTTGGCGCCGCCGGCCAGGGCGAACTGCGTCGCGTAGGAGCCGAGGCCGCCGCTGGCGCCCCAGATCAGGACGTTGTCGCCCTGCTTCATGCCGGCGCCGTTGCGCGAGACGAGCTGACGGTACGCGGTGGAGTTGACGAGCCCGGGAGCGGCCGCCTCCTCCCAGCTCAGGTGGTCCGGCTTCGGCATCAGCTGGTTCGACTTGACGAGCGCGATCTCGGCGAGGCCGCCGAAGTTCGTCTCGAAGCCCCAGATGCGCTGCTCGGGGTCGAGCATCGTGTCGTTGTGGCCGTCCGAGGACTCCAGTTCGACGGAGAGGCAGTGCGCGACGACCTCGTCGCCGGGCTGCCAGGCGTTCACGCCGGGGCCGGTACGGAGCACGACGCCCGCGAGGTCGGAGCCGATGACGTGGTACGGCAGGTCGTGGCGCTTGGTGAGCTCGCTGAGCTTGCCGTAGCGCTCCAGGAACCCGAACGTCGACAGCGGCTCGAAGATCGAGGTCCACACGGAGTTGTAGTTCACGGAGCTGGCCATGACGGCCACGAGGGCCTCGCCCGGGCCGAGCTCGGGAACCGGCACGTCGTCGAGGTGGAGGGACTTGCGCGGGTCCTTGTCGCGGCTTTCGAGGCCCGCGAACATGTCGGCCTCGTCCTTGTGCACGGTGACCGCGCGGTACGACTCGGGGAGCGGGATGGCGGCGAAGTCGGCCGAGGTCGACTCCGGCGACTGAATCGCGTCCAGGATTTCCTTCACGATGGTGCCTCCGGCGATGCGTCCCAGGGGGACGTTGAGGGGGACGTCGGGGTGAGTGCTGCTGTGTGGTGAAGAGATGCCGTCGGTTCGGCGGGTGGTGCTACGGCAGCGCTTGGTCGGCGCGAGAGGTGTGCCTGTGACGCAGGCGTCCGGGCGCGTTCGCCACGGAGATGAGTGGCTTACGGGGACAGCCGGCGGACGGAAGTTCTCCGCTCGTCGGCCACCCGGACAACATCAACGTATGGCACGCCGTGTCGCCCCGCAAGGCACTCAGTGCCAGAAGTTCCACTCACGTGAAATCTTTACGCGACATATGAGCGATGATCGATCATTACTGATGAGTACAACGCTCTGACCTGCGAAAACGCCGACGGCCACCCCTGTGGAAGGGGTGGCCGTCGGCATAAAAATTCTGGGCTCATGGAGCCCGTTCAGGCGTCAGCGGTGCTCTTCGAGTGCCCTCTCGATGGTTCGCATGACCTCGTCCAGAGGGGCGTCCGTGCGTGCCACCGTCACCAGGACCTCGCCCTGGGTGGAGACGGAGGCCGGGGGCAGCGCGGTCGTGTCCCGGCCCGCGCCTATGCCGGTGCCGAACGTCTTGCGGACGATCGAGAAGGCGTGGTCGAGCTGGCTCTCCAGGTCGCCCTGGCCGCCGGCCCGCAGCCAGCGCCGCAGCACGTGGTTGTGGGCGGTGACGACGGCGGACGCGGCGACCTCGGCGAGCAGCGGGTCGTCGTTGCCGTGCTGATGGGCGCTCTCGTCGAAGTGGCCGAGGAGATAGCGGGTGAAGAGGCGCTCGTAGCGGGCCACCGAGGCGATCTCGCGCTCGCGCAGGGTGGGCACCTCGCGGGTGAGGCGGTACCGCTCGATGGACACGGCCGGCGAGGCCGCGTACATCTTCATGACTTCCTTGATGCCGCGGCACACCGTGTCGAGCGGGTGCTCGTGCGGGGGCGCCGCGTTGAGCACCGCCTCCGCGCGGATCAGGGTGTCGTCGTGGTCCGGGAAGATCGCCTCTTCCTTGGAGCGGAAGTGCCGGAAGAAGGTGCGCCGGGCGACGCCCGCGGCGGCCGCGATCTCGTCGACCGTCGTGGCCTCGTAGCCCTTGGTCGCGAAGAGTTCCATCGCCGCGGCCGCCAGCTCCCGGCGCATTTTGAGCCGCTGGGCGGCGGCACGGGTGCCCGCGGCGCTCTCCGGAGCGTCGGGCGTGGGCGTCGTACGGGAGGACTTGGCGGCCTTGGACATGCCATGAACGTACTGCATATGCGCGACGGCGTGCGCCGGGGCAGGGGTCCCCCCGCCCCGGGCGGGAGCGGGGGGAGTGCGGCCGGGCGGCTGGAGCAGGCCGCCCCAGTCCGTGGGCCGGCCCGTACCGCCGCTCTTCGGCAGGTCAGCGCCGGGCATATTCGCGGAAGCCGCGGCCCGTCTTCCGGCCGAGGCAGCCCGCGGCCACCAGGTGCTCCAGGAGCGGCGCCGGAGCGAGGCCCGGGTCACGGAACTCGCGGTGCAGGACCTTCTCGATGGCCAGCGAGACGTCCAGACCGACCACGTCGAGCAGTTCGAACGGGCCCATCGGGTAGCCGCCGCCCAGCTTCATCGCGGCGTCGATGTCGTCGAGCGACGCGTAGTGCTCCTGCACCATCTTGATCGCGTTGTTCAGGTACGGGAACAGCAGCGCGTTCACGATGAAGCCCGCGCGGTCCCCGCAGTCCACCGGGTGCTTGCGGATCTTCGCGCACACCTCGCGGACGGTCGCGTGCACGTCGTCGCCGGTCAGCACCGTCCGCACGACCTCGACGAGCTTCATCGCCGGCGCCGGGTTGAAGAAGTGCATCCCGATCACGTCCTGCGGGCGCGTGGTCGCGCGGGCACAGGCCACGACGGGCAGTGACGAGGTCGTGGTGGCCAGGACCGCGCCCGGCTTGCAGACCTTGTCGAACGTCGCGAAGAGCTGCTGCTTGATCTCCAGGTCCTCGGCCACCGCCTCAAGCGCCAGGTCGACGTCAGAGAACGCGTCGTACGTACCCGCCGGAGTGATCCGGCCCAGGGTCTCCGCGGCCGCTTCGGCGGTCATCCGGCCCTTGTCGACAGAACGCGAAAGGGACTTGCCGATACGGGACTTGGCCGCCTCCGCCTTCTCCTCGCTGCGGGCCGCGAGCACCACGTCGTAACCGGCCTTCGCGAACACCTCCGCGATGCCGGACGCCATCGTCCCGGACCCCGCGACACCCACCGAGCGGATCGTCCGCGCGCCCTCGGCGGCCTCGCCCGCGAGCGGCGTCTGCGCGTCCCGGACCACCTCGGAGCTGCCCGGCTCCGCGTACGTGTAGAAGCCGCGCCCCGACTTGCGGCCGGTCAGGCCCGCCTCGCTGAGCTGCTTGAGGACGGGCGCCGGAGCGTGCAGCCGGTCGCGCGACTCGGCGTACATGGCGTCGAGAACCGTGCGCGCCGTGTCGATGCCGATCAGGTCGAGCAGCGCCAGCGGGCCCATAGGCAGGCCGCAGCCCAGCTTCATCGCGGCGTCGATGTCCTCGCGCGACGCGTACTTCGCCTCGTACATCGCGGCGGCCTGGTTCAGATAGCCGAACAGCAGGCCGTCGGCGACGAAGCCGGGCCGGTCGCCGACCGCGACCGGCTCCTTGCCGAGTTCGAGCGCGAGGTCGGTGACCGCGGCGACGGCCGTGGGTGCGGTGAGCACCGACGAGACGACCTCGACGAGCTTCATCGCGGGCGCCGGGTTGAAGAAGTGCAGGCCGAGGACGCGCTCTGGCCGGGCCGAGTCCGCCGCGAGCCGCGTCACGGACAGCGCGTTCGTGCCGGTCGCGAGGATCGTGTCCGGCCGCACAACGGCGTCCAGGCCACGGAAGATCTCCTGCTTGATCTCGTACGACTCCGGCGCCACCTCGATGACGAGGTCGGCGTCGGCCGCCGCCTGGAGGTCCGTGGACGTACGGAACCGGGACAGGATGTCCCGGCGCTCGTCCTCGGTGAGGCGCTCGCGGCGCACACCGCGCGCCGTCGAGGCCTCCAGCGCGGTGACGGCCTGGACGGCCGCCTCCTCGCTGACGTCGATGCCGATGACCTCACGGCCGGCGCGGGCGAGGACCTCGGCGATGCCGGTGCCCATCGTGCCGAGACCGACGACCGCGACGGTCGGAAGGGTGGCCGGGGTGGCGGGGGACAGGGGAGCGTCCATCTGAGGACTCCAGGAGGGAGGAGTGACGGCTGAGGGGCGCACGCGGATGAGCCGGGAGGGCGCACGCGGTGCGGGAGTTCGAGCCGGCCGGAGGGACGCGTGCGGGCGTCCGGTGAACCGGCGGGATCGCTGTACCGCTGAACGGAACCGATCGCTGGATCGCCGAGCTGATCGCTGAACAGAACCGGCGAACGACGACCGGTGAGATATCGGTGCGATGGAGATCCGACGGGCCCTGTCCCGGAGCCGCGTCGTACTGCGGTACCTGAGGCACCGAACCGACTGACACTCTCGGCGGCTGCGTCACCAGGCCGCCAGGAGTGGGGTGCGAGGAGTATGCCCCGCTCACTTGAGATTAACCGGCGAGTAACGAGCGCGCCAGCCCCGGACGTTGATCAGTCTCTGTGATCTACGTCGCCGGGCCACGCCGCCGCCCTAGTGTGGGCGGTATGGACGAAGAGTTGCGATCGGTCACGGAACGCTTACGCGATGAGGCGTCGGCCGAAGCGGGGGCCGATTCGGGGGAGCCGCCGCTGATCGATCACCTGGCGGCGACCGAGGACCACGACGAACTGGCGGCCGTACTGACCGAGCCCGGCCGGCCGCTGTGGGCGCGCGAACTCGCCGCGTACCGGCTCGGGACGGCCGGGGACCGGCGGGCCTTTGAGGCGCTCGTCCTGCTCCTCAACCACCGCGACTCCGCCCGCTGCGCCTCCGCCGCACACGCCCTGGCCGCGCTCGGCGACCCCCGCACCGCACGCGCGGCGGCCGCCCTCGCCACCAACGAACTGCGCGTCGCGTACGCGCTCCACCCCGTCCGGCTCCTGGCCGCACTGCGCGCACCCGAGTCCGCGCCCGCGCTGATCACCACCCTGGAGCGGCGCCTCGGCCCGCGCGACCCCTACCGCAAGGTGGCCCTCGCGTGCGTCGAGGGCCTCGGCGACCTGGGTGACACCCGGGCCCGCCCGGCACTGAACGCGGCGCTGGCTCACCCGGCCCTCGCGGAGGCGGCGGTGCGCGCGCTCGGAAGGCTCCCGAAGCAGGCCGGCGGAGAGGAGGGCTAAGGCATGAGCTCGCGCGCGTACCGCAGCTCCGGTACGTCGACCCCCTCCACCTCGTACGCGTCCGTGGCGCCGTCCGGGGCGAAGCCGGCGCGCTCGTAGAAGCGGCGGGCGGAGACGTTGCCTTCGATCACCCACAGGCGGATGCGCCCGAATCCGCCGGCCGCGCACCGGTCGAGGGTGACGTCCAGGAGGGCGCGCCCCACGCCTGTGGAGATCACGTCGGGCCGTACGTAGATCGCGTACAACTCGGCGTCCCCGGGCGGCAGTTCGTCGTCGCGGCGGAGGGGGCCGTGGCAGGCCCAGCCGACGACCTCGCCCGCGCGCTCGGCGACCAGATTCACCAGTGGTGAGTCGGGGCGCGCCAGCATCTCGCGGCGCTTGGCGATGTCCGCGTCGACGCTCAGCGCGGCCAGGTGGGCCGCCGGTATGAGGCCCGCGTACGCCGTCTGCCAGCCGCGGACCCGGATCAGGGCCACCGCCTCGCAGTCGGCGTCGGTCATGTCCCGGACGCGGATCGAGGCGGCGGGAGCCGGGGCGTCGGCCTTGGCCTGATGGTCGGTCATCCGGCCATCCTGGTCCATGCGGTGGCGCCCCGGCCGGGAATTTCTCAGCCGCGGAAGCCCATCAGGCCGTGCAGGCGTTCGCCGCCCGTCCTCGTGGCCTCCTTCGTCGCGAGCGGCTTCGGGTCGGGCTGCTTCTCGCACACGGCGTCGGCCTCACCGCTGCCGCGCGGCACCTTGCCGGTGCCCAGATAGGCGGTGAGGTACTTGTCCAGGCAGGCGTTCCCGCTGAGCGTGATGCCGTGGTTCCCGCCGCCCTGCTCGACCACCATGCTGGAGCCGCGCAGCTTGCGGTGAACGCTGACCCCGCCCTCGTACGGCGTGGCCCCGTCGTCGGTGGCCTGGAAGAGCAGCGCCGGCGGCAGCTCGTCGTTGGTCACGTCCGGCGGGGTCAGACGGCTGGTGGGCCAGAACGCGCACGGCGCGTTGTACCAGGCGTTGTTCCAGGTCGAGAAGGGCGCCTTCGCGAACGCCTCCCAGTTGTCGTGATGCCAGGTGTTCCAGTCACGCGGCCAGCGCGCGTCCCGGCACTGCACGGCCGTGTAGACGCTGTAGCTGTTGTCCCCCGAGGCGTCGACCGCACCGAACCGCTTGTACGTCTTGACGAGCGGTGCCGGGTCCTTGTCCTTCACGTACGCGGCGAACGCCTCGGCCAGATAGGGCCAGTAGCCGTTGTAGTAGCCGCCGGGCAGGAACGTGTCCTCCAGCTCACCGCCCCCGACCTTCCCGCCCGCCGGCTCCTTCTGCACGGCGGTGCGCATCGCGTACCACTCGGCCTCGACCTTCGCGGGGTCCTTGCCCAGCTTGTACGTCGCGTCGTGCCGCGCGACCCAGGCCAGGAACGCCTGGTGGCGGGCGTTGAACGCGAGGTCCTGGCCGATGTTGTCGTCGTACCAGATCCCGTCCGGGTCGACGATCGAGTCGAGCACGAGGCGGCGCACGCGGTGCGGGTAGAGCTTGGCGTAGACGGCGCCCAGGTAGGTGCCGTACGAGTAGCCGAAGTAGTTGATCCGGGGCGCCCCGAGCGCCGCGCGGATCAGGTCCAGGTCCCTGACCGTGCTCACCGTGTCGATGTACGGCAGGACGTCCGCGTACTTCGCGGTGCACGCCTTCGCGAACGCCTGCGCCCGCTCGACGCCCGCCCGCTCGATCGCGGGGGTGGCCGGCACGCTCGGCGGGCGCACGGGGTTGAAGTATCCCGGGCGGCAGTCCAGGGCGGGCTTGCTCTTGCCGACGCCGCGCGGGTCGAAGCCGATGACGTCGTACTGGGCCGCGATCTCCTTCGGCAGCGCGCCGGCGACGAAGCCCGCGAGCGACAGGCCGCTGCCGCCGGGGCCGCCGGGGTTCACCAGGAGCGGGCCCTGCGACGTCTTCGCCGTGTGCCGGATCCGGGACAGCGCGACCGTGATCTGCCGGCCGCCGGGCCGGTCGTGGTCGAGCGGCACTTTCAGCGACGCGCACTGCAGCGCCGGGTAGTCCTTGGTGGCGCAGGCCTTCCAAGTGAGGGCGGCGCGCGGGGCGGGCGGGGCGAAGGTGGCGGGGACCGCGGCGGAACCCGCCGCGGCCGGGGCCGCGGTGAGCAGACCGGCCACCGCGGTGGCGGCGCCGCACAGAGCAGCTGCACGTTTTTTCATCGGGCATCCCAGGGGCGGAGGGTTCGAGGCCGCGAGCCCACGGCCCCGGCGGCATGGTCCCCGCATCCGTGCCCGACACGGCATGTTCCGCCGAGAGTTGACCCGATTGGCGTGCTCAGGGGTCTCTCAGAGGGTCTCTCGGGGGGCCTCTCAGGCGGTCGCTCGGGCGGTCAGAGAAGGGTGAGCTGGGTGGCCGCGGGGGTCAGCTCCTGACTGGAACTCACACGTCGCCGGGGCGGCTCGGCCCGTGAGGGGCCGATCCCGAACTCCTCCGCCAGCTCGTGCACCTGACGGGTGATCCGGCGCTGGTACCACTTCGGGGCGTAGGCGCCCTCCGCGTACAGCCGCTCGTAACGCCGGACGAGGTGCGGGTGGTGGTGGCCGAGCCAGGCCATGAACCACTCGCGGGCGCCGGGCCGCAGGTGCAGCACGAGCGGTGTCACCGACGTGGCCCCGGCGGCGGCGACGGCCCGCACGGTCTCGCGCAGCTGCCCGGGGTGGTCGCCGAGGAACGGGATCACCGGGGCCATCAGGACCCCGCAGCCGATGCCCGCGTCGGTGAGCGCGCGGACGACGTCCAGGCGTCGCTGCGGGGCGGGCGTGCCGGGCTCGACGGTGCGCCACAGCTCCTGGTCGACGAAGCCGACGGACACGGAGACGCCGACGTCGGTCACGTCGGCGGCCTGCCGCAGCAGATCCAGGTCGCGCAGGATCAGCGTGCCCTTGGTGAGGATCGAGAAGGGGTTCGCGTAGTCCCGCAGCGCCTCGATGATCCCGGGCATCAGCCGGTAACGCCCTTCGGCCCGCTGGTAGCAGTCCACGTTCGTCCCCATGGCGATGTGCTCACCGTGCCAGCGCCGCGAGGCGAGGTGACGGCGCAGCAGCTCCGGCGCGTTCACCTTCACGACGATCTGACTGTCGAACCCGAGACCGGTGTCGAGGTCGAGGTAGCTGTGGGTCTTACGGGCGAAGCAGTAGACGCACGCGTGTGTGCACCCCCGGTACGGATTGACCGTCCATTCGAACGGCATCCGCGAAGCGCCGGGCACCCGGTTCACGATCGACCTGGCCCGGATCTCGTGGAAGGTCACGCCCTTGAACTCGGGGGTGTCGAAGGTGCGCGTGACCACTCTGTCCGCCCCGAACAGTGCAGGGTCCGTGGCCCTCCCGGCCGGGTTGCCGGCCGGATTCTCCGTGAGGTTCTCCCAGCGCATGACGCCTCCTCGCTAGCTCCAGGGAGAGAATAGAACACATGTTCCCTTGATCGTGCGACCCCGAATTTGGTGGCGGATGGGGAGGGTGGTTGGCTTGGGGTCCTCTTGAGGGATACCGAGATCACCGACTGCTGGAGGAAGTGTCATGGCGCAGGTCGAGGCCACCACGGAGCGGGTCGTCGCCGCGAAGCCGGACGACGTGTTCGACGCGCTCGCCGACTACAGCGGCACGCGCGCGAAGGTGCTGCCCGAGCACTTCAGCGAGTACGAGGTCCGCGAGGGCGGCGACGGTGAGGGCACCCTCGTCCACTGGAAGCTCCAGGCGACCAGTAAGCGGGTCCGTGACTGCCTCCTCGACGTGACCGAGCCGACCGACGGCGAGCTCGTCGAGACGGACCGCAACTCCTCGATGGTCACCACCTGGCGCGTGACCCCGGCCGGCGAGGGCGCATCGCGCGTCGTCGTCACGACCGTGTGGAACGGCGCGGGCGGCATCGGCGGCTTCTTCGAGAAGACCTTCGCCCCCAAGGGCCTCGGCCGCATCTATGACGCCATCCTCGCGAAGCTCGCCGCCGAGGTGGAGAAGTAGCCCAAGGCGGAGCCGGTGTAGCGCTCACCGGTTCGAGTGGTTTTCCGTTCGTGCGCGGTTGTACGCCGTAGGGCGATGACCGGCGCATTCGCGTCCGGCGACGTCCGGCGCCGGACCTCGTCGCGCTTGCCCGCAGTTGTCGCGTAATGCGAGAAATATGCGGCGCAGGCGCGACGAGGGGAGCGACAGGTGGGCACGACGACGCTGGTGACCGGCGAGCCGGAGGCGGTGCCGGTGACGGAGACGGTCGAGTCATCGGAGCCCCAACCAGCCGTGGAGCAGCGGCAGTTCGCTGATCACGGGCTGAGCCCCAGCCGGGTCCGGATGGTGTTCTTCGGGCTGATGCTGGCCCTGCTGCTCGCCGCCCTGGACCAGATGATCGTCGCCACGGCGCTCCCGAAGATCGTCGGTGAACTGCACGGCCTCGACAAGATGTCCTGGGCGATCACCGCCTATCTCCTGACCTCCACCATCGGCCTGCCGGTCTACGGCAAGCTCGGCGACCTCTTCGGCCGCAAGGGCGTCTTCCAGTTCGCCATCGCCGTCTTCGTCGTCGGCTCCGCGCTGGCCGGCTGGTCGCGCAGCATGGACGAACTCATCGCGTTCCGCGCCGTCCAGGGCATCGGCGCCGGCGGACTCATGATCGGCGTACAGGCGATCATCGCGGACATCGTGCCGCCCCGGGAACGCGGCCGCTACATGGGGCTCATCGGCGCAGCGTTCGGCCTCGCGTCCGTCGCGGGACCGCTGCTCGGCGGCTACTTCACCGACCACCTCACGTGGCGCTGGTGCTTCTACATCAACGTGCCCTTCGGGCTCGTCACCCTCGCCGTCACCGCCGTCGTCCTCAAGCTGCCCCGCCCGAAGGCCCGGGCGAGGCTCGACATCCTCGGCTGCGTGCTCCTCGCGGCGGCCTCCACCTGCCTTGTCCTACTGACCAGTTGGGGCGGCACGGAGTACGCGTGGGGCTCGCGCGTCATTCTCGGGCTCGGCGCGGGCGCGGCCCTGTCGTGCGTCCTGTTCGTCGTCGCGGAGCGCTTCGCGGCCGAACCCCTCATCCCGCTGCGGCTGTTCCGCGACCCGGTCTTCAACGTCACCGGCCTCGTCGGCATGGTCATCGGCGTCGCCCTCTTCGGCGCGGCCAGCTATCTGCCGACCTTCCTGCAGATGGTCGACGGCGCGAGCGCCACCGAGTCGGGGCTGCTCATGCTCCCGATGATGGGCGGCATCGTCATCGCGTCCGTCGTCTCCGGCCAACTCATCAGCCACACCGGCCGGTACAAGATCTACCCGCTCCTCGGCGGCGCCCTCGCCACCGTCGGCATGTGGCTCCTGTCCCGCCTCGAAGTGGACACCCCGAGGCCCCAGTACAGCCTCTACATGGCCGTGCTCGGCGCGGGCATCGGCCTGATCATGCCCGTCCTGACCCTCGCCGTGCAGAACGCCGTACGCCCCTCCGACATCGGCTCCGCGACCAGCGCCAACAACTACTTCCGGCAGATCGGCGGCAGCGTCGGCGCGGCCATCTTCGGCACGCTCTTCGCCAACAGGCTCGCCGGTGCCCTCGCGGACCGGCTGCCGAAGGGCGCGGGCCTGCCCGACCCGGAGTCCATCACCCCGCAGCTCGTCCACGCCCTGCCGCCCGCGCTGCGCGACGGCTACATCCAGGCGTACGCCGACGCGATGCCCCGGATCTTCCTGTACCTCGTCCCGGTCCTCGTCGTCGGCCTCGTGATCGCCTTCTTCCTCAAGGAGACACCCCTGTTGTCCAGCGCCGCTCCCCACCAGGCCAGCAGCACCGAGTCCGCGGCAGTCCCCTCCCAGACCCGGGCGTCGTACGCCGCCGGGGTGCCCGTCAGCGGCATGGTGCAGCACTCCGACGGCACCGCCGTGCCGCGCGCCGCGCTCACCCTCATCGACGTCGGCGGCCAGCAGATCGGCCGCGGCGCGAGCGGCGACGACGGCCGGTACGCCCTGTCGACGCCCGGCGCCGGCAGTTACGTCCTGATCGCCTCCGCCGGCGGCCACCAGCCGCAGGCCGTCACGGTCACCGTGGGGGAGCGGCCCGTCGACCTCGACGTCGTCCTCGGCGGAGCGGGCCGGCTCGCCGGCAGCGTGCTGACCGCCGACGGCACGCCCGTACGCGACGCCACCGTGACCCTGACCAACGTCCACGGCGAGGTCGTCGCCGCGACCCGCAGCAGCCGCGAAGGCACCTACGTCATCGCGGAGTTGGTGGCCGGCGAGTACACCCTCGCCGGGAGCGCGCCCGCGTTCCGGCCCGCCGCGCTGCCCGTCACCGTGATGGCCGCGCGCGAGACCCGCCAGGACATCGAACTCGCGGGCGGCGCCGTGCTGCGCGGCACGGTCCGGGCCGGCGGCGGCCGTGCCGTCGAGGACGCGCGGGTCACCCTTCTCGACGCCGCGGGCAACGTCGTCGACACCCTCACCACCGGCCCCGACGGCACCTTCCGCTTCGTCGACCTGTCGTCGGGCGAGTACACCGTGATCGCCGCCGGATACCCGCCGGTCGCCACCGTGCTGCACATGGCCGGCGGCGGCCGCACCGAGCGTGATCTGCAACTGGGGCACGAGGACTGAGGGTTGGGGCGGGGCGCCCTGCGGTCCGGGCGGGGCGACCGCCCCTGGAATTCGGCCGATGCGGCGCTCCGCAAGCCCGTTCCGCGTACCTTGGAGCGGGACGGGGCCGGACCGAGGACGCTCGGTCGCCGTGCCGGGACAGGGAGCGTTGGCCATGCGGAGTGGCACCGGGAAGACCCCGCCGAGTCCCGTGCCGGGCCGCGTCCCCCTGGCCGTCGTCGTGGTCGACGGCGCGGGGCTCGTCACGCACTGGAGCACCGGAGCCCGCCGCCTGTTCGGCGCCCCGCGCGAGGACGCGGTGGGCAGCCCCGCCACCGACCTGCTGCCCATCTCCGGCGCACTGCCGGACGAGGCCGCCACCGACGCGTACGCGGCGGGGGGCGGGTACGACGGGAGCGGGCACGGCCCCGCGTCCCCGCTCGACGGGCGCGTCTCCTACCCCGCGTCCGGCCGCGCCCGTATCGAGGCCCGGCCGGGCGAGCGCACCGACGTCCTGTGGTGGGCCTACCCCCTCGTGGGCCCCGGCCCCGAGAAGCTGCTCGTGCTCGCCGCCGACGTAGCGCAGCTGCACGCCGAGGGGGACCGACGCGACCTTGTCACCCCCGGCTTCGGCCTGCACACCGACTTCCCGGGAGCCGACGAACTGGCCCGGCAGCTTCCCGCCATCCTGCCCAGCATGAGCGTCGGCGAGAGCGCCCGCATCGTGGCCCAGATGCTCGAACTCGGCTACCCCGTCCTGGAGTTCAGCCACCACGACCGCGTACCCGTCACCGCCGACTGGGGCGTGCCCCGGCGCGCCGCCCGCAAAGGCCCCGCCACCGGAGGCGTCCCCTCCCCGCGCCGCCCGCCCGACGACCTCACCGACCTCGAACTGCCCACCGACCTCGAGTACGCGGCCGTCCGCGAGCGCCTGGAGTTCCTCAACGAGGTGAGCGGGCGCATCGGTTCGTCCCTCGACCTGTCCCGCACGATCGTCGAGGTCAGCCGGGCCGTCGTGCCGCGCTTCACGGACGTCGCCGGGACCTATCTGCGGGAACAGGTCGTCGCGGGCGAGGGGTTCCCCGACGGGCCGCCCGACGCGACGACCTTGTGGCACCGCGTCGCCCTGGAGCACACCGACGAGCCCGGCCGCTGGGACGACGTCGTGCCCGTCGGCGAGTCGATGGCGTTCCCCGTGCACACGCCGTTCTTCCAGTGCATGACCAGCGGACAGCCCGTCCTCGTCCCGCGCATCACCGAGGAGATGGGCGACGCCATCGCCTCGCAGTTCGAAAAGCGCGACATCAGACCCCTCATCACGCACCGCTCGATGCTCGTGGTGCCCCTCAAGGCCCGCGACGTCGTCCTCGGGTTCATGATCCTGCTGCGCCACCGGGAACGGCCCGTCTTCAACGACATGGACCGCGTCACCGGCGCCGAACTCGCCGCCCGCGCGGGCCTCGTCCTCGACAACGCGCGCATGTACACGTACCAGGAGAGCGTCGCCGAGACGCTCCAGGACTGCATGTTGCCGCACATCGAGCCCCGGATGCCCGGCTGCGACATCGCCACCCGCTATCTGCCGGGCACGCTCCTCGGGCGCGTCGGCGGTGACTGGTTCGACGCCGTCAAACTGTCCGGGTCGCGGACCGCGCTCGTCGTCGGCGACGTCATGGGGCACGGCCTCAACTCGGCAGCGATGATGGGCCAGTTGCGCACCGCCGTACAGACCATGGCCGCCCTCGGCCTGCCCCCGGCGCAGCTCCTGCGCAACCTCGACGACCTCGCCCAGCGCCTCGGCGAGCACTACCTCGCGACCTGCCTGTACGCGGTCTACGACCCGATCGCGAACGAACTGGAACTCGCGAACGCCGGGCACATCCCGCCCGTCATCGTCCGCGCCGAGGACGGCCGCAGCGAACTGCTCGAACTGCCCACCGGAGCGCCCATCGGCGTAGGCGGCGTCCCCTTCGAGTCCGTACGGGTCCCGATGGCGCCCGGCGACCGGCTCGTCATGTGCACCGACGGGCTCGTCGAGGTGCGCGGCGAGGACATCGGCGTCGGCCTCGCCGCCCTCTGCGAGTCCGCCGCGCACCCCGCCGCCTCCATGGACACGGCCTGCGACACCATCATCCGCTCCCTTGCCGCGACATGTGCCGACGCGGGGCGCGGCGGCCGCAAGGACGATGTCGCCCTCCTGATGGCCAGGCTGGGCGGCATCGCACCCGAGGACATCGCCCGCTGGAGCCTCACCCCCGAACCCGCCGAGGTGCCCCGCGTCCGCGCCCTCGTCCGCGAACAGCTGACGGCCTGGGGCCTCGCCGCGCTCGCCGGCACCGCGGAACTGCTTGCCGGGGAACTCCTCGCCAACGCCGTACGGCACGCCCGTACCCGCACGGTCGAGGTACGTCTCGTGCGCTCGGGGACGCTGGTGTGCGAGGTCGAGGACGACGACCAGACGCTGCCCACGCTGGTCGGCGCGGGCCCGGGCGAGGAGTTCGGGCGCGGCCTGCGCGTCGTGAGCGCCCTCGCCGCCGACTGGGGAGCGGGCCGGACCGGCTCCGGGAAGACCGTGTGGTGCGAACTGGCGCTGCCGCACGGGTAGTTCGCCTGCCGTAGTACCCGTGTCGAACGGTGCGTGAAGGCGAGTGCGGGTGCTTGTGGGGCGGGCGCGGGCACGGTAGACCGATCTCGCCGTGCCATCCACCCAGGGAGTTGGAGATGAGCGTGACGAGTCGGTACAAGGACGCCTGGGAAGGCTTCTGGCGCGATACTTCCTACGAACCCGGCGAGGTCTTCTGGGACGCCGAGGCCTCCCTGACCGCGGCCGTCCATCTCGACCTGTTCGACCCGCACGTCGTCCACGCGGGACTACCCTTCGTCGACGTGGGGTGCGGGAACGGCACGCAGACCCGTTTCCTCGCCGGCCGCTACGTCCACGTCGTCGGCGCCGACTTCTCCGCCGCGGCCCTCGACCACGCCCGGCGCGCCGACCCCACGGGGTCGGCCGAGTTCCGGCTGCTCGACGCCACCGAGCAGAAGGAGGCCGAGGAGCTGCACGCCGAACTCGGTGACGTCAACGTGTACATGCGCGGTGTGCTGCACCAGTGCGAGCCCGCCGACCGGCAGCCGCTGCTCGACAGTGTCGCGGCGCTCGTCGGTGCGCGTGGCCGGGCCTTCATGGTGGACCCGTCCGAGGAGGCCGGGCCCTTCTTGATGAGCCTCTCGCAGGGGCCGGCGGGTCCGCCCGCGAAGCTGGCACCGGTCCTCGCGCACGGCATCGCCCCTGCCGAGGTGTCCGACGCGGCGGTCCCCGGCTATGTGCGCGCGGCGGGGCTCGACGTGCTGGCGAGCGGTGAACTCCCGCTCACCACCACGGAGTACACGTCGGACGGTGTGCGCATCGACCTGCCGTCACGATGGCTCGTCCTAGGGCGCACCGGCTGACACACGGATCCCGCATCGGCCCAGGAAGCGGCCGAGCGGGCCCGGCAGATGCGGGCAGAGCGGGCGGCCGTGCGGGAGGGGGAGGCCTTCGTGCGCGGCCACCGAGCGGAAGAAGCGGCGTCCGGCACGGGACTGGAGCGTGGTGTTCCAGCGGTAGCCGTTGCCGTGGGCCAGGGTGACCCGCAGGGCGCTCTGGCCGAGCCCTTCCCGTCGGCGTGAATCCAGGATCCAGATGCCGAGGAGCCGGCCCGTGCGGCACCGCGCGCACAGCCGGAAGCGGACCTGGCCGACGAGCGTGCCGCGCTCGTCATGGAGCCGCAGCTCACCCTCCCCGCCCGGCGTGCGGGGCGGGACGCTGGTGAGGCGCACCGGCCCGGACGGTGACGCCGCTGGGCCGGAGGCCATGGGGTGACCGGCCTAGCGGTCGCGGGAGTTGCCGAAGAGCAGGCGGTACCCGATGAGCAGCACGAGCGAGCCGCCGATGGCGGAGATCCACGTCGTGGCGTTGAAGATCTGGTCCGTGACCGGGCGGTGGAAGAAGCGCGAGGAGATCCAGCCGCCGACGAACGCGCCCGCGACGCCGATGAGGGTGGTGCCTATCAGGCCGCCGGGGTCGCGTCCGGGAAGCAGGACCTTGGCGATGACTCCGGCGACGAGGCCGAGGATGATCCAGCTGATGATGCCCACGTGTGCGTCGTTCCCCTCAAATGGTGTGTCGTGCGTCTTGCGTTGCGAGTTTGCGCAACTGTACAGACGGGGGTGAAGACGCGATACGGGCCCGGCCGGTTGCGGCCGGCCAGGTGCGCCTGGTCACCCATGGGGGAGTCGGTCATGGCGGAGGTCACCCGTAGGAGAGGTTCGAGCAGACGTTGTCGTCGGCGGAGCGGGCGTCGTGGGAGACCCCGGACGGGATGCCGGTGGGCTGGGGACCTGTCGACGTCGCCGACGGGTGGGCCGCGAAGTCCTGCCCGACGATCACCTTGATGCCCGCGGTCCCGATCTCTTGGAGCTGGGCGCCGGGGAACCGCTGGGCGACCGTCTGCGCTCGTGCCGTCTCGCCGGGGCCGTACTGGACGACGGTGGTGGCGTGGTTCTGGGTGAGTGCCGTCGCCGTGCCGAGGACGGTGAAGCCGTCCGTCCGCAGGGTGCCCGCGGCTTCGGCGGCGAGGCCCCTGACGGTCGTTCCGTTGTAGACGGTGACGCGGATGCCGGTGCCCGGACTCGGTGTGGGGGCGGCGGAGGTGGCGGCGGCGGGTGCGGGGGCGGCGGCGCCCTTCTTGCCGCTGGCGTCCTTCCCGTCGATCGTGCGGTCCGCCCTGAGCGCCGCGAACAGGGCGTCGGCGTCCGGTTCGACGAGTGCGACGCGGCTGCCCTCGTAACGCCAGGGGACGGTGACGAACTTGGTGTTGTGCAGGTCGATGTTCTTCATGGACAGGGCGAAGGAGAGGAGCTTGTCGGCGGAGCCGAGGCCGGGGTCGACGGTCATCGACCTGGTGGCCGCGGTCGCGAGCGGCAGGAGGTTCGTCGCGGTGAGGCCCTCGCTCTTCACCTTCTTGAGCAGGCTGCCCACGAAGGCCTGCTGGCGTTTGATGCGGCCGATGTCGGAGCCGTCGCCGATGCCGTGGCGCAGACGGACGTAGTCCAGAGCCTTCTGTCCGGAGACGGACTGCTCGCCGCGGGCGAAGAGGAGCTTGCCGCGGGCGCGGAGATTCGGGTCGAGGTCGCGCTCGTAGACGTTGTTGGGGAGGCACACCTTCACTCCGCCCACGACGTCGGTGATCGCGGCGAAGCCCTTGAAGTCCACGACGACGGTGTGGTCGACGCGCAGGCCCGTCAGTTTCTCCACGGTGTTCTGCGTGCAGGCGGGGTTGCCCTGGGCGGTCTCGCCCATCGAGTACGCGGCGTTGAACATGGTGTTCGGCTGCGCCCTGGACCAGCTTCCGTCCGGCAGCTTGCAGGGCGGGATCGTGACCAGCGTGTCGCGGGGGACGGACACCGCCACGGCGTTGCGGTGGTCGGCGTAGACGTGCAGCAGGAACGCCGTGTCCGAGCGGCCGATGTCGGACTTGTTGCCACCGCCGAACGCGTCGTTCCCGCCGGTACGCGCGTCGGAGCCGATGACCAGGACGTTCTCCCCGGACGAACCGGCGTCCGGGCGGTCGCCGGAGATACCGTCGGCGCTGAACGTCTTGATGTCGCCGCCGAGCTTCAGGTACAACCAGCCCGCCCCGGCCGAGACGAGGACCAGCAGGGACAGGGCTATCGCGAGCGTGAACCGGACGCGGCTGCGCCTGCGGCGCGAGGTGCGTACGGCGGGCCGGGCGCCGCCGGTGCGGCGTGGTGTGGCCAACTGCTCACGGGTGCCTGCCATGGGGTGCGACCCTCACTCGTTATCGGGTTGTACAGTTGCGCAATGTAGCAAGCTTTCTCATGGGTGCCCTTGCAGGCACTCACGTCATCCGAGAAGACGAAGAATGGGGTGGAAATGTTCCGCAACGGTCTCGAACCCTGGCACCTGCTCATCGTGGCGATAGTGGTCATCGTCCTTTTCGGGTCCAAGAAACTGCCCGACACGGCCCGCGCGCTCGGCAAGTCGCTGCGCATCCTCAAGAGCGAGACGCGCGCGATGAAGACCGACGAGGCCGAGAGCGGCCAAGGGCCGGTCGGTCCCGTCAGCTCCTGACCTCAGGAGCCGGCTCCTGACCGGAGCAGCGCCCCGCCGCCTTTCGGTGGACCAGGCCACTGGCTGTCCTGGCGTCCCTGGCCCGCCCGTTCCCCGGCGCGTACGGTGAGGCGCCATGAAGATCCTCATCAGTGCTGACATGGAGGGCGCCACCGGCGTGACATGGCCGGGGGACGTACTGCCGGGCACGCCGCAGTGGGAGCGGTGCCGCTCCATGTTCACCTCGGACGTCAACGCCGCCGTGCTCGGTTTCTTCGACGGGGGCGCCGACGAGGTGCTCATCAACGAGGCGCACTGGTCGATGCGCAACCTGCTCCTGGAGCAGCTCGACGAGCGGGCCGAGATGCTCACCGGCCGTCACAAGTCGCTCTCCATGGTCGAGGGCGTCCAGCACGGAGACGTCGACGGCATCGCGTTCATCGGCTACCACGCGGGCGCCGGCATGGAGGGCGTCCTCGCCCACACCTACCTCGCCAACTCCATCACCGGCGTCTGGATCAACGGCGTCCGCGCGAGCGAGGGACTGCTCAACGCGCACGTGGTCGCCGAGTACGGCGTGCCCGTGATCCTCGTCACCGGCGACGACCACGCTTGCGACGACGCCCTCGGCTACGCGCCCGAGGCCCGCAAGGTCGCCGTCAAGGACCACGTCTCCCGCTACGCGGCCGTGTGCCGTACGCCTACGAGGACCGCCGCCGACATCCGCGCCGCCGCCAAGGAAGCGGCCGCGCTCGCCGTGCGTCACGACCCCGTCCAGGGCGGCCCCTTCACCATCGAGGTCGAGTTCGACGCCGAGCACCTGTCGATGGCCGCGACCGTCGTGCCCGGCGTCCGGCGCATCGGCGAACGCAAGGTCGCGTACACGCACGAGACCATGTACGACGGCATCCGCACCTTCAAGGCCGTCACCACGATCGCCTCGTCCGCGGTGGAGGAGCAGTATGGCTGACCAGGCATTTCACGTGGACCAGCAGGCGCTCGACGAGGTTGTGGCCTTCACCTCCGACCTCATCCGCATCGACACCACGAACCGCGGCGGCGGCGACTGCCGGGAGCGCCCGGCCGCCGAGTACGCGGCCGAGCAACTGGCAGGCGCCGGCCTGGAGCCGACGCTCCTGGAGCGCACCGAGGGCCGGACGAACGTCGTCGCGCGCATCGAGGGCGCCGACCCCTCCGCCGACGCGCTGCTCCTGCACGGCCACCTCGACGTCGTCCCCGCTGAGGCCGCCGACTGGAGCGTGCACCCGTTCTCCGGGGAGATCCGCGACGGCGTCGTCTGGGGCCGGGGCGCGGTCGACATGAAGAACATGGACGCGATGATCCTGGCGGTCGTCCGGCAGTGGGCCCGTACCGGGGTGCGGCCGCGACGGGACATCGTCGTCGCGTTCACCGCCGACGAGGAGGCGAGCGCCGAGGACGGCTCGGGCTTCCTCGCCGAGCAGCACGCGGGGCTCTTCGAGGGCTGCACGGAGGGCGTCAGCGAATCGGGTGCCTTCACCTTCCACGACGGCTCGGGCAGGCACATCTACCCGATCGCGGCGGGGGAGCGCGGCACGGGCTGGCTCCGGCTCACCGCGCGCGGCACGGCGGGCCACGGCTCGAAGGTGAACCACGCCAACGCCGTCACCCGGCTCGCCGCCGCCGTCGCGCGGATCGGCGCGCACGAGTGGCCGGTCCGGCTCACCCCGACCGTCCGCGCCGCGCTCACCGAACTCGCCGCCCTGTACGGCATCGAAGTCGACGTGACGGCACCGGACTTCGCGGCCGACGACCTGCTCATGAAGCTCGGCCCGGCGGCAGCTCTCGTAGAGCCCACCGTCCGTAACAGCGCCAACCCGACGATGCTGTCCGCCGGTTACAAGGTCAACGTGATCCCGGGGGAGGCGACCGCGTTCGTCGACGGCCGGTATCTGCCGGGCGGCGAGGACGAGTTCCGCGAGACGCTCGACCGGCTCACCGGGCCCGACGTGGACTGGGAGTTCGCGCACCAGGAGGTCGCCCTCCAGGCGCCGGTCGACTCGTCGACGTACGCGAAGATGCGGGCGGCCGTCGAGGAGTTCGCGCCCGAGGGGCACGTCGTGCCGTACTGCATGTCGGGCGGCACCGACGCCAAGCAGTTCTCACGGCTCGGCATCACGGGGTACGGTTTCGCGCCGCTGAGGCTGCCCGAGGGCTTCGACCACCAGGCGCTCTTCCACGGCGTCGACGAGCGGGTGCCGGTCGAGGCGCTGCACTTCGGGGTCCGCGTGCTCGACCGGTTCCTGCGGTCGGCGTAGCGGGCGGGGCGGCGGGCACGGGCGGGGCGGCTCGGGCGGAGTTCGGGGTCGGGTAAGGGTTTTGGAGACGGTCTAGGAAATGGCGTCGCGCGTGGAGAACATGGGGGCCTCAGAGGTCATGGGGGACGGGAAGATGGGGATGGTCCAGGAGTACGGATCGTGGCCGTCGCCGATCACGGCGGCGCTCGCCGCCGCGCACGACGGCCAGCCGGAGTACGTCGGCTTCGTCGGTGACGAGGCGTGGTGGACCGAGCCCCGGCCCGCCGAGGGCGGCCGGCGCGCACTGGTGAGGCGGCTCGCCGACGGCACGGAACACACCGTGCTGCCCGCGCCGTGGAACGTACGCACCCGCGTCATCGAGTACGGCGGTCAGCCGTGGGCCGGCGCCGGCCGCCCCGAAGGGCCCCTCGTCGTCTTCGTGGACTTCGCCGACCAGCGTCTTTACGCGTACGAACCCGACGCCCCCGGAGCCGCACCGCGCCCGCTCACCCCCGTGTCCGCGGTGGGCGGCGGCCTGCGCTGGGCCGATCCGCAGGTCCACCTCGACCGGGGTGAAGTCTGGTGCGTCCTGGAGGAGTTCACCGGCGACGGACCCGCCGACGTGCGCCGTGTCGCCGCCGCCGTTCCGCTCGACGGGAGCGCCGCCGAGGACCGGGCCGCCGTACGCGAACTCTCCGACGGGCGGCACCGGTTCGTGACCGGCCCCCGCCTCTCGCCCGACGGCCGCCGCGCCGCCTGGCTCGCCTGGGACCACCCGAGGATGCCGTGGGACGGTACGGAGCTGATCGTCGCCGACGTGGCCGGGGACGGCACGGTAAGTGCGGCTTCGGTCGTTTCTGGCGGCCCTGACGAGTCCGTCGCCCAGGCCGAATGGGCCGAGGACGGCGCCCTGTTGTACTCCAGCGACCGCAGCGGCTGGTGGAACCTGTACCGCGTCGGCCCGGACGGCGAGCACCGGCCGCTGTGCCCGCGCGAGGAGGAGTTCGGCGGACCGCTCTGGAAGATCGGCCACCGCTGGTTCGCCCCGCTGGAGTGCGGCCTGATCGCGGTCGTCCACGGCAGCGGCGCCACCGCGCTCGGGGTGCTCGACCCGGCGACCGGCGAGGTCGTCGACGCGGCCGGCCCCTGGACGGAGTGGAGCCCCACGCTCGCGGCGCACGGCACCCGCGTCGTGGGCGTCGCGGCCAGCCCGCGCACCGGCCACGAGGTCGTCGAACTCGACACCTGCACCGGCCGGGCCCGCGTAGTCGGCTCCGCGCACACCGACGCCGTCGACCCCGCGTACTACCCGGAACCGCAGATCAGGACCTTCGCGGGCCCCGAAGGCCGCGACATCCACGCCCACGTCTACCCGCCGCACAGCCCCACCCACGCCGCGCCCGACGACGAACCGGCGCCCTACGTCGTGTGGGTCCACGGCGGCCCCACAAGCCGCTCGCCCCTCGTACTCGACCTGGAGATCGCCTACTTCACGTCGCGCGGCATCGGTGTCGCCGAGGTCAACTACGGCGGCTCCACCGGATACGGCCGCGCGTACCGCAACCGGCTGCGCGAGCAGTGGGGCGTCGTCGACGTCGAGGACTGCGCCGCCGTGGCCCTCGCCCTCGCCGACGAGGGCACCGCCGACCGCGCCCGCCTCGCGATCCGCGGCGGCAGCGCCGGAGGCTGGACCACGGCCGCGTCCCTCACCACCACCGACGTCTACGCCTGCGGCACCATCCTCTACCCCGTCCTCGACCTCACGACCTGGGCCTCCGGCGAGACCCACGACTTCGAGTCCCAGTACCTGGAGACGCTGGTCGGACCGCTCGCCGAGGTCCCCGCGCGTTACGCCGAGCGCTCGCCGGCCGAGCACGCCGACCGGCTCACCGCGCCGTTCCTGCTGCTCCAGGGCCTGGACGACGTGATCTGCCCTCCCTCGCAGTGCGAGCGTTTCCTCGCCCGCCTGGACGGCCGCCGCGTCCCGCACGCGTACATCGCCTTCGAGGGCGAGGGCCACGGCTTCCGCCGCGCGGACACCATGATCCGCGTCCTGGAGTCCGAACTCTCCCTGTACGCCCAGGTGTTCGGCCTTGAGCCGCAGGGGATCCCCGCGCTGGAGCTGTCCAAGTGAAGGCGCTCACCCGTCCCCGGCGCCTCGCCCCGGGGGCCCGCGTCGCCGTCGTCGCGCCCAGCGGGCCCGTGCCCGACGACCGGCTCCAGGCGGGCCTCGACCTGCTGCGTGGCTGGGAGCTGGAACCCGTCGTCGCGCCCCATGTCCCGGACGTGCACGGCGAGTTCGACTATCTCGCCGGTACGGACGCCGACCGCGCCGCCGACCTCCAGCGCGCCTGGTGCGACCCCTCCGTCGACGCGGTCGTGTGCGCGCGGGGCGGCTACGGCGCCCAGCGCATGGTGGACCTGCTCGACTGGGACGCGATGCGGGCCGCCGGGCCCAAGGTGTTCGTCGGGTACAGCGACATCACGGCCCTGCACGAGGCGTTCGCGGTACGGCTCGGCCTCGCGACCCTGCACGGTCCGATGGCCGCCGCGGCCGACTTCCTCAAGAGCACCCGCGCACAGGACCACTTGAGGGCGACGCTCTTCGAACCCGAGTCGGTACGCACCATCACCGCGCCCGGCGGTGGCCGTCCGCTCGTGGGCGGCATCGCGCGCGGCGTCACGCTCGGCGGCTGCCTCTCCCTGCTCGCGTCCGACCTGGGCACCCCGCACGCCCGGCCGTCGGCGCGGGGCGGGCTGCTGTGCCTGGAGGACATCGGCGAGGAGCCGTACCACCTCGACCGCTGTCTCACGCAGCTGCTGCGCGCCGGGTGGCTGGACGGGGTCTCGGGGATCCTGCTCGGGTCCTGGGCGGAGTGCGGCCCGTACGAGCACGTGCGGGCGCTGCTCGCGGACCGGCTCGGCGGGCTCGGTGTGCCGGTGGCGGAGGAGTTCGGGTTCGGTCACTGCGACGGGGCGCTGACCGTTCCGTTCGGTGTGCCGGGTGAACTCGACGCGGACGCGGGGGCGTTGACGCTGGACGTGCCGGCGCTGGTCTGAGACCTCGTAGGCCGCGCTCCGGTGCCCACGGGCGAGACTCCGTCGGTCTCGCTCGGCGGCCCTCCGGTGCCCACGCGCGGGACTCCGCCGGTGTCGCTCGCCGCCGCCGGCGCCCCCGCAACGTTTGCTGAATCTCCGTCAAGAACACACGCCCCGGTGATTGACCTGCGTATGACGTGTGCCACAACATGACCACGCCCAGACTTACCGGTCGGTAGCCGGTGGTCTCCTTCAGCGTGGAGGTAGCCGTGTCCCGTGCCGTGCCCCGATCCCGGCGTCGCTCACCCCTGGCCCTCGCCGTCGGCGCGGCGGTCGCAGCGCCCCTCGCGCTCGCCGTCCCCGCGAACGCCACGACACCCACCGCGCAAGGCACGTACACCGTCACCCCGCTGAAGTTCACCGTCCAGACCGGTGGCCGCAACTGCGTCGTCGACGCCGATCTCTACCGGCCCGCCGGGGTCGACGCCACGCACCGCGCGCCCGCCGTCCTCGCCACGAACGGCTTCGGCGGCAGCAAGAACGACGGCTCGACCGACGCCATCGGCAAGGCCGTCGCCGCCCGTGGCTACGTCGGGCTCGTCTATTCGGGGCTCGGCTTCGGCAAGTCGGGGTGCCTCGTCTCGCTCGACGACCCGCGTATCGACGGCGTGGCCGCCTCCAAGCTGGTCGACTTCCTCGCCGGGACCCGCGCCGCCGACGACGGCACGAAGGCCGACTACGTGACCTCCGACGGCAAGGGCGACCCCCGCGTCGGCATGATCGGCGGCTCGTACGGCGGCGCCATCCAGATGGCCACCGCTGCCGTCGACCACCGCGTCGACGCGCTCGTCCCGATGATCACGTGGAACGACCTCGCGTACTCCCTCGACCCGAACAGCGTCTCCGACCGCTCCGTGCCCGGCGCCTTCAAGTGGCAGTGGTCCAACGGCTTCTTCCTGATGGGCGAGGGCCAGCCCCTCCTCGTACCGTCCCTCGACCCGTCGCGCATCAACAAGCTCACCTGCCTGCACTTCGTCGACGACGCGTGCGAGACGATCCGCACCCTGAACTCGGGCAGCTACCCGGCCGCGAAGACCGGACCGCTGCTCGCCTACGCCCGCAGCGTCTCCCCGGTGTCCTACCTCAAGCAGGTCAAGGCCCCCACGCTGCTGATCCAGGGCCAGTCCGACAGCCTCTTCAATCTGAACGAGGCGCAGGCCACGTACCGGACCCTGCGGGCGCAGGGCACCACCGCCAAGATGATCTGGCAGTCCTGGGGCCACAGCGGCGGCCTCACCGACCCGGCCACCGGCGAACTCAACATCGCGCAGGGCAACCTGGAGACCTCCTACGTCGGCAAGCGGATCCTCGCCTGGTTCGACCGCTACCTCCAGCACAAGAAGAACGTCGACACCGGCCCCGCCTTCGCCTACTACCGCGACTGGATCACCGACCCGACCCGCACCTACGCCACCGCCGACAGTGTCCCCGCCCTGAGCCGCAAGCTGTACCTGTCCGGCGACGGCAAGCTCGTCGACAACCGCGCCAAGGTTGCCCGCGGCAGCCGCGAGTACAAGAACTGGCTGATCCCCACCAGCCACTCCGAGTCCTCCCTCGCCGGCATCATCGGCCTCCCCGACCCCGCGCCCCGCGACACCGCCGGCACGTACCTCGCCTGGACCAGCGACCCGCTGACCAGCCCGACCGACCTGGTGGGCTCCCCGAAGGCGACCCTCAAGGTCGTCTCGCCGCGCACCGAACGCGTCCAGAACTCGGGCGACGCCGCCGACAAACTCGTCCTCTTCGCGAAGCTGTACGACGTCGCGCCGGACGGCAGCAAGACGCTGGTGCACCGCCTCGTCGCGCCGGTCCGCGTGCCCGACGTGACCCGCCCGTTCACCGTCTCGCTGCCCGGCATCGTCCACCGCTACGAGAAGGGCCACCGCCTCCAGTTCGTCATCGCGGCCAGCGACGACGCGTACGGCGGCAACAAGGGCGTGAAGCCGGTCGTCGTCACCAGTGCGCCGAACGACACGGGCGTCCTGGAGCTGCCGGTGGTCGGCGGCCGGTAGACCGGCTGCGCCGCGTAGGGTGGCCGGATGCCCGAGACCGACGACCGTCACGTCAGCGAAGGCCCCCACGTGGGCATCCGGCCCTTCACGCCCGAGGACGGCGAGGAGTTCACGCGCCGGGCGAGGGAGAGCGAGTACCTGCACCACCCCTGGCTCTTCCCGCCCACCGGCGCGGAGACCTACGCCGCCTACGCGGCCGCCCTCATCGACGACCCGGCCCGGCAGGGCTTCCTGGTGTGCGAACGGACGGGTGCCAGAGCGGGCACCATCGCCGGCTTCATCAACATCAACAACATCGTCCGCGGCGGCTTCCGCTGCGGCGCCCTCGGCTACGGCGCGTTCGCGCACGCGGCGGGCCGCGGACTGATGGGCGAGGCCCTCGGCCTCGTCGTCCGGCACGCCTTCGGCCCCCTCGGACTGCACCGCCTGGAAATCAATGTGCAGCCGGGCAACATGGCGTCGATCGGACTCGCCCGCCGCGCCGGTTTCCGCCTGGAGGGCTACTCGCCCGACTTCCTCTACGTGAACGGCGCCTGGCGCGACCACCAGCGCTGGGCGCTCACCGCCGAGATGCCGGGCGCTTCCGGTTGATCTTCATCGTGTCCATGTCGGTCGCCGAGGACTTCAGCGCGCCGAAGCCGTACCCCTCGCCCAGCGCCCTGAGGGACGCTTCGGCCCGCTCCTCGGCGAGCGCCTCCGCCATCTCCGCGCCGTCCTCCGCGTCCGACTCCACGACGAACCGGAGGGAGAAGTGCTTCAGCGCGCGGTCGTACGTGAGCGAGCCCTCGGGCGTGAACCTCATCGACGTGAGGCCGTGGTCGTCGGCCTCGGCGAGCAGCCGCTCGCGCGCGCCGTCGGTGAGGCCGTCCCACGTGCCGCGGACGATGACCCGGTAGGTGTGCTCGGTTCCCATCCGTGGAGCGTAACCGGCCCGGCCGCGCCGCGCCTTTGCTTAATTCTGACGGGGTACGCCCTTGGTCGGCACACGGGTGAGCCTGTTCCATGGTCGGCGGGGCGGACCGCGTACCGGCGGCGGGCCCCGCGAGATGGGAGGCGGACTTGACGCACTCGCAAGCAGAGCGGACGACCCTGCGACGCGACGTACTGACCCTGCCCGGCGTGGCGTTGGGGGCCTCCGACCCGCTGCCACCCCTGCGGCCCCTCGACGAACTCCACGTCCTCGACGACCGCGCCAAGCAGGACATGCCCCGCGACATGGCCCGCCAGATCGGCTACGAGCCGCTGCGCAGCATCCTCCCCGAGCGCGTCAAGAACGGCTACGGGCGCGACCGCGCGCCGGTCACCCTCGACACCCTCGTCCTGGAGAACGACCGGCTGCGCGTCACCGTCCTGCCCGGTCTCGGCGGCCGGATCCACTCCCTCTTCCACAAGCCCACGGGACGCCAACTCCTGTACAGCAACCCGGTGTTCCAGCCCGCGGACTTCGCACTCAACGGTGCCTGGTTCTCCGGCGGCATCGAGTGGAACATCGGCGCGACCGGGCACACCACCCTGTCCTGCGCACCCCTGCACGCCGCCCGCGTCACCGCCCCCGACGGCGGCGACATGCTGCGCCTGTGGGAATGGGAACGGCTGCGCGACCTGCCCTTCCAGGTGGACCTGTGGCTCCCGGCCGGCTCGGACTTCCTCCACGTGGGCGTACGGATCCGCAACCCGCACGAGCGGCCCGCGCCCGTCTACTGGTGGTCCAACATCGCCGTCCCCGAGGAGCACCGCGTCCTCGCCCCCGCCGACGAGGCCTGGCACTTCGGCTACGAACGCAGCCTGCGCCGCGTCCCCGTACCGGAGTCCGACGGCATCGACCGCACGTACCCGCTCAGCGGCGAGTACCCGGCCGACTACTTCTACGAGGTCCCCGACGGGCAGCGCCGCTGGATCGCCGCGTTCGACGACGACGGGCACGGACTCGTCCAGACGTCGACCGATCTGCTGCGCGGCCGCAAGCTGTTCCTGTGGGGCCACGGCGCGGGCGGCCGGCGCTGGCAGGAGTGGCTGACCGAACCGGGCACGGGCGGCTACGCCGAGATCCAGGCCGGTCTCGCCCGCACCCAGCTGGAACACGTACGCCTAGACGCCGGCGGCGAGTTCGCCTGGCTGGAGGCGTACGGGCCGCTGGACGCGGATGCCGACTCCGTGCACTGCGACGAGGACTGGGCGACCGCCCGGGGCGAGGCCGAGGACCGGCTCGAAGCCGCGCTGCCCCGCGCCGACGTCGACGCCGCCTACGCGGTCTGGCGCCCGCACGCCGACGCCGAACCCGGCGAGATGCTCGCGGTGGGTTCCGGCTGGGGCGCCCTCGAAGTGGAGCGCGGCGGCCTCAAGCTGCCCGGCACCCCCTTCGACCAGTGCACCCTCGGCGACGAGCAGATGCCGTGGCTGCATCTGCTGCGCAGCGGCGCCCTGCCCGAGCCGCGCCGCGTCGCACCGCCCGGACCCACCCTCGTGGCACCCCACTGGCGGGACATGCTGGAGACGGCGCCGGCCAAGCCGCACACCGAGTACCACCTCGGCGTCGCCCAGTGGCACGCCGGCGACCGCGCCCAGGCCGTGCGCAGCTGGGAGCGCGGGCTCGAACTCGCCCCGTCCCGCTGGCCGTTGCTGCGCTGCCTCGCCGTCGCCGACCAGGAGGACGGCTACCACGAGCGCGCCGCCGACCGGTACGAGGAAGCCTTCGACGACCTGTGCCAGGAGCGGCGCGACGACGGCGAGGCCTGGACCGCGGCGACGGCGGCACTCGGCCGCGAGGCCATGGAAGCGCTGCTCGCGGTCCGGCGCCCGGGTGCCGCCCGATGCGTCCGGGAGCGGCTGCACCCCACGACCCGGGCCCGCGGACGCTTCCGGCTCCTGGAGGCCCGCCTGCTGCTCGCCGAGGGAGAAAAGGAAAAGGCCCGCGCCGTGTTCGACGCGGGCTTCGAGGTCGCCGACCTGCGGGAAGGTGCGGAGACCATCGCCGTACTGTGGGACAGCCTCGCCGAAGCCGGCGAACGGCTGCCCGCACAGTACGACTTCACCATGCGGCCCCGGGCATAGGGACCCGGGACCGCATGGGAGCAGTGACTGCTCAGGGCAGGAGCAGCTTGCCGTCCTTGGCGACGACACGGCCGGCCCGGACCACGAGGTCACGCTTCGGCAGGTCCACGACGATCTGCGGCAGGCACTCGCCCTCCACCAGGAAGAAGTCCGCCGGGGAGCCCGGGGTCAGATCCGCGTGGGGGAGGCCCAGGATGCGGGCGCCGTCGTCGGCGGCGACGCGGAACGCGTCCTCCAGGTCCTCGTCGAGACGCGCGTTCTGGACCTGCGAGAGCAGGTGCACGCGGTGCAGCATGTCGGCGTTGCCGAACGGGCTCCACGAGTCGCGCACGCCGTCCGAGCCGAGGCCCACGCCCACACCGAGCTCTCGCAGCCGGCGCGTCGGCAGGACCAGCGACTCGGAGGGAGCGACGGTCGCGAGGGAGATCCCCGCCTCTGCCAGCTCGCTGCCCAGCTTGTCCAGCGCGGCGCCCTGGAGAGCGGGCACGCAGAACACGTGACTGATGCTCACCTTGCCCTGGAGGGACAGCGCCCGGGTCCGCGCGATGATCGCGTTGACCACCTCGAGGCCGGTCTCGCCCACGTCGTGCAGGTGGACGTCGACGCCGATGCCGTGCCGGTCCGCGATGCCGAAGACCAGGTCGAGCTGCTCGTCGAGCGCACCGTCGAAGCTGCTCGGGTCGATGCCGCCGACGATGTCGATGGCGCCGCTCGCGGCCGCTTCCTCAAGAAGTTCGGCCGTGCCCGGCTTACGGATGACACCGTGCTGCGGGAACGCCACGATCTCCACGTCGAGCGCGTCACGCAGGGTCTCACGCGCCGCGATGACGCCCTCGACGCCTTCGAGGCCGTAGACCGGCGCGACGTCGACGTGGGCGCGCATGGCACGGGTGCCCTGCGTGACCGCGTGCGACATGAGACGCAGGGCGCGGTCCTTGAGCGGGGTGGTCTGCGCGTGGAACAGGTCCGCGTCGGCCTCGACGAACTCGGCGATGGAGGACGCCTTCTTGCGCGACACCCACTTCTCGCCCCACGCCGTCTTGTCCGGGTGGATGTGCCCGTCCACGAGCGTGGGCAGCGCGACGCGGCCACCGCCGTCGACGACCTCGGCACCCTCGGGCGCCGGACCGTCGACGATCAGACCGTCGACGACCGTCAGGTCGACCGCCTGGTCCGCACCGAGCGGGCGGACGTTCTTGAAGACGGTGGCGGTCATACGGCGACTCCGGTGCGGATGACGCGCGACGGCGTCTTCAGCACGGAGATGTCGTCGAGCGGGCTGCGGGACAGCAGGATCGCGTCGCCCGCGTAGCCGCGCGCCAGACGGCCGACCTGGCCCTCGAAGCCGAGGAGACGAGCGGCGTTGGTGGTCGCGGTGCGGATCGCGTCGAGCGCCGACAGACCGGCCGAGTGCATCATCTCGATCTCGGCGCCGATCGGCTCGACCTCGCCGCCGGACGAGTCGGTGCCGGACACGAGGCCCACGCCCAGGTCGTGCGCGAGCTTCGCGGCGGCCTTGAGCTTGGGCAGGTAGGTGCGGCCGCGCTCGTCGAGGACCGGGTTCGGGTCACCGATCATGCCGCCGATGGCGACCATGGTGGGCGTGAAGTACGTGCCCCGGCGACGCATCTCGTGCAGCGTCTCCTCGGTGATGAACGCGCCGTGCTCGACGGACTTGACGCCGGCCAGGACCGCGTCGTGGCAGCCCTTCGCGCTGTAGCTGTGGCACAGCACTTCCTTGCCGCCGCGGCGGGCGGCGGCGACGATCGTGGAGAGCTGCTCGCGGGAGTAGACCTGCTCCAGCGGGTCCTGCTCGGCGAGACCGGCGCGCGGGTTCACGCGGGTCTTGATGGTGTCGACACCGCGGGCCAGGTTGACCTCGACGACGCGGCGCAGGGCCTCGGCGGAGGTGACGCCGCCCTTGGCGCGGGCGAGCTCGGTCAGGTCGGGGTCGGCGAGGATCGTGTCACCGAGGTCGGGCGTGACGAAGACACCGGCCGCGCGCAGCCGCGGGGCCAGGCCCGGGGCCTGCCGGGACAGCTCGCGGACGGCGATGTCCTGGTAGAAGTTCGTCGAACCGCTGCGCGCGGTGGTGGCGCCCTGCGCGAGGGTCTTGGCGGCCTCGGCGGCGCTGTTCAGGTGGATGTGCGAGTCGACGAGACCCGGCAGGACCCACTGGCCGTGCGCGTCGAGGACGGTGACGCCCGAGGGCACCTCGACCTTGGAGCGGGCACCGGCCGCGCGGACGACGCCGTCACGGATGACGACGACCGCGTCCTCCGTGACCTGGCCGGTCTCGGGGTCGAGAAGCGTGCCGCCGTCGATGACCAGGTCGCCGCCGCGGGGGGCGGTGGCCGGGCGGGTGGCGCGGGCGGCGCTCGTCCCGAGGGCCGACGCGCTGGGCGCGGAGGCGGCGAGGGCGGCCGTGGTGCCCGCCAGGGCGGCGGCGCCGGCGAGTACGCCTCGGCGGGTCAGCCGGCTGGACGGCGGGGGGACGTTCTCGACGCACATATGGGTGGCTCCTCGGCGGAACGGGGGGTGATGCTCTTGTGCGACTTTTTGTATACCAAGTTGACCGGGTGGGCAAGAACCATGCGGTCAAACCGGGCGTGACCAGGGCGTTCAGTCCGTAATTTGGTCAACCGGACCAAGGATCACCCGATGTTGGTATACAGCGCCGCGACGTTGCCGCCGCCGTCCGCGCTTCCGCCGTCCGCGCTCCCGCTTCCGCCTGCGTCCCCGGCGCTCCCGCTCCGGTCCGTGTCCCCGGCGCTCTCGGACTCCTCGTCACCGAACAGCGAGCGCAGCGCGACCGACCGGCTGTCGCGTACGTGCAGCAGCGTGCTCGCCGCCGCCGTCTCCTCGTCACCGGCCGCGATGTGCCGGAAGACCGACCGGTGCTGCTCCCGCATGTGCGCCGGCTCCTCCCGCATACCGAACAGGAGCTGGAGCTGCCAGCCCAGCTGCTCCATCGTGCGGCCGAGCAGCGGGTTCCCGGACAGCGCCACGATGCCCTCGTGGAACGCCGTGTGCGCGGCGACCTCACGCGCACCCTCGTCCGCGGCGGCCGCCCGCTCCGCGACCTCCAGCGACCCGCGCAGCGCGGCGAGCCCCTCCGGCTCCAGCGGTGCGGCCTGCGCCACCCGCCGGGCCGCCAGCCGTGACGCCTGCACGGACAGCGGTTCCCACACCTCGTAGAGATGCTCCACGTCGGCCCGCGCCAGCCGCCGCACGCGTACCCCGCTGTGCGGCAGGAGTTCGGCGAGACCCTCGGTGACGAGCGCGCGCAGCGCCTCCCGCACCGGGACGCGCGACATCCGCAGCTCCTCGGCGATCTCCCGCTCCACGAGCCGCGTCCCCGGCGGATAGCGCCGGTCGACGATGCGCGCCCGGATGGTGTCCCGCGCCTGTGCGCCCAGCGACGGCCGGGCCCCGCCGCCGCGCACGGATCGGCCGGCCTCCCGGGCCGTCCCGGTGCCCCGGTCGCTGCTCGCCATGTGTACCGCCCTCGCTCCCGCGTGATCGGGGCGAGAATACGTCGCCGTGTCAAGAGCGGGGTCAGGGCCGGGCCCGTTGTGGCTGGTAGTGGTTACTCCTGGTTCTGCCGGTCGGCGTACTCGAAGACCGAGCCGTCGGGGTGCAGCGCGATCAATATGCGGCCGGCCGGGGTCTTGATCGGCCCGGCGAGGACGCGCGCGCCGGACGCGCTCAGGGCGGCGTGCGCCTCGTCGACGTCCTTGACGGCGAGCGTGGCCCTGACGTTGCGCAGGACCTCGATCTCCGCCTCGGGCCCGCTCATCAGGAGAAAGCAGCCGACCGCGGCCACGGAGACCCCGTCGCGTTCGAACCGCATGGCGCGGCTTCCCGCGAGCCGTTCGTAGAACGCGACCGAGGACTCCAGGTCGTCGACGCAGATACGCAGCGTGGTTCCCAGGATCTCCATGGCGGCGAGCGTAGTTGGCGCCGCCCGGACACGTGATCGTTTCCGGTGAACGGCCGAAACCCGGGGGTCCGGCGTGTCCGCGACGCCCTACTTGTCAGCTCAGTTGTCAGCCTGTTTGTCAGCCCGTTTGCGGCACAGGATCTCACCGTGCAGGACCGAGAACCAGGCATCGGGCTGCTGCCCCCACGCCCGCCACGCCTCGGAGACCGCGGTCAGCTCGCCCGGCGTCGCCTGGCCGCTCTCCTGCGCGCGCTCGGCGTAGGCGGAGGCGAGGGTGCGGTCCGCCCACAGGTCGCTCCACCACTCGATCTCCTCCGGGGTCGAGTAACACCACGTGGAAGAGGACGAGTTGATGTGTGCCGTGTCGAAACCCGCTTCCAGGGCCCAGGACTTGAGGCGGCGGCCCGCGTCCGGCTCGCCGCCGTTCGCGCGGGCCACCCGCCGGTACAGGTCGAGCCAGTCGTCCATGCCAGGCGACAGCGGGTACCAGCTCATGGATGCGTAGTCCGAATCGCGGACGGCGATGAACCCGTCGGGCTTCGTGACCCGGCGCATCTCGCGCAGCGCCGCCACCGGGTCGCCCACGTGCTGGAGCACCTGATGCGCGTGCACGACGCAGAACGTGTCGTCGGGGAAGTCCAGGGCGTGGATGTCGCCGGTCGTGAAGTCGACGTTGGCCAGGCCGCGTTCGGTGGCGGTGGCCCGCGCCTGGTCGAGCACACCGGCGGCCTGGTCCACGCCGGTGACGTGCCCCTCGGGGACGAGCGCCGCCAGATCGGCGGTGATGGTGCCCGGACCGCACCCGATGTCCAGGATCTTCATGTGCGGCTTCAGTGAACCGAGCAGGTACGCGGCCGAGTTGGCGGCGGTGCGCCAGGTGTGGGAACGCAGCACGGACTCGTGGTGGCCGTGCGTATATACGGCGGTCTCCTTCGTCATGCGCTTCACCGTACGCCGTTCAGCCGCATTGTGAGACGCAAATCTCGGCATACGGACAACTGGTGGGGGCGGGAAGGGGCGTGGAAGAGGGGCGCGGCGAAATCGTTTTGCTCCTCGCCCGGCCCGGCGCCCACAATGCCGACCATGGGACATCTGGAAGCCGCACACCTCGAGTACTACTTGCCGGACGGGCGGGCGCTGCTCGGTGATGTCTCCTTCCGGGTCGGGGAGGGCTCCGTCGTCGCCCTCGTCGGGCCGAACGGCGCGGGAAAGACGACCCTCCTCAAGCTGATCTCCGGCGAGCTGAAGCCGCACGGAGGCACGGTCACCGTCAGCGGCGGCCTCGGCGTCATGTCCCAGTTCGTCGGCTCGGTCCGCGACGAGACGACCGTCCGCGACCTCCTCGTGTCCGTCGCGACCCCGCGCATCAGGGAGGCGGCGAAGGCCGTCGACAAGGCCGAGCACCTGATCATGACCGTCGACGACGAGGCCGCGCAGCTCCAGTACGCGCAGGCCCTCTCCGACTGGGCCGAGGCACACGGCTACGAGGCCGAGACCGTCTGGGACATGTGCACCACGGCCGCCCTCGGCGTCTCGTACGACAAGGCCCAGTTCCGCGAGGTCCGCACGCTGTCCGGCGGCGAGCAGAAGCGGCTCGTCCTCGAAGCGCTGCTGCGCGGCACCGACGAGGTGCTCCTGCTCGACGAGCCGGACAACTACCTCGACGTGCCCGGCAAGCGCTGGCTGGAGGAGAAGCTCCGCGAGACCCGCAAGACCGTCCTGTTCGTCTCGCACGACCGCGAGCTACTCGCCCGCTCCGCCGAGAAGATCGTCAGCGTCGAGCCCGGCCCCGCCGGCGCCGACGCCTGGGTGCACGGCAGCGGCTTCGCCACGTACCACGAGGCACGGCGCGAGCGGTTCGCCCGCTTCGAGGAGCTGCGCAAGCGCTGGGACGAGAAGCACGCCCAGCTGAAGAAGCTCGTCGTCAACCTGCGGCAGGCCGCCGCGGTCAGCCATGAGATGGCGTCTCGCTATGCGGCGGCGCAGACCCGCCTGCGCAAGTTCGAGGAGGCAGGGCCCCCGCCCGAGCCGCCGCGCGAGCAGGACATCACGATGCGCCTGCACGGCGGCCGCACCGGCATCAGGGCCATCACCTGCAAGGGCCTGGAGCTGACCGGCCTGATGAAGCCCTTCGACCTGGAGGTCTTCTACGGCGAACGGGTCGCCGTCCTCGGTTCGAACGGGTCCGGCAAGTCGCACTTCCTGCGCCTGCTCGCCGGGAACCCGGACGACAAGGTCGCCCACACGGGGGAGTGGAAGCTCGGCGCCCGCGTCGTGCCCGGCCACTTCGCCCAGACCCACGCCCACCCCGAACTCCAGGGCCGCACGCTGCTCGACATCCTCTGGGCCGACCACGCCAAGGACCGTGGGCAGGCCATGGGACGGCTCCGGCGCTACGAGCTGACCGCCCAGGCCGAGCAGAAGTTCGAGCGGCTTTCGGGAGGGCAGCAGGCCCGCTTCCAGATCCTGCTGCTCGAACTCGCCGGAGTGACGGCCCTCCTCCTCGACGAGCCGACGGACAACCTCGACCTGGAATCCGCCGAGGCCCTTCAGGAAGGCCTGGAGGCGTTCGACGGAACGGTCCTGGCCGTCACGCACGACCGCTGGTTCGCCCGCTCCTTCGACCGGTACCTCGTCTTCGGCAGCGACGGCAATGTGCGCGAGTCGACGGAACCGGTGTGGGACGAGCGCAGGGTGGAGCGGGCGCGGTAGGCGCGGCGGGGGTCGATCGCGGCCGGGGCTGGTTGGTGCGGGGGTAATTGGCCAGCCCGGGTCGATCGGTGCGGGGCGCGCAGCTGGGTTGATCGGCCGGGGTAAGTGGCGCGGCGGCCCGGCTGGTTGGGGCTGCTGCCCTGGCGTACCCGAGCCTGGTTCGGCTGGTTGGGGCCGCCGCCCTTGCGTACCCGAGCCTGGTTCGGCCGGTTGGGGCCGCCGCCCTTGCGTACCCGAGCCTGGTCCGGCAGGTTGGGGCCGCCGCCCTGGCGTACCCGAGCCCCACCCCCGCGTACCCGAGCCCCGCAGCCGTCCCGCCGTCACCCCGTCACCCGCTCGGCCTACCCCCGTCCGTCCCCCTCTCCCCGCGCTCCCACATGCCCCTGGTCACGGACCTGGGGCGACGTCACCGGCGCACAGGCAGTGCGGGCGAGCGTGACTCGGGGGATTCTGGGGGCGGTAGGAGGTGGCACATGAGGGGGAACGACTCCGGGATCCTGGAGGGGCACGGGACCGTCCGCTACGGTCCGCCGCTGCCTGACGCAGGTCTGCCCGTCCTGCCCGAGCTGGCCGCCGCGGCCACGGCGGCGGACCCCGCGGTCCCGGAACCGCCCGGCGGCGCCCCCGCCCTCCTCGACGCCGCGTCCGGCTACTGGCTGCGCCGGGGCCTGCCCACCGCGCCGGACCAGACAGCAGCCGCACCCGGCGCCGCCCCCCTGCTGCTCGCGTTGACCGCCGCGATCGGCGGCGACGTACTCCTGCCCCGCCCCAGCCCCGCCTGGTGGGCGCCCCAGGCGCGGCTCCTCGGCCGGTCCGTGTTCCGCGTCGCGACGCCCGCCGAATGCGGCGGCGTCCCGGACCCGTTCGCCCTCCTCGAAACCGTGCGCCGGGTCCGGGCCGAAGGCGGCGACCCCCGGCTCCTCGTCCTCTCCGTCGCCGACGACCCGACCGCCACCGCCGCGCCGCCCGAGATCCTGCACGAGGCCGTGGAGGCCGCCGCGGCCGAGGGCCTGCACATCGTCAGCGACGAGACCTGGCGCGACACCGTGCACCACGACCCGGCCCGCGCCACCGTCCTCATCGGCCCCGCCGAGATGCTTCCCGACCACGTCAGCGTCGTGACCGACCTCGTCGGCGCCTACCTCCCGCCCGGACTCCCCGCCGCCGTCGCCCGGTTCCCCGGCACCGAGCGCGGTGCCGCCCTGCGCGCCCGCGTCCTCGACTTCCTCACCGCGCTCGGCTCGGTCCCCTCCGCCCCGGCGGCGGCAGCCGCCACGTACGCGCTCGGCGAACCGCCCGAGATCACCGAACGGCTGCGCGCCGCGACCGCCCTCCACGCGCGCGTGGCCGACGCCGTGCACCGCGTGGTCCTCGACCGGGGCGGACTCGCCCGCCCGCCCGAGGCCGGCCGTCATCTGTACGCGGACCTGGAACGACTGCGCCCCGCGCTCGCCGCGCGCGGGGTCGGTGACGCCCAGGACCTGGAGGACCACCTGGCACAACGGCTCGGAATGCCCGCCCCCGGCGGCCACCGCTTCGGCGACGACCTCGCCGCGCTGCGCGTACGCCTGTCGACGAGCCCCTTCCTCGGAGCAACCCCGGGCGAGCGCATGTCGTCTCTCATTGCGCCGGAACCGGCGGAATTGCCCCATGTGCAGCGCGCCTTGAGCATGTTGGAGTCGGCCCTCGACGATCTCGGGTCCGACGTCAAGGGATGGGAGAGTCCTCGATGACGCAGCAGTCCGAGTCGACGGCACAGCGAGCTGATGCCCCCGCGTCCTTCGTGCCCCTCACCGAACCCCGGCCGGTCGGCGAGGGGCGCATCTGGCCCAAGTCGTTCGCGGACCGCCTCACGGCACCGCTCCCCGGACTGCGCGCGTTCGCCAGGTTCGCCCGCGAGGGCGCGCTGCGCCCGCCGACCGACGCCCTGACCGCGATAGCCGAGCTGCCGTTCGAGCCGGGCCCCGTGCCGTCCGTCGACACCCGGACCGTCGCCGTCAGCTGGGCCGGGCACGCGAGCTGGGTGCTGCGCATCGGCGGCCTCACCGTCCTCACGGACCCCGTCTGGTCCCGCAAGATCCTCGGCACCCCCGCCCGCGTCACCCCGCCCGGCATAGCCTGGAGCGGCATCCCCCGCGTCGACGCCGTCGTCATCAGCCACAACCACTACGACCACCTCGACGCCCCGACGCTCAAAAGGCTCCCCAGGGACACGCCCGTGTTCGTCCCCGCCGGACTCGGCCGCTGGTTCACCCGCCGCCGCTTCACCCACGTCACGGAGCTCGACTGGTGGGAGGCGGCCGAACTCGGCGGTGTCCGCTTCGACTTCGTACCGGCCCACCACTGGTCCAAGCGCAGCCTCGCCGACACCTGCCGCACCCTGTGGGGCGGCTGGGTCCTCACCGACCTGGAGGGACAGCGGGTCTACTTCGCGGGGGACACCGGATACGGCCACTGGTTCCGCGAGATCGGCCGCCGCTACCCGGGCATCGACCTGGCGCTCCTGCCGATCGGCGCCTACGAGCCGCGCTGGTGGCTGAGGGACGTCCACTGCAACCCGGAAGAGGCGGTCGCGGCGGCCCAGGACGTGGGCGCGCGCCGGATGGCACCCATGCACTGGGCCACGTTCCTGCTGTCGGCCGAGCCGGTGCTCGAACCCCTCACGCGCGTACGGGCCGCCTGGCAGAGCGCGGGCCGGGAGCGCTCCGACCTGTGGGACCTGGCGATCGGCGCGTCACGCGTGCTGGCCGTCTGACCCGTCCTCCCGCTCCCCGCGCAGCCGCCGCCACACGGCCGGCGCCGCACTGACCAGCACCGTCAGACCGACCGCCGCCACGACCCCCTGCCACGGCTCCGGGAACAGCGAACCGCCGAGGATCCCGATCAGCGCGTACGTCACCGACCACGCCAGACACGCCGGCAGATCCCCGCGCGCGAACTGACGCAACGGCATCCGCGCCATCAGGCACGCCAGCATCACGGGGATACGCCCGGCCGGCACGAGCCGGGACAGGACGAGCACCGTCACCCCATGGTCGGCCAGCTTCTGCTGCGCCTGCGCGAGACGTTCCTCGGGCGCCCGGTCACGGATCGCGGCGAGCCACTTCGACCCGTTCCGCGACCGCATCCCGCGCTGCCCCAGCCAGAACAGCGCCAGGTCACCGAGGAACGCCGCGCACGACGACACCGCGAAGACCAGCAGCAGCGAGAACGGCGCCGTGTGATGGAGGGCGACCACGGCCGCCGAGCTGACCAGCGCCCCCGTGGGCACGACCGGCACGAGCGCGCCGATCATGACGAGCAGGAACAGGGACGGATAGCCGACGGCCTGCTGCGTCGACTCCGGCGGCGGCTGAGTCGCCGCCGCGGCGAGCAGCTCGTGGCCCGCCCGAAGCAGCGGATTCACCGGGCGACCTCCGGCCGCACACTCTCGCCGTGCCCGAGCAGATGCACCGTCACCTCGGGCGCCAGCTCGGCGGCCCGCCGCACGAACTCGTCACCCGGCGCGTGGAACTCGTGCGGCCGCACCGCGTCCATGCCGATCGGCCAGTACGTCCCGAAGTGCACCGGCACCGCGCAGCGCGGCGCCAGCCGGGCGAGCGCCACGGCCGCCCGCCCCGCGTCCAGATGATGCGGCCCCAGATACGGCCCCCAGCCGCCCACCGGCAGCAGCGCCACGTCGACCTCGCCCACGTCCTCCGCCATCGAGTCGAACAGGCCCGTGTCACCCGCGAAGTACGTGCGGGCTTCGCCGCTCACCACGTAACCGAGCGCGGGGGAGCGGTGCGGGCCGACCGGGACACGCCGGCCGTCGTGCGACGCGGGCACCGCCCGTACGTCCAGGCCGCCCACCTCGACGCGGCTGCCCGGTTCGACCTCGGTGAGCCGCAGATGGGCGAGGCGGCGCAGGCCCGGCACCGAGCGGCGGGCGCCGCGCGGGAGCAGGACCCGGGTGCCGGCGGCGAGCCGGGCAAGGGACGGGAGGTGCAGATGGTCGGCGTGCAGATGCGACACGAGGACCACGTCGGCGACTGCGGCCTCGGGCGGCGGGGTGGCCCCGCGGCGCCGCCGCAGATGCGCGAGCCGGCGCGTGAACAGCGGGTCCGTCAGCACCCGGACCCCCGAGTCCTCGACCGTGCAGGTGGCGTGTCCCCACCAGGTGATCTCCACCGGCACCTCCAGGACCTCCTTCGAGCGACTCCCCCGAGCGTACGGGCAGGAGTAGGGTCGTCGACGAAAACCGGGGATGAGACCAGGTGAGAGGGGACGCGATGGGCGAACCGGCACGAGAGACGACGGCCGGCGCGGTCCGCGTCATGGCGATCGCCAGTCTGACGCCGCTGGAGGAACTGGACGACGACCCCTTCCTCGTGGACTCGCGCAGCCAGCACGCGATGTGCGCCCGCTGGGCCGCCGACCGGGGCTATGTCGTGACCAGACAGCTCCTCGTCCACTCCCTGCGCTCCGACCACGACGTGCTGTGGGCCGACGTCGACGCCGGTCAGATCGACCTGTTCGTCGCCCCGAGCCACCGCGTCCTGCGCGCCGCGCTGCGCTCCGTCGACGAGTTCACCGCCGAGTGCGCCCGCCGCGGCATCCGCCTGGAGACCGCCGGGCTCGACGAACCGTCGTACGACGCGGAGATGAAGAAGCGCGTCCACCGCCGCATGTCGATGCCGACGGCGGGTTACGACGGCTGCTGACCCCGGCCACTCCGGGGGACGGTCACCCCATGCGACCGTCACCGCGTGGGACGACGAAAGGTGTGCGAGGCGTGAGCCAGGGGCGTTGGCGGGGGATCGTGAGCAAGTGCTGGCGGCCGGTCGCCGTATGGGCGGTCAGCACCGTCACCATGCTCGTGCTCGCCGGGATCCTGCCGGACTTCCGGCTCGAGTCGGCGGGCGACGACAGCGTCACGCGCGTCGCCATCACGGCCGCGCTCGGCGCCGGAGCCTTCGGCATCCTGTCCGCACTCGTGTGGCCGCTCCTCGTCCGCACCCTGCTCCTGGTCCCCGCCCTCGTCCTCGGCCTCGCCGTGTTCGCCCTCAACGGCGGCCTGCTGCTCCTCGCCCTCGACCTCATCCCCGACGGCCACGGCGAGGCCAACCCCGAGACGGCCGTCGTCGTCGCCGCGGTCATGTCGGCTGTGGCCTCGGCCACCGGCGGAGCCCTCGCCGTACGCGACGACGACGCCTACCGCCGCCGCCTGTACCGCCTCGCCGCCCGGCGCCGCCGACGACACGGCCACGACACACCGTCCACCCCCGGCACCGTCTTCATCCAGCTCGACGGCGTCGGCCACGACGTCCTGCGCGACGCCGTGAACCAGGACCTGATGCCCACCGTCGGCGCCTGGATCGGTGCCGGCACGCACCACCTCACCCCGTGGCGCACCGACTGGTCCAGCCAGACCGGCGCCAGCCAGCTCGGCATCCTGCACGGCAGCAACCACGACATCCCCGCGTTCCGCTGGTACGAGAAGGACACCCGCGAGATCCAGGTCTCCAACCGGCCCAGCAGCGCCGCCGAACTCCAGCGCCGCGCCATCGCGCACACCGGCGACGGCGGCCTCCTCACCCTCGACGGCGCCAGCCGCGGCAACCTCTTCAGCGGCGGCGCCGACCAGGTCGCCCTCGTCCTGTCCGTCGCCGCCCGCCGGGGCAAGGAGAACCGCTCGCGGGCCGGCTACTTCACGTACTTCAGCGACCCGGCGAACGCCGTGCGCACCGCCCTGTCCTTCGTCGCCGAGGTCGTCCGCGAGATCGGCCAGTCCACCCGGGCCCGCCTGACGAAGCAGCGCCCGCGCATCGGCCGCGGCGGGCTCTACCCGTTCATCCGCGCCTTCGCGACGGTCGTCGAGCGGGACGTCGTCGTCGCCGCGGTCATCGGCGACATGCTCGCCGGGCGCAGCGCCGTCTACGCCGACCTGGTCGCGTACGACGAGGTCGCCCACCACTCCGGGCCCCGCAGCCGCGACGCCGAGCAGGTCCTCATACGTCTCGACCGGGCGCTCGCCCTCATCGCCAAGGTCGCGGACCACGCCCCGCGCCCGTACCGGATCGTCGTCCTGTCCGACCACGGGCAGAGCCCCGGCGAGACGTTCCGCGCCCGCTACGGGCTCGGCCTCCAGGACCTCGTGCGAGCGGGCTGCGGGCTGCCCGTGCCGCGCAAGGCGGGCCGCACGCGCAGCGGCGCCGAGGCCCGCGCCGCCGTCCGGGCCGCACTGCACCGGCCCGTCGAGGAGGGCAAGGACAAGCACCGCCCGTCCTCACGCCGCTCCGAACCGATCGTGCTCGCCTCCGGCAACCTCGGCCTCGTCTCGTTCCCCGACGTGCCGCACCGCATGAGCAAGGAGGAGATCGACGCCCGCCACCCGGCGCTCCTCACCACCCTCGCCAACCACCCCGGCGTCGGCTTCCTGCTGGTGCGCAGCGAGGAGCACGGCGCCGTCGTCCTGGGCGCACGCGGCGCCGAGATCCCCCTGGACCGCCTCGACGACGAGCCGGGGCCCCTCGCCGACTTCGGCCCGCACGCCGCCGACGCCGTCCGCCGCACCGACTCCTTCCCGCACACCGCCGACATCATGGTCAACTCCTGGTACGACCCGGACGAGGGCGACGTCCTCGCCTTCGAGGAGCAGATCGGCTCCCACGGCGGCCTCGGCGGCGCCCAGGGCCACCCCTTCCTGCTCGCCCCGGACGCCTTCTCGCCGCCGGTCGCCGAGGGCGCCGAACTGGTGGGCGCCGAGCAGGTCCACCAGGTGCTCCGCCGCTGGCTGCGCCAGGAATGCGGCCCTCAGGTCCCCCTGGACGAATCCCGGCACGAACCGGCCACAGGCGCATCATTTACGGCCACGACGGTCGCCCCGCAGGAGAAATCCGCCTGATTTGGATCAGTGTGCACCGGTCGCCGACCATGGGGCCGCCGCCCGGCGATCCCGGTAGGCGCCCAGCACACGAGAGGCACTCCCCCCATGCACGACACCGGAACCGTGACGAAGCCGGCTCCGGCCCCACAGCACGAAGACAGCTCCGACAAGCACGCCCGCCGTTTCGGGCTCCCGATCGCCACCGCCCTCGTCATGGGCAACATCATCGGCGGCGGCATCTTCCTGCTCCCGGCCTCGGTAGCCCCGTTCGGCACCATCAGCCTCGTCGCCTTCGGCATCCTCACCCTCGGCGCCATCGCGCTGGCCCTGGTCTTCGGCCGCCTGGCCCGCCAGACCCCGAAGACCGGCGGCCCCTACGTCTACGCCCGCGAGGCCTTCGGCGACTTCGCCGGATTCCTGGCCTCCTGGTCGTACTGGATCACCGCCTGGGTGTCGAACGCGGCGCTCGCCGTGGCCGCCGTCGGCTACCTCGACGTGCTGCTGCCCCTGCACGGCTCGGTGCTCTGGAGCATCGTCGCCGCGCTGACCGTCCAGTGGCTGCCCGCCCTCGCGAATCTCGCCGGCACCCGCTACGTCGGCGCCGTGCAGCTCGTGTCGACGGTCTTGAAGTTCGCGCCGCTGTTCATCGTGGCCGTCGGCGGCCTGTTCTCCTTCCACGCCGACAACCTCGGACCGTTCCGGGCGAGCGGCGACTCGCCGCTCGGCGCCGTCTCCGCGTCCGCCGCGATCCTGCTGTTCAGCTACCTCGGCGTCGAGTCCGCGTCGGTCAGCGCCGGCGAGGTCCGCAACCCCGAGCGCAACGTCGGCCGCGCCACCGTCCTCGGCACCTGCCTGGCCGCCCTCGTCTACATGCTGTGCACGCTCGCCGTCTTCGGCACCGTCCCGCACGACAAGCTCGTCGGCTCGCACGCCCCGATGTCCGAGGCCGTCAACGCGATGTTCGGCGGCACGTGGGGCGGCACCGCGGTCGCGCTGTCCGCGCTCGTCTCCATCCTCGGCGCGCTCAACGGCTGGACGCTCCTGGCCGCGCAGACCCCGTACGCCGCCGCCAAGGACGGCCTGTTCCCCGCCGTCTTCACGAAGAAGAAGCGCGGCACCCCGACGGTGGGCGTCCTCGTCACCGTCGTCCTCGCCTCGCTGCTGACGGTCTACAACTACACGGCGGGCTCGGCCGGCGTCTTCGAGACGCTCGTCCTCGTCACCACGTTCACCGCGACCGTCCCGTACCTCCTCGCCACCGCCGCGCAGATCTACTTCCTGCTGTCCGGCCAGGGCCACAAGGTCAACGGCGCGCGGCTGGCCCGCGACATGGTGCTCGCCCTCGCCGCCTTCGGGTTCTCCCTGTGGCTGGTCGGCGGCGCCGGATACGCGGCCGTCTACCAGGGCGTCCTCTTCCTGTTCGTCGGCGTCCTCGTCTACGCGTTCATCGCGGCCCGCAAGAAGCGCGCCGCCACCGCCTGACCCGGTCCGCACCGGTCCGTATTCCGGCCAAAAGCAGCGGGGATGTGGTCGGATGGTGTCCCACGCAGAGCCCCGACCGGGACTGACCGAAAGGAACCACCGTGGCTACCACGCGCACCGCGCACACCGAGTGGGAAGGCGACCTGCTCAAGGGGAAGGGCGTCGTCACCTTCGACTCCTCCGGCATCCCCCAGCAGCCCGTTTCCTGGCCGTCCCGCGCCGAGGCGGCGAACGGCAAGACCAGCCCGGAGGAGCTGATCGCCGGCGCCCACTCCAGCTGCTTCTCCATGGCCCTGTCGCACGGTCTGGCCGGCGCGGGCACCCCGCCCACCAAGCTGGTCACGTCCGCGGACGTCACGTTCCAGCCGGGTGAGGGCATCACCGGCATCCACCTCACGGTGGAGGGCACGGTGCCCGGGATCGACGAGGCGCAGTTCGTCGCGGCGGCCGAGGACGCCAAGAAGAACTGCCCGGTGAGCCAGGCGCTCACCGGCACGACGATCACGCTCACGGCGAAGCTCGCCTGACGGCTCACGCCTCCCGGTGCCGCGGTCCCGCAATGACGGGCCCGCGGCACCGTCGTATGCGCCCCGCGTTTTAAAGGCTGGCGGTTTTAAGGCCGGCGCTCACAGCGTGGCGCGCAGCTTCCGCAGCAGCTCCACCGTGCGCTCGGCGGACGCCGCGAGCGCCGCGATGTGGTCGAGCACCTCCAGATGGGCGCCGACCTCGATCCGGTCGTCCAGATAGAGCGCGCCGGTGACGTACTCGCTGAAGACCATGTCCGGCAGCTCGCGCACCGGGAACCGGAACAGCGTGAACGGCCCGTACGTCCCCGGGTGCGGTCCCGACGAGAACTCCGCGACCTGGAGCGTCACATGGGGCAGTTCCGTCGCCTCGATGAGCCGGTCGAGCTGGCCGCGCATCACCTGCGGGCCGCCCGGCAGCCGGCGCAGGACCGTTTCATCCATGATCGCCCACAGGTGCGGCGGGTCCTCGCGGGTCAGCAGCGCCTGCCGCGCCATCCGCAGCGTCACATGCCGTTCGAGGTCGTCCGGATGGGCGCGGCCGATGGTCCCCGCGTCCAGGACGGCCCGCGCGTACTCCTCCGTCTGCAGCAGCCCCGGCACGAAGTGCGGCTCGTACGACCTGATGAGGTTGGCCGCGCTCTCCAGGCTCACGTACATGCTGAACCAGTCGGGCAGGATGTCGTGGAAGCGCTGCCACCAGCCGGGCAGGTTGGCCTCCTCGGCGAGCGCGACGAACGCCTCCGCCTCCTGCTCGGGCACCCCGTACAGCTCCAGGAGCATCTGGACGTACGGGATCTTGAGGGCGACCTCGGCGGTCTCCATCCGGCGGATCGTCGCGCCGGTGACACGCAGGGCGCTCGCCGCCTCGTCGCGGTGCAGCCCGGCCGACTCCCGCAGTTCGCGCAGGCGTCTGCCGAGGACCACTTGGCCCACGGTTGGCGCAGGCCGCCGTTCACTCACGTCACGTCTCCCCACGTGCCGGCGGCGAGCGGACTCAGGAGCCTGTGCGCTCCCAGCCGCGGCGCTCCGGACGAGCGCCGACGCGCCGCGGGTCGCGGCTGCGGTAGACGACGTACGGACGGAACAGATACTGCACCGGCGCACTGAACATGTGCACGAGCCGCGTGAACGGTACCAGTGCGATTAGTAACATGCCCACTACCGCGTGAATCCGGTACAGCGCCGGGACGCCGGACATCAAGGCGGTTTTCGGACTCAATGTGAACAGACTTCTGGCCCACGGGGCGATCGTGGCGCGGTAGTCGTAGCCGTCGCCCGACGTGTGCGTCAGCTTGGCGACCATGCCGAGCACGATCGCCGCGAGCAGCACGAGGTACATCAGCTTGTCGTTGCGCGTGGTCGCCCGGAAGACCGGGGCGTTGGTCCGGCGCCGGTAGAGCAGCAGCCCGAGCCCGAACACCAGCAGGACGCCCGCCGCCGTGCCCCCGTACAGCGAGAACAGGTGGTACGTGTGCTCGCTGACGCCGAGTCCGCTCGTCCACGACGCGGGTACGAAGAGGCCCACGAGATGGCCCGCGAGCACGAAGAGGACGCCGTAGTGGAAGGCGGGCGAGGCGATGTTCAGGAGCCGGGACTCGTAGATCTGGGACGAGCGGGTCGTCCAGCCGAACTTGTCGTAGCGGTAGCGCCACACCGTGCCCGCGACCAGCAGCACGAAGGCGACATAGGGCAGCGCGCCCCACAGCAGCGTGTTCACGCGCGCTCCCCGAACAGAGCGGCCCCGAACGGTTCGAGTCCGACGTCCTCGCGCGGCGGACCTGAGCGGGCCAGCGCCAGCGCCTCGGCGCGGTCCCTCGGCGACGGGCCGGGCAGCGTCGCGCACACCGCCTCGACGACCTGCGCGTACGGCGTGCCGTGGTCGGCCAGCGCGAGACGCAGCAGCTCGAGCCCGGCGCGGTGCTCCAGGAGGAGCGCGGGCCCGGCCTGCGCGCTGAATTCCAGGACCGCCGGCAGGAAATCGGGCAGCTCCTCGCCGCTGAACTCCAGGCCGTGCGCCCGGTACGCCTCCTTGAAGCGGACCAGGGACATGCCGCGCCGCCGGGTGTCGCCGTCCCGCCACCACGTCAGATACAGGCTGTGCCGGTTCTTGAAGTCGAAGACCTCGACGTAGTGCGCGGCCAGCACGCCGGGATCCGTGGCCGCCGCGTGATCGGCGAACGGACGCAGCGCGGGAGCGGCGGCCCGCACCAGCGGCAGGCTCTCGTAGAACCGCTCGTCCGGGTACGTGAGGCAGTGGGCGGCCGCCTGATGGAGCACCGCGTGGCGCATCAGTTCGTCTCCTTGTCCGCGTCGGGCCGGTCGGCGGTCTGCCGCTTCTTGAGCAGGTGGAAGTTCTCGACGGACACCAGCGGCAGCAGCTTGCGGCGCCCCGAGTCCTGGCCGAGCGGACCGTCACCGCCCATCCCAGGACCGCCCGCGTGGTCGAGCGAGCACGTGTCCGGTACCGCCGTCTCCTCCAGGCGCCGCGCGTCGGCGACGGCCGCGGTCGGGATGACGTACCGGTCCTCGTACTTGGCGATCGCGAGCAGCCGGTACATCGCCTCGATCTCCTCGGCCTCCATGCCGACGGACCCGGCGATCGAGGCGTCCGGCACGTCACCGAGGTTCAGGGCCCGCATGTGCGACCGCATCGCGGCAAGCTTCTCCAGAGAGGCACGCACCGGCCCGGGATCGCCCGCGGTGAACATCTCCGCCAGGTACTCGACAGGGATACGCAGCGTGTCGATCGCCCCGAAGAGGTTCCCGAGATCCTCCCCGTCGTGGCCGGTCGCGGTGAGGGCTTCCACGACGGGGGAGAGCGGCGGGACATACCAGACCATCGGCATCGTGCGGTACTCCGGATGCAGCGGAAGCGCCACCCGGTACCTGCTGATGAGCGCGTGTACGGGCGAACGCCGCGCGGCCTCCACCCAGTCGTACGGGATCCCCGCCTCCTCGGCGGCCCGCCGCACATCAGGGTCCTCGGGGTCGAGAAAAACGCCCAACTGGGCTTCGTAGAGCGCCTGTTCATCCTTGGTCTTTGCCGCCTCCGTCACCTTGTCGGCGTCGTAAAGGATCACGCCGAGATAGCGCAGCCGTCCCACGCACGTCTCCGAGCACACCGTCGGCAGCCCGACCTCGACGCGCGGATAGCACAGCGTGCACTTCTCGGCCTTGCCGGTGCGGTGGTTGAAGTACACCTTCTTGTACGGGCACCCGGTCACGCACTGGCGCCAGCCGCGGCAGTGGTCCTGGTCGACGAGGACGATGCCGTCCTCCGCGCGCTTGTACATCGCCCCGGACGGGCAGGACGCGACGCACGACGGATTGAGGCAGTGCTCGCAGATGCGCGGCAGATAGAACATGAAGGTCTGCTCGAACGCGAACTTCACCTTCTCGGAGGCCTGTTGACGGGTCTTCTCGACCATCGGGTCGAGTTCGCCGTACTCGGTGGCGCCGCCCAGGTCGTCGTCCCAGTTCGACGACCACTCGATCTTCATGGGCTTGCCGGTGATCTGCGACAGCGGCCGGGCCACCGGATAGTCGTCGCCGAGCGGCGCGTCCGTGAGGTTCTTGTAGTCGTACGTCCAGGGCTCGTAGTAGTCCTTGATCTCGGGCAGCTTGGGGTTGGAGAAGATGCCGGCGAGCTTCTTGAAGCGGCCGCCCGCCTTCAGCCGGAGGGCGCCGCGCCGGTTGAGCTCCCAGCCGCCGCGCCACCTTTCCTGGTCCTCGTAGCGGCGCGGGTAGCCCTGCCCTGGACGGGTCTCGACGTTGTTGAACCAGACGTACTCCATGCCGTCCCGGTTGGTCCACGCCTGCTTGCAGGTGACCGAGCAGGTGTGGCAGCCGATGCACTTGTCGAGGTTCATCACCATCGCGATCTGGGCCATCGGGCGCATCAGAACTCGACCTCCTGGCTACGGCGGCGGATCACCGTCACCTCGTCGCGCTGATTGCCCGTCGGGCCCAGGTAGTTGAACGCCCACGACAACTGGGCGTAACCGCCCACGAGATGGGACGGCTTGAGGAGCAGGCGGGTCAGCGAGTTGTGGACGCCGCCGCGCCGGCCCGTCGCCTCCGCCTTCGGGACGGCCACCGTGCGCTCCTGGGCGTGGTGCATGTAGACGGTGCCGGCCGGCATCCGGTGCGAGACGATCGCGCGGGCCACCACGACACCGTTCCTGTTCACCGCCTCGATCCAGTCGTTGTCCTTGACCCCGACGGCCTCCGCGTCCTGCGGCGCCATCCAGATCACCTGACCGCCGCGCGACAGGGACAGCATGAACAGGTTGTCCTGGTACTCGGAGTGGATCGACCACTTGTTGTGCGGGGTGAGGTAACGGACCGTCACTTCCCGTTCGCCGTCCGGGCCCAGGCGTGGCTCGCCGAAGAGGCGGTTCATGTCGAGGGGCGGCCGGTACACCGGCAGGGCCTCGCCGAGTTCGTGGATCCAGTCGTGGTCGAGGAAGAAGTGCTGGCGTCCCGTGAGGGTGTGCCAGGGCTTCAGCTGCTCGGTGTTGAGCGTGAACGCCGTGTAGCGGCGCCCGCCGGACTCGCTGCCCGACCACTCCGGCGAGGTGATCACCGGCACGGGCGCGGCCTGCGTGTCGGCGTACGTGACGCGCTTGCCCTCGTGCTCGGCGGCGAGGTGCGCCATCTCCTGGCCCGTACGGGCTTCGAGGGTGCGGAAACCCTGGGTGGCGAGGCGCCCGTTCGTCGTGCCGGACAGGGCGAGGATCGTGTTGGCGGCTTTTACGGCGGTGTCGAGCGCGGGGCGTCCGTCGGCGGGCCCGCCCTGCACCGTGCCGTTGCTCTCGCGCAGTTCGCGGACCTCTTCGTCCGGCCGCAGCGCGATGCCCTTCGCGGGCAGGCCCAGCTTCTCCACCAGCGGGCCGAGCGCCGCGAACTTCGCGCCGACCGCCGTGTAGTCCCGCTCCACCACGGCGAGCCCCGGCATCGTCACCCCGGGCACCGGCTCGCACTCGCCCGCACGCCAGTCGAGAGCCACCCCGCCCGGCTGCGCGGTCTCACTGGGAGTGTCGTGCTGGAGCGCCGTGGCCACCAGGTCCTTGCGGACGCCGAGATGGTCCACGGCCAGCTCGCTGAACCGCTCGGCCAGCGCCTTGAAGGTGTCGAAGTCGGTACGGGCCTGCCACGGCGGATCGACGGCAGGCGTGAACGAGTGCACGTAAGGGTGCATGTCCGTGGACGACAGGTCGTGCTTCTCGTACCAGGTCGCCGCCGGGAGCACGACGTCCGACAGGAGCGTCGACGACGTCTGCCGGAAGTCCAGGGAGAGCAGCAGGTCGAGCTTCCCCTCCGGCGCCTCGTCGTGCCACACCACGTCACGCGGCCGCACCTCGGGCCCCGCCTCCTCGGCCCGCAGGGAGGAATGCGTGCCGAGGAGGTGCTTGGTGAAGTACTCGGCGCCCTTCGCGGACGAGCCGAGCAGATTGGCCCGCCAGAGCGTCAGGACGCGCGGCCAGTTCTCGGGTGCGTCGGGGTCCTCGCACGCGAACTTCAGCGTGCCCGCGCGGAGTTCATCCACTGCCTTTGCCACCGGGTCCCCGGATGCGGCTCCCAGGTCCAGCGGGTTGCGGTCGAACGTCGGATACGACGGCATCCATCCGGCGCGCGCCGACTGGGCCAGACAGTCCGCCCCCGTCATCCCCGCGAACCGCCCGGTGCCGAGCGGTGAGGCGAGCACGTCCGCCGGGAACGTGTCGTAACGCCACTGGTCGGTGTTGAGGAACCAGTACGCGGTGCCGATCATCTGGCGCGGCGGCCTGCTCCAGTCGTTCGCGGAGGCGAGGGTGGCCCAGCCGGTCGAGGGGGCGGCATTTCTCCTGCCCGACGTAGTGCGCCCAGCCGCCGCCGTTCCGGCCCTGGCAGCCGGTGAGCTGGAGCAGCGCGAGGAACGCGCGGTAGATCGTCTCCGAGTGGAACCAGTGGTTGGTCCCCGCGCCCATGAGGATCATGCAGCGCCCGCGCGACTTCTCCGCCGTCGCCGCGAACTCCCGGGCGATCCGCGTGCACGCGGCGGCCGGGACGGAGGTGTGCGCCTCCTGCCAGGCGGGGGTGCCGGGCTCGTCCGCGTCCTCGTACGACGTGGGCCAGGTACCCGGCATCCCCTCGCGGCCGACGCCGTACTGGGCAAGGAGCAGATCGAAGACCGTCGTCACCAGCGGGCCGTCCTGACCCCCGAGCCGGGTCGCGGGCACGCCCCTGCGGACGATGTCCCCGCGACCTTGCCCGTGCGGGCCGCCGTCCGTGTCGAAGCGCGGAAGCAGTACCTCGACGCCCGCCGAGACCTCCAGTCCGTGCAGGCTCAACTGAGGCGCGATGGAACCCAGTTCGAGATTCCATCTGCCCTTGCCCGACTCTGTCCAGCGGAAGCCCAGAGATCCGTTAGGCACGGCAGGCAGCCCCGTCGCCGAGTCCAGCACCACCGTCTTCCAGTCGCTCCCCTCACCGCTCCGCCCGAGGTCGGAGGCGCGCAGGAACTTGCCGGGGACGAACGCGCCGTCCCGCTCGGTCAGCGTGACGAGGAAGGGCAGATCCGTGAACTTCCCGACGTAGTCCGAGAAGAACTCCGTCCGCCGGTCGACGAAGAACTCTTTGAGGATCACGTGCCCCATCGCGAGGGCGAGCGCGCCGTCCGTGCCGGGATGCGGGTGCAGCCACTCGTCGGCGAACTTGGCGTTGTCCGCGTAGTCGGGAGCCACCACGACGACCTTCTGGCCGCGATAGCGCGCCTCCGCCATCCAGTGCGCGTCCGGCGTACGCGTCACCGGGACGTTCGAGCCCCACATCATCAGATACGCGGCGTCCCACCAGTCACCCGACTCGGGCACGTCCGTCTGGTCCCCGAAGACCTGCGGCGACGCCACGGGCAGATCCGCGTACCAGTCGTAGAACGACAGCATGGGCGCGCCGATCAGGCTCATGAAGCGGGCGCCCGCCGCGTGCGACACCATCGACATCGCCGGAATGGGGGAGAAACCGGCGACCCGGTCGGGCCCGTACGTCCTGATGGTGTGGACGTGCGCCGCCGCCACGATCTCCAGGGCCTCGTCCCAGGTCGCCCGGACCAGGCCGCCCTTGCCGCGCGCCCGCTGGTAGCGGCGGCGGCGCTCCGGATCGCCCTGGATGTCGGCCCAGGCCCGCACCGGGTCCGTCAGCCGCGCCTTCGCCTCCCGGTACATCTCCAGGAGCACGCCCCGGACGTACGGGTAGCGCACGCGCGTCGGCGAGTACGTGTACCAGGAGAACGCGGCGCCGCGCGGGCAGCCGCGGGGCTCGTACTCGGGGCGGTCGGGGCCCACGCTCGGGTAGTCCGTCTGCTGCGTCTCCCACGTGATGATGCCGTCCTTGACATACACCTTCCAGCGGCAGGAACCGGTGCAGTTCACCCCGTGTGTCGAGTTCACGACCTTGTCGTGGCTCCACCGGTCGCGGTAGAAGGCGTCGCCGTCCCGGCCGCCCGTCAGGCGCACACTGTGCAGGTCGGGCGAGGGCGTGCCGCGCCGGAAGTACCGCCCCGCACGCAGCAGCGCGGCCCCCGGCTCGGCCGGCGTGCCCGTCGTCTGTGTCACCGTGCTCCCTCGGTAGCCCGTCCCTCGACGCTAGGTGCGGGTTCCGACGGGCACACGCCTGCCGGGGCCGTCCGGGTGCCGCCGGCTCACGGCGCCGGCGACCGAGGGGCGCGCGGACACCGCCCTTGTGGGACGCTGGGGAACCCCGTACGCGCGTCACGGAAAGGACCTGCTCATGGCCACGGAGCCGCTGTCCCAGAAGGAGATCGAGGACCGACTCGCCGAGCTGCCGGGCTGGAGCGTGGACGACGACCGGCTCGGCCGGACCTTCCGCCTCGGCAGCCACTTCGCGGCCACCGCCTTCGTCGTGCACATCGCGCAGATCCACGAAGAGCTGAACCACCACTCGGACCTGACCCTCGGCTACAACACGGTCGCCCTCTCCGTGAACACCCACAGCGCGGGCGGCAAGGTCACCGAACTCGACTTCGGCCTCGCCCAGCGGGTCCAGGAGATCGCCTCCACGCACGGCGCGAGCTGACCCCGGATACACGTGTGCCCCGCCTCCGGACGGAGGCGGGGCACACGAGCTGAGTACCGGTCAGGCCATGTCGAACGTCGCCGGGTCCGGGCCCAGGCGGCGGTCCTCGTTCAGGGCGCTGATGGCCGCGATGTCCTCCAGGTCCAGCTCGAAGTTGAAGACGTCGATGTTCTCCTTGATCCGGGACGGCGTCACGGACTTCGGGATCACGACGTTGCCCAGCTGGACGTGCCAGCGCAGCACGATCTGGGCCGGCGTACGGCCGTGCTTCTGGGCGATGGCGACGATCGCCGGGACTTCGAGGAGGCCCTTGCCCGATCCCAGCGGCGACCAGGCCTCGGTCGCGATGCCCTGCTCCCCGTGGAACTCGCGCGAGGCGCGCTGCTGGAGGTGCGGGTGCAACTCGATCTGGTTGACCGCGGGGATCACCGACGTCTCGCCGAGCAGACGCTCCAGGTGCTCCGGAAGGAAGTTGGAGACACCGATGGCCTTGGCCCGGCCCTCCTCGTAGATCTTCTCCAGGGCCTTGTACGTGTCGACGAAGGTGCCCTTCGCGGGCAGCGGCCAGTGGATCAGGTACAGGTCGACGTAGTCGAGGCCGAGCTTGCCGAGGGAAGCGTCGAAGGCGCGCAGCGCCGCGTCGTACCCGTGGTCCCCGTTCCACAGCTTCGTGGTGACGAAGAGCTTGTCGCGGTCGATGCCGGAGGCGGCGACCGCCCGGCCGGTACCTTCCTCGTTGCCGTAGATCGCGGCGGTGTCGATGCTGCGGTACCCGGCGGCCAGGGCCGTCGCCACAGCCTTCTCGGCCTCGTCGTCCGGCACCTGCCACACGCCGAAGCCGAGCTGCGGCATCTCGACACCGTTGTTCAGGATGATCGGGGGGACCTTGCTGCTCACGAGCTCTCGATCCTTCGGTTCGTCGGGTGGTGCCTTCCATCGTCAACGATGGGGGCCCGGGGCGCATTCCCGTTCACCGCGTGTTCACAGGCGCGCCCCGGGTCCCGCCTCACCCGGCCGGACCGAGATACGCGTCCCGCACGGCGGGGTCCGCACGGACGTCGGCGGGGGAGCCCTCCGCCAGCCGGGTTCCCAGATCGAGTACGACGATGCGGGCGCACAGGTCCATCACGAACGCCACGTTGTGCTCGACGAGCAGCACCGCGCAGCCCTGTTCGTCGGTGAGATGGCGGACCACGGCCTTGAGCTGGCCCATCTCCTCCTCCGACATCCCGGACGCGGGCTCGTCGAGGAGCACCACGCGGGCCCCTTCCACGCCCGCCCTCGCCAGTTCCACCATGCGGGCCTGGCCCACGGGGAGCGTCCCCGCGTAACTCCCGGCCAGCGATTCCAGGCCGCAGGCCCGCAGCATCGTCGCGGCCTGCGCACGCCGCCGCCGCTCGTACGCCCGTCTGGTCGGCGCCGCCACCAGGTCGGCTGCCGGACCGCCCCCGCCGCCCCGCCACTCCTGCGCCACCAGCAGGTTGTCCTCGACCGTGAGCTGGCCGAAGAGCTGCTGGCGCTGGAACGTGCGGCGCATCCCGTGCCGGGCCCGCCAGACGGGCGAGCGGCGCGTGACGTCCTCGCCGTCGAGCAGGACGCGGCCCTCGTCGGGGCGCCGGATCCCGGACAGGACGTCGAAGAACGTGGTCTTGCCCGCGCCGTTCGGCCCGATGAGTCCGCACACCTCCCCGGAGCGCAGCGTCAGGCCGACCCCGTCCAGCGCGTGGATCCCGCCGAACCGGACACCGATCCCGGACGCTTCGAGGACCGGGGCTCCCGTCTTCACGCTCATGGCCGCACCACCCCCTCCTCTTCTTCCGCGCGATCCGCCCGAGCGGTCGTGCCGTCGTTCGCCGCGAGCCCGAGGTAGGCCTCGGTCAGCCGGTCGGCGCGGACCTCCGCGCGCGGGCCGCACCACGAGACACGGCCCCGGTCGAGATAAGCGACCGTGTCCGCGACGCCCAGGATCTCCGTGGCCTTCTCCTCCACGAGGAGCAACCCCGTTCCCGCGTCACGGAGTTCGACGAGTAGCCGGAACACCTCGTCGACGACGCGGGGCGCGAGCCCGAGCGACGGCTCGTCGGCGATCAGGACCCGCGGCGGCTCCTGCAACAGCGGGGCGAGCGCGAGCAGTTGCTGCTCGCCGCCCGAGAGCGCGCCCGCGACGACACCGCGCCGGGCGGCGAGCCCGGCGAAGCGCTCGTACACGGCCTCGCGCGCCTGCTTGTCGGCCAGGTGCAGGGTGAGGTTCTCCTCGATGGTGAGGGAGGGGAAGATGCCACGCCCTTCCGGGGCGAGCAGCACCCCGGCCCGCGCACGGCGGACCGGTCCCTCGCGGGTGGCGTCCCGCCCGGCGACGTACACCTGGCCCCGGAGCGGGGTGAGGAGTCCGGCGGCGGCGCGGCAGGTCGTGGACTTGCCGGCGCCGTTCGGGCCGAGCAGGGCGACGATCTCGCCGGGGCGGACGGTGAGGTCCACGCCGTGGAGGACGGGAGCACCGTCGTAACCGGCGTGCAGGGCGCGGAGTTCGAGGACGGGGGGCTTGGCGGACGCGGGCGCCTTTTCGGTGTCGGGCGCAGTCCTGGCTGCGGGAACCGTCGCCTCCGGTGCACCCTGCTGCCCCGCCGCCACAGGCGTCGGCTTCGCACTCCGCCGCCGGTGCCGCCGTACCGAGAACGCCGCACAGTAACCGTCCGGGTCGTTCGCGAGCGCGAGCCCCGCGAGGCCGAACAGGACGACCGGCAGGTGGACCGACTTGGTGATGAAGTCCGCCATGACGTGCGGCATGATCGCGTACACGAGGCCCGCGACGACCGCGAACTGCGGGCGCCGCACGCCCGCCGCGACGACCACCGCGAGCCAGATCAGGCCCGTCATCGCGGTGAAGTCGGTCGCGGTGATGCGGGTGTTGAACGACGCGTACATCACGCCGCCGAAGCCCGCGAGGCCCGCCGACAGGGTGAAGAGGAGCAGTTTCGTACGGACGACGGAGACGCCGGAGGCCATCGCGGCGGCGGGCGCCGAACGCACGGCGAGCATGGCGCGCCCCGACGGCGAGTTGCGCAGCGCCGCGAGAGCGGCCACGGCGGCCGCGCACAGGACGACCATGGCGACCCCCATCGCCCGGTCGTCGTTCAGGTCGATCGGCCCGAAGACCGGGCGCGGGATCTCCCAGCCGGAGTCGCCGTTGCGCAGCCAGCCGATCTGGAAGAGCACCTGGTCGGCGAGGAACGCGAGGGCGAGCGTGGCCAGGGCGAGGGTCCGCCCGCCGAGCTTCAGCGCCGGCAGCGCCACGAGCGCGCCGAGGAGCGCAGCGACACACGTACCGACCATCGCCGCCGCGACGAACGGCCAGCCGTGACTCATCAGCAGCCCCGCCACGAGCGCCGCCCCGGTGACGAAGGTGGCCTGCGCGAGCGACACCATCGCGCCAAGGCCCGTCACGACGGTGAACGAGACGAAGACGAGCGACAGGGCGAGGCCCTGGGCGAGGATGCCGCTCCAGAACGGGGTGGTCACCGTATAGAAGGAGACCGCGAGCAGGACGGCCGCCACCGCCCATGGTCCCCAGGTCCGGCCCCAGGAGCGGCCGGCCAGATAGTCGACAGGTGGTGCGTCGACGGCGGCCGTGCCCGCGGTCCGCTGCCGCCGGGTGAGCAGCAGCAGTCCCGCGAAGAGGATCAGGAAGGGGACCGCGGTGCGGAACCCGGTGACGCTCTCGGCGAAGGACGCGTAACCCGCGACGAGGTTCTGCAGCACGCCGAGCCCGAGCCCGCCCGCGAACGCGATCGGCACGGAGGCGAACCGCCCGAGCACCGCAGCGGTCGCCGACACGAACAGGAACAGCGTGAAGTCCTGCGCGGACAGGCCGAGCAGCGGGGTGGCGAGGACGCCCGCGAGCCCGGCGAGCCCGGACGACAGCATCCACGCCACGGTCGAGAGCCGGTCCGCGCTCATGCCGCGCAGCTCGACGAGGGAACGGTTGTCGACGGAGGCCCGCAGGCGCAGGCCGAGGGTGGTGTGGCGCATCAGGATCCACAGGCCGAGCGCGACGGCCGCGGTCACCACCCAGGTGATCAGCTGGTCGGAGTCGATGCCGACCCCGTCCATGAGCTGCCAGTTCTTCGCCGGGCTCGGCCCGACACCCGGCAGCCCGAACTGGTTCTCGGCGGGCTTGACCGACACCCCCGCGTCGTCGAGGAGTTCGACGATCCACAGGCCGAGCGCGGGCAGCGCGACGAGCAGGCCGATGGTCGCCACGATCTGGGCGGTCTCGCCGACGCGCGCCAGTTTGCGGAACATCAGCCGGTCAAGTCCCCAGCCCAGCAAGGGAGCTGCGACGACGACGAGCAGGATCGCGGTCGGTACGGCGGGCCAGCCGAGGCCCGAGTGGAGTTCGTAGAAGGCGAGCGCGCACAGATAAGCGGTCGCGCCATGGGCGAAGTTGAAGAGCCCGGAGGCCGAATAGGAGAGGACCAGGCCGGTGGCGAGGAGCGCGTAGAGCGCGCCCGACACGAGCCCGCTCAGCACGAAGGCAAGCAGGTCAGACATGTCGGGGCGCCCCCTACTTGAACGGGATCGGCTCGTAGCACTTGAAGGGCGCCGAGACGTGGTACGCCCCGTTCTTGAGCTGCACGAGGGCGCCGCAGCCGAACGCCTGCTTCTGCCCTGTGGGCTCGGCCCGGTCGCCGACCATGGTGCCGGTGTCGGAGTACCCGTCCGCGGCCTTCTGGAAGGAGTCGACGGTCAGATCCCGGCCGGCCTGCTTCGCGATGCCGATGAAGAGGTCGGCGGACATGTAGCCGGTCATCATGTGCATGTTGAGCGGGATGTCCTTGCCGCCCGAGGCCTTCTTGATGTCGGCCTTGAACTGGTCCATCGCCGCGTTCTTCGTCTCGAACGGCTCGAAGGTCAGCAGGATGTGCACCCCGTCGAGCGCCTCCCGCGTCGCGCTCTTGGCGAGCAGCCCGGGGTCGTAGTCGGTCGGGTCGGTGAGCACGCCCTTGTACCCGGTCCGCTTGACGGCGGTGAACAGGCCGATGTTGTACGGCGTCTGCATCACGGAGACGACCATGTCGGGCGCCTTGCCGCCGTTGCTGCGGAGGATCTCCTTGGTGTACGCCGACCAGTCGCTCGGCACCGACGTCGCGGGGACGGAGGGCTTGGCGTAGGTGACCTTGTAGCCGGCGGACGCGAAGCTCTGCTTGTAGGTGCGGATGGCGAAGACGCCCGCGTCGCTGTCGTTGGCGAGGATGGCGACGGTCTTGCCCTTGGAGCCGTGGGTGACTTCCTTGAGTCCCTCGGGCCACTGCTGCGAGATGGTGCCGCCGGGCATCGGGACGAGGCAGCCGGTCATGCCGTACATGTAGCTGGGTCCGCAGAAGGACGGGATCGTGCCCCAGCCGAAGGTCGGGACCTTCTGCTTCTGCAGGAAGTCGGAGCCCGAGAAGGTGGTCGAGCTCATCGGCGCGATGGCGAACACCTTGTCCTGCTGGACGAGTTTGCGGGCCGCGGCGAGGTTCTTGGCCGGATCCTGTCCGTCGTCCTCGGCGCCCAGGTAGTCGATCTTTCTGCCGTTGATCCCGCCCTCGGCGTTGGCGCGGTCGAATCTCGCCTTCGCGCCGAGGTCGGTGTCCTTCTTGCTGTAGCCGCTGGCGGTCGTCATGGAGACGATGCCGCCGACCTTGATGCTCTTGTCGGTCACTCCGCGTGCCGAACTCCCCTTGCTGTCGGGGGAGTTGCCGGTGGCGGCGGAGTTGCATCCGGTGGCGAGCAGGAGTGCCGCCACGGTGGCGGTGATGGCGCGGATCGGTCGCGACACGGTGGACCCCCTCCGTCGAGTGAGGGTGATTCTGTGTGCGACCTGATGAACCGTCAATAACTGACGCGTCAGTAATTGATGAACCGTCAGAAACCATCAGCTGCCTGGTCACGGCCGTACACCGGGGTTACCGCCGGAAACCCCGGGCGGCGTGGACCGGGCCCGGCCGAGCTCTCCGCATCAGCCCCGGTACAGCGCCTCGACCTCTTCCGCGTACGCCTGCTCGATCGCCTTGCGCTTCAGCTTCAGGGACGGCGTGAGCAGCCCGTGCTCCTCGGTGAACTGGTACGCCAGTATCCGGAAGGTGCGGATCGACTCGGCCTGCGAGACCAGTGTGTTGGCCGCCACGACGGCGCGGCGGACCTCCGTCTCCAGGTCCGGGTCGTGGACCAGCTGGGCCGGCTTGAGCGGCGGCTTGCCGCGCATCGTCAGCCAGTGCTCGACGGCCTCGGAGTCCAGCGTGACCAGCGCGGCGACGTACGGCCGGTCGTTGCCCACGACGATGCACTGCGCCACCAGCGGGTGGTCGCGCACCCGCTCCTCCAGCTGCTGCGGCGAGACGCTCTTGCCGCCGGAGGTCACGAGGATCTCCTTCTTGCGGCCGGTGATCGTCAGATAGCCGTCCGTGTCGAGCGCGCCGAGGTCACCGGTGGCGAGCCAGCCGTCGTGCAGGGTGGCGTCGGTGGCCTTCGGGTCGTTCAGGTAGCCCTGGAACACGTTCGGACCGTAGAGCCAGACCTCGCCGTCGTCGGCGATGTGGACCGTCGTGCCGGGGATGGCCCGGCCGACCGTGCCGTACCGGGTCTGCTCCGGCGGGTTCGCGGCCGCCGCGGCCGTGGACTCCGTGAGGCCGTAGCCCTCGTAGATCGTGACGCCGGCGCCCGCGAAGAACAGGCCGAGACGGCGGTCCATGCCCGAGCCGCCCGACATCGCGTGCCGCACCCGGCCGCCCATCGCTTCGCGGACCTTGGAGAAGACGAGCTTGTCGAAGACGCTGTGCTGCACGCGCAGCGACGCCGACGGCCCGGGGCCCGTGCCGAACGCCTTCGCCTCCTGCGCGTCGGCATAGCGCACCGCGCACTCCACGGCCTTGTCGAACGGGCCCGACTTGCCGTCCTTCTCGGCCTTGCGGCGGGCCGCGTTGAACACCTTCTCGAAGATGTACGGCACGGCGAGGATGAACGTCGGGCGGAACGCCTGGAGGTCGGGCAGCAGGGCCGCCGCGTTGAGCTGCGGCTGGTGGCCCAGCAGGACGCCGCCGCGGATGGCGGCGATCTGCACCATGCGGCCGAAGACGTGCGCCAGGGGCAGGAACAGCAGCGTCTTGGCCACTTCGCCGCGCTTGGAATGGAACACCGGCTCCCAGCGGCCGACCATCGTGTCCGCCTCGAACATGAAGTTCGCGTGGTTGATGACGCAGCCCTTGGGGCGGCCCGTGGTGCCCGAGGTGTAGATGATCGTGGCGACGGAGTCGGGGGTGACGGCGCGCCGGTGGCGGTGCACCACCTCGTCGTCGATGTGCGTGCCCGACTCGGTGATCTCCCGCACCGGGTCCGCGTCCAGTTGCCACATCAGGCGGAGCGTGGGCAGCCGGCCGATGACCGTGGCCATCGTCATCGCGTGGTCCTCGTGCTCCACGAGGATCGCCGACACCTGCGCGTCGTGCAGGGTCCAGAAGACCTGCTCGGCGGAGGCAGTCGGGTAGATCGGCACGACCTGGGCACCGATCGTCCACAGCGCGAAGTCGAACAGGGTCCACTCGTAGCGGGTCCTGGACATGATCGCGACGCGGTCGCCGAACCGGACGCCCTGCGCGAGCAGCCCCTTGGCGAGCCCGAGCACCTCGTCACGGAAATCGGCCGCGGTCACGTCGCGCCAGCGGCCTTCGTCGTCCTTACGCCCGAGCGCTACGCGCGTCGGGTCCTCAAGGGCGTGGTCGAACACGACGTCGGCAAGGCCGCCGACCGGCGGCGCCGACGCCAGAGGGGGAGAGGTGAACTCGCGCAATGTTGCTCCTCGTGGCGCTCCGCACAGCGCCGGTGACGGTACCCCACCCAGAGCCTTGGCGGGAGGGCCGAAAACACCCGGAGCGTGCGGGATATGCACAGGTCAGCAGGTGAAATAGGGCCACAAGGGGAGCTGCGGGACAGAATTGCTACGGTTCAGTAAGTTTCGGTGGCGTAATCTCCACGGAATCTGTACTGAAGGGTTACTGGCGGTACCTTGCGTGCGTTTTGGGCGGAGCAGTCGGTTCCGATTCCTCCACGGATGTGCTCACGGATGTGCGTGGTCAACGACTGCGATGCAGCCGGTCGCCCCCGTCGAGGATCGCCTGCGCAAGGGCCTCGGCCGCCTCGCCCCGCGCACTGTCGCGCCGCTGCCCGTGCAGCACCACGAAGTCGACCCCGCCCAGCTCCGGCAGCCCCGCCCGCTCCGGCACGCGGACCAGGCCCGGCGGGATCAGGCCCCGCGAGTGCGCCATCACGCCGAGCCCCGCGCGGGCCGCCGCGATCAGACCGTTGAGGCTGCCGCTCGTGCAGGCCACGCGCCAGGCCCGGCCGTGCCGTTCAAGGGCCTCGAACGCCAGGGCCCGCGTGATGCCGGGCGGCGGGTACACGATGAGCGGCACCGGACGGTCCGGGTCCAGGCGCAGCCGCTCCGAGCCGATCCACACGAGCCGGTCGTGCCACACGGACTCGCCCCGCGGGTCCTCCGGCCGCCGCTTCGCGAGCACCAGATCGAGCTTGCCCGCGTCCAGCTGCTCGTGCAGCGTCCCCGACAGCTCGACCGTCAGCTCCAGGTCCACCTCGGGGTGGTCGCGGCGGAACGTCTCCAGGATCTCGGTCAGCCGGGTCAGGACGAAGTCCTCCGACGCCCCGAACCGCAGCCGGCCGCGCAGCCGCGTCCCCGTGAAGAACGCGGACGCCTGCTCGTGCACCTCCAGGATCCGGCGCGCGAAACCGAGCATCGCCTCGCCGTCCTCCGTGAGCTCCACGGTGTGCGTGTCGCGCGTGAACAGGGTCCGGCCCGTGGCGTCCTCCAGGCGCCGCACATGCTGGCTCACCGTGGACTGGCGCAGGCCGAGACGGCGGGCGGCCTGCGTGAAGCTCAGCGTCTGGGCCACCGCGAGGAACGTACGGAGCTGCGTGGGGTCGTACATGCCCGCGACCCTACTCCTGCCCATCGCGGAACGTGATGACAGTAAGTTCGGTATGCAGGATTCCCGATCGCGGGGTTCCGGAGGACGATGGAGAGGGCACGACCGAAACCGACAGCTAAGGATCATCGAACCCGTGAAACGCCTGACTTGGCCCGCCTGGATGCCGGTCGACCCCTACATCCTGGCGCTCATCGGGACGGTGGGCCTAGCGGCGCTCCTGCCCGCCCGTGGTGGAGCGGCCGACGTCGCGTCCGGCGCCTCGACCGCCGCCGTCGCCTTCCTCTTCTTCCTCTACGGGGCGCGTCTGTCGACCCGGGAAGCGCTCGACGGGCTCAAGCACTGGCGGCTCCACGTGACCGTCCTGGTCGCGACGTTCGTGGCCTTCCCGCTGCTCGGCCTCGCGGCCCGCGGCCTCGTCCCGGTGTTCCTCACGCCGAACCTCTACAACGGGCTGCTCTTCCTCACGCTCGTCCCGTCGACGATCCAGTCGTCGATCGCCTTCACCTCGATGGCCCGCGGCAACGTGCCCGCGGCGATCTGCGCGGGCTCCTTCTCCTCGCTCGCCGGCATCGTCCTCACCCCGCTGCTCGCGGCGGGGCTGCTCGGCAACAGCGGCGGCGGCTTCTCCGCCGACGCCCTCGTCAAGATCGTGCTGCAGCTGCTCGCGCCGTTCCTCGCCGGGCAGGTCCTGCGCCGCTGGGTCGGCTCCTTCATCGCGAAGCACAAGAAGGTCCTGAGCTACGTCGACCGCGGCTCGATCCTCCTCGTCGTCTACACGGCGTTCAGCGAGGGCGTCGTCCAGGGCATCTGGCACCAGGTCAGCGCGGTGCGTCTCGCCGGGCTCCTCGTCGTCGAGGCGGTGCTGCTCGCCGTGATGCTGGCGGCCACGTGGTTCGGCGCGAAGGCGCTCGGCTTCGGGCGCGACGACGCCGTCGCGATCCAGTTCGCCGGGTCGAAGAAGTCCCTGGCCTCCGGCCTTCCCATGGCGACCGTCCTGTTCGGCGCGCAGGCCTCCCTCGCCGTGCTGCCCCTGATGCTGTTCCACCAGATGCAGCTGATGGTGTGCGCGGTGATCGCCAAGCGCCGGGCGCTCGACCCGCTGGAGACGCTGGAGCCAGTGGAGACGCTGGAGCCCTTGGAGGCGCTGGAGCCGCTCAGCGCAGGCGGGCCAGTCGAAGCTCCACGAACCGCGGCCGGTACAGCGACACGTTCCGGCTGACCTGCGCGTGCGCGGTGCCGGGTGACGCGTCGAGCCAGTTCACGTCGTAACTGAGCAGCAGCCGCCCGGCCCCGCCACTGAGCGCGGGGTGCGCCTGCGGGTTGTACGCGGCGGTGCCCGGCGGGTCCGCCGCGTCGCGCGGCATCGGCGCCTTGAAGGCCTTCGCCGGTCCGTGCCAGGGCCCGGTCGGCGCGCACGCCCAGTACGACGTGACCCGGGTCAGTCCCGCGGTCCCGGCGGCCATCGTGATCAGGACGTACGTACCGCCGTCGCGGACCACCGTGAACGCGCTGCCGACGCCCCGGCGGCCGCCGTCACCGAGGACCGGCCGGGGCTTGCCCTCGGGCGTCCAGTCCGAGCCGTCCCAGTAGCGCCAGGCCCCCGGCTCGCCGAGCCGGCCGCTCGGTGCCCGCGCCACATAGGCGTGGCGGGCGGCCCCCTGGCCGTCGTCCCCGCCGAACACGTACGTCCACCCGTCCCGGTCGACCGCCGTCGTGCCGAACAGGATCCGCTGCGCCGGGTCCGGCACCGAGCGCTGGTCGAGGACCGTGACGACGCTCTCGACGCGCAGGTCCGGCAGCGAGAGCGTGGCGACCTCGGTGGCGACGGGCACGCCGTAGATCCACGGGCCCGTCCCCGCCGCACGCGTCCAGAGCAGGACGCGGACGACCTGCTCGGCGGAGCCGGGGGAGCGGGGTTCGACACGGGCCGCGACCGGCCAGCGCCATTCCTGCGGCGCCGGGTCCGGGAACAGCGGCGCGGGCAGCGTGGCCTCCAGCGCGCCCGAACGGCCCATCACCACACCCGAGTTACGCACCATCGGCGTCGACATGTCGCGCCACTTGTACGGCTGGCCCCACAGATTGGGCGGCGCGTGCACCTGTCCGAGATACGTGTCGGAGAACAGCCACAGCACCCGCCCGTCCGGGAGCCGCACCGAGTGCGTGCCGTCGCCGCCCGTCCAGTCGTCACCGCGTGACGCGTCGTCTCCGTACCGGGCGAACGCGCCCGTGAGACCGGGGTCCGCCGACCAGGACGCGACCGCGCGGGGCACGCAGGGGCCGATGCCCTCCCGGCCGTGGTCCGAGAAGGCGGTCAGCAGGGCGGCGGCGCACACCAGGGCGAGCAGCAGGCCGAGACCCGCCCGCACGTTCCTACGGTGCGACGCCTCCTGGGCCGAAGGCATCCTGGGACGGTAGTGGCAGCTGAGCAACCAGTCCATGGGGACCAAAGGGACCGTGGCCGGTTTACGACCCGTCGCGGTGCCGGGCGGAGAGGTGCGGGCTGAGAGGGGTCCCGCCCGGCGCAGGGGGCGCTCCCCGCCGGGTCGGGACCCCCTCGCGTGCCGCGGGGGAGACCGTCAGCCCTGGCCGGCCGTCGCCGGCAGGGCGATCCGGTGTTCTCCCGCGTACACGTTCATGTCGGGCCCGCGCAGGAAGCCGACCAGGGTGAGGCCGGTCTCGGCGGCCAGGTCGACCGCGAGCGACGACGGCGCGGACACGGCCGCCAGGACCGGGATGCCCGCCATCACCGCCTTCTGCGCGAGCTCGAAGGAGGCGCGGCCCGAGACGAGCAGGACCGCGCGGGACAACGGCAGTTGACCGCTCTGCAGGGCGCGCCCGACGAGCTTGTCCACCGCGTTGTGCCGGCCCACGTCCTCCCGGATGTCGAGGAGTTCCCCCGACTCCGAGAAGAGCGCGGCGGCATGCAGGCCCCCGGTCCGGTCGAAGACCCGCTGGGCCTCGCGGAGCCGGTCGGGGAGGCCGGCCAGGAGCGGGGTGCCGATCCTGACCGGGGGAGTGTCGGCGATCGGGAACCGGGTCGTCGTTCGGACGGCGTCCAGGCTCGCCTTGCCGCACAGGCCGCACGACGACGTGGTGTACACGTTGCGTTCGAGGGTGATGTCGGGCATCACCACACCGGGCGCGGTACGCACGTCCACGACGTTGTACGTATTGCTGCCGTCCTCTGTCGCCCCCGCGCAGTACACGATGTTCCGCAGCTCGTCCCGTGCGCCGAGGACGCCCTCGCTGACCAGGAAACCGGCCGCGAGCGCGAAGTCGTCGCCGGGCGTGCGCATCGTGATGGCGAGGGGTTTGCCGTTCAGCCGGATCTCCAGGGGCTCCTCGGCGACGAGCGTGTCGGGCCTGCTGGAGACCCGCTCGCCCCTGACGCGGAGCACCCTGCGCCGTTCCGTGACGCGTCCCATGTGTACCGATCACCCAGCCCTGGTCCGCTCCGTCAGTCCCGGTTCTGCACGTGCTGGTAGCCGAAGCGCCCCTTGATGCACAGGTTGCCGTGGGTCACCGGGTTGTCGTGCGGCGAGGTGACCTTCACGATCTCGTTGTCCTGCACATGGAGCGTCAGATTGCAGCCGACTCCGCAGTACGCGCACACGGTCGTCGTCTGCGTCTGCTCCGCCTCGTTCCACGTACCGGCCGCCCGCATGTCGAACTCCGACTTGAAGGACAGCGCGCCCGTCGGGCACACCTCGACGCAGTTCCCGCAGTACACACATGCCGAGTCCGTCAGCGGGGCGTCGTGCTCGACGGCGATCCGGGCGTCGAAGCCGCGGCCCGCGACCGAGATGGCGAACGAGTTCTGCCACTGGTCACCGCACGCGTCGACGCACTTGTAGCAGAGGATGCACTTGTCGTAGTCCCGCACATAGAGGTCGTTGTCGACGCGCGGTTCCTCGTCCAGGCGCGCCGCGTCCGGGCCGAACCGGTCGGGCTTCGCCTCGTACTCCTTGATCCACTCGGCGGCGCGCGGCGTCGTCGACAGGTTCACGGAGGAGGCGAGCAGTTCGAGGACGACCTTGCGGCTGTGCCGGGCCCGCTCCGTGTCCGTGCGGACCTGCATCCCGGCCTCGGCCTTGCGCGAGCAGGCGGGGGCGAGCGTGCGCGCGCCCTCGACCTCGACGACACACACCCGGCACGCGTTCTTCGGCCTGAGCGTGTCGCCCTCGCACAGCGTCGGGATGTCCTTGCCCGCGGCCCGGCACGCGTCCAGGATCGTCGCCCCCTCGGGCACCCGCGCCTCCTGCCCGTCCAGCGTGAACTCGACGAGACGGCGCGGCACTCCCAGCGGTATGGCGGTCATTCGTACGCCCCCAGGCGGTCGATGGCGGATTCCACTGCGTTCCACGCGGTCTGCCCGAGACCGCAGATCGAGGCGTCCCGCATGGCCCGCCCCACCTCCCTGAGCAGCGCGATGTCACCGGCGGCCGCCGCGCCCGTCCGGTCGGCGATCCGGTGCAGCGCCTCCTCCTGCCGCTTCGTGCCGACCCGGCACGGCACGCACTGCCCGCACGACTCGTCACGGAAGAACTCGGCGATACGCAACAGGACTTGGGGCAACGGCACCGTGTCGTCCAGAGCGAGCACGACACCCGAACCGAGCGTCGCACCGGCCGCGCGCGTCCCCTCGAACGTGAGCGGGATGTCCATCTCGTCGGCCCGCACGAACCCGCCGGCCGCACCGCCCAGCAGCACCGCCCGCAGGCTGTCCGGCTTGCCCGCGAGGTCGAGCAGTTCGCCGAGCGTCGCGCCGAACGGCAGCTCGTAGATCCCGGGCCGCTCGACGCTCCCGGACACACAGAACAGCTTCGGCCCGGTCGACTTCTCCGTACCGATCGCCGCGTACGCCTGGGCGCCCATCGTCAGGATCGGCAGGACGTTCACGAGCGTCTCTACGTTGTTCTCCGCCGTCGGCTTGCCGAACAGGCCCTTCTCGACCGGGAACGGGGGCTTGGAACGCGGCTCGCCCCGGTAGCCCTCGATCGAGTTGAACAGCGCGGTCTCCTCACCGCAGATGTACGCGCCCGCGCCCCGCCGGATCTCGATGTCGAACGCGTAGCCCTGCCCGAGCACGTCGTCCCCGAGCATTCCGCGCGCCCGCGCCTGCGTGATCGCGTTGCTCAACAGGCCGAGCGCGCGCGGGTATTCACCCCGCAGATACAGGTACGCCTTGTGTGCGCCGACCGCGTAACCGGCGATCGTCATGGCCTCGATGAGCGAGTACGGGTCGCCCTCCATCAGGACCCGGTCCTTGAAGGTGCCGGGCTCCGACTCGTCGGCGTTGCACACCAGGTAGTGCGGGTGGTCCGGCTGCGAGGCGGTGGCCTGCCACTTGACGCCGGTGGGGAAGGCCGCGCCACCGCGTCCGACGAGGCCGGCGTCGGTGACCTCGCGGATGACTCCGGCGGGCCCGAGCTGGAACGCCCGGCGCAGGGCGGTGTATCCGCCGTGGGACCGGTAGTCGTCGAGGGAGGAAGGGTCCACGACGCCGACGCGGCGCAGCAGGGTGAGGCCGGGCTGCCCCGCCTGAGGAACGGCGACGGAGGCGGCCGGTTCGGGGTCGGCGGCCTCGGGCGCGGTGGCGGCGAGGACGGCGGAGTCGGGGGTGGCGGGAGCGACGACGGCGGTGGCGTGCGTCTTCTCGGCCTCTCCGGCGTGTTTGTGCTTGTCAGCCCCTCCGGCGTCACCTTCAGCGAATCCGGCGTTTTCGTCAGCTCCTCCGGCGCTACTTCCAGCCCCTCCGGAGGTATTTTCAGCCCCTCCGGCGTTTGAGGAGCGGGGGTCCGGGGGCTGGCCCCCGAGGCCCGCCGCAGGCGAACCCGCCCGCACCACAAGCGCGGCAGGAGCCCGCTCACAAAGCCCAAGACAAGGACTCCGCTCGACGGAAACCCCACTACCAAGCCCCAGCCGCCCCTCCACCCCCGCACACAACTCAGCGGAGCCGGCCGCCGCGCACGCGATGTCCGTGCACACGTGAAGCACCGTCGCCGGCCGCGGCTTCACCGAGAACATCGAATAGAACGTCGCCACCCCGTACGCCTCCGCGGGCGGCACCGTAAGGCGTCTGCACAGATAGTCGAGGGCACCCTCGCTGATCCAGCCGACGCGGTCGTTCACCGCGTGCAGCCCCGGCAACAGCAGGTCCCGCCGCTCCCGCGCCGCACGCCCGCCGCGTGCCCAGCGCAGATCCTCCTCCGAGCGGACGGCGGAGTCGCCGAACGGCGCCTCCCACGCCGACTCGGGCGGCCCGAGCAGCGCGTCCACCGCCTCCCGTTCCTCGTCGGTGGGCTTGCTGTCACCGAAGTGCAGATCCATGTCCTGCCTCAGCTCCTCACGGCCGCGACGGGCAGCTTCTCGATGCGGATCGCCGACGCCTTGAACTCCGCCGTGCCCGCGATCGGGCAGTTCGCCTCGATCGTCAGCGCGTTGGTGTCCACCTCGTCGGGAAAGTGCATGGTCATGAACGCGAGGCCGGGCCGAAGGGCCGGGTCGACCCACACGGGCGCCACGACCGTCCCGCGCCGCGACGACACCCGCACCCGCTCCCCGACCACGACCCCGTACCGCTCCGCGTCCTCCGGACACAGCTCGACGAACTCACCGCGCCGCAATGGGGAGAGGAAACCCCCGCTCTGCACACCGGTGTTGTACGAGTCGAGCCGGCGGCCCGTCGTCAGGCGGATGGGGAACGCCTCGTCGGTCAGGTCGACCGGCGGATCGTGCTGCACGAGCCCGAACGGCGCGGGCCGCCCGCGCAGCTCCGGATCCGGCTCCCACAGCCTCCCGTGCAGGAAGCTCGACGGCAGCACCTCCAGATCCGGGCACGGCCACTGGAGCCCCTGATGCTCCTCCAGACGGTCGTACGTCATGCCGAAGTGGTCCGGCGACAGCGCGCGCAGCTCGTTCCACACGGCCTCGGAGTCCGCGAACTTCCAGTCGTGGCCGAGGCGTGCGGCGATCTCGCAGATGATGTCGATGTCCTCGCGGGCCTCGCCGGGCGGGGTGAGCGCGGCACGTACGCGCTGCACCCGCCGTTCGCTGTTGGTCGTCGTGCCCTCCGTCTCCGCCCACGCGGCGGTCGCGGGCAGCACGACGTCCGCCATCTCGGCCGTCTTCGTCAGGAAGATGTCCTGGACGACGAGGTGGTCGAGGGCCGCGAGACGGCGTATCGCCTGCTCGCTGTCGGCCTCGGACTGGGCGGGGTTCTCGCCGATGCAGTACACGGCGTGCAGGTCGCCGTGCTCCATCGCCTCGAACATGTCGGTGAGCGTCATCCCGTAGCGCGGCTGGATCTCGGCGCCCCAGGCCCGCTCGAACTTCAGGCGGAGCGCGCCGTCGAGGATGTCCTGGAAACCGGGCAGCCGGTTGGGGATGGCGCCCATGTCGCCGCCGCCCTGCACGTTGTTCTGCCCGCGCAGGGGCTGCACGCCGGATCCGTAGCGGCCGACGTGCCCGGTGAGCAGGGACAGGTTGATCAACGCCCGTACGTTGTCCGTGCCGTTGTGGTGTTCCGTGATGCCGAGGGTCCAGCACAGCTGGGCGCGCTCGGCGGTGGCGTAGGCGTGCGCCAGGTCGCGGATCGCGGCGGCGGGGACGCCCGTGACCTTCTCGGCGAGCGAGAGGGTCCAGGGCTCGACAAGGGCGGCGTACTCGTCGAAGCCGGACGTGGCCCGTTCGATGAACGCCTTGTTGTGCAGGCCCGCGTGGATGATCTCGCGGCCCACGGCGTGGGCGAGCGGGATGTCCGTGCCGACGTTCAGGCCGAGCCAGCTCTCCGCCCACTCGGCGGTGGACGTGCGGCGCGGGTCGACCGCGTACATGCGCGCCCCGTTCCTGATCCCCTTCAGGACGTGCTGGAAGAAGATCGGGTGGGCGAAGCGGGCGTTGGACCCCCACATCAGGATGAGGTCGGTGTGCTCGACCTCCCCGAACGACGAGGTGCCGCCGCCCGAGCCGAACGCGGCCGAGAGTCCGGCGACGCTCGGGGCGTGACAGGTCCGGTTGCACGAGTCGACGTTGTTCGTGCCCATCACGACGCGCGTGAACTTCTGCGCCACGTAGTTCATCTCGTTCGTGGCGCGGGCGCAGGACAGCATCGCGAACGCGTCCGGGCCGTGCGCCTCGCGGGTGCGGCGGAACCCGTCCGCCGCCCGCGCGAGCGCCTCGTCCCAGGTGGCCTGCCGGAACGGCTCGTCCCGGGAGTCCCGGACCAGGGGATGCGTGAGGCGGGTGTACGTCTTCGGGGTGCGGTCCCGTTTTTTCATGCAGCGCTCCTCATCCGGTCGGCGAGCAGATCCGAGATGGCGTGCACGGTGCGCAGCGTCGGCACCGGTACGCCGGTGATCTCCGCCAGTTCGACGACGGCCGCGAGCAGCACGTCGAGTTCGAGCGGCTTGCCGCGCTCCAGGTCCTGGAGTGTGGAGGTGCGGTGGTCGCCGACGCGTTCGGCGCCGGCGAGGCGCTTCTCCACGGAGATGTCCGGCTTGCAGCCCAGGGCCTCGGCGACAGCGAGCGTCTCGGTCATCATGATCTCGATGACGCGGCGGGTGCCGCCGTGCGTGCACATCTGCCGCATCGTCGCGCGGGAGAGCGCGCTGATCGGGTTGAACGAGATGTTGCCGAGCAGCTTGATCCAGATGTCGCTGCGCAGGTCGGGCTCCACCGGGCACTTGAGTCCGCCGGCCACCATCGCCTCGCTGAACGCGAGGCACCGGTCGGACACCGAACGGTCGGGCTCCCCGATGGAGAACCTGGTCCCTTCGAGATGGCGGACGATCCCCGGGCCCTCGAGCTCCGTCGCCGCGTAGACGACGCAGCCGATGGCCCGCTCGGGCGCGAGCACCGCACTGACCGCGCCGCCGGGGTCCACACTCTCGATGCGCTGCCCGTCGTGCGGGCCGCCGTGCCGGTGGAAGTACCACCAGGGGATGCCGTTCTGGGCCGCGATCACGGCCGTCTTCCCGTGCAGAAGGGGCTCGATGAGCGGCCCGCACGCCGCGTACGAGTTGGCCTTCAGGCCGAGGAAGACGTAGTCGACCGGGCCGACCTCCGTGGGGTCGTCGGTCGCGTGGACGCGTGCGGTGAAGTCACCGCGGGGGCTGAGCACTTGGACGCCCTGCTGCCTCATGGCCGCGAGGTGCGGTCCACGGGCTATGAGATGCACGTCGGCACCGGCGCGGTTGAGCGCGGCTCCGACGTAGGCGCCGATCGCACCGGCACCGAGGACTGCGACTTTCACGATTCCGAGCTCCGTTCGGTCGAGGGCTCCTGCTCTCACGGAGGAGAGTGCGGAGGACCGTCGGACTGTCGATGGAATATTGTCTACAGTATGGAAGTTGGGCCGACAAGAGGTGGCGCAGCGCCTACCGGCGGGTCGCCGTCCGCGGACTTCCGCCCGGGCGTCGGCGACAGCCCCGGGAGGGCGGGGGTGATGTGGGGCACCTCCAACAGGCGCGCCCCAATCCTGTCGCTTTACGTGCCCTCGTACCCGTGAGTCGCTGACCAGACTGGTGGATCCGCATCTCGAACACCGAGGGGTACCACCCATGACAGGTTCGCGCATCGCCGCTGTTGGCCACTATCAGCCCGCCAAGATCCTCACCAACGAGGACCTGGAGGCCATGGTGGACACCGACGACGAGTGGATCCGCAGCCGCGTGGGCATCCGCACGCGTCATGTCGCCGGGCCCGACGAGCCGGTCGACGAGCTGGCCGCGCACGCCGGAGCCAAGGCCCTCGCCGCCGCCGGACTGACCGCGGGAGACATCGACCTCGTCGTCGTCGCCACCTCGACCGCCGTCGACCGCTCGCCCAACATGGCCGCCCGTGTGTCGCGCCGCCTCGGTGTGCCCTCGCCCGCGGCGCTCGACATCAACGTCGTGTGCGCGGGCTTCACGCACGCGCTCGCCACCGCCGACCACGCCGTCCGCGCGGGCGCCAGCGGGCGAGCCCTGGTGATCGGCGCCGACAAGATGTCCGCCGTCACCGACTGGAGCGACCGCACCACCTGCGTCCTCGTCGGCGACGGCGCGGGCGCCGTCGTGATCGAGGCCTGCGCACCCGACGAGGAGCCCGGCATCGGACCGGTCCTGTGGGGCTCGGTGCCGGAGATGGGGCACGCCGTGCGCATCGAGGGTGAGCCGGCGCGCTTCGCGCAGGAGGGCCAGAGCGTCTACCGCTGGGCGACGCAGCAGCTCCCGCCGCTGGCCCGCGCCGCCTGCGAGCGGGCCGGGTACACGCCCGAGGATCTGGCGGGTGTCGTCCTGCACCAGGCGAACCTCCGGATCATCGAACCCCTCGCCGGGAAGATCGGCGCGGTGAACGCGGTCGTCGCGCGGGACGTCGTCGACTCGGGCAACACGTCGGCCGCGAGCATCCCGCTCGCCTTCTCCAAGCTCGTCGAGCGCGGCGAGATCCGCAGCGGCCAGCCCGTCCTGCTCTTCGGCTTCGGCGGCAACCTGTCCTACGCGGGCCAGGTCGTCAAGTGCCCGTGAGCTGGTCCGACCTCGTCGCGCAGACGGATGTGACGCGTCCGACGCGCTCTCACTCTGGCCATTGTGCTCGGTAGACTGTAGACGAAAACCAATTCATAATGGCTTCTCCGTTGCCCAGGAGGGGGACCGCGATGTTGTCCACAGGACTGCCGCAGGGGGCGGTACCCAAGCTCGAACGCCCCGGCCCACTGCGCGAACGTGTCTACGAGGCCCTGCTCGAACTCATCACGACGCGTGCCCTCCAGCCCGGCCAGCACCTGGTCGAGAGCGAACTCGCCGGGCACCTCGGGGTGTCCCGCCAGCCCGTGCGCGAGGCACTTCAGCGGCTGAACACGGAGGGCTGGGTCGACCTGCGTCCCGCGCAGGGAGCCTTCGTGCACGAGCCGACGGAGGAGGAGGCGGACCAGCTCCTCACCGTCCGCACGCTCCTGGAGGCGGAGGCCGCCCGGCTCGCCGCCGCCAACACGGGCAAGACCGGCATCACCGCCCTGGAAGCGCTCTGTGCCAAGGGCGAGCAGGCGGTCACCGACGGGGACGTGGAGGCCGTCGTCGCGGCCAACGCCGCGTTCCACGCCAAGGTGATGGCGCTCGCGGGCAACGTCGTCCTCGCCGAACTCGCCGGCCAGGTCGACCGCCGCGTCCGCTGGTACTACCAGCCGGTCGCGCGCCTGCGCGGAATGCAGTCCTGGATCGAGCACCGCGACCTCATCGCGGCGATCTCCGCACGCGACGAGGCACGCGCCACCGCCGTGATGCGGGCCCACACCGAGCACACCCGCGAGACGTACCACCACCGCGACCGCGACTGACCGGCGTCACGCACAGCAACCAGGGCCCGTCGTCCGACGACGGGCCCTGGTTCGCGTTCTCGCAGGCTCCTAGGCGGACGCCTCGCGGGAGCTGTGCACGAGGTCGATGTACTGCTGCGGCAGCTCGTCGAACGACAGCTTCGTGACGCTCGCCGGGCCTGAGCTGTACGAGTCCTCGCCCACGATCAGGCCGTTCTCGTCGACCGGCCACAGCAGCAGCTGACGGCGCACGACCAGGTAGTCGGCGGACTCGTCGTCGACCGGGATGCCGAGCTGGGCCGCGTAGGAACCCGGGTAGATCTGCTTCAGGTAGCCCTCCGTGACCAGGCAGTGGTCGTCGAGCACCAGGCGGTCGATCTCGTACTCGAGGACGTTGCTCCGCGTCGCGACGAAGTCCGCGTAGTACGTGCGCACGCCGTCCGTCGTCTTCGGGCCGTGGTCGTGGCCGTCGAACCAGAAGTGGTAGTCCGGGGCCGGAGCCAGCGTCGCCATCAGCCGGTCGAGGTCCGGCACGGCCTCGGCCTTCATGTGCTCGAGGACCGCGTTGAGCACCACCCGGTGCCGCTCGTCCTTCGTGACGGACAGGCGCTCCTCGATGGGTGCCCACGTGCGCTGCGGGTCGATGACGGCCATAGAGCGGTTCCTGTTCTGGAGTAGGTGCGAGGCGCGCCGCGCGGTGATCCCTGCGGCGTGCCTCGATTGTGGAGAGCGCACCGGCCCACCGCACCAGACGGCCGTCGGACGATGCGCGGACGACGGCCGACTCGCGTCGGGTGCCCGGGAGCGCCCCCGGAGTTCACCCTGAGGTGCGCCCCGTGCGGCCGTCCGCCCCCTCGGCCGCCGCCAGCTCCGCCGAGGACAGCGCCATCCTGCGCAGCATCAGCGCCAGCGTCGCGACGAACCGGTCGATCGAGTCCCCCAGGTCCCAGTCCGTCTCCGCCTCCACGCGCGCGAGCCGGCTCGCCACCGTGCTGTGGTGGACGTGCAGTTCGGTGGCGGTCCGCCGCAGGGACCCGTAGACACAGAACGCCTCAAGCGTGTCCACGTCCTGCGCACCCGCCGCCGTCGCGGCCAGCGCGTTGATACGGGAGATGCCGCGCGCCCCGAGCAGCCGGCCCAGCGGCACGTCGGCAAGCAGGTCGAGCGGGCCGAGGCCGCCGAACGCCACCGCGCGCCGCCCGTACACCGTCGACGACGCGAACCGCAGCGCCCGCCGGGCCTGCGCCCAGGAGGTCGGCGCCGCGTACACGCTGACCCGCTCGCCGATGCCGACCCAGGGCCCGCGTCCGCTGCCGGGGCGCGGCGGCGCCGGGACCGCGTCGGCCATCGCCGTGTGCAGCGCGTCGCAGAGCCAGCGGTCTTCGACGGGCGTCTGCGTCAGGACCGCGGTGAGCCCGCCGATCGGCGCCGAGCGGACCAGGCGCCCCGGGCAGATCCACTCGATGAGTTCAAGGGCGGGGCCGACCCGGTCCGCGTACAGGGCGAGGACCCGTACGTCCTTGCCCGGGTCGAGGCCCGCGAGCTCGACGGCTCGGACGCGGTCGGTGCGGTGTTCGTCGTCGGAGAGCAGGACCTCGACGAGGGCGGGGTCGCCGAGGTGCAGGTCGGAGCGCGCGGGCGGGCGCACGCCCAGCATCCGGAGGGTGTGCTGCAACCGGTCGAGAAGTACCTGGTCCAGGGGGTGCGCGGGCCCGGTGCGTTCGAGCCACACGTCGGGGCCGGGGCCCGGAGCCTCGCCTTCGAGCGGGTCGCCCAGCGGGCCGTAACGGACGACCGTGCCGGAGGCCAGCCTGGCGCCGGCCCCGCACTCCGCGAGCGCGGCCGCGTGCCGGACGACCGTGTCCGGGTCGGCGGCCGTTTCCCCGAGTCCGTCGAAGTACGAGACGATCCGCATCATCGCCTCCGGGCCGGACCCGAGCCCGGACATCCGCAGCTCCTCGTGCTCCATCCCCGCAGCGTAGTGAGCACCCGGCGGTACGGGAACAGTGATCGTCCGGCGGCCCGCGATCCGCCTTTGTCCTGTGACTGGAGAAAGTCGCCCGTAATTCCTGCGCAACTTCTTCCCAGCCCCGGCAGCCGCTGCTACGTTCACCGTCGAAAGCAGGCCCACCGCGGCCCGAAGAGGCGGGAGGGGTACGTGAGACGCATGACGGCACGGCCCGCGAACGCGCATCAGGCACGCCTGTTGCGTCTGCTGCGTGACGGCGGGCCCAACTCCCGGGCCCAGCTGGGCGATCAGATCGACCTTTCACGGTCGAAACTGGCCGTCGAGGTGGACCGGCTCCTGGAGACGGGCCTCGTCGTGGCCGACGGACTCGCCGCCTCGCGCGGCGGGCGCCGCTCCCACAACATCCGGCTCGCCCCCGGACTCCGTTTCCTCGGTGTCGACATCGGCGCGACGTCGGTCGACGTCGCCGTCACCAACGCCGAGCTGGAGGTCCTCGGGCACATCAACCAGCCCCTGGACGTCCGCGAGGGACCGGTCGCCGTCTTCGAGCAAGTCCTCGCGATGGCGGGCAAGTTGAAGGCCTCCGGGCTCGCCGAGGGGTTCGACGGCGCCGGGATCGGTGTCCCGGGGCCCGTCCGCTTCCCCGAGGGCGTGCCGGTCGCGCCGCCGATCATGCCGGGCTGGGACGGCTTCCCCGTCCGCGAGGCCCTCAGCCAGGAACTCGGCTGCCCGGTCATGGTCGACAACGACGTGAACCTCATGGCGATGGGGGAGCAGCACGCGGGCGTCGCCCGCTCCGCGCGCGACTTCCTCTGCGTCAAGATCGGCACGGGCATAGGCTGCGGCATCGTCGTCGGCGGACAGGTCTACCGCGGCACGACGGGCAGCGCCGGCGACATCGGCCACATCCAGGTCGAACCCGACGGACGCCCGTGCGCCTGCGGCAACCGGGGCTGTCTGGAGGCCTATTTCAGCGGCGCGGCACTCGCCCGCGACGCCGAGGAGGCCGCCCGCGACGGCCGCTCCGGTGAACTCGCCGTCATCCTCGACTCGGCCGGGAAACTCACCGCCGCCGACGTGGCCGTCGCCGCCGCGGCCGGTGACGCCACCGCCCTCGACCTCATCCGCGAGGGCGGCAACCGCACCGGCCAGGTCATCGCCTCACTCGTCAGCTTCTTCAACCCGGGCCTCGTGGTGATCGGAGGCGGCGTCACCGGCCTCGGCCACACCCTGCTCGCCGCCCTGCGCACCCAGGTCTACCGCCAGTCGCTCCCTCTCGCGACCGGTAACCTCCCCATCGTCCTGGGCGAACTCGGCCCCACCGCCGGAGTGATCGGCGCGGGCCGCCTCATCAGCGACCACCTGTTCTCACCGGCGTAACACCCTGAGTCGCCCTTCGGGGGCGACCGCGTTCACCAGCACATCCGCCAACTAGAACACCAGTACGGCGCCCTGCTCCGCCCTGCCCTGAAACCGGCCCCGACCGCCGAGGGGAACCACCATGGCACCGGAACCACCCCTGCTCACCATGTCCGGCATCACCAAGTCGTTCCCCGGCGTCCGCGCCCTCGACGGCGTGGACCTCGAAGTCCAGGCCGGCGAAGTGCACTGTCTCCTCGGCCAGAACGGCGCCGGAAAATCGACCCTCATCAAGGTCCTCGCCGGCGTCCACCAGCCCGACGACGGCACGATCACCTGGAGCGGCGAACACACGGCCCTCAAGTCGCCCATCGCCGCGATGCGCCTAGGCATCGCCACCATCTACCAGGAACTCGACCTGGTGGAAGGCCTGTCGGTGGCCGAGAACGTCTTCCTCGGACACGAGCCGACGACCGCCGGTTTCGTCGTACGGGGACGCGACGCGCGCAGCGCGACCGCCGCGCTCCTCAAACGGCTCGGGCACGGCGAGATCGACCCGGGGCGCCTCGTCGGCGACCTCTCGGCCGCGCAGCAGCAGATCGTGTCCATGGCCCGCGCCCTATCGCACGACGTGCGCCTCATCGTCATGGACGAACCGTCCGCCGCGCTCGACCCCGACGAGGTCGACAACCTCTTCCGCATCGTCGCCGCCCTCACGGCGGACGGCGTCGCCGTCGTCTACATCTCGCACCGGCTCGAAGAGATACGCAGGATCGGTGACCGGGTCACCGTCCTCAAGGACGGGCGGGCAGTCGCGGGGGGACTGCCCGCCAAGGACACCCCGACGCGCGACGTCGTCGCCCTGATGACGGGCCGGAACGTGGAGTACGTGTTCCCCGACCGCCCGGTGGACCCCGTACTCCCCGAGCCGGTCCTCACGGTCAAGGGCCTGTCCCGGGAAGGGGAGTTCGCCCCACTCGACCTCGAACTGCGCCCCGGCGAGATCGTAGGCCTCGCCGGACTGGTCGGCTCGGGCCGCTCCGAAATCCTGGAGACGATCTACGGAGCCCGCAAGCCAAGCACCGGCCAAGTAACCGTAGGCGGAAGCGAATTGAGACCAGGCAGCGTACGCTCCGCCGTCCGCGCCGGCCTCGGCCTCGCCCCCGAGGAACGCAAGTCCCAGGCACTCCTGATGCTGGAATCCGTCACCCGCAACGTCTCGGTCTCCTCCATGTCCCGCTTCTCGTACGGGGGTTGGCTGGACCGGGGCAAGGAGCGCGCCGCGGCACTGGCGGCAACCCGAGAACTGTCCCTCCGCCCGGACAACCCGTCGGCCCCGGTCCGCACTCTCTCCGGCGGCAACCAGCAAAAGGCGGTCCTGGCCCGCTGGCTCCTCCGAGGCTGCCGAGTCCTACTCCTGGACGAACCGACACGGGGCGTCGACGTAGGCGCAAGGGCGGAACTCTACGCAGTGATCCGCCGCCTGGCCGACGCGGGCCTGGCAGTCCTCCTGGTCTCCAGCGAAGTCCCCGAAGTCCTGGGCCTGTCAGACCGAGTCCTGGTCCTGAGGGAGGGCCAGGTAATCCACGAGTCGAGGGCAACGGCTTTGGACGAACATGCGGTCCTGAACTTGGTTCTCGCGGCTGAGTGACGAGTGCCCCTGAAAGGGGCGCGGGGAACTGCGCGTTTTTAGGGGCGCGGGGAACTGCGCAAAAAAACCTCAGCCACAACGAACGCGCACACGACAAACGACATAGCCCCGAATCCAGGGGCGCGGGGAACTGCGCAAAACCCCCGCCACAAACAACCCGCACACGACGGGAGCCCGGAGCCATGGCCCACCCCGCACCGCCCGCACGATCCGCCCCGCCCGCCGCAGGCAACTGCGCCGAAGGCCAAAAATGGGCCCCCCACATAGACCTCCGCACCCTGTCCCTAGTGGGCGTACTCGCCGCCCTAATCCTCATAGGCGGCCTAACCCAACCAACCGCCTTCCTGGACACAGACAACGTCCAACTAATCCTCACCCAAGCCTCAGTAATAGGCATCGTCACCGTAGGCATGACCTTCGTCATAATCTCCGGCGGAATCGACCTCTCCGTAGGAGCAATAGTCGCCCTCGCCAGCGTCTGGGCCACCACAGTAGCCACCCAGGAATACGGCTTCACCGGCATCCTCTTCACAGCAGTCGCCGTAGGCGTAGCGTGCGGCCTCGTAAACGGAGTGCTAGTCGCCTACGGAGGCATAGTCCCGTTCATCGCCACCTTGGCGCTGCTCGCCTCAGGCCGTGGCCTAGCTCTCCAGATCACCGACGGCAAGACCCAGATGGTCACCGTGGACGGAGTCCTGAAACTCGGCGAGCGCGACTCCTACATCCTCGGCATCCCACCCCTGGTCATCGTCTTCGCCGCCGTCACCGTCATCGGCTGGCTCGTCCTGAACCGCACCACCTTCGGCCGCCGCTCCGTCGCGGTCGGCGGAAACGCCGAGGCCGCGCGCCTCGCCGGCATCGACGTACGGCGCCAGCGCCTGTACCTCTACCTCCTCTCCGGCCTGTGCTGCGGCATCGCCGCGTTCCTGCTGATCGTCCTGTCCGGCTCCGGCCAGAACACCAACGGCAACCTCTACGAACTCGACGCCATCGCCGCCGCGATCATCGGCGGCACCCTCCTGACCGGCGGCCGCGGCACCATCACCGGCTCAGTCCTCGGCGTACTGATCTTCACCACGATCACCAACATCTTCGCGCTCAACAACCTGCAGAGCGACGTCCAGCAGATCGCCAAGGGGGCGATCATCGTCGCCGCCGTCCTGGTCCAGCGACGTACCTCCTCCACCCCCTCCTGACTAGGGAAAGGCCGGCCGACATGCCAGAGACAAGCAGCCGCAGAGGACTCCTCTTCGGGGCGGCAGCCGCCGTCACCACGGGCGGGCTGCTCACCGCCTGCACGAGCAACGAGCCCAGCCACACCAAGCCCGCCGCCGACAACAAGCCCGCTGCCGACAACAAGCCCGGCAAGCGCGTCACCATCGGCTTCGCCGGACCGCAGGCCGACCACGGCTGGCTGAACGCGATCAACGACAACGCCAAGGAACGCGCGAAGAAGTACGCCGACGTCACCCTGGAGGCGACGGAGGGCTCGAACGACACGGCCGCGCAGATCGGGCAGGTCGAGACCCTCATCAACAAGAAGGTCGACGTCCTGGTGATCCTGCCGGCCGACGGCAAGGCCCTCACCCGGGTCGGCCTGAAGGCGATGCGCGCCGGGATCCCCGTCGTGAACCTCGACCGGATCTTCAACACCCCGCAGGCGTACCGCTGTTGGATCGGCGGCGACAACTACGGCATGGGCCTGAGCGCCGGCAACTACATCGGCGAGAAGCTGAAGGGCAAGAAGAACGCCAGGGTCGTCGAGCTCGCCGGGCTCGACAACCTGGAGCTCACCAAGCAGCGCTCCCAGGGCTTCGACGACGCCCTGAAGAACTACCCGAACATCACGAAGGTCGCCCGCCAGGCCGCCGAGTTCACCGTCGAGTCGGGCCAGCAGAAGATGTCCCAGCTCCTCCAGGCGCAGAAGAACTTCGACGCGCTGTGGAACCACGACGACGACCAGGGAGTGGGCGCCCTGCGCGCCATCAAGCAGGCCGGGCGCGACGACTTCCTGATGGTCGGCGGTGCCGGGGCGCTCTCCGCGTTCCAGGCCATCGAGGCCGACAACAGCGTCCTCAAGGCGACCGTCCTCTACCCGCCGACCATGGCCGCGTCCGCGATCGACCTCGCGCGCGCCCTCGGCCAGGGCAAGGGCGTCAGCGGCATGGCCGAGTTCGAGATCCCGGCGCACGTGACGCTGTTCTCGGCGGTCGTCGACAAGGACAACGTCGGCCAGTACATGCCGACCGGCTTCAAGTGATGGGTGCCGCCCCCACAGCGCAGCTCGCGGGACCGGCGTCGACGAGAGGACTACTGCATGGGCACGACGGTGGAGCCCGAGGCCGCACGGCGCACCCTGGGCATCGGCATGGTCGGATACGCCTTCATGGGCGCCGCCCACTCCCAGGGCTGGCGCACCGTGGGCCGGGCCTTCGACCTGCCGCTGCGGCCGCGCCTCGCGGCGGTCTGCGGCCGTGACGCGGGGGCCGTGCGCGCCGCCGCCGACCGGCTCGGCTGGGCCGCGGCCGAGACGGACTGGCGCGCGCTGATCGCCCGCGACGACGTGGACGTCGTAGACATCTGCACCCCGGGCTCCAGCCACGCGGAGATCGCCGTCGCCGCCCTGGAGGCGGGCAAGCACGTGCTGTGCGAGAAACCGCTCGCCAACACGGTCGCCGAGGCCGAGGCGATGGCCGAAGCGGCGCAACGTGCCTTTGACAGAGGTCAGTTGGCGATGACCGGCTTCAACTACCGCCGCGTCCCCGCCACCGCACTCGCCCGCCGCCTGGTCGCCGAGGGCCGCATCGGCGCCCTGCGCCACGTCCGCGTCTCCTACCTCCAGGACTGGCTCGTCGACCCCGACTTCCCGCTCACCTGGCGGCTCAAGAAGGAGGACGCGGGCTCGGGCGCGCTGGGCGATCTGGGCGCGCACGCCGTCGACCTCGCGCAGTTCCTGACGGGGGAGCGGATCGCGGGGGTGTCCGCGCTCACCGAGACCTTCGTCCGGGAGCGGCCGGTCCTCGCGGGCGCCACGTCGGGGCTCGCGGCGGGCGGCGGGGGCGTCGCGCGCGGCCCGGTCACGGTGGACGACGCCGCCCTGTTCACCGCCCGCTTCACCTCCGGCGCGCTCGGCTCCTTCGAGGCGACCCGTTTCGCCGCCGGCCGCAAGAACGCGCTGCGGATCGAACTCAACGGTGAGAAAGGCTCGTTGGCCTTCGACCTGGAACGCCTCAACGAGCTCTCCTTCCACGATCACACGGAACCCGGGGCCGGCGCCGGTTTCCGCCGCATCCTCGTCACCGAGCCGGACCACCCCTACCTGGAGGGCTGGTGGCCGCCGGGCCACGGTCTCGGCTACGAGCACACCTTCACGCACCAGGCCCGCGACCTGGTCCACGCCATCGCCGAGGGCGAGCAGCCCCAGCCGTCCTTCGCCGAGGGCCTGCGCGTGCAGCGCGTGCTGGCCGCTGTCGAGGAGAGCGCCCTCAAGAACTCCGTCTACACCGCCATACCCGTCTGAGGAGGCACGGCTCATGCCACGCCAGTTCACCCTGTTCACCGGACAGTGGGCCGACCTGCCCCTCGAAGAGGCCTGCCGGCTCGCCCGCGACTTCGGCTACGACGGCCTCGAACTCGCCTGCTGGGGCGACCACTTCGAGGTCGACAAGGCCCTCGCGGACCCGGGTTACGTCGACTCGCGCCGGGCCCTGCTCGACAAGTACGGCCTCAAGTGCTGGGCGATCTCCAACCACCTCGTGGGCCAGGCTGTGTGCGACGCGATCATCGACGAACGCCACCAGGCGATCCTGCCCGCCCGCATCTGGGGCGACGGCGAGCCCGAGGGCGTACGGCGGAGGGCCGCGGCCGAGATGGCGGACACCGCGCGCGCCGCGGCGGCCTTCGGCGTCGACACGGTCATCGGGTTCACCGGCTCGTCCATCTGGCACCTCGTCGCCATGTTCCCGCCCGCGCCCGAGTCGATGATCGAGCGCGGCTACGAGGACTTCGCCGAGCGCTGGAACCCGATCCTCGACGTCTTCGACGCGCAGGGCGTCCTGTTCGCGCACGAGGTCCATCCGTCGGAGATCGCGTACGACTACTGGACCACGCACCGCGCCCTCGAAGCCGTCGGCCGGCGGACCGCGTTCGGCCTGAACTTCGACCCCAGCCACTTCGTGTGGCAGGACCTCGACCCGGTCGGCTTCCTGTGGGACTTCCGCGACCGGATCTACCACGTCGACTGCAAGGAGGCCCGGCGCCGCCTGGACGGCCGCAACGGCCGCCTCGGCTCCCACCTGCCCTGGGGCGACCCGCGCCGAGGCTGGGACTTCGTCTCGGCGGGCCACGGCGACGTCCCCTGGGAGGACGTCTTCCGAATGCTCAGCTCGATCGACTACGAGGGCCCGATCTCGGTGGAGTGGGAGGACGCGGGCATGGACCGCCTCCAGGGCGCTCCCGAGGCCTTGAGGCACCTCAAGTCCTTCGACTTCGACCCTCCGACGTCGTCCTTCGACGCAGCCTTCAGCAACTAGCGCCCCCGTAAGGGGCGCGGGGAACTGCGCGACCAGCCCCAACGGTCCGCAGTCACTGAACCCTGCCCAGACACCCCTTTGTCTCTACTCGGGAAAAAGTCCCAACAACCCCACGCACAAGGACTATCCGAACCAGACAAAGCCAACTAGCTTCAGTGCCGCATACATGGCAACCGCCCTCCGGGGTGATCCGGCGCACCCCACCCCCGCACGCCCGCCCCCTTTCCGGAGGAACCCCGTGCAAAGGAAACGCCCAAGACTCCGCAAGGCACTCGCACTCCTCACCGGCTCACTCCTCGCCGGAGCCTCACTCACGCTCGGCGCCCCGAACGCAGGCGCCGCCCCCGCCCCCGACACGTCGGCCCCTGTCGCCACGGAGGACTTCCAGCAGGTCACCCTGGCCAAGGGCGCCGAGGAGGTCGGCGAGCCCATGTCCCTCGCCGTCCTCCCGGACCGCAAGGTCCTGCACACCTCCCGCGACGGCGTCCTGCGCCTGACCGACGAGAACGGCACCACCAAGGTCGCCGGCAAGCTCGACGTCTACTCCCACGACGAAGAGGGCCTCCAAGGTGTGGGCGTGGACCCGGAGTTCAGTACCAACCGCTTCGTCTACCTCTATTACGCCCCGCCCCTGAACACCCCGGCGGGCGACGCCCCGAACGACGGCACCGCCGCCGACTTCAAGCCCTTCGACGGCTACAACCAGCTCTCCCGCTTCGTCCTCAAGGCGGACGGCACCCTGGACAACGCCAGCGAGAAGAAGATCCTCGAAGTGCCCACCTCGCGCGGCATCTGCTGCCACGTCGGCGGTGACATCGACTTCGACAAGGACGGCAACCTCTACCTGTCGACGGGCGACGACTCCAACCCGTTCGCGTCCGAGGGCTACACCCCCATCGACCAGCGCCCCACCCGTAACCCGGCCTACGACGCACGGCGTTCGGCGGGCAACACCAATGACCTGCGCGGCAAGATCCTCCGTATCAAGGTCGCCGACGACGGCTCCTACTCCGTCCCCAGCGGCAACCTCTTCGCCCCCGGCACGGACAAGACCCGTCCCGAGATCTACGCGATGGGCTTCCGCAACCCGTTCCGGATGAGCGTCGACAAGCCGACCGGCATCGTCTACGTCGGTGACTACGGCCCCGACGCCGGCGCCGCCGACCCGAAGCGCGGCCCCGCCGGCCAGGTCGAGTTCGACCGCGTGACGAAGCCCGGCAACTACGGCTGGCCGTACTGCACCGGCGACAACGATGCCTACGTCGACTACGACTTCGCCACCAAGACGTCCGGCGCTGCCTTCGACTGCGCCGCGCCGAAGAACACCTCGCCCCACAACACGGGCCTCGTCGACCTGCCGCCCGCGCAGCCTGCCTGGATCCCGTACGACGGCGGCAACGTCCCCGAGTTCGGCAGCGGCTCCGAGTCCCCGATGGGCGGACCCGTCTACCGCTACGACGCGGCCAGCACGTCGCCCGTGAAGTTCCCGGAGGCCTACGACGGGGACTACTTCGCCGGTGAGTTCGGCCGCCGCTGGATCAAGCGCATCGAGCAGGACGCGGACGGCAACGTCACCAAGATCAACCCGTTCCCGTGGACCGGCACCCAGGTGATGGACATGGCGTTCGGCCCCGACGGCGCCCTGTACGTCCTCGACTACGGCACCGCATGGTTCGGCGGCGACGCGAACTCGGGTCTCTACCGAATAGAGAACGCCACCGACGGACACTCACCCGTCGTCGACGGCAAGGTCGACAAGACCTCCGGCCAGGCCCCGCTGAAGGCCACCTTCTCCGCGACCGGCACCGACGCCGACGGTGACGACAATGCCCTGACCTACTCCTGGAACTTCGGCGACGGCACCACCGGCACCGGGGCGGCGCCCACCCACACGTACAAGAAGAACGGCACCTACACCGCGACCGTCACCGCCAAGGACGTCACCGGCCGCACCGGCAGCGCCGACGTGCACCTCGTCGTCGGCAACACCGCGCCCAAGGTGACCCTTGAACTCCCCGCCGACGGCCAGCTGTTCACCTTCGGCGACAAGGTGCCGTTCAAGGTGAAGGTCACCGACCCGGAGGACGGCACGATCGACTGCTCCAAGGTCAAGGTCACCCACATCCTCGGCCACGACAGCCACGGCCACCCGGTCACCTCCGCGAACGGCTGCTCGGGCACCATCCAGACGCTCGCCGACGGTGAGCACGACGCGAACGCCAACATCTTCGGGGTCTTCGACGCCGAGTACACCGACAAGGGCGCGAACGGCCAGCCCGCGCTCACCACGCACGACCAGAACGTCCTCCAGCCCAAGCACCGCCAGGCCGAGCACTTCGGCGACTCGAAGGGTGTCGGCGTCGTCAGCCACACCACGGCGAACGGCGGCAAGGCCGTCGGCGACATCGACGACGGCGACTGGATCTCCTTCACGCCGTACGCCCTGAGCGACGCCACGTCGTTCAGCGCGCGCGTCGCCTCCGCCGGCAGCGGCGGCACCCTGGAGATCCGCAGCGGCTCCGCCACCGGCAAGCTCCTCGGCACCGCCAAGGTCGAACCCACCGGGTCCTGGGAGACGTACAAGGACGTCACCGGCACCATCGGCCGCAGCCCCGACAAGACCACCACGCTCTACCTGGTCTTCAAGGGCGCGGGCAGCGGGCCGCTCTACGAGGTGGACGACTTCACCTTCACGACGGGCTGACCGACGTAGCGCCCGCCATGAGACGGCGGCGGGCGGGGGACGCCGGACCCCCGCCCGCCGTCCCGCACCGCCGACGCTTCTTCCGGCTCCCGGTTCGCGTACGACAAGGAGGCTGCCCATGTCCGCCGAACCCTCAACTCCCGCTCCCCGCTTCGGAGTCTGGCTCGTCGGGGCGCGCGGTTCCGTCGCCACCACCGCCGTCGCGGGCTGCGCCGCCGTCGCCGCCGGGCTGCATCCGCCGACCGGCATGGCCACCGAGACCGCACCCTTCGCCGGGGCCGGGCTGCCCGCGCTGACCTCACTCGTCTTCGGCGGCCACGACACCGTCGACTGCCCCCTGCCCAAGCGCGCCGAGCACCTCGCCGCCGGAGGCGTCCTGCCGCACGGACTGCCGGCCGCCGTCGGGGCCGAACTCGCCGCCGCCGACCGGGAGATACGGCCGGGCGGCCCCCAGCCGGGCGACTCCCGCTCCGACGACGCGCTCATCGCCGCGTTCGCCGACGACATGGGTGACTTCGTCGACCGGGGCGAGCTCGCGGGCGCCGTCGTCGTGAACGTCGCCTCCACGGAACCCGCCCCCGACGGCAGCAGGCTCCCTGCCAGCTCCCTCTACGCGGCGGCCGCCCTGCGCGCGGGCTGCCCGTACGTCAACTTCACCCCCTCCACCGGCCTGCACCACCCCGACCTCGCCGAGGCCGCCGCGACCAGCGGCCTGCCCCACGCGGGCCGCGACGGCAAGACCGGCCAGACGCTCCTGCGGTCCGTGCTCGCGCCGATGTTCCTCCAACGTGCCCTTGCCGTACGGGCCTGGTCCGGCACGAATCTCCTCGGCGGAGGCGACGGAGCGGCCCTCGCCGACCCCGGCGCCGCCGCGGCCAAGAACGCCGGCAAAGAACGCGTCCTCGCCGACGCGCTCGGGGCCGCGCCCGAGGGCGAGGTCCACATCGACGACGTGCCCGCGCTCGGCGACTGGAAGACGGCCTGGGACCACATCGCGTTCGACGGTTTCCTCGGCTCCCGCATGATCCTCCAGACGATCTGGCAGGGCTGCGACTCCGCACTCGCGGCCCCCCTCGTCCTGGACCTGGCCCGCCTCCTCCTACGCGCCCACGAGGTCGGATTCAGCGGCCCCCTCCCCGAACTCGGCTTCTACTTCAAGGACCCCGACGGCGACGCGTCCCCGTCACTGGCCGACCAGTACGAGGCGCTGCTCGCGTTCGCGGGACGCCTGCGATGAGCGGCCACACGGGAAAGCTCCGGGCGTGGGCCGAACTCCTCCGTCTCCCGGCCCTGTTCACGGTCCCCGGCGACGCACTCGCGGGCGCGTCAGCGATGGGCTTGCGCCCGAACCGGGGCACGCTCCTGGCCATCGGCTCATCCCTCTGCCTCTACGAGGCGGGCATGACCCTCAACGACTGGGCGGACCGAGCCGAAGACGCAGTGGACCGCCCCCACCGCCCACTACCCTCAGGCCGAATCAGCCCGGCAGCGGCCTTGACGGCAGCGGCGGCCTTCACGGCGGGGGGCCTGGCCCTGGCTTCGAGGGCAGGCCGCCCGGCCACAGCCGTGGCCACGACACTGGCGGCAACGGTATGGGCGTACGACCTGGGCCTGAAACACACCCCAGCGGGCCCGGCCGCAATGGCAACGGCGAGGGGCCTGGACGTACTGCTGGGCGCGGCGGCCTCCCTCCCTAGCCGCGAGCAGGCGCTCCGAGGGGCGGACGCAACACTGCTCCCACCTCGCTTGGGTCAGGCGTTTCGCAGGTCGGAGGGGACCCTCCTCCCACCTGGCTGTGGCCAGGCGCTCCGCGGGGCGGACGCGACACTTCCCGCACCCCGCAGCGGGCAGGCGTTCCGCACGACGGCGGCGACACTCCTCCCACCTCGCTGTGGGCAGCCGTTCCGCACGGCGATGGTGACACTCCTCCCACCTCGCCGGGGTCAGGCGTTTCGCAGGCCGGAGGCGACACCCCTCCCACCCAGCTGTGGGCAGGCGTTCCGCACGGCGGAACGGGTGGGCACAGCCCCCAGCGCCGGGCGCCCCAAACACGGCCTAAGGGCAGCCCTACCCGCCGCAACAACCATCGCCGCCCACACCCTCGCCGTAACCACGGTGTCCCGCAACGAAACCCAGGGCGGCAACCCACTCGCCCCCTTGGGCGCCCTCGCCGCAACCATCACACTCGCCCGGCACATACTCCCGGCAGGCCGGCGGTCCGCAGCCACCCCCGGCCTGCCGGGTCCCCTCACCACCACCCTGGCCAGCGCCTACGCCAAGGCAGCAGCCCGCCCCTACTTCCACGCAGCCCTCAACCCCTCCCCGCCCCTCACCCAACGCGCCGTAGGCGCCGGCATCCGAGCCCTCATCCCCCTCCAGGCGGCGCTGGCCGCCAAGGCCGGCGCCCCCAGAACGGCCTCGCTCATCGCCGCCCTCGCGCCGCTCAGCCGGCGCATCGCACCGAAGGTGACCGTCACATGACCCCCCGCTGGGGCTACGGCACCAACGGCCTCACCGACCTCCGCCTCCCCGACGCCCTCACCCTCCTCGCCGACCTCGGCTACGACGGCGTCGGCCTCACCCTCGACCACATGCACCTCGACCCCCTTTCCCCCGACCTCACCGCCCGCACCCGGCGCGTGGCCCGCGCCCTGAACCGGCACAGCCTGACCGTGACCGTCGAGACCGGCGCCCGCTACGTTCTCGACCCCCGCCGAAAGCACGGCCCCTCCCTCCTGGACCCCGACCCGGACGCCCGAGCCGCCCGCACCCGGCTCCTCATCAGGTCCGTGCAGGTAGCCGCAGACCTCGGCGCACACGCACTGCACTGCTTCAGCGGCGTCACCCCACCCGGTACGGACGACGGCACCGCGTGGAAACGGTTCGCCGACGCCCTCGCCCCCGTCCTCGACGCGGCCCACGCGGCAGCCATCCCGCTCGCCATCGAGCCCGAGCCGGGCCACCTCCTCGCCACCCTCGCCGACTTCCACTACCTCCGCCAGGAGTTCGGCGGCCCGCCCGCGCTCGGCCTGACCCTGGACATCGGCCACTGCCAGTGCCTCGAACCGCTCCCGCCCGCCGACTGCGTACGCGCCGCCGCACCCTGGCTGAAGCACGTACAGATCGAGGACATGCGGCGCGGCGTCCACGAACACCTCCCGTTCGGCGAGGGCGAGATCGACTTCCCGCCCGTCCTGGCCGCCCTCGACGCGTCCGGCTACCAGGGGCTGACCGTCGTCGAACTGCCCCGCCACTCCCACGCCGGACCACAGCTCGCCGAGAAGTCGCTCCGATTCCTGCGCGCCGCGTCCCTGGCCGATGGAGCACCGCATGACTGAAGACATCGCGACCCTGCGCGCCCGCACCGAGGCCGCCCTCGACGAACCCGCACGCGCCTGGCTCGACCAGGCCACAACAGAGACTGTCCAACCACACACAAAAGACTGGGAGTTGAGGTTCGCCGAAGCGGGCCGCCGCTGCGGCACCCCGCACGCAGACGCCGTACGCATCCTCCTCCTGCACGCCGCCCGCGCCGACACCGCGACCCTCACCCGCCTCTACGAACAGGGCGCCGCCGCCGAACGCCGCGCCGTCCTCGCGGCCCTGCCGCACGTCGTCCCCGGCCCCGAGGCCCTGCCCCTCGTCGAGGACGCCCTCCGCACGAACGACACCCGCCTCGTGGCCGCCGCCGTCGGCCCCTACGCCGCCGCGCACCTCGCCCCGCACCACTGGCGGCACGCCGTCCTGAAGTGCCTGTTCACCGGGGTGCCCGTGGACGCCGTTGCCGGGCTCGCCGCACGCGCCCGCGGGGACGCCGAACTCGCCCGGATGCTCGGCGACTTCGCCCACGAACGCACCGCCGCGGGCCGCCACGTGCCCGCCGACCTGCACCGCGTCCTGGCCCTGACCACGCCGCCCGCCCCCGAGGCCGAGGAGTCCTGATGCGCATCTTCGACCCGCACATCCACATGACGTCGCGCACCACCCACGACTACGAGGCCATGTACGCCGCGGGCGTGCGGGCGATCGTCGAGCCGTCGTTCTGGCTCGGCCAGCCCCGTACCTCGCCCGCCTCGTTCTTCGACTACTTCGACGCACTCCTCGGCTGGGAACCGTTCCGCGCAGCGCAGTACGGCATCGCCCACCACTGCACGCTCGCCCTCAACCCCAAAGAGGCGAACGACCCTCGCTGCACCCCCGTCCTCGACGCGCTGCCCCGCTACCTCGTCAAGGACAACGTCGTCGCCGTCGGCGAGATCGGCTACGACTCCATGACCCCCGCCGAGGACACCGCGCTCGCCGCCCAGCTCCAGCTCGCCGCAGGCCACGGACTCCCCGCCCTCGTACACACCCCGCACCGCGACAAGCTCGCCGGACTCCGCCGCACCCTCGACGTCGTACGAGAATCCGACCTGCCGCTCGACCGGGTTCTCATCGACCACCTCAACGAGACCACGGTGAAGACGGCCAAGGACGCGGGCTGCTGGCTCGGCTTCTCCGTCTACCCCGACACCAAGATGGACGAGGACCGCATGGTCGCGATCCTCACCGAGTACGGGCCGGAGCAGGTACTCGTCAACTCGGCCGCGGACTGGGGGAGGAGCGACCCGCTCAAGACCCGCAAGGTCGCCGACGCGATGCTCAAGGCCGGGTTCGGTGACGACGACGTGGACCGGGTGCTGTGGCGCAACCCCGTCGCGTTCTACGGCCTCAGCGGCCGCCTCGCACTCGACGTCACCGACACCGATGCCACGCACGAGGGCAACTCCATCCTGCGCGGCGGTGCGTGAGCGATGCGCTTCCGGCACCCCGACGGCTCCACCGTCCACCTCGCGTACTGCACCAACGTCCACCCCGCCGAGACCCTCGACGGCGTGCTCGCCCAGCTGCGCGACCACTGCGAACCCGTCCGCAAGCGCCTCGGCCGCGACCGGCTCGGCATCGGCCTGTGGCTCGCCAAGGACGCCGCCCGCGCCCTCGGCACCGACCCCGCCGCCCTGCGCGGACTGCGTACGGAACTCGACCGCCGCGGCCTCGAAGTCGTCACCCTCAACGGCTTCCCGTACGAGGGATTCGGCGCCGAAGAGGTCAAGTACCGTGTGTACAAGCCTGATTGGGCCGACCCCGAACGTCTCGCGCACACCGCCGACCTGGCCCGGCTGCTCGCCGCATTGCTTCCGTCCGACGTCACCGAGGGCACCATCTCCACGCTGCCCCTCGCCTGGCGCACCGCCTACGACCCGGCCCGCTGGGACCTCGCCCATGCCGCGCTCACCACGCTCGCCGGGCGGCTCGACGCCCTGGAGGAGCTGACCGGCCGCTCGATCCGCGTAGGGCTAGAACCCGAGCCGGGCTGCACAGTCGAGACGACCGGCGACGCCATAGCCCCGCTCACCGCCGTGGCCCGCGACCGCATCGGCGTGTGCGTCGACACCTGCCACCTCGCCACGTCCTTCGAGGACCCCGGCACCGCCCTCGACGCGCTCGCCGCCGCCCGTATCCCCGTAGTCAAGTCCCAGCTCTCCGCCGCCCTGCACGCCGAGCACCCCGCACGGCCCGAGGTCCGCGAGGCGCTCGCCGCGTTCGACGAACCCCGCTTCCTGCACCAGACCCGCGCCCTCACCCCCGAAGGGCTGCGCGGCACCGACGACCTCGGCGAAGCGCTTGCCGGCGGCGCGCTCCCCGACACCACGCCCTGGCGCGCCCACTTCCACGTACCCCTGCACGCCGCGCCCGCCGCGCCCCTCACCTCCACGCTGCCCGTGCTCCAGGACACCCTGACCCGCCTGGTCGGCGGCGCACACCCGCGCACCCGCCACCTGGAGGTCGAGACCTACACCTGGCAGGCGCTCCCGTCCGAGCTGCGCCCACGCGGCCGCGCCCAGCTCGCCGACGGCATCGCCGCCGAACTCACCCTCGCCCGTGACCTCCTGACGGACCTCGGCCTGAAGGAACTCCCATGACCGGCACGCCAGTTGACGCCGCCAATCCGCTCCTCGTCCTGGACGTCGTTGGGCTCACCCCGAGGCTCCTCGACCACATGCCCCACCTCACCGCCCTCGCCCGCTCCGGCTCTGAGGCCCACCTCGGCACCGTGCTGCCCGCCGTCACCTGCGCCGCCCAGTCCACGTTCCTCACCGGCACGATGCCCTCCGAGCACGGCATCGTCGCCAACGGCTGGTACTTCCGCGAGCTGGGCGACGTACTCCTGTGGCGTCAGCACAACGGGCTCGTCGCCGGCGACAAACTCTGGGACGCGGCCCGCCGCAGCCACCCCGGCTACACCGTCGCCAACATCTGCTGGTGGTACGCGATGGGCGCCGACACCGACATCACCGTGACACCCCGGCCCGTGTACTACGCCGACGGCCGCAAGGAACCCGACTGCTACACCCGGCCGCCCGCCCTGCACGACGAACTCACCGAAAAACTCGGCACGTTCCCCCTGTTCCACTTCTGGGGACCCGGCGCCGACCTCGTCTCCAGCCGGTGGATCATCGACGCGACCCGCCACATCCTCGCCACTCGCCGGCCCGACCTCGCACTCGCCTACGTCCCCCACCTCGACTACGACCTCCAGCGCTACGGCCCCGACGACCCCCGCTCCCACCAGGCCGCCGCCGACCTCGACGCGGCACTCGCCCCGCTCCTCGACGACGCACACGCCGAGGGACGCACCGTCGTCGTCCTCTCCGAGTACGGCATCACCCGCGTGGACCGGCCCGTCGACATCAACCGCGCCCTGCGCCGCGCCGGACTCCTCGAAGTGCACACGCAGGACGGCATGGAGTACCTCGACCCGATGACATCGCGGGCGTTCGCGGTCGCCGACCACCAGATCGCCCACATCTACGTAAGCCGTCCCGAAGACATGGAAACGGTCCGCGCGGTGCTCGAGGACGTGCCAGGGATCGAGCAACTCCTCGGCGACGAGGGCAAGAAGGCCCACCACCTCGACCACCCCCGCTCCGGGGAACTCGTCGCCGTCGCCGAACCCGACGCCTGGTTCACGTACTACTACTGGCTCGACGACGACCGCGCGCCCGACTTCGCGCAGCTCGTCGAGATCCACCGCAAACCCGGCTACGACCCCGTCGAGCTGTTCATGGACCCCCAGGACCCCTACGTCAAGGTGAAGGCCGCCGGGGCCCTGGCCCGCAAGAAGCTCGGTATGCGCTACCGCATGGCGGTCGTCCCCCTGGACCCCGCACCGATCCGCGGCAGCCACGGCCGCCTCCCCGTGAGCGACGACAGCCCCGACGGTCCGCTCATCCTCTGCTCCACCCCCCGCGCCGTCACCGGCCGTGTCGCGGCCACCGACGTGAAATCGCTGTTGCTCGACCTGGCCGGCCTCGGACGAGGCCCCTTGCAAGAAAGAGAGACACCGTGACCGCGTTCAACGACGAATCCGCGACCGGCGACGCCCTGCGCCGCACGCTGGGCGTCAGCCGCCGCCGATTCCTGAGCACCTGCACCGCCGCCGCGACCGCCGCCGTGGCCGCCCCCGTCTTCGGCGCCTCACCGGCCCTCGCCCAGACCGCGCCGCCCGGCAGCGACCGGGGCGAAGGCCTCGCCCTCGTCCCGTCGGACAAGCGCGGCATCATCCTCTACACCGTGCGCGACGCCACCGGCAGAGACCCGCTCGCCTCCGACCTGCCGTCCGGCTTCCGCGAGGTCTTCAAGGAACTGGCCCGCTACGGCTACCGGCAGGTCGAGTTCGCCGGCTACGGCCAGCACGCCAACGCGCCCGGCGGCGCGAACCTGGAGTCCGTCGAGGGCGCCAAGATGCTGCGCTCCTGGCTCGACGAGTACGGGCTGCGCGCCCAGGGCAACCACGGCTTCATCCCCGGCTCGTGGCCGCTCACCCAGAGCGACCTCGACACGTTCAAGAAGCACCTGGAGATCGCCAACATCCTCGGCATGGAGCACATGGGCACCGGCGGCGACCCCACCGGCAGCGCCTACCGCGCCGACTGGGACACCGCCGCCGACAAGTGGAACACCCTCGGCGCCATCGCCGGCAAGGCGGGCATCAAGCTCTACACGCACAACCACGACGCGGCCTACGGCTTCCTGCTCGACGGCGGCCCCCTCGACGCGCAGGGCCGCCCGACCCGCAGCTCCGGCATCCGCAAGCTGGAGTACTTCCTCCAGGTCACCGATCCGAAGACGGTCTGGCTGGAGATGGACATCTTCTGGGCGCACGTGGCCCAGTACAAGTTCCACACCCACACCGCCCACGACGGCTCCGAGCAGGAGAACGTCTTCGACCCGGCGGCTCTCGTACGCGCCCACAACAAGCGCTACCCGCTGTTCCACGCCAAGGACGGCACCGTCAACACGACGAACGGCATGGGCTACGACATGGTGCCGTTCGGCGAGGGCGTCATCGACTACCGGACCTTCTTCAGCCGCGTCGGCGCGAAGAACTACCACAACCCGATGGTCGAGCAGGACAACGCGCCCAGCTCCACCGACCTCGGCCAGTCCCTGAAGCACGCGAGGATCGGCTACGACAACATGGCCGCGCTGCGCGAGTAGCGCCGGACACATGAGAGGGGCCCGGCCAGTTGGCCGGGCCCCTCTCATGCCGTGCAGATGTCTACGCCGTCACGGTGTCCCGCCCCGGCTGCCGCAGCAGCAGCGCGACCGCCGCCGCCACCATCGAGATGCCACCGGCCAGCGCGTACGCCCCGTTGTAGCCCCACGCGGAGACCACCAGCGAGCCGAGCCCGCCGCCGAACAGGCCGCTGATGAGCTTCCCGCTGTACACGAGCCCGTAGTTGGTGGCGTTGTAGTTCTCGCCGAAGTAGTCCGGGGTCAGCGCCGCGAACATCGGGTAGAACGCGCCGCCGCCGAAGCCCGACAGGAACGCGAAGACCAGGAACAGCCACTCGCTCTTGATGTCACCCGCCCAGATCACACCGAACTGCGCGAGCCCCAGCACGACGATCACGAGCACCAGACTGAACTTGCGGCCCCACACGTCCGACATCCAGCCGACGACGGCACGGCCGACGCCGTTGATGACGGCCATGACACCCATCGACGACGCCGCCACCAGAGGCCCGAAGCCGACCTGCTTCGCGAAGTCCACCTGGAACGAGATGCCGAAGATGGACACACCCGCCGTCAGCACCAGGCTGAACCACATGAGCGGCAGCATCCCGGTCCTGATGGCTTCCGTCGGGGTGAACTGGCGCACCGCCGGCGGGTTCTTCGCGAGGGACCGCGCGTGCTTCGCCGACCCGGACTTGGCGAGCGGGTCGACGTCGTGCGGCCACCAGTTCTTCGGCGGGTCCCGGAAGAAGAACGCGCAGACCAGGACCACGACCAGCACGTACGCGCCGATCAGGTCGAGCACGCGGTGGTAGTTCGACGTGTCGAAGGCGTAGTTGAAGATGAAGATGAACGGCAGCGAACCGTAGGCGAAGCCGCCGTTCACGAACCCGGTCCGCGCGCCCTTCCGCTCCGGGAACCACTTGCCGACCATGTTGATGCAGGTCGAGTAGACGAGCCCGGACCCGAGCCCGCCGATGACACCGAACCCGAGGATCGCCAGCCACACGTTGCTGAGGTGGGACAGGGCGATGAACCCGACCATGCACAGGAACGCGCCGGCCAACATGGCCTGACGGGCGGTCACGATGCCCTTCTCCCGCAGCCAGCCGGCGGGGAAGGCGATACCTGCCTGGAAGAACACCCAGACGCTCAGGATCCAGAAGGTGTTCGACTGCGTCCAGCCGTGGGCGTGGGACAACGTGTCCTCCGCCGAGCCGTACGCGTACTCGGAAACGCTGATGGCCATCATCGCGACCCATGGCAGATACACCATGAACTTACGGGAATGGCCGAGGATGTCGCGGTCCGTCTCGCCTACGCGGAAGACGCGGCCGTTCTCGTCGGTGATCTCCTGGTACTTCGTACCGGTGCCTGATGTGGTGCTGCCTGCGGCGATGGGCTCAGTCGCCATGTCAAGCCATCTCCTCACCGAGCGGTTGCGGGTTGGGAACGATGCGGCGCAGCGGTTTCGGCCTGCCCGGCGCCTTGAGGAACAGTGCGAGGAACGCGGAGGCGATCCCGATGGACCCCGCGATGACGAAGGCGCCCTCGTAGTCCCACGCACCGACCACGACGGCGCCGAGTCCGGACCCCACGAGGCCCGAGATCAGCTTCGAGCTGTAGACCATCCCGTAGTTGGAGGCGTTGTTGTTCTCGCCGAAGTAGTCCGCCGTCATGGCCGCGAACAGCGGGAAGATCGCGCCGCCGCCGAACCCGGAGACCATCGAGCAGATCAGGAAGAACGGCATACTGCCCATCGATCCGGAGGCCAGCACCCCGAACTGGGCGGAGCCGAGGACGAGACAGACGATGATGAGCGTGTTGCGGCGGCCGAAGCGGTCGGAGATCCAGCCGATGACGCCGCGGCCCGTGCCGTTCACGATCGCCTTCAGCGACATCGCCGTGGCGACGACCCCTCCGGCGAAGCCCATGTCCTTCCCGAACGGCACCTGGAAGGCGATGCCGAAGATGTTGATGCCCGCCGTGCACAGCAGACAGAACCACATCATCCACAGGACGGGCGTCCGGGCCGCCTCCCTGGGGGTGTACTGCTTCACGGCCGGCGGGTTCTTCGCCAGCGCGCGCCGCACCTTCGGGTCGTCCGAGAGCTTGAGCGGGTCCGCGTGGGCGGGCCACCAGCCCTTCGGCGGGTCCTTGAAGAACCAGCCCGCGAACGCGACGACGGCGCAGCAGATCACGCCGACGAGGACCAGGACGTTCTCGTAGTTGCTCAGGTCCATGTACGACGTGAACAGGAACACGAAGGGCACCGAGCCGTAGGCGAAACCGCCGTTGACCATGCCGGTCTTGCCGCCCTTGCGCTCCGGGTACCACTTGCCGACCATGTTCACGCAGGTTGCGTAGACGAGGCCGGCGCCGATGCCGCTGAACATGCCGAAGCCGATGTAGGCGACGATCACGTGCGGCGCGTACGCGAGCGACAGATAGCCGAGGAGCGTGCCGCAGGCGCCGAGGAACATGGCGTGGCGCGCGGGCAGCCGGCCGCTCTCCCGTAGCTGCCCGGCGGGGAAGGCGACGGCGGCCTGGAAGAACACCCAGACACCCATCAGCCAGAAGATGTGCCCGCTGTTCCACAGATGGGCCTCGTGCAGGGTCTCCTCGGCGGACGTGAAGGCGTACTCGGACGAGCTGATGCCGAGCATCCCCAGCCAGGGGAAGAGCACCATGGTCCAGCGTGGCCGCCCCATGATGTCCCGATCGGTCTCACCGATGCGGTACAGGCGTCCGTTGTGGTCCGTCACCTCTCTGTACGGGATCGAGCCCGGTAGGCCGGTGGATTTCATGACGGTCGCACCCCTTGCGTCGAAAGATCTGGCCAGCGCCCCCTGTCCGGTCTTTCAGCGGTGTTCCGTGTGCGCCCGGGTCCCGGGGCCGGCCGGCGCGCACCACCGGCCGGCCCCACGTCCCTCACCTCATGAACCGCCCCCCAACAGCCCCGCCGCACGGGCCCACCGGGCGGTGTGTCGCCCGGGGGCAACCCCCGGACCCCCGGCCGGTTCCTCGTAGGTCCGCGTCACAGGAGCTTCGCCGCCCGGGCCCACCGGTACTTCGCGCCGAGCACCGCGACCGGCTTCTCCGTCGTGTACGGGTACGCGACCACACCCCGCTCGTAGAGGTACTGGCACGCCTCCTCGACCTCGACGTCACCCGCGAGCGACGCCACCACGGGCTTCTCGATGCCACGTTCCCGGAACTCGGCGACGACCTTGGCCGTCAGCTCCGCGAACACCATGGGCGGGGTGACGATGGTGTGCCAGTACCCGAGGACGAGCGAATGGATCCGCGGGTCCTCCAGACCGAGCCTGATCGTCGCCTCGTACGTCGACGGGGGCTCGCCGCCCGTGATGTCGACCGGGTTGCCGGCCGCCCCGAACGGCGGGATGAACGCCCGGAACGCCGCGTCGAGGTCGTCCGGGATCTCCATCAGCTTCAGGCCGTTGTCGGTCACCGCGTCCGACAGCAGCACGCCCGAGCCGCCGGCGCCGGTGATGATGACGACGTTGTCGCCCTTCGGCGTGGGCAGGACCGGCAGGGCCCGCGCGTACTCCAGCATCTCGTTGAGACCCGGGGCCCTGATCACCCCCGCCTGCTTCAGGATGTCGTCGTACACGGCGTCGTCACCCGCGAGGGCGCCGGTGTGCGAGCCCGCGGCCTTCGCGCCGGCCGCCGTACGGCCCGCCTTGAGGACCACGACCGGCTTCTTCGGCACGGTCGCCCGCGCCGCCTCCACGAAGGCCCGCCCGTCCTTGAGGTCCTCCAGGTGCATCGCGATGCACTTGGTGTTGGGGTCCTCGCCGAACCAGGTCAGCAGGTCGTCCTCGTCCAGGTCCGACTTGTTGCCGAGCCCGACGATCGCGGACACACCCGTCTTCGTCGTGCGCGCGAAGCCGAGGATCGCCATGCCGATGCCCCCGGACTGCGAGGTCAGCGCCACCCCGCCCTTCACGTCGTACGGCGTGCAGAACGTGGCGCACAGGTCCTGCCACGTCGAGTAGTAGCCGTAGATGTTCGGGCCGAGCAGCCGCACGCCGTGCCGCTCGCCGATCGCCACGATCTCGTCCTGGAGCGCCTGTTCACCGGTTTCGGCGAAGCCGGACGGGATGAGGACCGCGTTCGGGATGCCCTTGCGGCCCACCTCTTCGAGGGCCGACGCCACGAACTTGGCGGGGATCGCGAAGACCGCGACGTCCACCTCGCCCGGGACGTCCGTGACGCTCTTGTACGCCTTGCGGCCCAGGATGTCGTCGGCCTTCGGGTTCACCGGGTGGATCTCCCCGGAGAAACCGCCGTCGATGAGGTTCCGCATCACCGAGTTGCCGATCTTGCCCTGCTCGTTGGACGCGCCGATCACCGCGACCGAGCGCGGCTCCATCAGCCGGCGCATCGACCGCAGGATTTCGTCCCGCGAGTACGTACGCCGCTGCTTCGGCGGTCCGTCGGCGAGGATCACGCGGATGTCCGCGGCGACGGCACCCTCCGGCGTGGCGATCACCGGGTTGAGGTCGACCTCCGCGATCTCCGGGAAATCGGTGACCAGTTGGGACACCCGGCGGATCTGCTCGGCGATCGCCCACCGGTCCACCGGCTGCGCGCCGCGCACCCCGCGCAGCACCTCGGCCGCCCGGATCGAGTCCAGCATGGACACGGCCTCGTCCGAGCCGACCGGCGCGAGCCGGAACGTCACGTCCTTGAGGACCTCCACGAGGACGCCGCCGAGCCCGAACGCGACGACCTTGCCGAACGTCGGGTCGGTGACCGCCCCGACGATGACCTCCTGCGAGTCGGGCCCCGTCGGCAGCAGCTCCTGGACCTGGATGCCCTCGATCCGGGCCTCGGCGTTGTACGCCCGCGCGTTGTTCACGATCTTGCAGAACGCGGCCCGGACGTCGGCCGCCCCCTCGACGCCGACGATCACGCCGCCCGCGTCGGTCTTGTGGAGGATGTCCGGCGAGACGATCTTCATCACGACGGGCCCGCCGAAGCGCGCGGCCGCCGAGACCGCCGCCTCCACGTCCGTCGCCAGCTCCTCGCCCGGCACGGAGATCCCGTACGCGTCGGCGATCACCTTGCCCTCGGGTGCGGTGAGCGAGCTGCGCCCCTCGGCGCGCACGGTGTCGAGCAGCGCCCGTACCGTGAGCTCACGGTCCTCGGCCATCAATCAGATCACCCCGTTCGACTTGAGCAGGCGCAGTTCCTCGTCGTCGAGTCCCAGTTCGCCGACGAACACCTCGGCGTTGTGCTCGCCGAGCAGCGGTGAACTGACCACTTCCACCGGGGAGTCGGAGAGCTTGAGCGGGGAGCCGACCGTGGTGAACGAGCCGCGCTGCGGGTGCGGGACCTCGACGACCATCTCGTTCGCGACGAGCGACTCGTCCTCGATGATCTCCTTGGTGGAGAGGATCGGACCGCACGGGATGTTGTGCGCGTTGAGCCGCTCAAGCACCTCCCACTTGGGCAGGGTCGAGGTCCACTCCTCGATGAGCTGGAACATCTTGTTGAGCTTGGGGAGCCGCACCTCGGGCGTGGCCCAGTCCGGGTCCTCCGCCAGCTCGGGCCGCCCGATCAGCTCGCTCAGCGGCGCCCAGCCGACGGGCTGCACGATGACGTACACGTAGTCGTTCGGGCCGCCGGGCGCGCACTTGACGGCCCAGCCGGGCTGGCCGCCGCCCGACGCGTTGCCGGAGCGCGGCACCTCGTCCCCGAAGTTCTCGTTCGGGTACTCGGCCAGCGGGCCGTGGGTCAGGCGCTGCTGGTCGCGCAGCTTGACGCGGCAGAGGTTCAGCACGGCGTGCTGCATCGCCACGTTCACACGCTGGCCGCGCCCGGTGGTCTCGCGCTGGAACAGCGCCGCGAGGATGCCGGCGACCGCGTGGATGCCCGTCCCGGAGTCACCGATCTGCGCGCCGGTGGCGAGCGGCGGACCGTCCTCGAAGCCGGTCGTGGCCATCGAGCCGCCCATGGCCTGCGCGACCACCTCGTACGCCTTGAAGTTGGTGTACGGGCCGTCGCCGAACCCCTTGATGGAGGCGTAGACGATGCGCGGGTTGATCTCCTGGATGCGCTCCCAGGTGAAGCCCATGCGGTCGACGGCGCCGGGGCCGAAGTTCTCCACCATGACGTCGGAGCGGCGGATCAGCTCGGTGAGGAGCTCCTTGCCGCGCTCGGTCTTGGTGTTGAGGGTGATGCTCCGCTTGTTGCAGTTGAGCATCGTGAAGTAGAGCGAGTCGACGTCCGGCAGGTCACGCAGCTGCTTGCGCGTGATGTCGCCGCTCGGCGCCTCCAGCTTGACCACGTCCGCGCCGAGCCAGGCGAGCAGCTGGGTGGCGGAGGGGCCGGACTGGACGTGCGTCATGTCGAGGACGCGAATGCCTTCAAGAGCCTTGGTCATGGCAGGGCCCCTCACTTGTACATGGTCTGGTTCATGGTGCCGGGGGCGTACGCGTCCGGGTCGACCCAGACGTTGATCAGCGAGGGCTTGCCCGACTCGCGGGCCCGCTGGAGCGCCGGCGCGATGTCCGCCGGGTCGCGGACCTCCTCGCCGTAACCGCCCAGCATCTGGGCGAACTTGTCGTAGTGGACGTCGCCGAGCGTGTTGCCGACGCGCTCGCGCTCGTCGCCGTACTTGGCCTTCTGGCCGTAACGGATCTGGTTCATCGACGAGTTGTTGCCGACGATCCCGACGAAGGGGAGGTTGTAGCGCACGAGGGTCTCGAAGTCCCAGCCCGTCAGCGAGAACGCGCCGTCACCGAAGAGCGCGACGACCTCCTTGTCCGGGCGCGCCTGCTTGGCCGCGAGGACGAAGGGGATGCCGACGCCGAGCGTGCCGAGCGGGCCCGGGTCCATCCAGTGACCCGGCGACTTGGGCTGCACGACCTGCCCGGAGAAGGTGACGATGTCGCCGCCGTCGCCGATGTAGATCGAGTCCTCGGTGAGGAAGTCGTTGATCTCGCTGACCAGCCGGTACGGGTGGATCGGCGAGGCGTCGGAGCGCAGGTTCGGCAGGCGCTTCTCGATCGCGGCCTGCTCGACGGCGCGCAGCTCGTCGAGCCACTCCTTGCGCCTGCCGGCCCCTCCGTTGATCCGCCCGGAGGCGGCCTCGGTGACCTGCTTGAGGACGAGTCCGGCGTCACCGACGATGCCGAGGTCGATGTCGCGGTTCTTGCCGACGGTGCGGTAGTCGAGGTCGATCTGGACGACCGTCGCGTCGGGGGAGAGACGCTTGCCGTAGCCCATGCGGAAGTCGAAGGGCGTGCCGACGATGATGATGAGGTCGGCGTTGGAGAAGGCGTAGCGCCGCGAGAGCTGGAAGTGGTGCGGGTCGCCGGGCGGCAGGGTGCCGCGGCCCGCGCCGTTCATGTACGCCGGGACGTTGAGCGTCCGGACGAGTTCGATGGCGTCCTCGGTGCCGCGGGTCGTCCACACCTGTCCGCCGAGCAGGATCGCCGGCTTCTCCGCGTGCACGAGGAGGTCGGCGAGCTTCTCGACGGACTCCGGGTCACCGGCCGAGCGGGTCGAGGCACGGTAGCGGCCCGCCTCGGGCACGCGGGCCTTCTCGACCGGCACCTTGGCGTCGAGGACGTCGCGCGGGATCTCCAGGAAGGACGGGCCGGGGGCGCCGTGGTAGCACTCGCGGAACGCCATCGACACCATGTCGGCGGCGCGCGCGGTGTCCGGCACCGTCGCGGCGAACTTCGTGATCGGCGTCATCATGTCGACGTGCGGGAGGTCCTGGAGCGAACCCATCTTGTGCTGGGTGTGCGCTCCCTGACCGCCGATCAGGAGCATCGGTGACTCCGCGCGGAAGGCGTTCGCGACACCGGTGACGGCGTCGGTGGTGCCGGGACCCGCGGTGACGACGGCGCAGCCGGGCTTGCCGGTGATGCGCGCGTACCCGTCGGCGGCGTGCGCGGCCACCTGCTCGTGGCGGACGTCGACGACTTCAATGCCTTCGTCCACGCAGCCGTCGTAGATGTCGATGATGTGACCGCCGCAGAGGGTGTAGATGACCTCCACACCCTCTGCCTTGAGCGCCTTGGCGACCAGATGACCACCGGAGATGAGTTCCTGGCTGTCGTCGGGCATGGCGAAGTCCTGTCCCTTCGTAGGGGAGTGGTGCGCTGTCGAGTACATTGCATACAGTCGACGAATACTGTATGAACTTGTTATCCCGCATCGGGTGGGTCGGTGTCCAGGGGGCGTGCGGCACTTTTACGACAGGAGCCGAAGATGGACCTGTACGAGTACCAGGCAAGGGAACTGTTCGAAGAACACGGCATCTTGGTGCCGAGGGCGGAAGTCACCGGCACACCCAGGGAGGCCCGTGAGCTCGCCCGCAGGCTCGGCGGCCGCGTCGTCGTCAAGGCGCAGGTGAAGACCGGCGGGCGCGGCAAGGCGGGCGGCGTCAAACTCGCCGCCGACCCGGCGGCGGCCGAACTGACCGCGCGCCAGATCCTCGGCATGGACATCAAGGGCCACACCGTCGGCAAGGTGATGCTGGCCCAACCGGTGGAGATAGAGAGCGAGTTCTACGTCTCCTACGTGCTCGACCGCGCGGCCGGCCGCTTCCTCGCCATCGCCTCCGCCGAGGGCGGCATGGAGATCGAGGAGGTCGCGGCCACCCGGCCCGAGGCCGTCGCCCGCGTCATCGTCGACCCGGCGGAGGGCGTCACCACGGCGAAGGCCGCGCAGATCGCCGAGGAGGCCGGGCTGCCGGCCCAGACCGTCGACGTCCTCGTCCGCCTCTGGGACGTCCTGGTCCGCGAGGACGCCGTACTCGTCGAGGTGAATCCCCTCGTGAAGACGACCGGCGGCCAGATCCTCGCCCTCGACGGCAAGGTCACCCTCGACGACAACGCCCGCTTCCGCCAGGCGCGTTGGGGCGACCAGGAGGCCGCCCACGACGACGCCCTCGAAGCGGCCGCCGCCGCCAAGGGCCTCAACTACGTCAAGCTCGACGGCGAGGTCGGCATCATCGGCAACGGCGCCGGACTCGTCATGTCGACCCTCGACGTCGTCGCCGGCTGCGGCGCCCGCCCCGCCAACTTCCTCGACATCGGCGGCGGCGCCTCCGCCCAGATCATGGCCGACGGCCTCTCCGTCATCCTCTCCGACCCGGCCGTCAAGTCCGTCTTCGTGAACGTCTTCGGCGGCATCACCGCCTGCGACGCCGTCGCCGACGGAATCGTCCAGGCCCTGGAGACCGTCCGGCTCACCAAACCGCTCGTCGTCCGCCTCGACGGGAACAACGCCGCGGCCGGCCGGTCCATCCTCGACGGCCGCGCCCACCCCCTCGTCGAACAGGCCACCACCATGGACGGCGCCGCGCGCCGGGCCGCCGACCTCGCCAACGCGCAGTAAGGAGCCGGGACATGGCGATCTACCTCACCAAGGAGAGCAAGGTCCTCGTCCAGGGCATGACCGGCGCCGAGGGCATGAAGCACACCCGCCGGATGCTCGCCGCCGGAACGAACGTCGTCGGCGGCGTCAACCCGCGCAAGGCCGGCCGGAGCGTCGATTTCGACGACCGCGCTGTGCCCGTCTTCGGCTCGGTCGCCGAGGGAATGGAGGCCACCGGCGCCGACGTCACCATCGTCTTCGTGCCGCCCGCCTTCGCCAAGGCCGCCGTCACCGAGGCCGCCGACGCCCGCATCCCCCTCGCCGTCGTCATCACCGAGGGCATCCCCGTCCACGACGCCGTCGCCTTCCAGGCCCACGCCCGCGCCCAGGGCACCCGCGTCATCGGCCCCAACTGCCCCGGCCTGATCACCCCAGGACAGTCCAACGCCGGCATCATCCCCTCCGACATCACCAAGCCCGGCCGCGTCGGCCTCGTCTCCAAGTCGGGCACCCTCACCTACCAGCTCATGTACGAGCTGCGCGACATCGGCTTCTCGACCTGCGTCGGCATCGGCGGCGACCCCGTCATCGGCACGACACACATCGACTGCCTCGAAGCGTTCCAGGACGACCCGGACACCGAACTCATCGTCCTCATCGGCGAGATCGGCGGCGACGCGGAGGAGCGCGCGGCGGCCTATGTACGCGACCACGTCACCAAGCCCGTCGTCGGCTACATCGCCGGATTCACCGCCCCCGAGGGCAAGACCATGGGCCACGCCGGCGCGATCGTCTCCGGCTCCTCCGGCACGGCACAGGCCAAGAAGGAAGCCCTGGAAGCGGCCGGAGTAGCGGTCGGCTCAACCCCGACGGAAACCGCCCGCCTGGTGCTCGACCGACTGGCGCGCTAGCGGGGACGCGGAAACGCGCCACCGGCGCCGGCGCTAGCGCGGACGCCGAAAGCGTGCCACCGGCACAGGTACGGGGAGGGCGCCCAACCGGGCACCTCCCCGTCACCCGTTTCATCCGCGCCCCAGCCACGCACTTCCCCCGCCCCGACCGCCCACCGTCAGCGGAGAACCCCCGATGGCAACCACCCTCAAAGCAGGCACCTCCTGGAACGACGCCTGGCAGCGCTGCCTCGCCGTGGCCCCCGAAGCCTTTCACCGGAACGAACCGCTGCCGCCCCACGTCGACCGTGATCGCCCCGAACACCTCCGCGTACCCGACCGCCCGCGAGGTGAGCACGCTTCGGTTCGCTGACGATCCGCGTGACCGGATCGCTACGCACAGCGAGACCCCGGGCGGCCCGGATCCCGCCCTCCGGAGGTGCCGCCGGGCGGACGGATACGCAGGTGAAAGGCACTCCGAAACCTTGGTATTGTTGTCCATGTCGCCGCGGGGAACACCCCGGCCGGGCGACAGACACCTTGTCCGGGTGGCGGAATGGCAGACGCGCTAGCTTGAGGTGCTAGTGCCCTTTATCGGGCGTGGGGGTTCAAGTCCCCCCTCGGACACCATCAGAAAAGGATCTCGGCCTTACGGCCGGGGTCCTTTTTGCGTTACGCCTCATAACTCCTTGTAACCCCTTGCGACCCCTTGAGCTTCACTCCTCGAGGCCCTGGGCTTCACTCCTTGTGGCCAGCGAGTCGGCCCGTGAGCTTCGGAAACAGGCCCTCCTATTCAGTGCCTATTACATGAATGCGGGGCGCGAAGTCCCTGGTCCGCGTGGGGTTCCGGGTCCCGGGCCAGGTCAGGACCAGTGCCGCCCCAGGTGAATTCCTGCTGACGATACGTATTCACAAGATGGGTCTATGCATGAATCCATTCCGAGGCTAGCCTGATGTCGCTCTCGTCACCCTCAGAGAGCGCCTCACTGGCTCATGCCGTGTGCTGACGAGCGCGCCGGCATGAATCGTCCGTAGGGGTCGCGGCATCCGTCCGAGCCCGTACGGACGCCTCCGTCCGTCAGGCCAGTTTTCCCCCCATGCACCACCGCCACCGCCGGGTCAGCCCTGTGATGGCTCCGCGGTGACCCCGAACGCCGGTCCCCACCGTCGTCCGGGCAAGGGCGCCTCGCGAACACCTCTCGTAGCGCCGCTCGCGAAGCACCGGTTCATTCAAGGCGTGCACCGTCGCCGCCTCACCTTGCAGGAGGAATCTGAAATGTCCGCACACACCACTCGTCGCACGTCCGCCGTCCGCTCACGGCTGGCCGTCACCGGTGCGATCGCGGTAGCGGGCGCCCTGCTGCTGTCCGGCTGCGGTGACCAGACCAAGGGTGGGAACGCCGGCGGCGCCGACACCAAGAGCGCTCCGCTCGCGGACAAGCTCCCCAAGGAGCTGCGGGACAAGGGCGTCATCACGGTGGGTTCGGACATCGCGTACGCGCCGGTGGAGTTCAAGGACAAGAACGGGAACACGGTCGGTATCGACCCGGACCTGGCGGACGCCATGGGCAAGCAGCTGGGCGTGAAGTTCGAGTTCCAGAACGGCACCTTCGACACGCTGGTCACGGGTCTGCGGTCGAAGCGGTACGACATCGCGATGTCGGCGATGACGGACACGAAGGACCGTGAGAACGGCGTGGACCCGGACACGGGCAAGAAGGTCGGCGAGGGCGTCGACTTCGTCGACTACTTCGACGCGGGTGTCTCGGTCTACACGCCGAAGGGGAAGACCCAGGGCATCAAGACCTGGGCCGACCTGTGCGGCAAGACGGTGTCCGTGCAGCGCGGCACGACCTCGCACGACCTGGCGAAGGCCCAGGCGACGAAGTGCCCCGCGGGCAAGAAGCTCTCCATCGAGTCGTTCGACGACGACCAGCAGGCCCAGACCCGCGTGCGCGCGGGTGGTGCGAACGCCGGCTCCTCCGACTTCCCGGTGGCCGCGTACGCGGTGAAGACGTCGGGCGGCGGCAAGGACTTCGAGATCGTGGGTGACCAGGTCCTGGCCGCGCCGTACGGCATCGCGGTGGCCAAGGGGAACACCCAGCTGCGGGACGCGCTGCAGGCGGCGCTGAACGCGATCATCAAGAGCGGCGAGTACGACAAGATCGTCGCGAAGTGGGGTGTCCAGGCGGGCGCCGTCAAGACGGCTGGCCTCAACGGCGGCAAGTGACCGCGGACCAGAACGTTCGTCAACAGCCCCTGAAAGGGAACCCCCGTGTCCGTTGACACCAAGAAGACAGGCGGCGACACCATGAACGCGCCACCGTCCCCCGAGACCCCCGAGAGCGCGGGGGCCGCCAAGGCTCCCGAGGCCATCAAGGCGATTCCGGTCCGTCACTTCGGCCGTTATGTGGCCGCGGTGGTGGCGATCGGTGTGCTGGTCGCGATCGTGTACGCGTT